>CAKRFY010000086.1 GCA_934320895.1 uncultured Lachnospiraceae bacterium | reverse complement strand
CCTCTTTACCTCCTCCTTCGAAATACATTCCTCTGCCACTTCAAGTACTACCCTTAAATTTTCTTTCATTATTCCCTCTTTTCCGCCATTGGAAAACCTCTGACTATACTCACACCTTGGCTCCCCAGCTATAGCTATTTTACATCCCCATCATTTTCCATATCGTTCACCAATTTATCAAAGTCACTTTCATACAATGAATCCTGTATAACTCTGTATTTTTCAAACTCACTTTCTGCAAATTCCTTTGCAATAGCTGCAGTCACTTTTCCTTTATCTTGAAGTACTTCTGCATCATTAAATCTAAGAAATGCGTCCAGCTTTGTTTTCCAATCTTCCATAGTCATAGGAATACGTCTTCGTGCCTGTCTTGTTGCATAATCAAGATACATTGTCACAATCTCATTTAATTCTGCAAGTTCTTCTTTTTCTAAATAATTCTTTGCAATGGACACATCTGTTTTTACGATTTTACCATCCGGCGCATTTTTCCATGATTTAAGTCCCATATGTTCTTGATTATGATTGGCTCTTGCAACAATAACTTCTGCCGCTGTATTACCATGGACCGCATAATGCATCTTATTCTGTACTGTAGCATAAAACTCTCTTGTCACCTGCGAATTCTTATCATAATCTACTGCTGTTGCATATATATCTGTAATTTTCTGGTAAAACCTTCTCTCACTAGCTCTGATTTCCTGAATCTCTGCAATAAGATGCTCAAAATAATCTTCATCGAAAATCTGTCCATTAATCAATCTGCTTTTATCAAGAACATATCCCTGCTTTGTAAATGTATCCAACACCTTCGTTGCCCATGTTCTGAACTGCATTGCCCGTTCTGAATTAATGCGATACCCCACAGCAATAATTGCAGCTAATGAATAAAATTTATAGTTATATGTTTTTCCATTATCGGCAACTTGTGCAAAATTTGCACAAGTTGAATTTTCATCTAATTCGCTCTCTTTAAAAATATTACTCAGATGCTTTGTAACCACACTTCTATCTACATCAAAAAGCTGTGAAATTGCCTTCTGTGTCAACCATACATCACCATTCTGAACCCTGACTTCTATCCCGTCTTTTCCTGCATCTCGTGTGAAAACCAAGAAATCAACAGTGCTATTTCTTATCTGTAATTTTTTGCTCATAAAAGTGTTCCTTCCTCTATTTTCATGAATGTCCTCCTTACATCTTACGGACTCCATATGTTTTAGTCCTATTCAGAACAACTGTTATCTCATTGCCCAAGCCTCGCATAATCACGATTCAATCGACCGGTGTACTGTTTACTGTTCAACAACTCCTCGAAAAGATATAGGTGTTGTCACAAGATTATTATAGCTTGGGTTTGTATGGATAACAAGCCAATTTTTTATGACCATATACCCTCTCCGCTATAATCAACATAATCTATCAGAAAATCATTGGCTTTTCTCTCACATAAATCATCCACTCCGTGATCTCTTTTATGTTGCCTGCGTATATTCGGCGCTTGTAATTGATAAAAACTTGTACGGAAAAAACAAATTCTCTTGCCAGAACCAAGATTTGTGGTATTCTAATGTTGTAAAGAGAAAAACAAGCGGCTGCAACGCAGACATTTGTTTTTCTTGCAACATTAACG
>CAKRFY010000085.1 GCA_934320895.1 uncultured Lachnospiraceae bacterium | reverse complement strand
GATGTGTTATACACGGCATCTGATATAGAAGCACGTTTGAGAGGCGAGCTATAAAAGCACGCGTTTATTTGAATTTTCTGTTGAAATGTAGGTGGAAAGGATGTGTGGCATGAATCGTATATATTGGGATATAGATAAGATTTCAATGTTGACAGACCATTTGGATGCGTCCGCACATAGTCATGGCATGATACAGTTTTTTCTATGTTTGGAAGATGAGTTAGAAATTAGAGTAGGCAAAGAAAAGATTATGTGTTCTTGTATTCTGGTAAATAAGAATGTCAGACATTCTTTCAAAGCGAATAGTAAAATTCATTTTACATGTGTGATAGAACCAGTATCCGATATTGGTATAAAATTGAATTGTATATTGCAAGACAAAGACTATTGTATTGTGGATGATAGTAAATCAAATGAACTAAAGAAGATAGCAATGGATATGAAAGATACATTTGATACAGAAACATATAGAAAGTTTATAGCTGAAATGTACGAATGCTTTGATATTCCATATTTGAATAAACAATTTGATGATAGAATTTTAGTTTTCCTTAAGATGCTTGAACAATGTAGTTGTGAAGAACATTCGATAGAGGAATATGCTGGAAAATTGTGTATTTCAGCAAGCCGATTATCTCATTTATTTAGTGAACAGGTAGGGATAACGCTTAAAAAATATTTAACACTGCATCAGTTAGAAAGAGCATTTCAAGATTTATTAGCTGGGAAACGGATAACAGAAGCAGCATTAAACGCAGAATTTGATTCACCATCACATTTTGCATCTACAGTAAAAAGGATGATGGGGCTTCCGGCGAGAAGTACAGTAAAAGATAGCGAATTTTTGAAAGTTTATTAGAGGTTTGTTTTCTATAATAGAGCCATAAGAAGAAAGAGAGGCGATATTATGGAGAAGAAATATCTTGAAATGACTAAAATGCTAAATTTCGATGTAGAGAGTATACAGTCTCTCATAAAAAATCGTAAATGGATAGAATTAGATGAATATAACAAAATAGCTGCCATTTATGATTTCGTAAGAAACGAGATATTGTTTGGATATAACAGTTCAGACTTATTGTCTGCAGAAGAAGTGTTAAAAGATGGATACGGGCAATGTAATACAAAGGCAACTTTACTTATGGCGTTGCTACGAAGTGTAGGAACACCTTGCAGATTGCATGGCTCTGAAGTAAGTAAACATTTTCAGCGAGGAGCTACATCATGGTTAATTTCCGTATTGGCGCCGGAACGTATCGTGCATACTTGGGTAGAAGTTCTATACTTGGGTAATTGGATTGCACTTGAAGGTGTGATTACAGATGAAAGTTATATGAGTGCGATAAAGGATAAGCATAAAAATGTTAGAGGAGCGTTTGCTAAATATGCGGTGGCTGTATCTAATTTAGAAAGACTTAATCTTAATTGGCATGGAGAGGATACGTTTGTACAAAATTATGCTGTAGTTGTGGATTATGGAGTATATGATAATCCAGATAGCTTCTTTGAACAACATCGCCAAACATGGAGTAAATTGAAAAATTTTGCTTATGTGCATTATGGAAGAAAAGTAATGAATAGAAATGTCGATAAAATACGGAAAAGAATATAAGTATGCACACACAAAATTTCAGTTTGTTTGTGCATTGATGGTTATCTTGAGCTTAGGAGGCGTTTAATGAAAACTGTTTTTTTACATGGGTTGGG
>CAKRFY010000084.1 GCA_934320895.1 uncultured Lachnospiraceae bacterium | reverse complement strand
TATATAACATTTTTCCACTTTTGGCTATCTTAACCCACCGTCTAAAGCCAGTGGGATTGCGTTAGCCTTCTTTTCAACAACATTTAAGCCCTGCTTTCTTACATGCATCATAAAAAATAAACAGCTCTGTGTCTTCAAAGTCCAAATGTTTTTCATATTCCTGTCGTGTCGTCTCAAATTCAAGACTACTTCTGCCATGACATTTTATCTTAATTCTATAGCAGCCTTTTTCACCATGTACGCGGTCAATAACCATCATTTTATTTATCTGTGTAATCTCATCATATTTTACTATGTATTCACTGTCATTTGCCAAAATCCTAACAGCGTCATTTAAGAAACTGATATCCAACTGCATAACGCCATTTGTTCGTTTTTCTCTGATATGATAATACAGGCATACTATTACAACAGAAATCACAATTGCAATTTCGGGAATATTATCCCTGATATACTCACTGCGTATAATTTCAAAATGCTCAAGAATACAATCTATGATAAACTGTGCAGCAAAACATACAATAAACAGAAGCACAGCATGAAGTCCTGAGGTTTTCGTTCTAAAAACATTGTCATTTACTGTTATATGATATTCGTTTTTTATATCTTTTTCCATTTAATCTCTCTGTCCTTAATCTTTTCATCATCATAATAAAATATAACATATTGTCTCCCCACTGTGCAAAATATTTTTATCACGCAAAATTTAAAGGGACAGATAATTCCACCCCTTTACTTTAATGCTTATACTTTTTAATGCTGGTGTCTAATTATTTCTTATTAAGACATTTTTTCACTTAATTTATCTTTCAATGCAAATGCTCCGGCAAGCAGTGTTCCTGAAATAGAATGCCATGTACATGATACCGCACATATAATAGCAGATTCAGGCGTTGAAGCAAACTGTGCCGTTGTTGTTGCAAGATTAGTTGCAAGTCCTGCATTCTGCATACCAACCTCGATGGAGATTGTTCTCTTTTTCGCCGTATTCATTCCGACAAGTTTTCCTGCACCATAACCTAATAAATAACCCAGTCCGTTATGCAAAAGAACAGCTACAAATATCACTACACCGGATTCAAAGAATTTAGAACCCTGTGAAGAAACTACTCCTCCAACTACACAGGCAAGACCAAGAACGGCGATACCCGGCATTACTTTCTGTAATTCCATAAAAGTTTTCTTCTTGCCAAACAAGTAATTAAGTAAAAATCCGATTGCAACCGGAAGAATTACTGTTTCAACGATAGACACGAACATTGGAAGTGCCTTGATTGAAATATGTGCTCCACTTGCAAGATATGATACAAGAAGCGGTGTCATAAATGGAGAAAGAATTGTTGACACTGTGGTCATTCCTACTGAAAAGGCTACATCCCCACCACAGAGATATGACATGATGTTTGAAGAAACACCTCCAGGACAACATCCGACAAGTATAAGTCCAAGTCCTATGGCATCAGAAAGTCCAAGTACCTTTGTAATTCCTAAAGCTAAGAAAGGCATTATAAGATATTGTGCAATTGCACCAACGCATATATCAAATGGTCTCTTTGCCAGTATTTTAAAATCCTGTGCTGTCAATGTAAGACCCATACTAAACATAATAATTCCGATAATGATAGACTGATTTGTAAATTTGTTTGATACAAAATCGACAAACAACTTGTAATTAACCCAGGACATCATTCCTGGCACAAGAAATGTTATAACTGCAATCGCTATAACAACAATAGATGTGTAATCCGATAAAAATTTACTGACTTTTTGTAATGCTTTCATTACATGTTCCTCCTTAGAATCTGCTCACTAAAATTTCCGTTGGAAAAAGGTTTGTGCATCAATAAAAAAAGTCCCTTCTCTAGTCATCAGACTAAAAAAGGGACGAATATCATCCGCGTTACCACCCTGTTTCTGCGGTCATCTGCCACAGCTCTTTACATACCA
>CAKRFY010000083.1 GCA_934320895.1 uncultured Lachnospiraceae bacterium | reverse complement strand
CATAAAAACACCACCTATATTTGATATATCTATTATACCAAATATAGGCGGTGTTATCCACTTTTTCAGTGCCCTCTGCGATAGTGCGGGGGTTTTGTATTATAGTTTTAAATGAGCTGAAGCATTGTTGTTTATATATGGTGTCAATAGTAAGATTCTATATAAAAAGCATAAAAATTATTATGCTAAATTGTTGAATTTTTATGCAATATGCTATAATATATATAATATAGTGATTAATAATTGTAGGGTTTTATGTATGATTGTAAGGCAAAATCAGATTTTGGATGAATTAAGTAAAAGTAGTCCGAATTTTAACAGATGGAGGTTGGTGGTATGAAAAAATTTTCTTTAAAAAATAAGGCCGCTAAAGAGACAAAATTTACAGATGAGATAGATCCAAAGCAAAAAGTTAAGTCAGAAAAAGCAGAGGAGATTGAGGAAAATATAAACGGTAATAAAACAGAAAAAAATGTTTTACAAAAAGGTGTGGGGAACAAAGGAAAATCAATTGTAGTAAGAATTGCGGGACTTGTATATGTGAGCATTTTGACTACAGTTGTGCTTCTTGCACTTTTGGTTGTGCCATATGTAAAGACAGCATTACAGGATAATACAAGTGCATCTATGAAAGATGTCACATCAATGTTAGGCCAGTCTTTTGATAAACAGATTGACAGGAGTGGTGCAAATATAGTACTTACACCAATAACATTGAAAAATACGTTAGCATCCTTAAAGGTTAACGGATTATCGAGCAGCTATATGTATATTATAAATGGAAGCGGAAATGTTGCATGGCATCCAAATGAAAAGCTGATCAGTGAAAAAATAGGTGTTGAGCCTGTGCAGAAAATAGTTGATAAAATGATAGCGATGGAAAAAACGCCATCGGGACTTTTGGAGTATACTTATAATGGACAAGAAAAAGTAGCGGCATATTATGTCAGCAGTACATATTCATTTACATTGGTGCTTTGTTGTGATAAGGCAGAAATAAATGCGCCTATAAATAAAGTATACATTAGAGCTGGTATAGCTGTTATTATTATACTTATAATTATGGGAACAATAGGAATTGTTGTTCCAAAGAAAATTGCAAAACCAATAAATGATGTTGTATTTTCAATGAATCGTATGGCGGAACTTGATCTTGCGCACAGAGATATAAATATACATAAAGTTGCAAAGTATAATGATGAGATTGGTATGCTTGCGAAATCTGCATTAGTTTTAAAAGATGAACTTGCAGCTATGGCAAAATCTCTAATGGAAAATGGCGCACATCTTGATGAAGCGTCAGTTACATTGAAAAGTAGTATTGAACAGGTAGATGATACTGTTTCAGGGATTGAACAGGCAGTTACCGGAATTGCTGATGGTGCAGGAAGTCAGGCTTCAGATACACAGAGTGCAAATGAAAATGTTATAAGCATTGGAAACGACATAGACAAATGCACAGACAGTATGCATCTTCTTTCAGAGACTGTTGAGAAAATGAAAGATATGAGTAATGAAACATCAAATGTTCTTAAAGAGCTTGTTAAAATAAGTGAGAATACTTCGGATGAGATTGCAACGCTTAAAGATGAAACATTTAAAACACATACTTCGGCAGAAGCTATTAGAAGTGCGGTTGAACTTATACAATCAATTGCAGACCAGACAAGCCTTCTTTCGCTTAATGCATCTATTGAGGCGGCGAGGGCTGGTGAACATGGAAAGGGATTTGCGGTAGTTGCAAATGAGATAAGGAGTCTGTCAGACAGTAGTATGAATAGTGCTGATGAAATTGAGAGAATTGTTTCTGAACTTTTAGATAATTCAAATATAAGTGTTAAAAGAATGGAGACTGTAAGTAATGATGTCGCAATTCAGGTAGACAGACTTGGCAGTACAAGAAAGTCATTCAAAGGTCTTACGGCTGAAACTGATAAGGTTATTGAGCTTACTGAGTCGATCTCATCTCAGGTTAACGAAATAAATGAAGCTAAGAATAATGTAAGTTCCGTACTTGAAAGTCTTTCTGCGATTGCTGAACAGAATGCAGCAAGTACGCAGGAAACATCGGCTTCAGTTCAGGAGATAGGTTCGTCTATCAATGAGATTAGTGAGAGTGCTATCGCTTTGCAAAATTTAGCGACAGATATGAGTAATTATATAAAGAAATTTAGATTGTATGAGAATTAAAGTATAACGTAGATGAAATATAAGGAAAATAAAGAGACTTAAAAATTAACCATCCCCTCACCTGTAAGGAGGGCACTGAAAAACATACCATTTTTGTTTTGATTTTTAGAAAAGAAAAAATCCATCAGAATTTTTATGATTCT
>CAKRFY010000082.1 GCA_934320895.1 uncultured Lachnospiraceae bacterium | reverse complement strand
AATTACTGAATTTCGACTGATTTCGTGATACAATATGTAAGAATGGTTTTATGTATACGATTACTGGAAATGTATACATTTTTTCCAAGCTGGCTATCAAAGATAGCCGGCTTTAGAAATGAGGATAAAAATGGATAAGTTAATTGATTTGAATACTTATCCGGTCAGTGAAAATCTTAAAGCATTGCTGAAGGATAAGACAACAAAGAAAAATATTATATTTGCGACATCGGTATATAGTTCCAAAGGTACTCCAATCAAGGAAACTGAGCAGATGACAGAAGAAATCTTAAAGGGATTTACGCAATATGAGATACAGCCGAGGGTGCTAAAGAATAAGGAACAACAGCAGGAACGTACCAGAGCCAAAGCCGAGGTGTTTACGCCATCGTGGATATGCAACAAAATGAATAACCATTGCGATGAGGAGTGGTTTGGAAGAAAAGATGTTTTTAATATTGAATGTGAGCAGGGTTGGCTAGTAAACACAGAAAAAGTGGAGTTTGACACAGCGGATGGATGGAAAAAATATGTCGATTCCAAAAGGCTTGAGATTACCTGCGGTGAAGCTCCCTACATTGTATCGCGCTATGATGCAGCTACCGGAGAACTGCTTGAGATTAGGCAGCGGATAGGAATTTTAGACAGAAAACTGCGTGTGGTAAATGAAAATACAGACAGTGCAACTGAATGGTTCAAATGGGTGCTTCGAGCATATCAGAGTGTGTATGGTTATGAATTTCAAGGAGACAGCCTTCTGATTGCAAGAATCAATTTGCTCATAACTTTTGTGGACTATATGCAGGACAGGTGGGGGAGAGTTCCAACAGATGTAGAACTGCGAAAGATTGTGAATGTTATTGTCTGGAACCTGTGGCAGATGGATGGAATATCCGGGACGATTCCCTTTGGAAAGCCCAAAGAGGAATATCATCAATTCAGTTTATTTGACTTTGTGGTAGCAGATGAGCCGAGAAAGCAGGATATAGAAGAACCGGAAGAAGTGTACTGCCGGATCTATGACTGGCGCAGCGATAAGTCGCTGACGTATAAAAGCATGAAGGAAGGTAGATGAGATGAAATTTGATTTTGCAATAGGGAATCCGCCGTATCAAGATAATACTATAGGGGAGAATGATACATATGCTCCACCAGTATATAATAAGTTTATGGATGCTGCTTATACAGTTGCTAATAAAGTTGAACTGATACACCCTGCACGATTCTTGTTTAATGCAGGCAGTACACCAAAGGCATGGAATCAAAAAATGCTAAATGATAATCACTTTAAAGTAATGGAGTATGAGGAAGATTGCAGCAAGGTATTTAGTAATACGGAAATAAAAGGTGGCATAGCGATAACCTATAGAGATAGTGAAAAGGATTTTGGTACAATTGAGATTTTTACGCCTTACCCAGAATTGAATACAATTTTGCACAAAATTAGAAGAAATAGAGATTTTTCATCAATGAGTGAAGTTGTAATATCAAGTTATTCATATCACTTTAAAGAACAATTATATACAGATTTTCCAGAACTGATAGGACGTCTAAGTAAAGGACATGAACTGGATTTTAAATCAAATGTTTTTGAAAAGATGCCGGAGCCTTTTTTGAAGGAAATAGTGGATAATAGGACTGCTTATTTAAAAATATTGGGCAGAGAATCAAATGAGAGGATATATAGATACATAAAAAAAGAGTATGTAAGAGATGATGTTTGCAATCTATATACATATAAGGTTTTTTTGCCGGGAGCTACTGGAAATGGTGATTTTGGTGAAACTATATCAATGCCGATAATAGGAGAACCGGGAACTGGTTCAACAGAGACTTTTTTAAGTATAGGAATTTTACAAAACGAGAAAGAAGCAAGAAATGTTTTCAAATATATATGCTCAAAGTTTGCAAGAGCAATGTTTGGAATTTTAAAAAGAACACAAGCCAATACGCCTGATAAATGGAAATGGGTTCCATTACAGAATTTTACCGACAAATCCGATATCGACTGGTCTGTATCCATAGCAAACATAGACAAGCAGCTCTATAAAAAATATGGACTTTCCGAAGAAGAAATCGCATTTATTGAGAATAATGTAAAGGAGATGGAATAGCATGAATAAACCTAACATTCAGACAACCAAACAGGTAGTTCCAATGCTTTATGGCTATTCTACTCCGGAAGTGGTTCGTCATAACGGTTGGACGAAAATAGGATATACAGAGCAGGATGTAGAAACTCGTATCAATCAACAGACACATACTGCTGATGTTAAGTGGCAGCTTGAATGGAAAGGAAATGCCACTTTTGATGATGGTTCAGGGGAGACATTCATAGATAAGGACTTTCATG
>CAKRFY010000081.1 GCA_934320895.1 uncultured Lachnospiraceae bacterium | reverse complement strand
GTTCTTTCATTACTGAAGTAATGAAAGAACACCCTGTGTAGCCTGATTTGCATGAGAAAGCATAGACTGACCTGCCTGCTGAAGGATGCTCATGCTTGAGTAAGAAACCATCTCTGATGCTAAGTTTACATCACGAATCTTACTTTCTGAAGACTGAAGATTTTCAGCCATATTATCGGCATTTGCGATTGTATGATCAAGTCTGTTAGAAATAGCACCAAGATCAGATCTCTTTGTGGATACTTTTGTAATAGCACTATCAATCTTTGCAAGTGTAGTACTTCCGATAGATGCTCCACCACTTGTTGGCAATAAATCTTTAATAGATGTAACACCAAGTGCTTCACATGTCATTGTAGAAATTGTAAGATTAATAACCTGCTTATCATTAGCACCAACCTGGAACTGCTTACTATCATAAGAACCAGTAAGAAGGTTCATCTTATTGAACTGTGTCTGAGTAGCGATTCTATCGATTTCGCTCTGGAGCTGCTGAACCTCAGTCTGAATTTTCTCACGATCTTCCTGCTTGTATGTATCGTTCTTTGCCTGAACTGTAAGTTCTCTCATTCTCTGAAGAACTGAATGAATCTCATTCATAGCACCTTCTGCTGTCTGGATAAGTGACTGACCATCCTGAGCATTTGTAGATGCCTGCTTAAGACCTCTAATCTGTCCACGCATCTTCTCTGAAATAGAAAGTCCTGCTGCATCATCTGATGCACGGTTGATTCTATAACCTGAAGAAAGCTTCTCTGTGCTTCTTGCAAGGTTTGTGTTTGTGATACCTAACTGTCTGTTAGCGTTTAACGCTGTCATATTATGCTGTACTATCATAATGTTTTCCTCCTTGAATTTGCAATGGCTTCCATGCCATTGAGATAATAATTAATAGTTTGCTTTTTCTATCTGTCCGTACACATATAGTTAAAAGCCTATGTTTACCGGAACTAAAATTCTGATAAACCTATAAGTATTAACTTACTCAATATATATATCGGTTGATTGATACATGACTTTAGTACTTTTTGAATTTTTTTTAGTTTTTCCCAAAAAAATCATTTCTTCTGGTCAAGAAAATGCGACTGCCATTCTCTATGCTGATTTGACATATTCTGATAATATGATGTTGCTACTCTGTTTGACTGCTTAAAGTCATTTATGGCATGTCTCTTATTTCTTATAAATGTATTGAACTTTGTCTTGTTCTGCTGTTCAAGACTTTCAAGCTGTACTCCTATATCTGTGATACTTCTTATAAGATTCTGCATCTTAAGAATTTCCGGTTTGTATTCTTCTTTGTTTTCTGAAAGAAACCTGCCCACTTTTGCATAAACAGTGTCAAAGCCTTTGTCAAGCTCCTGCATCTGCCCGATAAGCTTCTCTTTTTTATCTACTGCTGTATCGAAACCATATACATCAAATTTGTCAATGTCTTTCTCGCTTAATATCATATTCTGCTCTTTTGTCACTGAAAGAAGCTTTTTCAGTACATCAAGCTTTTTTTCTAATGAGTCAGACAGTATCGTTATATACACTCTTTTATTTTCCATATTAATCACCATTCCGCAAATGTTTTAGATTAAAAAATCTATAAGCCACATTTCAGATTAAGCTCTGTGATAAATCATAATCTTAAACATCTGTGGTACAAAATAATCATACAAAATGTATAATAAAATCACTTATACTACGCTTTACCTTCATTATTAAGACGAACCACTTCTTTCCATGTATCACGCATAGTATGTATATGTGTAAGTGTGTCTTTAATTATCTCTACATCTTTTTTCATATTTCCTTCTACAAGTCGTCTGTAAATATAATCATATACCTTTTCAAACTCACCTGCTACCGGATATTTAAAGTCAAGTCCCATTCTAAGCTCCATTATGCAATCCTGTGCTTTTTTTAGATTTTTATTTATCTCTTCAAAATTGTTTTGATCATTTTCCATAAGTTCTATACTCGTATCCGTAAATCTCACTGCCGCATCATAAAGCATACTTGTAAGTCTTGCTGGTGACGCTGTCTTTATTGCATTAAGCTTATATGCCTGTGCTGCATTTCTCTTATTTGGTGTCATTTTTCTTCTCCGTTTCTTTTATAATATTTTCACTTATTATTTAATTTATAATATCATATTTTTATTATGTTTACAATTCTAACTATAGCGACGAATAAAAAAATATCCGTCGCTATAATCAAATATAAGTTTCACAACAAATTGCTATAAAATTGTTTTATTAATACAGTCACTAAATTTTTTAGCTTCCAAGATAACTTGACAATGTATTCTGCTGGCTTTGTATCTTTGCAAGTGCACTTTCCATCGCACTAAACTGTGAATAATATTTTTCTTCCATCTCACTAAGTTTTGACTCCCAATCCGAAATTTCTTTTTTATAATCAGAAAGCTGTGAAGCCATTTCCTTATCATTATAAAATGTAAGTGCACTACTTAGTGTCGTCG
>CAKRFY010000080.1 GCA_934320895.1 uncultured Lachnospiraceae bacterium | reverse complement strand
TCTTCGGCTATTCCAACACAGTTGTCAGTTATTCTTCCGATATTTTGTAAAATTTCAGTATAATCCCCCGACATTGCCTTGCTGCATTTCTTATTCTTTACTCTGCCAAAGTGTGATTTACTGCATTGCCTGTTTATTTTTCTAATTTTATTTTTATCTCTTGTCATCTTATCGATTACCTTATCATCATCTGTCGTAACCGCATCTATGGCTTCTTCAAATAATTTTCCAGAAAGCTCCATACATTCTTTTACTTCCTCGATTGCCTCATTTGACAACTTAAAGCCTTTTGATCTAAGATTTTCATACAATTTATCTATCTCGTCACATCTTTCAGCTATTCTTTCTATATTATTTGATACGCAGAGTAAACCTGCTGTCTGTTCTGACTGAAGTTCAGTGAGATTTCCACTTGAAAACATCTTTGATATGTATGTCGAGATACTTTCCTGCAGTACCTTTACATATCCTGAATATTCATTAAATTTCTGGCTTGCCACACCTTCTTTTTTTGCGGTTACGGCTACTTTAAGGTAGCTGAAAGCTTCTGATGCATATGAAGCTGAGCGTTTAATCTCCTCTGATACAAGATATAATGCTGCCGCAGGCTGATTTATAAGTTTGTCATCAAGATATTTTGCTGTAAATGCATTTTTCTCTTTTACCTCATCACCTCTTACGATAAATTTAACTATCTTAACCATTACAGGTATAAGCGGAAGCCATACCAAAGTACAGACAATATTAAATGTCGTATGTGCATTTGCTATCTGTCTCGAGATAACATCAACTTCATTTCCTTTTGGTGAAATATATCTTACAAATTTTGATAAAACAGGTATCAGAAACATAAACACTATACTACCCGTAATATTAAATACACTGTGTGCTACTGCTGTTCTCTTTGCATTTTTTGACTGACCGATAGATGCTAAAAGAGCTGTTATCGTAGTACCGATATTGTCACCAAATAAGATTGGTATCGCACCGCTAAGCCCGATAACACTTGTAACTCCGTCAGGGCCTGCCTGTGATGCAAAGTTCTGTAAAACAGCGATTGTTGCTGAACTGCTCTGTACAACAAGCGTCATGACACATCCAAGTAATACACCAAGAACCGGAATATCTTTTACCTTTCCCATAAGATCAATAAAAACAGGGCTTGTGGCAAGTGGTTTCATCACGCTTCCCATAATCTCAATACCTTCAAATAAAAGTCCGAATGAGAAAATAACCCTGCCAACCTGCTTTACTTTCTCCTGTTTGCACACAAAGTTAATGATAAATCCAATGAATATCAATGGATAAATGTAATCACTTATCTTAAATGCCATAAGCTGTGCTGTCATAGTCGTTCCTATATTAGCACCAAAAATAACTGAAATACCCTGTGGCAGAGTCATGAGACCTGCACTTACAAAACCTATTACCATGACCGTTGTTGCAGAACTGCTCTGTAATACTGCTGTGACTAATGCACCCGCGAGTGCTCCCATAATAGGATTTTTTGTGAGAATTTCAAGAATTCTTTTCATTTTTTCACCGGCTGCTTTTTGTAATGCATCACTCATACTGTTCATTCCATACAGAAATAACGCAAGACCGCCGAGCAATCCAAACACTACTTTAACATTTTCGTTCATAATCTTCTTTGTCCTCTCTATAACATTTCCGTTGTACCAGTTATTTCGTACTTAATTGTTTCATAATCAAAACAATTCCTTTTGTACAATACAAGAGTAACAAAAAAAATATGCCGCAACTATCACGGCATAGTAAAATAAATGTCAAGTTTTTGTAAAATCTATACTATTTTTATAAATTATAGTTTTTAAAATTTTTATTTTCTCCTATTAAAAGATTATTTATTTTTCCTATAATCAATGATATACACAATACAGCTTGTGCTAATATTATACATTCAGCAACTATTTCATGATTTATAATTATTATTACAATTGCAAAAACAACTTCTACAACTAAAATTTTTAAAGTTTTATTTCTATATATAATATACTCCATTTCATCTAATCTTTTATTCTTTGTATCAACAGGTGCTAAAATAATTATTATGATACTATTAATTACTAACAAACATACTAAAAAAATATTATTAATTTCAATAAATTTCATAATTGAAACCGCAACTGTTACAATAATATTCGTAAATATATAACATTTTATGGCTGATGAGGCATGATATCCACCTGCATATGGTCTAATAACAATAAAACAAAACAAAAAAAACATCGTTTCTAACACTTTACATAAAGCAACTCCAATAAATAATATAGTTAAAATATTAATAATGTACGAAATCATTTGATACAATCCGTATATATATATATCATAATTATCTCGCTCTGTATCCTTATCGATAATCTTATTAATAAATGCTGTCATAATAATATTTTTCATAAAATCCTCACTACTTTTATATATAAAATATTTTATAATTTGAGTTATATAAATAAGTATATTTACCCTCAAAAATTTTTCTTAGAAATAATATTCCTAATTCCACTTAACTATGTTCTAAAATAGTTTCGCTATAATTTCAGTTAAACTTTTGTTGAAAACTAGTGTAGTGTATCATTCATAAACAGTAAAATAATATTGGTCTGTCAAACCGTTTTATGGTATACTATAAAAAAAACGGCGGTGATTTGAAATGGCAAGACCAAAAAAATATAATATT
>CAKRFY010000079.1 GCA_934320895.1 uncultured Lachnospiraceae bacterium | reverse complement strand
GTGCAATCGCATAGTATACTTTCTTCTTTGCAAGCGATTCGCACACAGATTGATGTCATACCATTGTTCTAACACATCGCTGTAACAACAATATCAATCCACTATGGTGTCAATGTACTGTTTGAGTATCATCTCCCTGCTCATCGCATTGATAATAGACACTTCCATGCCGGACAATTCAATGTTACAGGGAAGAAAATCAATCCCCTCTTTGTGATGGAGAATCCCCTCCGTCCTGCCGACTTCCTCGTCCGCCATAATCTTGTCCATAATGGTGGATTGCTATCTTTGAAATAGTAACATACCGACTGAAAGAACCGTATCCATTTCTTTACTATGTTTCTTCACCTTAAAATCCTTCAATCTAGTACAAGCTTCTTCATATGCTTCTTTTCTTTCAATGGAACTTTCTTGTATATCCTTTATAATATTACACGCTTGATTATAGCAATAATCTCCTATCATATTACTTTGCTTTTTAATCTTTTCAAATTCTGGATCTTTGATTAACATATTCTAATCACCTTCTCTTCTATATGGCTCTAATTAGACTTTCAAATAAAGTACATATACTAAAAAAATTTTCTATTTCTACTATCTAATATACTTTGTCGTATTTCTTCATCTGAAGCTCCTCTTGCTCCCTGATACGCTGCCTCATTCCATTCTCTCGTAGTGAGATTCTCTAACCCCAATGCAGACTGCCATTGCTGACCTGCTTCACGATCTGTCTTGTTTTTCAAATCATCAACTCTTTTATTTGGCATTTTTATCTCCTCCTTAAAAAATAGATGGTGGAATTATTGAACCACAATATGGACAAACAAATACTTTTTTACGAATTATTTTTCCACACTTTGGACATTTAACCGCACCACCAATTATAAAATGTTTCATATCCTCCACCTCTTTATGTTTATTTATAATTTAATGTAATGGTTATGATTGTCACTTTTTTTGCATATATGTTGAACACCATTAACGTTACCATTCAAAACTTCATTCTTAAATAGCTTTCCTAATGCCCTTTTTTGGCTTACATTATTGAAACTAATCTTGCCATAAACATCCTTTAGCTCAAAAGTCTTTCCTGCTGGTAACTTACTAATATTCTTTAATAATTTCTTATACTGAATATCATTGGTTGTCATATTATACGCTCCAATCTTAACTATAGTTTGTATATTTATAATAAATTATAATGTGTTGTATGGTTTTTGTCAAGAAATTATAATAACTATGGTGGTGAATATGGATAATAACTTTAATATAGGAGAACGATTATTTGAACTCCGTACAAATTTAGGACTGAGTCAAGAACAGCTGGCTCTAAGAGCAGATATCACAACAACATATCTTGGTCAAATTGAACATAATACAAAAAGACCTACGGTATATGTTATTGAAAAGCTATGTTCTGCTTTAAATATGACACTAAAAGATTTTTTTGATACCGAAAAATACATATATAAGCACGATATGCTAACAGAACAAATATTAGTCCAAATACAGAAATACTCTGTAGAAGAAAAAGAATTTATCTTAGCCATATGCAAACAATTAAAAATTTTATATGAACATTCATCTGAAAAAAAATCTCAAGATGAAAATTAAGCAAATTATGTAGCTGTCTTATGTTGATAGCTACTTTTTTATTTTTCAACATAACACCTGATAATTATATTCGTGCCCCTACCTTTCCGCCTTTGGCGTACGGCGGAAAGGGGGTTCGGGGCACTCTTTTCTCAGATTTCTGTCTGTATTTGACACAGGGACAATAAGTACAATGTTAGAACAATGCTCTTTTTTGTTTAGGTACAGTGGGGACAATGTTTTTTCAAAGCTCTTTTTTCTTTCTAGGGACAATAGGAACGATGTTTTGGATTTTCACTAAAAAATTATCAAGATTATATTATATTAGATTACCACATTATACTTATAGATTTTCTTAGATTAACTACCTGATTTTGCTTATAAACATATGTGACAAAATATTAAAAAGGGTTCCTTACTAGAATCATTCTAGCAAGAAACCCTTGTATTAAGCTCTATTGAGCTAATCATGCGAGATTACATATAATCTTTCGATTACTGTTTATCGGCTATAGCTGCCTGTGCTGCTGCAAGTCTTGCGATAGGCACACGGAATGGTGAGCATGACACATAGTCAAGACCAATCTTATGGCAGAACTCAACTGATGAAGGATCTCCACCGTGCTCACCACAGATACCGCAGTGAAGTGATGGACGAACTTTCTTTCCTTTTTCTACAGCCATTTCCATAAGCTGACCAACACCTGTCTGGTCAAGTTTTGCAAATGGATCGCTCTCAAAGATCTTAGCATCATAGTAAGCATCAAGGAACTTACCTGCATCATCACGAGAGAAACCGAATGTCATCTGTGTTAAATCGTTTGTACCAAAGCAGAAGAACTCAGCCTCTTTAGCAATCTGATCTGCTGTAAGTGCAGCTCTTGGAATCTCGATCATTGTACCAACTTCGTACTTCATCTCAATGCCTGCTGCTGCGATCTCAGCGTCTGCTGTCTCAACAACAACCTTCTTAACATACTTAAGCTCTTTAACCTCTCCAACAAGTGGAATCATGATCTCAGGCTCTACTGTCCAATCAGGATGTTTCTTCTTTACATTGATTGCTGCACGGATAACTGCTGCTGTCTGCATCTTAGCAATTTCAGGATATGTTACTGCAAGACGGCATCCACGATGTCCCATCATAGGGTTGAACTCGTGAAGTGAATCAATGATAGCTTTGATTTCTTCTACGCTCTTATTCTTAGCCTTTGCTAACTTCTCGATGTCAGCTTCCTCTGTAGGAACGAACTCATGAAGTGGTGGGTCTAAGAAACGGATTGTTACAGGATTTCCTTCAAGTGCCTCATAGAGAGCCTCGAAGTCTCCCTGCTGGTAAGGAAGAATCTTAGCAAGAGCTTCTTCTCTTTCTTCTACTGTATCTGAGCAGATCATCTCACGGAATGCAGCAATTCTGTCTTCCTCAAAGAACATATGCTCTGTACGGCAAAGTCCGATACCTTCAGCACCAAGCTCACGAGCTTTCTTAGCATCTGCAGGAGT
>CAKRFY010000078.1 GCA_934320895.1 uncultured Lachnospiraceae bacterium | reverse complement strand
TATAAGAAATACTCTTTTCAAGTAAAAACTGTATCAGTATCAACAACAGTTTTATGACATAGTTAATCATAAAATAAGATGCAAATCTTTCCCATACAAAAGTACGCCCATATATAATAGAACCCACTAAAATTCCTGCACACTCGCAGCATTCTAAAAACAGTACCGTTATAAATATTCTAATAATATCATAAACGAGTGCTTTTCTTCTTGAACTTATCCTGACCAATTTTGTAAGATTATCCTGTGCAAAATATGAAAACGGACTGTTCTTTTCAATAAGAACAAAACATATGAATATCATACCGTTTATTATGTAAGGATACATTCCGCTTTCAAAATCCACTCCACAGTACATATTCTCATAAAATCCACCAAGCATAATCCCCGAAAATAAAATAATCAGCACTGCACATAAATATGTAATTTTAATCTTCTTCATGCCCTATAATATCCCTCTTCAAAAAAATAATCTGTCCAAGATACTTTAAAATAAGTGATGCCACTATCAGCTTCGCCAGATTTATTATATATGTCATAATGTCAAATGTATGATCTGAGAACCAAGCTTCTGCAAAATTCATATAAAACGCCGGAGAAACCTCCACCATAAAAGCAAAATAAAGTATTCCCAAAAAAGAATATATAGATGCTCCCAGCAATATATACATCTTATTAAAATCTAACAGATTCCTCAAAAAATATAATGTCATACCAATCATATACATAAAAAAGGTGAGCATGATAAACTTAATAATAATAAACTTATAATACGAAACAGCAATAAGTAAACTTATTCCTGAAAAAACAGTCATAAGTATGCAGTCAACTGCCATATATTCAAGAGAAAATAAAACAGAAAAAATAAAAATCTTTCTTGTTTCCAACCTCCCATATAATGCCTTTCCATATCTCAATATTCTATGTTCATCAGCAACAATAAATATATAATAAAAAGCAATTGTATATATGTTTGGCAATATAATAGATAAAATCTTCTCACAATTATGGTATCTGTCATATATTATATCTCCCAAATTGTCAAAACCAATAACTTCACTCCCCAAAAATACTGACAAATTAGAACCTATCCAAAAAACTATAAAAAAAATACAGACAAAAACCGAAAACTTTATCCATCGTTTATAATGACCATCAAATCCTATCACCTTTTTTCACCACCTTATAATATCCCGCAGCTATCCATAACACCACCATAGGTATATATCTTATATATTTCAGTATAAAATTATTTAATGTATTTTCAGCTACAAATGGCTGTAAGATATGCCCTATAAAAAAATAACTATTTCCAAAATATATTCCCATCCATATAGCAACGGCAATAATCATAGCCAATCTTGAATCCTCCACCAAAAATACTATTGCCTGACACATCATCCCTAATAATGCCGTAAC
Organism: uncultured Lachnospiraceae bacterium; assembly: GCA_934320895.1. Taxonomy (GTDB): domain Bacteria; phylum Bacillota; class Clostridia; order Lachnospirales; family Lachnospiraceae; genus Butyribacter. The sequence continues at coordinate 1,849 of CAKRFY010000078.1, read as the reverse complement.
GACCAAATTTGATATAAGAAAAAGCATGTATGCCCTATACGGATTATGAACACACCAGTATACAAACTTTCCAGCTTCCTTAACAGACCACATTTCAATATCCTCAAATCCGGTATTACCATGAAGAAAAATAACAGTAATAATTATGCTTAGAATATCTGGTATAAGATTTACAATAGCTGCTGTTATTGCCGCTGTTTTCATCTTTGCCCAAAAATATTTTTTTCTGCTGACTTTTATACAATATATGATATCCATATTCTTTTTCTTTTCCAAAGCATATCTTCCACAATAAACCACGATAAAAAATACAGGCATTATCCATAAAAAGTATGTCCTATATGGACCTTTGGCTGATATTCCATTTAAAAAACCTGCATACGCCGGATGAAAAAGATTTTTCTTTATATCACTCGTTCCCGTATAAAAAATTGCATCAAAAGTATGTAAAAGTCCGATAATAATCACAATAAGCATTACCACAACAGTTTTCCATGATTTTAATACTTTATATAATTCCGCTTTAAGCATTATCATCCCCCCTATCTTCCACAATATTTATATTGTTTTCCTGATTTATCATGAAAACTCAGACCTCCATCCTGCACAAAACTTTGTGACAAAAATATACAAATATTAAATTTTACAGTACCATGCCTTTTTGTCTTAATACTTCCACTTTGTGTTTTATATCTTTTGCCCTTAAATGTTACATAATCACAGCTAAACGGTACAAAGCAAAAGTTATAATTCATTTTGGAATAATCTCCGTCCTCCACAGGACGAAATATATCATATACAGTAACCTTACTGTAGTCCTTTGATTCCTGTTTTATCTGTTGAACCGACTCCATAAATCCATTATCTGAATAATTGCTGTATTTTTGTGATTTACGGTCTATCTGTATCAGATTTCCATCTCCAACCTCCATATCCTGAGTAAGATCAGATATAACTACATACATTTTCATATCACCAATTTCACCAGACTTCCAATTTCTTTTTTGCTTTGACATTTTTTCTTCCTGTTTTATCTCTACTGCCTTTTCCTTTACACCCATTCTGTCTAAAGCAAAATTAATAATTATTATACCTGCAATAATTCCCATAAAAACCTTTAACAATCGCTGTTTATTCATAAAGCTCTCTCCTTTAATACATCTGCAATCCAATATACATTGAATTGCAGACAATTAAATAAAATAGATATATTATTTCTTTGCTTTATCCATCTATATCATTTTTAGGAGCACATGCTGTCTGAGGACTCCAACTTCCTGTAATTTTATATTTTCCTGTTGTTCCATCCTCATTATCTCTCGCATACAGACAAACCATTCCCGGACACACTTTGGAATAAGCTGAATAATACTTAATTCCATCACGTTCTCGTACCGTATGTAAAGCAGAACCATATTGATTAACTCCATTGGTTATAACTTTTCCAAGATAAAATCTTGTACTCGTTCTTGAATTTTTCTCTTCATTAGATGAATCCATACACACAGACCATGCATTGTCCGTTTTATGAGATCTTCTATATATATTTTCCGGATTTCTTGAAGCAGCACAATTTGCTTTAACTTCAAAATTATAAGCTATTGCTGGCATTTCATCTTCATCACTATTTGCCTTGCTATTTATTGTATTTCCAGCACCAATAAGCATTGCCATACTTAATGTTGCTACCATCAACTTTTTCACTTCACTTCTCATACTATACCTCCAATCTTTTTATCCATACATCTAAGAACTCTCTCACTTCAAGTAAAATCAATAAATTAAAAATCCATTTCATCTCTTTACCCATTACACAAGGTAATAAAAATGTGTCATTTATCTAGTACAA
>CAKRFY010000077.1 GCA_934320895.1 uncultured Lachnospiraceae bacterium | reverse complement strand
CTTCAAAAGGTTTTACTGAAAGTCTCTGTCCGATAACACCTGTTGAAGCAACGATTACTTCCTCCGGTTTAATTCCCACGGCATCTGCAAGAAGATTTGAAACTTTTTCAGCAATCTCCTCGCCGTCAGCATTACAGGTATTTGCATTTTTTGAATTAACGATAACAGCCTTTGCCTTACCGCCACTTTTTTCAAGGTGTTTTTTAGTAACAATGATAGGTGCACCTTTTACTTTATTCTGAGTGTAGACACCAGCCGCATTGCATTCCGTCTCACTATAAACAACACCAAGGTCAAACTTTTCCTTAACCGGATTTATTCCACAGTTAAGTCCGTTTGCAACAAATCCTTTGGCAGCACACACACCACCCTCAATATATTTGTATCCGTCAAAAATCTATTTAGTCATGTCGAGCCTCCTGTTTTTTATTATTAAACACTTTCTCTGAAGATAATGCCTTTTCATGAACCACACACAAAGCTAAAACTTCGCAGTTTTCTGTTTACAAGTGTTTTTTTATTATTTATTTGTTGTACTATGTACTTTCAACATCTTAACTCTTTTTTGAGATTTTCACAATACTTACTTTCTATAAGGCTTTTTCCATCTATTACCGCCCACACCCATCTACATCTGACAGCTTCTATTTTTCTTTTAAATTTTTAATTTTTATTGTAACTTTGCCGTCTTTTTCAAGCTTTTTAAGTTCATCCTCTGTCAATTTTACCTGTTTCCCATTTACATAATATGTCGCAGTTCCATCGGCATATGCAGTGCATGAAACTGAATCACCCTCTGCATATTCTTCGACATCATTTATTTCAACTGCAACCTTTGATTTTTTATCTTCTTCTGATGTCTTACTTATATCTGTTTTCGCCTGTGCTTTATTATCATTATCATCAGCTTTTTTTACTTCACCGGATTTCTTTAATTCGTCAGTTGCAACGGACTGTTTTTTGCCTGATACCTGCTCCGTTCTTATCTCTCCTTTACTATTTGCTTCTGTGAAAGCCTGAGCAATGCCGTTCTGCGTAAATACTGTCACAGCTCCTGCAAGTATAACTGCTGCTCCTAATGCTCCGATTGTTGTTGTTTTCTTAAATTTCATAATAGCCACTATCCTTTCTTTTATTGAATTCTTTCCAAAACCATTGGCAAAGAATGATAATTTATACTGTTTTTCCGCAAGGTTCAAAAGCACCATTGCATATTCTTTCCTGAAATCTTCACCGCATCTCAAAATCACCTGTTCATCACAAGCCATTTCAATATCACGGTTGATAAAAACATACATCAGCCATACAAGAGGATTGAACCAATGAATACAGACTGCAAAAACTGCTGCCAGTTTCCAAATGTTATCCGCATATTTTATATGAACACTTTCGTGCATCAACACATATTTTATTTCATTATCCTCATTAGAAAATACTCCGTCCGATTTCTTTAATTTCACAAATATTTTTGGAAATATTATCTCCGGATGTATAATTCCAAATGTTATCGGTGTTGCCGTCATATCAGAAACATAAAGTTTTACATATTTCGGCAAAATTTTCATCTGTCTGATGTTCTGCTCAAATTCCTCCTGTAATGGTAATGCAACTTTAAACTTTTTGTACTCCCTATAATATGAAACTGCAAAAAACACAATTAAAACAACTGCCACAAGTCCCCACCCTGTCAACACTAAATTTATATTGTTATTTTCAGAATACAGATTTTGCGGCTTTGACATCACTGATGCCCCTGCTGCATAATATATTCTGGACTTATTTTCACTTCCAAAAAGCCCACCCAAAATATTTTTTGCACCTCTGACCATTCCAATGAAAGGCTTTGCAATACCAAATGTTATCGGAAGATTAATCGGTATTATCAAACGAAGCAAAACAATTTTCCACATTGTTACGATAAATCTCTTTGAGAAATAATTTCCGGCAATTTTTTCTAATATAATCGTAAGTACAATAAGCACTCCTGCCGAAACACTCATGTCTATAATCATTTAAACACCTCACTTCATTTGATTTACCATATCCTTTAACTGCTCCAGTTCTTCCGCCGTTAAACTGTTCTCAGACAACATTGCTGCAAAAAAATTCTTTTTTGACCCTTCAAACATACGGTCTATAAGTTCCTCTGTCTCATATTCCTGTGCATCTTTCTTTGAAATAAGTGCCCTGCATCTGAATTTTGGTTCAAATCTTTCAACAGCACCTTTTTCAATACATTTTTTAATAACTGTATATGTGGTATTTCTATTCCACCCTATTTCTTCTTTTAAAATCTTTGCTATATGTCCTGCTGTCAATTCACCCTCTTTCCATAAAATTTCCATAACTTTCAGTTCTGAATCATAAAGCTTTATTCCCATGGTAATTCCTCCCTGTATTTTCAGTTTAAAAAATGACTATTGCAATAGTTATTACACATTTATACTATCACGATAGTCATTTTCAGTCAATATTATTTTTGTGTTAATTCTGTGAACAATTACATACAACTGCATAGATTATTATTTCTTGTACTTTCCAACCAGCCGTTTCCCCTGACCGCTCAAACTTGAAGTTATTCATTTGGTTCCTTTTCATCATACCTTTCACGCAAAGTCAAAAAATCAAAATTATATGGATCCTTCGTAATTGCTTGTGCTAAATCGCTCTGTTCTGTCGGAAGTGTATTAGAAAAGTTAGTTATTGCTTTGCCCTGTCGTTCATACAAATCCGTTCATAAGAAATTTAGTAAAACATCTCTTGACCAATTGTTTTCAATAGTTTTTCTAATATAAAACAATGCCTTTGCAGAATTTCCTTTGCATTTATCAAGTATTATTTTGTTATTAAATTCTCCGCAAACCACTGAAAACACTGGATTTGTCGCAGGTGAGCTTTCCCTTATTGTTTTCCTTGTGTTATATCGTTCCACCAGTGTTTACGAACTCTGATAAGGGAAAATACAATGGCAAAAAAATTATATAAAACAGTATAACACAAAATAAAAGTGACATGGTGAACTGATTGAAATGCTTCTGATTTTTGTAGCAAATAATTGATTGAACGATAAGGAGATAAGATACGATGAGAACAATATTTGCAGTATATAATCCCGGACGAAACAGCATTGATGTTTATACCAGTGCAGACTATATGCTTCGCATTGACTGCTGGGAAGCAGAAAAGAATTTGAGAACCACACCCGGATCAGATTGTGCATTAAACACACTTGCCATTGATGAACAACTAGAATATGCGAGACTGTATCTTGATGGGAATTTACAGATGTGGGTAGATGCAGAAGATTCCTTGACATTATAGTAATGTTCAAAAAAAGGAGATGTCTATTGACTCAATATTCTGCAGGAGTAAAAATGAACCGTTATGATATACTACTTTAAATCCAAAGCAGCACGGATCCTTTGGCTCAAGGGAAATTTCAAATTCATAATCATCCCCGTCGTAAACAACATCCACAAACGGGATCATAAAATTGTATACACGATCATACAGATATATCCGACTGCATATCTTCCACTGCGTTCTGTCAGTACCATCTTGCTTCGTTCAAGTTTAAATCCATTTTTGCC
>CAKRFY010000076.1 GCA_934320895.1 uncultured Lachnospiraceae bacterium | reverse complement strand
GAAATCCTTCTTCTGTTATCTGGTAAAGAAACTTGTTGATCAAGTAGTCTTATTGACTACATCATTATTATACTAGGAGATGATTTTATGATTAGTATTGAAAACGTTAATAAAACTTTTAAAAATAAAAAAGGAATATTTGACATTGACCTTAAAGTCGAAGATGGTCATGTTCTTGGATTTATTGGTCCTAATGGAGCAGGTAAATCAACGACGATCAGACATCTTATGGGATTTCTTAAACCGGATTCGGGATGTATGAAAATGAATGGTTTTGACTGTTGGAGTGAATCAGAAAAAATAAAGAATAAAGTTGGATATTTGCCCGGAGAGATAGTATTCCCATTTGGTCTTTCAGCTAAGGATTTTTTGGATATGCAGATTAAAATGCGTAATTACAAGGATGCTTCCATTTCAAAAAGGCTGATAGAAAGATTTAAACTTAATACCTCTATCCCGATAAATAAAATGTCAAAAGGAATGAAACAGAAGCTTGCTATCGTCTGCACATTTATGTGTGATCCTGACATAATAATTCTTGATGAACCAAGTACAGGACTTGATCCGCTTATGCAGAAGGAACTGATATCACTTCTGTGTGAAGAAAAATCAAAAGGCAAAACAATTTTCCTTTCTTCACATATTTTTGAAGAAATCGAAATGATCGCAGATGAGATATGTATTATCAAACAGGGCAGACTCGTTGAGAATCGTAATATGAATGATGTTTACTCCGAAATGAAAAGACATATGTTCATACAGCTTAATGATGATAAGCCTTTGAATATTGATCCGAAAGTACTTGAAAAGACCGGAGATAATAAATACTCAATACTTATTAATGAAAACGAAAATAAAATTATCAGAGAACTTGCTAGACATGAAATTGCTTCAATGAATATCGAACAAATAAGTTTAAGAGATATTTTTCAGAAGTACTATGAGGAGGAAGAATAATATGATCTCAAAAATAATTTGCAAAATATCCTTTAAAATGAATCGTTTGTTTTTTTTATTAGTACTTGCGTGTATAGTCATATCTGAGATATCACTTATTGCAATTTATCCTGCAATAAACAAAAACGGAGGATATTCGGATTTCCTTAAAGAAATGCCTCAGGATATGCTTACCGCTATTGGAATGCAGGGCGATCTTAATAATCTTAATGAATATTTGAATATGAATTTCTATAATTCTATTTATATGTATATTCTTATGGTTTTTGTTGTTGTAATGTCGGCAAGACTTTCAGCAAAGCTTTTAGGTGATACATCACTGGCATATTTTCTTAATTCTTCAATTTCGAGGAAAAAATTTATGAACAGTCAGATATTTGTATTTAATATTGAGCTTTTCCTTATGATGGTTTGTTCCGTAGTGTCAGTTCTGCTCGGAAAGTTATTCCTGTCAGAGAGCGTATTTGAGCTTTCGTCATTCCTGAAGATCAATATTGAGCTGTTTGCTCTTTTCATGCTTATTGGTTCATTATGTTTCAGCATAAGCGTTTTCGTAAATAACGAATCTCAGGCTGTAGCTTATTCAGCAACATTTGTAGTATTGCTTTATATTACGGATGTTTTCAGAAAGCTTGTAAAAAGCATGAAAATATTAGATTATTGTACTCTGTTCACTGTTTATGATACGGAAAAAATATGTAATAATACTACTTATTTTGTTGTATCATCTGTTGTAATGATAGTATCAGCTATTTCAATATATGTTGGTTCAATATATTACTTCAACAAGCGTGATCTCTATCTATGATGCACTATCAAGAGTCTCGTTAATAAAAATCTTTGAAGTAGTATTTCTTCCATTATATACTACTTCAGAGGTTTATACAAATCTTGGGATAGAGTTACAAATGGCTTGTTTGCCGTACAGTCTTTTCCGATATTTTGTGAGAAGTTGACTGTATTATATCACGCTTCGATGTTTTTTGCCTCCAGAAATTTATAAAATTAGGTATTTTTTAATTTGCGGTGGAATTTACCATTTCACGGGAATTTACAATTTCAAGTCAGCGTATTATACAGATAGTCTAGATATTTGTATACAAATGTTGTTTTCAGAAGTTTTAAATGAAAGTGAATATTCCGGTCTTGATGTCCATGGTGTCCGGTGATTAGGAAACCGATTGGCTATTATCCAGAATACAAGAAATTTCATCAATATAAAGCCGGCTAACGCCCCGCAAAGCGGCTCTGGGCTTGACATTGATTCAATTTCTTATGATTGGTAGTTAAGCCAATTAAAGGCGGTTTCCGTATTCAGAATGTTGGTTTCCACTACGCTGGAATCACGGTTTCTTAGCGCAAGAATATTCAGAAAGTACTTCTTTTTGTTTGAACTCGGAAATGCGTATGTTTCTCTTATTATTGATTTCCCAATTTAATCTTGAACCCATTTCTGACCTCAACGCTATTGGTATAAAGGCGTATATAGCTTGCGGCGGACATAATAATTCAAGATTAAATTGGTACAACAATAAAAAAGAAATTATCAGTCAGAAAGGAAAAATGTGAATGTCAAATATAGTCTACTGTGCAGTCAATTCAGATCTTATTTCTGATGCCGAACTCAATTATATTTCTTCATTTCTTCCCGATGATCGTTTGAAAAAAGCTGAAGGATATAGTAAGGATATAGACAGAAAAAACTGTATAGCAGCGTATTTTATGCTTTTTTATGGTCTCAATAAAGAATACAGTATGGGATGGATACCTAACATATCTTACAATGCTTACAAGAAGCCGTTTTTTGTCAAGGAAAAGCATATCGAATTCAATCTTTCACATTGTGATAACTCAGTATGCTGCGGCTTTTCAGATAGCAAAATAGGTGTTGACATACAGTCGAAGGTTCATGAAGTTGATTCTATTGTTGATCTTTCAATGTCGCCAAATGAAAAAGATAAGATTATGGGTTCTGAAGAGCCAGGCTTATTATTTGCAAGGTATTGGAGTATAAAAGAGGCATATATGAAATGTCTAGGATGTGGTTTGAACGATAAACTGAGCGAACTGGATTTTTCATTATTCCAGAACAGTCATTTTATATATGATAATTTAATATTCAATACAAAATACAGCAGGAATGTTTGGATAACTGTTTGTTCGGCAATAGATATCCGAAAGATCGTTATTGCTGATATACGAGACTACATCTATTCGCAGGATTGGACATCTCTCATATAGGGGCGCTCTTTATTTTTTTCATGAAATGTGTTTATTGTAAAATAAAAATGTAGAACTGCATTTCAATGTTGACATTTACATTCTACCACAAAAACGTTTTTCTTCACTGACATTTATTCTACCACATAGGGCAATTCAGAAGGTTATAGATGCTTCTGGGATTTAAGTGTATAGATGTTGATATGTTTCCACGCACGGATAAAAGGAGAAAAAACGTTATGATAAGTTTCTGACTACGGCAAAAACACAAAAAATGCGGTGGATATGTTCCCCGTTACGAGCGAATCCCTAAAACCTTGTGGTTTGACATTCATAGTGTTTTCACAACCCATGCCGAGACAATCGCGTTAATGTCAAAAAAATATAACTAAAAATAAACCCTGATAGGTGTTGCAAATTTATTTTGAAAATTAGTAAGTAATTGTTATAGTTAATTGCGAAACAAGTTTGAAATCTTGATTCCAATAGGGAAAAATTCAGTAGAGCTGGATCTTAAAGATATGCTTAT
>CAKRFY010000075.1 GCA_934320895.1 uncultured Lachnospiraceae bacterium | reverse complement strand
ATGGAATTTTACGTGGGGAGAATGATAATGCAACAATCGGATTGTTGATTTGTAAAACGAAGGATAATGTGTTGGCACAATATGCAACAAGTATGGTAAATGTGCCAGTAGGAATATCAGAATATGAGATAAATAATTTAATTCCGGATGATTATAAGAGTTCAATGCCGACAATTGAAGAGATAGAAAGAGAATTAAAGGATTAGAAAGAGAGCATGAGTTAATAAGAATGAAATATGGTCAAAAAATCATCGACATCCGACCTACAGCACGTTATAATATAGTTAATCTAATAAGAAAACCAAGTGATCATTGTTACGAAGCTGAATCGTAATGGTGGCCAACTGAGTGAACTCGATGGAACGGAATGGTTACATCCTCCGGGTGCTCCGAGCACCGGACGAGCACCGAAAGGTGCTTTACAGAGATGAAAACAGGTTTTCTTATTTTGACAGGGAGTAACAGAATAGTTGGGAAAATCAAGGATTTTTTTGACTTATGTTGACTAACCATTGTATGTATTTACAGTGGGAACTTGAGCTCCTAAGCTGTAATTGTGGGTTCGATTCCCGCAGGGAACAGTCAATTTATGCAGCAATGGTGAAGTAAATTCATTACTGCATTTTTTAGGGGTACTTCTATCGTTCGCATGGTTAATAAAGTAATCAATGAAGGCGATAGTATACAGTGTCTGGAATATCTATCTTCATTTTGCTATACAGGAATTGAAAAAGAGGGGAAAAGCAATTCCGATGCGAAAATGAGAGTGCGCATTCCTTATAATGGATGGCAAAAAGAGATGTATTTGCACGTTATCCGGATCTGGTAATTGAAAACTGTTCCAGCGGAGGCCTTCGCATTGATTATGCGTTGCTTTCCAGATATAGTATTCAGTCTACATCGGATCAGGAAGATTATCGGAATTATGCGACGATAGCAGCAAATGCTGCGGCAGGAGTTACTCCGGAACAGGCAGCAGTCTGGTCGTATCCGATGCGCCAGGGAGACAAGGAAGAAGTAATTTATAATATGATAAATGCCATGCTGCTTCGTATTCATCAGAGTGGTCATCTGGCACAACTTCCAGCGGAACGTCTTGCATTAGTGAAAGAGGGAATTGCTTGTTATAAGACCATTCGTCAGGATATCAAATATGCGATACCTTATTGGCCGCTTGACATTGCTGACAATGAGGATATGTGGGTATGCGGAGGCCTTCAGCTTGAAAACAAAGCATATCTTGCAGTATGGAAACGGCAAATGGAAGGAAAAAATAATGACAGATACATGAAAGCAGGCATAAACTGCACAGATGACAGTTTGTCCATACCGTTGGACAGTATTCCCTTTGTCAGAGACGGCATGCATGTATCCTGCATTTATCCTAAGAAAGAACCGACCGATTTTGAATTCACAGGAAATGCATTAATGGTACATTTTAAAAAGCCTGTTATGGCAAGAATTTTTGAATTAAGAATTGATTAAAATACGAGATTAATACCTTGTGACAGACACTTTTATGCCAATCAAAGCAGAAGAAACTGTTACTAAAATCCTCAATGGATGTTCAGCTTCTCAACAAGCTATTTCCATGGCTATGATAAAGAATGTATATGAGAAAGATCAGCAAGATATGCTGAATTTTGTTGATATTAAATACTTTGCCACAGCGCATGACTTCGTAGAGATATTTAAGCAAGGAGCACAGAGATGTTTTTTCAGGCTGGCTGAGAGGTAGTTTTGTTGAGGTTTCGAGAGATGATAAAGGGATTTTGACACAGGTACTCTACAACTATCAGGTCATCGATAAAGAAAAGAAAAAAGAATTTGAACAGCAAGAAATATTTCGTCAGGCAGTAATTGCAGCAGATAATGCGAACCGGGTAAAATCTACATTTCTTCTTAATATGAGCCATGATATTCGCACCCCACTCAATGGAATCATTGGTTTTCTGAAAATCAATATGGCACACAGCGATAATGTAATGCTTGTGCATGAAAATTATAAAAAATGGAAAAGGTGGCAAACCACCTATTGTCCTCGATCAACGATGTTTTGCAAGTGAGTAAATTAGAAGAAGATATAGAAGAGTTTTCTTCTGAATCAGTCTGTCTAATTGATGTTTTTAACGATGTTAAGGCGATTATACAAGGGAATGCGCTGGAAAATGGAATCTCATTGAAGTTTTCAGGAGATACTGTTTTTGTACCAAACATTGAAAGTATTATTATGGCAATGAAATAGGCATCGGAAAATCATAAATGACGATGTGGAAGAACAAATACAAGAAACTGCAAAAGAGAGAGCGGGCTGGTTAGAGGCAGTTGTTGATTATCATATCAATGGTGGCTATGGAAAAAGCATATCTGCCTGTGGATTTGATGGATATATCTCTTGTTTAAAGGAACGACAAAAAAGAGAACTGGAATATATAGAAAAATCAAAGGTGCATAGCATTATTATTAAAAATGCTCACAGAAATTGGAATCAGGCATATGAAAGGATGTAGGGACCAACACCTCGATTGTCAGAGATTTGATAGCCAAGGATGGAGCGCTTTGCGGCATCCATGATAAACCAGATGTAGCCTTTGACACCACGGATTTTTATGTAGGTTTCATCGGCAGTTAAAACTTTGCCAACATTGTAATCGTAGCTGTCGGTAAAAGGTTTTACACAGATAGCGGCAGTAGTACAGTAATTCGCTACCTGCTGATGTGAGATCTTGATTCCATGGATATCTTTGAGTGCCTGTGCAGTCTTTCGTAAGGACAGACCTAAGTTTACACGGGTAGTAAGGGATTAAGTCTTTCCAAGTCCAGTCCTGCTGGTAGGAAATGATTTTAGGGAGTTTATCTACCTTGAATTTTTGATATTTAGGTGAATGGGAATCATTAAAAGCCCACTGCTTAAGTGGGATGTATCTGCAGATAAAATTTAATAACTGACCAATAATTTTGCGTTGGTAGTTGATGTAATTTAATAAATAAAGTATAATGTCCATGAGCAATGTCTCCTTTGGTTATGTTGATTGTGGTGATTTACATTATACCAAAAAAAGGAGGTCATTGCTCTTTTTATTTGCAAACCTCCGAAAATAAAGGTTTTAGAGTGAAAAAAGAGGTAGTTTTTTGACACTACCAATCGAGTAGAGGAAGATATGAAATGAAAGCAATTACCACAGAAGGATTATCATAATTATATACGGGGAGAGGCACAGGGCAAACGTAAGGATAAGATCAAAGAAAAAATAGGAGATATAATAAAAATGATAAACAAAACTAAAACAGCACGCAACATAAGCAAGCCGTTGGTAATACATTCAGACAGAGGGAGACAATATACTTCAAATGAATATATTAAAGCTACAGAGAACTTTATATGTAGCTATTCTAAAAAAGCTTATCTGTGGGATAATGCATGTATTGAATCATTTCATTCACTGTTGAAAAGGGAATGGATTAACAGATTTAAGATAAAATGTTATGACGAGGCATATCGTTTGATATTTGAATATATAGAAACATTGCTTTGTTTTTATCGTGTTTCCATACACAATTAAAGAAAGAATATGAATGGCTGAAAGAAGTGGATAAATTTGCTCTGACAAATGCAATTTACAACATGGATGCTGCATACCAGAAATTTTTTAAGGAACATGCAGGTTATCCGAAGTTTAAGAATAAACATGACAGCCATAAATCATACACAACAAATTTTACAAATGGAAATATAACGGCAGATTTTGAGAATGAAAAAA
>CAKRFY010000074.1 GCA_934320895.1 uncultured Lachnospiraceae bacterium | reverse complement strand
GGACTGGTTGACGCCAATGGCGGGGCTGTAGTAAACTACAGGTATGACAGCTGGGGTAAACTGATCAGCATCACAGGCAGCATGGCAGGGACACTTGGAAAGGACAATCCTTACAGATATAAGGGCTACTACTATGATGATGAGACAGGGATGTATTATCTGAAGAGCCGTTATTATCAGCCAGAGATCTGCAGGTTTATCAGTGCGGACGTATATATCGCGACAGAATTGAATATGAATGGCAGCAATATGTACAGTTACTGTAAAAATAATCCTGTTATGCTTATGGATTCAGATGGCAGCTTTGCCATTCTGGCAATAGCTGGCGCTTTTTTAGCAGAAAAAGCTACATCAATGATAGTTGGTGCGGTGGTTAATGTTGCAACAACAGCGATTACAGCAGGCATTTTGGGCGAGGAATATACTTTAAAAGATGCAGTAATGGCGGCAGTAACAGGTGCAGTAGGCGCTTCAGGTCCTGCTGGACCTTTGGCAGCTGGACTAATAAGTGGTTTTGTTACATATGCATGTTCAAAGGAACAAGGAGAAAGCGGAAAAACATCTCTTACGAATGCGGTAATATCAGGCGCTTTTACATTAGGAAGTACAGGAAGCTTAGCAACACTTTTAACGAGTAGCTCTTTAATAAAAACAGCTACAGAGGTAGAAATTAAGTTAAGTACATCCGCGGCAATTGGTGCAACATGTGATTTTGGATATAATCTTATGTCAGCAGGCGTGAGCAAAGCTTATAATGGTGCAGTTCATGCTTCAAAAAAAGGTAAGATTAATATTCAAGCTTATGCAATTGCATCAGCTATTCAGGCGGCAGTATATACAGCAAGATCTATGAGGAAAACTCAAAATAACAGGAGGAAGCAGGGATGGATCGACCTGGAAGGAATCAAGAAGAGGAGAACATACAATTAAAAATTTACAGTGACCAGAATACACATGGAATGGCTGCAACGTTTATAATTATAGCGTTGGTTTTTGCAGGATTGATGTTTTCTGACATCAGTGGAATAAAAACAGAGCTAGGGGTGATTGAGAGTGTAGTATTATGGGGAGCGCCTGTTATATCTTTGGCAATAACACTGGCTATGTATGTTGCGTTTTGCAGAGTACTGGTGATGAGCAAAGAAGGATGCAAGGTGAGTTTTTGGAAAATACATCGATTTTATAAATGGAATGAATTGAAAGTGAAAAGATATGAAAATTACAAAGGTATGAGGTATGGTACACCAAGAGGCTTGAAGCAAGGATATGAGGAAGGAATTTTTTTCTCTCTGAAAAAAGATAAAAAGCCAAAATGGATGCCGCCTAAGACGTACTGTTGTTGGCGAAGGCCTTGGAGTGCATTTTTTGTTAACTTTTATCCGGATGGAATTGATGCAGATTTAGGAGAACTACAGTCCGAAAAAGGGTGTATTGATTGGATAATGTATTTGGAGAAAACCAAAAAAAACCTACTATGAAGCAGATATGGTCTGAAGTGCAGAGAGAACCAGAGAACTACCCAGTTGATAAAGAACTGTTTTTTCATTACATGGATTTATGGGGAGTAGAAATAGAAGGCCATCATAAAGAAGAGGGTTAATTATAAGATATACCATCACGGACAAGTCCGGGACAAAGCTGTGCTTTGCAGAGAAGACAGGGCTTCTGACAAAGATCATGGATGCTAATAATATACAATGCATCACATGATCCGGAGGGAAGGTGACAAAGGTCACGGACCCCGCCTCCCGTGCAGTGGCCCTGGGCTATGACAGCAGCGGGCACCTGACAGGGATCACGGATGCTGACGGGGCACAGAACACCTATACTTATGACCTATGATGCCAATGACTGCCTGGTGAAGGAACACCACACCCTACCAGGAGGCAACAGGGATGTCATAAGGGCTTACGATAAGGACAGCCGGGAGACCTCTGTCACCTGCGGCAGTGCGAAAGTTATGATAGCTGGGGCAAACTGATCAGCATCACGGGCAGTATGGCAGATACACTTGGTAAGGACAATCCTTACAGATATAAGGGCTACTACTATGATGATGAGACAGGGATGTATTATCTGAAGAGCCGTTATTATCAGCCGGAGATCTGCAGGTTTATCAGTGCAGATGATGAAGATGTGTTGATAGATACTCATGCGAATCTGTCTAATAAAAATTTGTATTTATATTGTGATAATAATCCGATTATAAAGGTTGATGAAGAAGGTCAGATTGCTACATGGCTAGTCAGTGCAGCGCTTGGGGCAGCTGTTAATGTGGCAGCCTCCTTTATCATTGCACGGGCAATGGGACAAGAATTTGGTGTCAAGGATGTCGCAGTTGCAGCTGTGCTTGGTGCAGTAGGTGGTATATGTGGTGGTTATAGGGATTGGCGAAAATACATTGGAGCAGCCGCAAATGGTATTTATGTAGGGGCAGTAGCTTATCGGAGTGGTGCGAATTTGGGCGCATCATTAGTAAGCGGTGGTATAGCAGCACTTTTTTCAGCGTCAGGGATTGGAGATTTAGCTTCACTTCCTTTAGTTGATGAAGGGAAGATAGTGGCAGGGAATGTTCTTGCTACTGGTAGTATTGATTTAGTAGTTAATACAGGATACACAGGTATGTCTTCTGCGATAAGTACAGCTGCATCATCTAGCCATAAAAGTACTATTTCTTCAAGGAATAGAAATAGTAAAAAGAATAATTATATGAGAAATATGAGGCCAAGAAAAGTATTTGACAAGTGGATACGAAAAGGAGGACATATTTATCATGTTTGGAAATATTTATATCATGGAAAATTATATACTAGATGGGAAAAGTTACGATAAAATATAAAGATTGAGGTACATGTTGTGGATGAGAAAAAAGACAGCTTGGTTGTAAAACCATATAAAGATGATGTAGTTTCAAGTATAGCAATAGGGATTTTGTGTATACTAATGGGAATTATATTTCCTGATGACGGTATGTACATGTTTTGGTTTTCAATTGCACTTGTGATATTTCGTGCGTGCTCGGTGGCTAATGAAATATTGATATTGAGTAAGGATGGAGTGATTGTAAAAAGGGGGAAGAGAATAAAAAATTATGACTGGAATGATTTTAATACTAAACGTGTTAATCATTATAATGGATATCGCAATTATAAAAAGGCAGTTATTTTATCGAGATTTAAGTATATACAGGGACAAGGTATATCGCCGGGGATTTATCAATTTATTAATCCGTATTTGCTACTTGCGATACCCGTTGGAAAAAAGTCCATTAAACCTGAAGCGGATGGAAGTTTTGTTGGCCGGGTAGACGAAGCTGTCCTGGCAGAAAAATTAAGAGAATGGAATGTAGAAACATCAGGAGATGAATTGAAAACACCACCTTGGAGAGAGAATCTTTAATATAAATTAAAAGCAGGGATGACAAAAGAGCCAATAGACTCTGTGACCAATGAAAGAGACAGCAGAGAGTGATTGATTCGAAGCTGTCTCTTGATAGTTATTGAAAAGGGGTAGATACGCTAAGAACAAATCAGTAAGTTTTCAACAGTACTTGGCTGGAGGGATGGTTTAGTGCAAAGCCGAAGAAGAGTGATGCAGATGGTTGTTGGATCTAGGAAAAAGTAGACGAAAGAATTTTCAGACAGAAGATGACCGAGTGGCATGTTGAAATGGAAGATAATAAACTCTTATGGAGGAAAGTATGAGAATACAATACCATTATTGTTTGGAAAATAAGTGGGGACTCGAAAAATTTTTAAATACAAA
>CAKRFY010000073.1 GCA_934320895.1 uncultured Lachnospiraceae bacterium | reverse complement strand
GTGAACTTGAAAAAAGAACCATAATTGAATTGTCGAAAAAAGTAGTTGATAATATCGCACGCAAATATAATAATATCACGGAGTTGATAAAATCATGGGTGGTAAAGTGATTGAAACTGAAGCTAAAAAAATATATAATCGTGGAATCGAACAAGGCTTAGAACAAGGACTAGAACTTGGAATCATTGAGGGACGCATCGAGACATTATATATCGAATGTCACATGTCTGTACCGGAAATCGCAAAAAAGATTTCAAAATCAGAAGACTATGTACAAGAAGTGATTCAAAAACTGCCGGAAAAAATATATAACTTATAACCTCAACAGTCAATGAATTCCAGATTAGCAAAAATAGCTCTGAGTTGTTTTATGACAACTCGGAGCTATTTAATACACGCAAATGTCATATGTCAAATAATCATATTTCCATCCAACACTAATTACTTCATATATAATTAGCTAAAATCCCAAATACCTTTTGTTTCTTTATTTTGTTCTTTACAGTATTTCTTTCCATAATCTACATATTCTGATTCTTTTTTTATCTCACGATCATACATTTCATCCAGTGATCCATTTGCAATTCTATCAAGTTCATCAATTACTGATTTCATTTCTGGCTTTTTTAATTCACATGTTGCATTATATGGTTTATCTCCAGATTGTAAATATCCAAAAAATTGTCCTTCAAAATCAGGTACATTAACTATGACTTTTGCATGAACTCCTTTCTTCGACTCCTCAAGTATCTTTTTATTTATAGTCCACATCGAATTATTCTTAAATCCATTTTTAGTTGATACTTTTGGCGAATCTAAATCATGCATAGCTATGTATCCCACACCAAAATGATTTAATATTTTTTCAAACATAGGTATATTTGCCTTTCCTCTACAATTTATAATAGTTACATCCTCTCTCTTAACCATAGAAAAAGCTGCTTGCTCCGTATCTCCCTCAACTAATATAACCTTGTTAGAAAAAAAGAATTCATTTATTGTAGGATGACAATTTCTTATCATTTTAAGACGTTCACGTTCATCATTTGAGAATTTAGCTTTTTCAGTTGAAAATATTTTAGTAGATCCATCATTTTTTTCAACCCTTATTATTGTTGTATGCGGTTTTGATACATCAATAAAAATCGGAGAATGCGATGTAATCATTACTTGCCAATTCTCTAACGCTGCAATCTTATACAATGCTTCTCTTGCAGAACGTATTGCTGGTGGATGTAAAAATGATTCTGGCTCTTCCACTAAAAGTATTTTAGGTTCTTCATCACCAATAGTTGTCCTACCATTCTTCATTTTGCCAGTATCCGCTAACGCTTCTATCGCTGACCACAAAAAAGCCCTTTGCAACCCACTTCCCTGATTAGCCAAGGGATAATATTTTCCATCTTTACCTGCTATATTCAAATGTGTTCCTGCAGCCAACAATTTGTCTATCTCTAATTTTTCTGCTTGAGGATCTATATCTAAATTATGTTCTGGAAATATTTCGTTTAAATTTTTCTGCAACTTGTTCGTAGTTTTGTCCAATTCTTCCGCCATTTCCGTTTTTACATCAATAGCCAAATCATTAATCTGTTTAATCATTCCCGACAATTTAGATTGATTATTTTTTATGTCCTCTTTTACAGCCGAAGTTAACAACTCAACAATCTTTTTTTCTAACTGAACAGAATCTTCAAAAGGACTTATTTTTAAAGGAACAGGAATACAACTCGCTATCTTAGTATCCCATCCACCCATTCCTCCTCTTGACCATTGATTTTCTTCATCATTCCATGAATATTTTATCCCCTTTACTCCACTTTTTTCCCACACCCATTTACACTTAATTACATTTTCACCATCTTCATTTTTATATATCCATTTTTTTCCAATCATTTTAATATCTTCATCAGTAAGCTCACTAAAAACACCTGCTATCTCTACATGATTTTTTTCATCGTTCTGATAAAAATCATCAATTGTTAATGCAGCCCCAGCACCTTTAAAAGCTTCATATGCTCTTAATGATGTTGTTTTTCCAACATTATTCGGACCTATTAAAACAACAATATTGTCAATCTTAATTCTAATCCCTTTATCATCTATACATCCAAAATTTTTCACTTGTAATTCTATTAACTTCATATTTTTCCTCCAATAAATAAAATATCTTCTTATACACACCAACTCAAAATACTTAATTTTCTTTTTTGCATTTATGCACAAGATTTTTATCAAATTTTTTGTTATCAATATAGGTATCGCAGCAATCTCATATAAACCATTCTTTGTCTAAAAAACTTTTACTCATTGCATAGCTTTCCTCTACATATTACATATTCCCCCTCCACATATGTTAATTCTAACTTTATTTTTACTAAATCATATCATATTTTTCCCTCACTTTAATTATTTTGCTACGAATGGTCATATTTTACAGTTGAATGGTAAAATTTGCCGTTTTAAGGCAATTTACCTCCATATTTATCTTTAAATTCAAGACTAACTATATTTATAGCAATCCTCTTAATTAGTGCAAATACCACATGCGTGAAACCACCCTTTGCAATCATTCTTGCTTATAGTTTTTAAGGCCGTTTTTACAGCTTCAGGTAGTTCAGAAGCAACACGTATCTTACTCTTTCTGAGAATGGCTTTCATTTTTGACCACATTTTTTCTATAGGGTTTAAATCTGGACTGTATGGTGGCAGATACATATAGGAAACACCTGCATTGTCCAAAAGTTCTGTCACTATTTTGGCATGATGAGAGCGCATATTATCCATTATTACAACGTCGTCTTTCTCTAGACTCGGTATCAATTGTTTTTCCATATATTCACGAAATCGCTGTGCGGTTGTTCCACCTTGATACGTGGTATATACCAGATTGCCATTAAGACGAATAGATGACAAAACGGTCGTTACGGCAGGCGTGTTTATTGGGGTAGCATCAATGGCACGTTTCCCATGTACCGCATGTGCATAGTGTCTTGTAAGATTTGTATTAATACCGCTTTCATCGAGATATACCTGATGTTGTGCATTTGCACCAGATATATTTTCTATCCATGTGCTGCGTTTTGCCTGTACATCTGGGACGCTCCTGCTCTTTTGCATGCAAAGACTTTTTCTTATAAGTATAACCTTGTTTTATCAGAAAACGTCTGACGGCTTCGTTGCCTACAGGTAAATGAAGACTTTCGACAATCTCCTTCATTGTGATATCTGGTTGTTTTTGCACAAGTTCCAGAATATCCTGATGTTGCTTTTTTGTAAGAATTGGTTTCCGTCCCCTCAACTGCGTTCTGGTCTCATAACTGCCCGTGCGTGCGCGTTCTTCTACAAGACGGTATATGGTACTTTCATTTACTGAAAAATATTTTGCAATCTCTTTGGCACTGTGAGTTTTATCCCAAGCTTCCAATGCCAGTTTTCTAGCTTCATTGTGTAGCATTTTATCATCTCCTACACTATATTTTATCACCGCTGTAAAGAGATTGCATTATTTAAGAGGTTTGCTATAGTTAACATCTAATTAGCATAATATTCCAACTCGCACTTGTATAAAACCACCAAAAAAATAATTTCATTTTATAAATAATCACTATAGATTACAAAACAATTTTATGTTAGTATCTATCACATATCAGAATCACTCAAAAATATGTTTTCACATGTTCAAAACTCTAAATTCAGGCATTTTATTCTGAACTCCAACATTTTACCAGAAACTTAATAAAAGCAAAGAATTGAAAAAGAACGACAATCTTTGTATAATAGGAGGTAGAAAAAACTAAATGAAAGAAAACAACACTATAAACACAAATATAAGCAGTACA
>CAKRFY010000072.1 GCA_934320895.1 uncultured Lachnospiraceae bacterium | reverse complement strand
AACTTGCTCCACTGGGGAAATCTTTAAGGAGGATTCCAGCCAATAAGTGGACAGCCTGCCACTCACATTTTCATTTCCGTATCCGATTTGTTGAATATAGTTGCGAATGTTAGTGGATGCAAGTTGTTCGTCTATTGCTTGGAAATACCAGTTAACAGAGGAGGTCATCGCAGACTGTAAGGTCTGATCAGAGTTCCATGTTTCAAACGGATAGTTTTTTCCATTCCATGCAATAAAAGAATCTTCTGGTGTAATGACACCTTCTTCCAATCCAAATAAAGCATCATATATCTTGTAAGTGGAATCCGGTGCAACTCGTAGCGTAGCATGTTCTATATCATGTATGCTCCAGATATCATTTTCCAGATCGTATAAAACAAAGCTTCCTTCGTATTTTCCAAAGTATTTAGAAAAATCTACATATGAAATGTTTTCTGAGGAAGATTTCCATTGATAGCGACTTTCGTCCGCAGCATATGTAGAAATAAAAGGTGTAAGTCCCAATATTAGAACTGCGATCAGTATAAAAGCAGTCAGGCCTTTTAACTTCTTGTAAAATGTTGGTTTCTCATAAGAAGCGATGTTGATAATGCGACGCTTCATTTGTTTCATGTTTCCACTAAGGCTGGAAGCAAAGGGAAATGGAGAACTGGAAACCTTTTCTATAAAGTTAATCAGCGTATTTCCGTAATCCTCATAATCGTCTGCTTCCAGCATTTTCAGAACAGAAGTATCACAAGCAATTTCTCTGTCATTACGCATTTCTCTTAGTGCAAACCAAACAAAGGGATTAAACCAATAAAGCACTCCGACAAAGTTCATAAGATAATTGGCAAGGGCATCCTTATGTCTGTAGTGTTGCAGTTCATGCAATAGCATATATCTCATATCAGATTCATGATAATCCGATATTAAATGAATTGGCAGATAAATACATGGTTTCAAAAGTCCTACGATAATAGGCGATTTCAAAAAAGCGGTACTGTACACAGGAATATTCCTTGCTATTTTCATCTCGTTCAAGCATTTGTTATACAGTCTGCGAACCTCTGGGTTCTGGAGGGAGAGCGCAGATCTCTTTATTGTGCGTAAACGAAGAGAAGATTTGATTATCAATATCATCATCGCAAGCATTCCCACGATCCATATACCTAATAAAATGTATCCGGTAACGGATGGCGTGTCTTTATTTACAGAAAGGGCAAAGTTATTCATCCAATTCGTAGTACCGGATAAACCGGTATCCATAACGTTATTTGCACCAACATCGGCATGAGAAGCGGAATAGTTTCTTACGCTTCTGAGCCATGAGGAAATTTGCGGAAAACTAACTAGACGGAAGGGGATAAAAGGCACTGCTAAAAGTCCGAGTAACAGTAACCACAGATTATACTGCATCCGGCTGGACAGGTTGTTTTTGAATATCAATTTGGATATCAAAAGAATGATAATGATACCGCTGATAAATACATTGCATATTAAAAAGCGTATCATAAAATTAGCCATGTCAATCGCCTCCTCTCTTGGAAAGAAGAGCTCGGAGTGTTTCTATCTCTGTTTTGGATAATTTGTCATTTTGAATGTAGGCTGAAAGCATAGCTGTAATATCCCCATCATAATAACGATTCAGGAAAGAATTACTTTCCTGGCTGATATATTCACTTTCTTTTACTACTGGGGTGTACACGAAAACACGACTATTTTTCTCATAGGTCAGTACGCCCTTATTTACCAGGCGTTTGATTAAAGTTTGTATAGTTTTGGCACTCCATGATGATGTTGCTAAAAGTTTTTCGGTAATCTCATTCGTGTTAATTGGGGCATACTTCCAAACTATTTTCATCACTTCGTATTCTGCCTCTGAAATTTGTGGTAATGCACTCATGTAGGCACCTCCTAATTCTTACAAGTGTAATACACATAATATTATAAGGCTCACAGTATGTAAAGTCAAATAAAAACTTGACTGCAAATCCTACTTGTGTAATAATTAAAGTATTACATTTGTAAGAAAAATGTATTTATTAGCCATTATTTTTGGGTATAGTGTAACTGTTTTAAATTTGCAAATACTACATACAAGAATGGAGGCGAAAAATATGAGAAGTAATAGGATATGGAATCGAGTGGCAGGATTTATGCAGCAATTGCGTTGTGAGAGTTTGTCGCAGAAAAATATGGTTCAAATGCCAGAACAGCAGAGGATTAAAAAAGAACTGGAAAAAGCTCGGATTGTTGTAGAAGAACAAATGAATCATATGGAAGAAACTGAAAGGAGGGTCATTCAGGAATGGATAGAATATTTAGAAGACGATGCGTCATTAGAAGCACAACAGGCATACTGCCAGGGATATGTAGATTGTATATTTTTATTAAGCGGTATGGGAATGATTGAAAAAGACAATACAGTAAATGAATTTTTAGATTATATGAAAAAATAGAAAGGTTCATTTTATGATAAAACGAACCTTGAATTTTAGAGTAAAACTTAAATGTCAGAATTATCTATAGAAGTGTCATCGACCGATAGGACAGCTTCTGTCAGTGCGAGGATAATCTTGAGTTGTTTTTCATCGCATTGCAGCAATCGTCTTTCTATTTTTTGATATGTACTGTTATTCAAATTTTTATTTGGATAAATTACAGTATCGGCAGACAAATTGAAGTATTGTATGGCTTTAGCAAAAACTTCAAGACTTGGCGTGTTCTTGAATCGTTCTAAATCTTTTAAATAAGATAAGGAAAGGTCAAGAATTTCTGCTAATTCAGCTTGTGTGAGTTTTTTATCCATACGGGCATTTTTTATAATGATACCAAACTGTTTTGGGTTGAGAGCCATAACGCCACCTCCTATAAGTATGTTATAACCATACTTATAAAAAGCAAAAATGGTAATAAGGTACTTTTTAGATGTGGTTAAACCACACTGACATAGGATTGGAGAAATTATGCTTGGAGTATTAGGTAATCAATTAAAAAAATATACAGTATTATAATAGAGTGTTACACTATTTTAAGTATGGTAAAACCACCCCGATTTGGTAGGGGGATAATTTGTTTAAGAGAAAAGATGCAGAATGACCAGTATCTTTTCTCTTTTTCTTGTTTTGTGCATGTCTTAAGACGAGAGAAAAAAAATAAAAAGTATACACCGATAAATCGGACAAATACTCCGAAATATATGTTCTATATCTTTTTCTTATGTCAAGTTATACTTGTCATAGAGGAAAAAGGGGGTGTCTGCCATTAGTAAGTCTGTTAGAAACCAGTATCTTGAATTTTTGGCTGAAACGGGTATGACACGCTATGAGTTTTCAAAAAGAAGTGGAATCCCAGAAAGTACATTATGGAGTTTGGCTCAAAAAGAAGATTATGATGTGAGGGAAAGCAATATTCGAAAAATTGCTCAGGGAATGGGAGTGCCAGTTTCAGATCTTTTTGATGACAACAGCAATACAGTATGTCTTGAGGAGAAGAGTGAAGTATGGATTATAAAGAATTATCGTAAATTATCAGATAGACGAAAAGGAAGTATAGAAGGTTACATAAAGGCATTACTAGAGGAAGATGGTAATGATAAATGTCAATCTAGTTAAAAGGTATTCTGAAAAAATCGGAGTACCTTTTTTTATCTATATACACCGATAAATCGGGAGTAATATTCGATATATGTGTTCTATACAAGAGAAAAATACTCATTTATACTTTAGATGTGTCCACAGGAAATAATCCTATCAGACACAGACAACTGAATACGATGATTTCACTGGACATGAGGAACAGTTACGCATTGCGCCGTGCCGCAGATGCGCCAGGATCGGTAGGACAGACACAAAGGAGATAGCTTATCAG
>CAKRFY010000071.1 GCA_934320895.1 uncultured Lachnospiraceae bacterium | reverse complement strand
CATAAAAACACCACCTATATTTGATATATCTATTATACCAAATATAGGCGGTGTTATCCACTTTTTCAGTGCCCTCTATACCATAGGTGGGGGGTACTCTTCAACCTGTGGAGATTAAGTACCTGTTATATGGGTGGGGATATGTAAAAACTACTGCACTATTATTTTCTGTCAAAAATCACTACCACATTTATTACAGTGCCATTGCTTACCTATTTTCTTACTTGCCAATCCGAAAAATCCAGTTGAAACCATACGACTTACTGTACCGATTTTTGATGTGTCGGTTGAATGACAGTATGGACATTCGACTTTTGGTTTTGATAAAGAATCCTTGTTAATTGTATGACTGTTAATTCTATCAAAATATTCTTGTTGGCTTTCTTGATTTTGATTCTTAATAGTGTAATTATAATTAAACTGTTCTTGCGGTTTATTTACAACAACATCATATACTTGTTTATATATCCTATCCCGCAATAAAAATTTTAATGAAATTTTATTTGCAGAATTTATTTCATTTACTATTTTCTCACAAGTCTTACTATCAATTAAATTGATAGAGTTGCATCTATCGCATACCATATCTCTATCAAATAATTCTCTACCACATTCTAAACAATATTTCACAACAATCCTCCATTATAATAAATTACAAAGTAACAAATGTACTTTCATCATTTTTTGTATCAAACATCCACACATTCCCAGAATCACTTACTAAATTACTCATTTTTGAAATCTCTCGTATTGTATATTTTGAAAATTCATCAGGGTGTTGCTTTATGTTTTTGCATAATATATTTGCACATTTTTGAAAGTCGCAATCATTAGGATGAAATAACATCATTGGAACTGGTTTTAAATCTATATGTCTTTTCCTCAATATGACTGCAAACAATTTTGCTTCTCTATCTATAGTTTTTCCTGCAATCAAAAAACAAGCATTGCTATTTGCAATTAGTTTTGCCCATTCAGTATTCATATTGATAATTGCATTACACATCGAATATATATTACTTGCAAGATCATTAACAAACCAATTTTGATAACCTTGCATATTTTTATAGCACTTCATAAAAAAAGATTGTGCCCCATAATTCCCAGCAAAAGCTACAGCCGTATTATTATTGACAACTTCTATTTTTATATCATCGTCCGATATAAATTTACCCTCTGCATCTGTCATTCTATTGTCTGCTGCCAAATAAACCTTCTCATCCATAACATATCCAAATATAACACTCATTTTTTTAATTCTCCCGATGTTATTTATTATATACTCTATTCTACCATATCCAACTACAAAAAGGTAAAAAAATAAGGCATATCAGATAAACTAATATCCAATATGCCAAAAATAAATTTTACTTATATTTTTTATTGTTCTATTACCTTATATTACTTTTCCTGTAACTCACAATATTTTTCCAACAAGAAAAAAATATTAGCAACTAATGGTGTCGATAATGAGTTAAGCTGATTTGCAAAAAACAGTGATCTTGTTATTGTATCAAGAAAAGAAACATTATGAAAAGTTTTTGGCAATTCATAACTCTTATCTTGTTCCTCTCCATGTAAAATTATAAATCCTTTAAACAATTCCCATGTACTCATAAACGCTAATTGCTCATTTATTCTTGATGCATTAGATAGTTCAAATCCATCGTCAGAACTTAATTTGCTACTTAATAATCGTACTTTTATAATTGCAACTAACATACACGCACACACTTTATGTCTATCAAGTAACTTCTTTTCAGGATTACTTTCCTTACCATACAAAATTCTTAGCATAGTCTTTTGGTTTAAATATTCTTCATATAAAGAAGATGGATTGTCACAAAACTCAAACTCTTGATATTCATTTGCGAAACGTGTTCCAAGAATTTTTACCACATGATCGTAAAATTCAATAAATTCTATCTTAGTCATAAATCTGTACCCTTGTATCATTTGGTAAATTTATTTTCCTTACCGCTTGACCAAATTCAAAATCACTATTTCCATCATTGCCTATTCCCTCTAATCGCAATGTTTCTATACGCATTATTTCTTGTTTGTAAAAATTGCGAAGTGATAAATTTTTCTTACATTCTACTACTTTTCTTTTTTTTACATCTTTGCTAAAAAAAACATACGAAATACCTAATATCGCACATACAGCCAATGTAACAACTAAAATCTCCATTTTTTCTTCCTCCAAAATTATTTCAATTCAATTATTCGTTTTATGTATAGAATGCTCAAAATCAAAGATAATACACCTATACAACCAAACATAATTTTAACATAAACACCATATATAATGCTACTCTCATTTATATTTATACCATAATTTTGTATCGTATATAAAATGCATCCAGCCAAAACAATCAAAACAGTTGCCACCAATGACATATATTTTATCCCTTTCGTTTTATCTGTATCTATAGTACCAATAAATATCGTCAAAAAAGTAATTGACAAGGGGATATATGAAATTCTTACACCATCCGCAAATAAACCGACAAAATGTTGAATTGACAAAAGTGCCATTGAAGCCATTGACAATACCGCTTTAATCTTATCTATACCGATTTTTTTTTCTTCCATAACAATTCATTTGTACCTTCACCTTTTCCTTTATGCTGACAAAAAATTGCCTTGCATTACACAAGACAACCTAATCACACTGCCTCCACAGGACTTACGGATGTCACAATGCATCCACCTGTTTCTTAGGCTACCTCACTTAATAACGCTTGTAATTATATCATCTTAGTGTATACTATGCAAGCAATTCTTCATACTTTCCTAAATAGCTTGTCCTTATTGTAACATACTTTTCGGCATTTTCCAGCATTTTCTTTAGATTTCAACAATTTTTTCATCAAAAAACACTATATACTGTAGATTCCATCAATACAACCACATCATTTTGTTATTTATTCATGATAAAACATACTATCCAATATATTTATCCACTCCCCTAATCTGTAATCTCAATCTGCCAATTCATCATAGCTTGATATATCTTGTCTGGTATCTTGTCCTTATGCTGTTCTGCTATATCTTTAATGAAATCTTCCTTATATTCCTTGTATCTTAAAAAGGCTGCTTCTACTGTCTCATACGGTCCCAGCTTTATATTCTTTCCTGCAAATGACATATTTGCAACATATTTCTTCTTATCCTTATCAAAATATACACCAAGCGGATAATCGCCTCGGTTCTTTTTCCCATTAGTGAATAATGAATTTATCATCTTAGGAACAAAGCAGACTGTCTCAGGGCTGTAAACTGTATTTCCTTTAATCAAAATATCCTTGTCTAATTCAAATGCTTCATTAAACATTCGTATCTCGATAATGTGCTGTTCATACCATAGCTTAAAATTACTATAATTCTGCCATTCCTCACATACTGTACAATCCTTATATTCTGGCTGCAATTCATGTATTGCATTACTATAACAACGATTCATTATCCAATGCCATCTCTTATAGGATTCCTCATTACTGTTAGTATATAATATTCCATGATACCCTACACCATACATAACACGCTTTGCAGTCTGTTTACTCCAATTATCAGGCTTATATCGAATATCATTCATAACATTTAATATAAACTGCTCCGAATCATCACCTGTTTTCTGAAAGTAATTATTCACAATGCGGAATTGCTCTTGATTTAGAGGATATAAATTTCTGTAATAGCAATCTTCCTTATCATGTCCACAATGCTGTTGTGCTAAACTATAGTTGTAACACACCGACCTAATAAGATATAATATTAGGAAGAAACGAGGTATGTTACACATGAACAAAAATTATGAACCAGAATTCAAGAAGAAAATTGTCCGCCTTCATCTTGAAGAGGGACGCTCCCTGAAAGGACTTGCAGCTGAATACGGAGTATCAAAAGCAAGTATATCCAACTGGACAAAACAATTTCGTGAAGAATGCCAGAAAAATGAAGAAGCCCAAGC
>CAKRFY010000070.1 GCA_934320895.1 uncultured Lachnospiraceae bacterium | reverse complement strand
GTTCCTTTTCCCTTTGCCTGTACCACGCCTTTTTCGGTTACGGTTGCCACGGAATTGTTACTGGATGTATAGGTAAATTTTTCAACGGATCGATGATTTAAGGTATTATACATTGGATCGAAACCTACCCATTTATCCCTTAACTGCCAGCCGTAAAATTCAATGTACTGTGCACCTAATGGTAACGGTGTATCTGTTGGATCTCCGCTTGGGGCAGTTTTGTTGTTGAAAACAAACGACGCCTCCTCCCCTGCATACATGGTCATCTTATGCTTACCATATTCTCCGACCTTTCCATCAATCCGGAAATTGATATAGAACTCCGGTTTCTTTGACTTCGCTTCTACCTCACTGACCTGCGGGATCACAATGCTTGTTACAACCATTGCAAACGCAAGCAGAAACGTTATGATCCGCTTCATGCTCTGACTCCATCTGTTTTTCATGGTACTTCTTTTCTCCATAACTTCTGATTCTCCTTTATCCTTTATTTTTGATTCTTTTAACTTACGACGTTGACAAACAAAATGGAAACTTCTATAATATACTTATCAAGACAGTCGGGCGATAAGCAAATACCTATCTGCTCCGGCATATATATCTTTAGTTACATGAAATAACCGTCAGATCTTGCGAGGAGCTGGACGGTTATTTTTTATGCTTATCATGGGTATCATTTCTGACACTCCTGACAAGCGATACAATGGTACATATCATAATAACAAATGTGAACAAGTCACTATATGTAACCATGCTACCACCCCTTTCTCCGAATCTCGGAGCAGATTTAAGTGGTAAAGCCGTCCTTTCCGGCTGCCTTGATCAGTATATTATATTTTTTCCTTTTCTTATTATAAACGTCATGATAGCAAAAATCAAATCTGCATGAAACAGGCATTCGTCATTTTGCCTATTCATTTTATTGTGGATAACCATGTTTTACTTGTCCAAAACCGCTGTTTTTTCTTTTTATTTGTATTAATTTCTATTAGAATCCATACATTTGGGGGACAACCTGGCTGCCTGTTTTTCTCTTGTGGATAACTCTTTTTGATCTCATTTTAACCGCTATAAATAATTTTTTATTTTCTCCAATTTGCACAAAATATTTAATTTTCAATGTACATGTCTTACAGCTTCTCAGTATAAGACACGCGATTTTTCTTTTCGACGGAATAAAAGAAAAGATTTTGCAAATTTTTTTCTTTTAGGAAAAGATATAAATAAAAAGAAGCCATCTGTTTAAGACAGCTTCCTATATCATATCCATTATTTTATCTGCTTTTAATTCCATTTTGCGTAATAAACTGTATTCTGTGTAACTATCATGCTCTGATCCAATGCATTTCCTTCTGCATCAAACCACCCCATAAAGTTTTTTCCTTCCAGTACCGGATTCTTTGGAACAGGAATCACATCACCGGTCAGAACCTCATAACATTTGTAATCATCTGTATCCGTACTGGATAAATAATAACTTACCTGACAGATCTCCGGTTCTTCCTCTTTCAGCTTGTTTACAATCACGGTCCTGTCATATGACACGGTTCCATCTTTCCCGTTTGGATGTTTAAATTCTTCTTTCACGCTTACCGATAAAAGCTGCTTTGCTGTATCTGCAGCATTTACTTTTAACCGGAATCAGCGCCACAACACTCTATTCTATTATTCAAAAGAATAGTATGCCGGATGTGGATAATTTACTCACATCTTTTTATCAATTGGATGATGAAGCCCGAAAAGAGGTTGTGGAAACGATACAATTTAAATTGCAGTATCACAGAGATCCCGAACATGCAGAACAGATTAAGGGATGTAAACTATCTAAAAAACACAGTCAAAAAGAGCACCTCGAAAGATGCTCCTTTGATTGAGTAATGCCTTGCATCACTCTGCTACTTTAGATTTTCCTCTAATTTACGCCTGGCGTAAACGATGCTATTGACGACTCAAGCCGTCTTAGTAATTACTATACTATCATTATTCACCGTCTGTGTCAACATTATACCTGCAAATTTTTATTTATTGCCTTTATTACTTCCTCAAAACATTTTTCCGTAGCAATACCCACTTTTCTACTGTCAATTCTTTTTCTATCAATTTCACGCATATGCATTACATTTATAAATCCATATAATCCAGTTTCTTTTCCTTCAAGTTTCAGCGGAATTTCATATTGACCTAAATACTTTCTTTTAATACTACCATCTACAATTTTCTCTATGTAATACATATTTTTTGATGTATCATACTTTAATGCACTCTTTTGATGCGTTGTAACAGGGGCAATAATCGTTGTATTTCCTTTTCGGTTTCCTGTGTTATTTTGCAATATAATAACGGGTCTTCTGCCATTCTGCTCACTTCCTACATTATCTCCCAAATTAGCATAAAAAATTTCTCGCTGAGCTACCGTATATGTTCTCGCAGATGTGTTTATCTTATATTTAAGATTAATCCAAGCCAATCTATCTATATTTCTCTGCATCTTTTCTTCGTATATTTTTCTATTAGCAGTTTTTACAAATAATACTTTAGAAAACTTTCTAAGTTCTCTGAGAAGCCTTCCCTCTAATACATTATGCGTATTATCAATATTTGTTACATACTCTATTCTGTTAATAAGATTTTCCAGAAACTTTTCAACGGCTTTTGCGCTGTCAACATCTTGTCTATCTATAGAATTTACATACTTTCTTAACTTACTTATTACCTCATCGTAGAGTTTCTCTATCATCTTAATCCTCCAACAGTTATTTGCCCATTAATTATACTATATTAATCTACATCATTCAACATTATAACTAATATATATTACCCCTGCATTCTAAATGAGCTGCTTCCATTGATTATTGTTCTAGCTATTATCAATATTTCTTAACTTCTAGGATTTCGGCACCGTTTTGGCACCACCAACTCTATTTTCGCAATTCTTTCCACCTTTTGCAAAACGCAAAAAGGGCTTCCTGATTACTCGGAAAGCCCCATAAAATCTAACTTTTTAGAGACACTATCAAAGATTACCCGATAACTGTAGCAACACGTCCTGATCCAACAGTACATCCACCCTCACATTTCTAATTTTGTTACAATTCTTGATATGCTATTATAGATACTGTGCTTATGTTTTTCGTAATTTTTCTTTGTATGAATATAGGAGGTCATTTATGGGCGATGGAAAGATTATCATATAAATCCACCTTAATTGTAGTAGGTTTTAAAGAACACTCCGCTTTTGAATCCATTGCAATTCCTTCATATAACCACTCTTCATAAACCTCTCCGGTAACATAACCACTAGGAACAGTAATTGGTCCTCTTTTTTCAATTTCCTTGATAATGTCCATTGCAAATTTAATACCCATACTATCACCTCTCTAATAAATATCTCTGTCTACTGATAAGATTATGTTTCCACTACAATCATACTCTTGTTCATAATTTTCAATTATCATCTCATGCTCACGCCGTACATAAAATCCATTATTCCTATACATATTATTAGCCTTATTTTTATACGTACTTCTTGTTCCAGAAAAAATCTGTGATATCTGATATTCTTTCTTTATCACATAACCATTTCCTCCAGTAAAACGCATTGCGCTATCTACGCTTGTAGACCAACATTCCAATCCTGAAAATAAATATTTTTCACCCTTATACTCTGTATTAATCCCTCTATATAGTTCTATCGTCTTTTTATCGGTTTTTTTTATAGCTTTTAGATAATTAAACAAAGTCATATATGTAACAGTTTTCTGCTTCATATAACAACTCATAACGAGAAGTTGTTCATCTTGACTATATTCCTTTATTTCTGAAATCATTTGTTTCTCATTTTCAGCATCAAAAGTAAATACATTATTTGTCATTCCCAAGGACATTGCTGCCAATTTTAAACGAATCATTCCCTCAGAATTAATCTTTTTATACCAACCATTATCTCCAAAAAATAGCTGTTCTAAACACTTTTTCTCATTTTCTTTTAATATGCTTTCTAGTTCCGAATTTTTTTCTTTTAGGAAAAGATATAAATAAAAAGAAGCCATCTGTTTAAGACAGCTTCCTATATCATATCCATTATTTTATCTGCTTTTAATTCCATTTTGCGTAATAAACTGTATTCTGTGTAACTATCATGCTCTGATCCAATGCATTTCCTTCTGCATCAAACCACCCCATAAAGTT
>CAKRFY010000069.1 GCA_934320895.1 uncultured Lachnospiraceae bacterium | reverse complement strand
ATCATAATAATTGAATGACTTTAAATTCACCTGCTCTGCACCTTTATCTAAAAGTGCAAAGCCAAATTTACGAACCAATGCCGCCGATATTGGCTTGTCAAAGAATATCCATATATGTGCACCTTTTCCTGAACGAGAACATTCTACCAAAGGTTCTATCCCATTTAATGTGCAGATATCTCTCATAGCTTCAACTTCTTCAATCCATGTATCATCTGTATTTGCAAAGTCCCTTTTTTCTGCATTCTTCTTATGATTATCAAAGTCAAACACCAGAAATCTACATGTTCCATCACTAAATAATGGATGCCGTCTTGTTATCAAAGTCCCACAGTACAATCCTGCCACAAATGTTGCATGCGCTTGAAAGTTTTCCTGTAGCA
The DNA here is from genome assembly GCA_934320895.1 of uncultured Lachnospiraceae bacterium. Lineage (GTDB taxonomy): Bacteria > Bacillota > Clostridia > Lachnospirales > Lachnospiraceae > Butyribacter. The sequence continues at coordinate 4,306 of CAKRFY010000069.1, read as the reverse complement.
TTATTATAAACATATGCCTTACTGCGACCACAATACTGACATTCAATTATTCCAGTAGTCTCAAGAGTATTTAAGCCAAAAACCTAATCCATTCGTATCCTCCATTTCTTTACTGTGCTTGTCTTCTGAAAAAATCCAATGTTCTAATCCATGCAATATGAAATACCATCTGCATTGCATAAGCACCTTGTATTCCATTTTGTTTCATACAATTCTGATAAAGCAAATGAAGATTCTGCTTACGATCATCTGTCATGGTCAAACTCAAATTTGTTCTCAGTTTTGAATCATAACGCATGTCTAAAAGATTTTTCATGAATTTACGATACTCCGTTACTAATACAATCTGAGCAACCTCTGCTACTTCAAGCAGATACCTTTTCTTCATCTCCTCCGCTTTTTCTGCAAATTTCTTTTCAAATTCAATCTTTATCTCCTCTCGATTCAACTCATTTGCAATTGCATTTTTGATGTTGAATGCTGGATATAGCACATCAAAGCCAAAACCATTCCAACAAAGCTCCTCAATCGCTTTCTGCAAAGTATTCCATCTCATATCTCTGTATGCCAACGGAATCATACTTGGAATACTGTTGAGAAATTGCTGGTATACATTTCCGGCCACGTTATATCTTTGGATAATATCCATAAAGTCTACATCATCAAACAGATAATTATCCTCCGTTTTCTGCATTCTTGCATCGATTATCTGCTCCAAAACCGCCGAGCAAGTGTATTCCTTTGCGTAAGTATATTCATAATAGAGACTATTGGTCTTATCGCATATATAGTAATTGTTCCCAATAATAGAATTCAACGTTACACTATCAGACTCTATGTAAATCTGTTTTGTCACATCAATGAATTCCTCAAAGTCTTCCTCTGTAACAACCTCTTTATCTATACCATTATCCGCAAGATAAGTTGACCACACCTCGTCCAAACGGCCTGACACAATATACGTCGATCTACTATATCCTTGTGCATTTAATCTCTTAATGATGTCAAGCATATAGTCATCTTTATTGTTCAGTTTGGTGTGATACAAAATTATATCTGGCTTTCTGCTTTGAACAGATTCCTGAACTCTATAGAAAACAACCTCATTAATTCTAGCAGCATCCTTCTGTCCTTGATTGATACCTACGCTATCAGAAAGAATAATCTCTCTATCCAAGGAAATTTGAGCTGATTCAAAATAGAACTCTGCATTTTTCACAATAGGTTCAATAGTATAGAAATCTCCCTTTCGTTGCTTAGTCTTATTACCAAACACATGGCTGAGATACAGTAAAGTTTCTGTTTCTTTAGTTCTTCCGCAATAGCTTATACTTCCTCCTGCAACAGCACTTTGAGAATACTCAGCATTATAAGCTTCCAAATCCTGCATCAATTTTCCATAGACTTCACTTACAATGTCTGAAATGTCAAATTTTGCAACCATCTGATTGATAACATCACTACCTATGTCAAACTGCTCATCTTCATAATCTCGAATGAGTTGCTTAATAATGAAATAGCCATCTTCTTTCGCTAATCTGTCAATAGATTTGCTGTTACCATAAAAATCCATAAGCACACTCTTAGTTAATTCTTCAATCAAACTCGCTAAAGGCTTATTTACTTTTCTGATTCCTAGACCAAAGGTTTTGTCATAGTTCATTTCTAAACGTTTTTCTACGGCTCCCCTGCATTTCTCGCACAATTCAGATAAATCCAAAATGGTTTTGCAGTTTTCCTTAACTGTAACAATATACTCCTCAACAGCCTCTTGAATCAGTCCTCTAATGCTGCTTATAATCTCCTCTTCCGTTTTCAGCTGTGTCACAACCTTAAAATCAAATTCCTCACCCAATTTTACGGATGTGCAATTAATATGGTATATAATGGAGCAAGCTGTTGTCTCTCTGAGGCTTGTTAGAGCTGGAACGAAGTTCTTTAATGCTTCCTTTGATAACACGGCGCTCAAAATGAATCGTGTTTTTCCTGAACCTGTACATCCAATATTCAAAATCTCCAACGGCTTTTCATCTCTCTTTATTTTGCAATATTCATTATTGTTTTTAAACGCTTCGTATTCGTCTGGGTACAAGATTCGTACTGCCAATTCAATAGAAACATTTTGGTATTTCAGAATACCTTCTGGATAACCGCATTTAACTACATCCGAATTAATCGCATGCATTTTTTCCATATGTTCAAGCTTCAAATCCGAATTCAACAAGTCTTCTACTTCCGAGCTTATCTTTCTTGCAGCCATTACAGTGATGTTCTTCTCATTTCCAATTGTAACCTTGTTCTGCTTACCACCCTTGCTGTAAGACAGTTTGTAGCTTCCACTATCAAGAATCATATTGATCTTACATTCCGCCATTTTCAAAATATTCCTCCTGTTCTTATTAGCTTTGAGAATAAATCATTCTATTTATTCATCAGCTATATAATAACACCTATCAACTTACGAGTCAACCATTTTTGAATAATTTTATGTTTTTATTCTTTTTTTGCTATTCACTTAATATCACCATTGGCTTTCAAGAATGTTTTTCTCGTTTTATTCTCAATCATAAAAATACATGATTATTCTTAGACTCTTTTAAGCACCCATCCGGACTTTTAGCGCCATAATACACAATAACACGTTTTTTTGAAATTCCTGGACTCTATCAAAGTACAACAAAATAAGGTATCCAGCAGTAATCTGCGGATACCTTGTTTCCTCTGTAATTAATTAAAACTCCTTTTTCAAAAACCTTTGTAATATCAATTTTCGTCTGTTTTCATGAATCTAGTTCTAATAATTCTTCATTTATTTTTTACAAAACCGGATCATCACACAACAGATTCTTACCCCAAAGCGTAAACAATACTAACGCTTCTTCGTATGTTAATCTTAATCCTATTGCCACATCAAATAATGTTTCTGCTTTGACTGGCTTATCCTTCGTTTCTTTGCTTATACCAGATAATTTGTAGTAAATATTCTTCCCAACACCTGTCCTTCGTTCAAAGGCGGCTCTTTCGAATCGTTCATCACTTAAATATTTCTGTAGCAAATAATTAAAATACAATTGACCATCGGTTAATACACTTGACTCTCCTATATGGTCCTTATATTTTTTGATCAGCGGTTGCAACTTTCCATACATTTCAATCTGTTGGAAAGTTAACAATTAGTCCGTCCTAATTAATTCAGGATAGGATGGAGACGATAATCTAAACAATAAGTTACATTTGTTGTATATGGGATTTGAATCTCAATCCCTGTGAGCTCGCTACACAAATGAAACATTCGCCTCACCTCCAAGTAAAAATATCAACTAAAACAATAAGTTGCCATCTCCACCTGATCCTTTTCCTCCTTTTTATACTCACGCAATGTGAGCATATTTCATAAATAATTTTCTTAATATGTAGGTTTCCTGCAATCCTACAATCCTCCTAATCTTGCAGGGACTCTTCACACATTCACTACTTAATGCGTAGTTCGGCTTTACATAAACCCATGCGTAGTTCGCCCTTAATCTCCTGTACAGACAAATCTGTAATATCCGCACATATTATCACCTTACAGAGGTTCGTCCAGCTTCAACTGAGTCACTAGACAAATGTTCCCGCAAAGTAAATGTCACCACTTACCTGCGTCCAGTAGAACCCCATTGGGCTTGTTCATTGACAATGGTTAACAAGTCCTCTTCCATCTCCATTGTAGTCACATTGTTTTCAGCATTCGGCCATGTGAATGATGTCTTATATTCCGCATATATCGACGAGACAGGTTATCGGAATACGCGCTCCCCATCTCAAGAACATTATATCACTTTTACAATTAATATCAAAATAAAATCTTTATAAAAGTAACAGTTCAGCCTTCCGGCTGAACTGAATAAAAAGTTATTGTAAAAACGCTGAATTTTTTTCTTTCTTATGGTGATTTTTCCACAGTAAATATGTTTTTCTGAACAGTTTGAGGATTATAAGAAAGCCCCCCAAAAAATCTGTGTATAACTTTGGGGGATATTCTTGTTTTTTAGCGTTTTACGCTTTGGTGATCCACATTTTTTCATAACCAGCCAGTGTTATCCACAGTCATTTTGACGAACAGCAGAAACGTTCAGATTCGCTTTTTTATCATATTTATGGTAAAATCATACTATCAGAAAATAGGTAATTGCGAAACAAGTTTGAAATCTTGATTCCAATAGGGAAAAATTCAGTAGAGCTGGATTTTAAAGACAAGCTTATGTGAAATGGGATTTTATTGCATAAAAACAAAGCAGATAGAATTATCTGCCTGCAAAACAGA
>CAKRFY010000068.1 GCA_934320895.1 uncultured Lachnospiraceae bacterium | reverse complement strand
TAATTTTCTTTTATCCAATAAGCAAGGGAAAGCAGGTGTGATTCTACAACCACTCCCTGCTTAATTATTTCAAGTATGCTTTTCGTTTTTGATATATCAAACTTTGCCTCACCAGAAAGTCCTACAACATATCCTGTCATAGTTCTGTTTCCAATCCCAAATGGGATTTTAACAACAGAGCCTATATCGATATCAAACTCCATATCCTCCGGTACGATATATTGAAAAGATCTGTCAAGGCTCTTAACTGATATATCTATTATAACATCAGCAAATATCATTTCTTTCCCCTAAAATTATAATTATTTAATGAAATTTCCATCTTTAACAACATCAGCGATAAGTTCTCTCTCATCCATATGATGTTTCTTTCCCTTTATTTCCTGATAATCTTCGTGGCCCTTTCCTGCAAGTACGATAACATCCCCCTCTTTTGCATTTTCAATAGCATATCTTATAGCCTCTGCTCTGTCTATGATAGTAATAAATTCACCATCTGCCTTCTTCACACCTGTTACAATATCATCAATAATAGCCTGTGGTTCTTCATTTCTCGGATTATCAGATGTAACTATTGTAAGATCAGCAAGTTTTGAAGAAACCTCACCCATTTCAAAACGACGCTCTCTCGAACGGTTTCCTCCGCATCCAAACAAACAAACAAGTCTTTTTGGTGAATATTCTTTAAGTGTAGTAAGAAGACTATTAAGACTCATAGCATTGTGAGCGTAGTCTATCATAATCGTAAATTTAGGTGAGACAGGAATTATCTCAACTCTTCCTTTAACTCTAACCTTGGAAAGCGAGTCAAGAATAACACTTTCTTTTACACCAAAATGCCTGCATATTGAAATCGCCGTCATAGAATTATATACACTGAACTTACCCGGAATATCAATCTCAACATCCATATCCATAAGACCACTCATATGATATGCAACACCAAGCGTTCCTCCCTTATCCATAAGATGAACATCTGATGCCTTTATATCTGCATTTTCAGAAAATCCATAAGTTTCAACTTTACACGTATGACCTTCAAGTATTTTTTCAAGATGACTGTCATCTGCATTAAAAATCCCCTGTTTACACTGTCTGAAAAGTAAACTCTTGCAGTAGATGTAATCATCAAGATCTTTATGTTCATTAGGGCCGATATGATCAGGCTCAAGATTAGTAAAGATACCATAATCAAAAACAAATCCCCCAACTCTGTTTAACATAAGCGCCTGCGACGAAACTTCCATAACTACGCACTTGCATCCTGCATCAACCATCTTTCTAAAATACTGTTGAACAACATACGACTCAGGAGTAGTATTTGCTGAAGGTATAACCTCATCACCTATAATACTCTCAATAGTACCTATAAGTCCTGTTTTGATACCTGATTCCTCCAAAATTGAACGAACCATATATGTTGATGTTGTTTTTCCTTTTGTTCCTGTAATTCCTATAGTTGTAAGCTCTTTTGCAGGATTTCCAAAATAAGCTGCCGAAGAAACAGCAAGCGCAAGCCTTGTATCTTCTACTTTGATAACCGTCACACTATCAGATACATTTACATCTTTCTGGACAATAAGAGCCTTTGCCCCTGACTTTACAACATCCTGTGCAAAATCGTGACCATCTCTTACGGCACCACTTATACATACAAAAACACTTCCATCTTCAACCTTGCGTGAATCATATACAAGCGTTGTAATATCAATATCTGTGCTTCCCTGCACACACTCAAAATCTAAATCTTTTATCAAGTCTAAAAATTTCATTTATATTCTCCATTTCTATGCATTGTCAAGCAAATATCCTCAATCCGCTCTGCTACTCGCTCTTAAATATCAATAGTTCCCTCAAAGGCAATAGCCGCTGGCCCTGTCATCCAGACTGTATTGTTTTGTCTATCATATTTGACAAATATGTCTCCACCAAGCAGATGAACTGTAACTTCATCGTCAGTAAGACCATTTAAAACACACGCAACAACTGTCGCACATGTACCTGTGCCACATGCAAACGTTTCTCCTGAACCGCGCTCCCATACACGCATATTAACTTCATTTCTGTTAAGCACCTGAACGAACTCAGTATTTACCCTGTCAGGAAACATTGGATGATTTTCAAATTTTGGCCCTATATTTTCAACTGGGAATTTTTTTACATCCTCTTCAATAAATGTAACTGCATGAGGATTTCCCATGGAAACACATGTGATCTTATAATCTTTTCCATCAACATTTATATCCGCATCTATACATTTCTCAGTATCAACATCAACCGGAATATCTTTTGCTGTAAGGATAGGGGCACCCATATTTACCTTCACAAGTGAAACTTTTCCATCTTCCACAGTAAGCTCAAGTTCCTTGATACCACTCTTTGTCTCAATAGAAAGATTTTTCTTATCAGTAAGTCCTTTATCATAAACAAATTTGGCTACACATCTGATACCATTACCACACATTGCCCCCTCAGAACCATCAGCATTATACATAACCATTTTAAAATCTGCAACCTCAGATGGACAAATTAAGATAAGACCATCTGAACCAATCCCAAAATGTCTATGACTAACATATTTTGAAACCTCACTTGGATTTTCTATCATTCGCTTTGTGCAGTCAACATAAACATAATCGTTGCCGCATCCATGCATTTTTGTAAATTTCATAATGTCTATCCTCCCTAAAATCATAATATATTAATTTTCTTGCCTAAATTATATACTATTTATCTATAAACCTCTGGTATGAAATTTATAGATTTCATATTTGCTATTTGTATTCATAATAATTTAATTTATGTTACTTGTAAACACACAAAATCTGATTTATCTTTGATAAAAAATCACAAAGCTAACTTAGCCCATAATGATAACAAGCATTTCTCCCCATTGCCCATATATCCTTTGTCCATTCTTCTTAGTATATGCACGAATCTGTATATAGTGCTTTTTACTTGACTTCTTTAATGTAAATTTTGTCTTTGTTGTTTTTGCTGATATATCCTTATGCTTTAAATTTCTTTTAAACTTTGCATCCGTTGAATATCTAAACTGATATCCTGACGCATTTTTAACTTTTCCAAAATAAACAGTAAGCTTATTTTTCTTCACACTCCACTTCTTTATTTTAACTATTGCCGGTTTACTATAATTAACCGTTCCATCACCACCCGTATTGCCAGAAGGTTTTATCGTAGGCATCACTGTCGGTTTAACCGTTGGAACTACCGTTGGTATTGCTGTCGGTTCAACTGTTGGTGTCGCAGCAGGTTTCTCCGTCGGTTTTACTACCGGGACGGCTGTTGGTTCTTTTGTAGGTATTATCGTCGGTTTCTCTGTTGGTGCTGCCGTTGGCTTTACTGTCGGTGTCGCCGTTTTTGTAAGACTGAAAAAATCAACAGAATAACTTACATCATTTCCTTTACCCAGTCCTGTTATATATACATCATATATATCTCCTGCCTTATACCTTCTGTCTGTTTTAGGTCTAAATATAATGCATCCTTTTTGACCATAGCCACCATTGTTTACATTAAAATAACCATCCGCCGCTTCTTTTGAAAAATTCCATGTTTTTCCATCGCTTTCTCTTGTAAGCGTCACCTTAACAGATGTAATATCAACTATTTTGCCCATAGACACTGACCATGGATACTCTGTGCCAAAATATTCTACAGGCATATTTTGTGCAGGCCATGCAACGCCATATTCATTGGCGGATGTGTTCTTATAGTCAAAAGAATACATAGCACTATACGTTCCATTTTTTCCAGATACAGCTCCAAAACCAGTATATTTCATTTTTGGATTCAATATCCATCTTCTATGTCCTACTATGTCAATATTGTAAGAATCTCCATCTTCCATCCATCCGTTTATTATACTTGAATTCAGGCTGTTTCCATCCCATGAGGCCCATGCAATATTACTGCTCCCTGCACCTTTTGCCCCAAGCTTATATAAATCTTCATCAATGCCCAATGGTTTTTCAGGATAATGACTAAGTTCATTATTTAAATAATTCACCAAAGCTGCAGCTTGCGTCATACTGTTATATTCCTCATTTAACTGTACATCTTCTGAAATACCAGCAATATATCTTACACAGTTTAACATTTTTACTGCGCTATTCAATGTTTTATCAGAAAGTTTTCCTGCCGAATAATTTCCACTGACAACAGGTTTTTCCGAATATGTAAGTGGATCATCTACTGTAACACCACTTGCATTACAAAATGCCTTTATCTCATCCTGTGTATGATATGCAACATTTATTCCCTGTGCCGTTGCCTTACTTGTCTCGTCTGCTCTGACATACCCGCCTCCAAGTGCTACGCATAAAGCTATTGTCAGAATAAAACAAATAAACTTTTTCTTTCTTGATCTCATACTTTTTTCCTCCTTTTTCTGTGTGTTGGCAAGCGGATATTTGCAATCCGCCCTGCTACTTCCTTAGTAGTTTTAAAATCTCATTTGTTTCTTACCTAACAAATATATTATAATAGATTTTTTGAAACAAGTAAAACACTTGTTAATTACCAGCCATATGGTATAATTTTATATATCAATGTTCGCATCTGCTGTGTGAATAATAACTTTTTTATATACAAAACAAATTATAACACACCACTTTACAACTTTTTTCAAAAAAACAAATCGTACAGGACTTTCAGTGGTATAATGAGTTTGCACAAAACATT
>CAKRFY010000067.1 GCA_934320895.1 uncultured Lachnospiraceae bacterium | reverse complement strand
TTATCCACATATTCAGAGCCATCTGTCCATATGCGGTCGGTAAGGACATCACGGGTCATGATATTGCCACGGTTCTCAACGAGGAGAGAAAGAAGTTTTTGCTCGGTTCTGCTTAATTCAACAGGCTTGCCTAAAACAAGAAAAGTTAGGTGCACAAAATCAAATGAAAAATTATCTATTGTTATAATGGAATTAGCCGTCTGGGAATTGCAAATGGGATGTTTTCTAAGCTGTGTATTAACTCTGGCACGAAGAACGGCGAGAGAAAAAGGTTTTGTTATATAATCATCAGCACCTAGTTCAAGACCGCTTACAATATCAAAATCAGTATCATTTGCGGTAAGCAGGATAACAGGAATAACAGGAAAATCGGTTTTTACTTCAACCAGAAAATCAAGTCCGCTGCCATCCGGAAGTGTAATGTCAAGCAGTATGAGTGAAGCCTTAAAACAGGCAAGCTGTTGTCTGGCGGCTTGCAGATTGGTGCATGAAAAAATCTGTCTGTCCTCTGAACTAAGAGCCTGACAAAGACCTTTATTAAGACTTATATCGTCCTCTATAATAAGAATTTGTTGCATTTTCATTATTAAAAATCTCCATTTCTATGATTATTTATAAAATTTATATGTCAAAATACATTTTGAAACAAATATAATATAGATTGTATGACGGATAGTAAAGAAAAGCAAATGGAAAATACGATTATAGATTTGATAAGTGTGTACTGTAACCGCTGTCAGTTACATTGTAGGTAAGCATTATTATTTTTTGTTGTAACATTGTGTGTTTTGGGATGTACTGTTATACTATAGAAAATAGGATAAGAAGGAATAGATTTAAAATGTATGGATTTTTTAAGAATGGTAAAGTTAATAAAGAACTTGATGAGATAATAGCACAGATAGAGTCTAATGCTGCAAATAATTATAAGGATGCGGCACAGGAGGCTGTTGTCTGTCTTGAAACAAGGATAAATGAATTTTGGGAGTCAGGGCAGCTTAGCGAAAAGAAAAAGTTAGAATATGAAGCAAGGCTTACTAGGTATAAGAGGGAACTTGAGGGATTTACGCATAAGGACCAGAAGCCGTATTGGAGTTAGGGGGGATGATGAATGAAGATATTGTATTGCAGAGTTGGATGGATGAAATCTTATCATGGAAGTACATTAGAAAAACCACGGGGTGGCGGAAAGTATAATGAAAAAAATATAGGACATGAAGTATATAATTTTCTGTGCTATAAAGGAAAATATTATGGGTTTGTTGAGGCAGGAATTAATAAGAGTATTCATGTTGAAAGGTTATGCGAAAATAAGACAGAGTTTGCAGAAAATGTTACAGTAGTTTGGGTTGCCAAGAAACCAGAGGGCGGTCAGTTTATTGTAGGATGGTATGAAAATGCAAGAATTTATCGTACTCCACAAAAAGTTCCAGTGGAAGTAATGCAAGTAAGAAAGTTAAAGAATCATAATTTCTATAATATATATTCTGAGAATGTTTTACTTATTAAAACCAATGAAAGAGAATATCGTGTTAGTGGAATGGGACACAGTAATATATGGTATGGAAAACCGGAAGAAAATGAAAAAGTTTTAAAATATATACGGGATTATAAGAAAGAATATGATAATCGCATAGAAAAAATAGAGAAAAAGTTATCTGATGTGGTGGGTTCTGATAGAGAAACATTGGTAAAGGTTAGAATAAATCAGGACAAGTTTAGGAATGGTCTGATAGAAAAATATGGAGGAAAATGTTGCTTATGTGGAATGAACCATTTGTCAATGCTTGTAGCAAGTCACATAAAGCCGTGGTCAAAAAGTGATAAAAATGAAAAACTTGACATAGAAAATGGTTTGTTATTGTGTCCTAATCATGACAAACTTTTTGATGCTGGCTTGATTTCATTTGATTTGAATGGAGAAATTATAATATCAAATCAGTTAAGTGAACATAATCAAAACATAATGAATGTAAATAAAAATTTAAAAATTAAAATAACTGATGATAATCGGGAATATATAAAATATCATCGTGATAATATTTTTGTTGAATAAAGAAGATAATATTTTTACAGAACATAAGTTTAAAATGTTCATGAAGCAGTATTACAATTACTTTGTCTTGCTAAAATTATAATCCTATGTTAAATTAAGTCTATATCAATAAATGAATTTGTTATTTACAGGGGGATAGATGAAAGAAAACGAAAAATAAAGAAAACACAAAGAGGATCTTAAAAGACTGCGGCAATTCAGAACTATTGATGACACATTTATGAGAGGACTGTTTAAGGATGATTTGCCACTCGCTGAATTTGTATTACAGATTATTATGGGTAATCCAAAACTTAAATTGTTATCTTGTAAAACTCAGGCAGACATGAAGCGGGTAACAGGTGCAAAATCTATTTGTTTGGATGCATATGGTGTTGATGGTGATGGGAAAATATATGACATAGAAGTTCAAAGGGCAGATAAAGGTGCTGAACCTCATAGAGCCAGGTATCATTCAAGTATGATGGATATTGAAAATCTGGATGCAGGTCAGGATTTTTCTGAATTGCCAGATACCTATGTTATATTCATTACAGAACTTGATTATTTTAAAAAAGGAGAACCTGTATATGTAATTCAAAATATGAATCTTACTACAGGAAAATTATTTGAAGATGGAACTCATATTATTTATGTAAATGGTGAATATCGTGGAGACTCAGATATAGGAAAATTGATGCATGATTTTAATTGCAAAAATGCAGATGATATGAATTTTAAATTACTAGCGGACAAAACAAGATATTTAAAAGAAAATCCGAAAGGGGTGAGTGAAATGTGCAAAGTGATGGAAGAATTAAGGGATGAAAGTTATGCGGAGGGACGCATTGAGCAGGCGATGATTACGGCACACAATCTATATGTTGCAGGTATGAGTATTGAGAAGATTGCATCTGCTGTGAATTATAGTATTGATGAAGTCAGAACCTGGATTGAAAAAAAGGATAATTAAAAGATAATAGTGAAATTGAAATATAAAATATAGGCTGATATGTCATGAAAGTGATGCATCAGCTTATTTGTGTTTTAGGTATGTATATGCTAAAATGTGCTTACATTATAAGGAAATAAAACTTGCTTTATTGGCAATACTGAAATGAGAATTAACTGAGGTGACAGATAGATATGAAAATAAAGAAATTAACTCTTAATAATTTTATGGCTTTTGAAAATGCAGAAATAGATTGGTCGGACAATATTAATATTATCTGTGGTGAAAACAGCACTGGAAAAACGACACTTTTAAAAGTAATGTATTCTTTGATAAAGCCTCTTAGCAACGGCAGTAAAGACAATTTGACTAAGGAAATGGAAGAACAGCTTTTTGTAAAAAAAATTCAAGGAGTGTTTCGACCGGATGAAATGAAAATTGGGAGATTGGTAAGCCGTAAACGAGGTAGCAATAGGACGGATTTTTCAGTTGAGTTGGAAAAAAAGCAAAAGATTTCTGTTGGATTTGGTAATAGGCAGGAAAATCATGCGGATATTTCGATTGAAAAAAATATTAAAATGAAAAAATACGACATTATTTATATTCCTACAAAAGAAATGATTTCTACAGTAGAACATTTTGTGTCATTATATGATGAATATCATATTGACTTTGAAGAAATGTATTATGATCTTGCAAAACTTTTAGACAGACCGCTTTCAAAGGGCCCTAATACTACGGAGCAGAACCAGGTATTAAATAGTCTGGAAAATATAATGAAGGGACAGATTGTACAGAAGAATAAGAAGTTTTATTTTAAGATCAGAGGCGAGGGTGAATTTGAGATGGGTTTACTTTCAGATGGATACAGAAAGTTGTCTATGATTATATATATGATTCTTTCTGGAAGTCTGAATAAGAATACTATTTTATTTTGGGATGAACCTGAAACTAATATGAATCCTAAGATGATTCGTCCGATTGTGCAGACAATAATATTGCAAGCACAGTAAGTATACCCTTTCAAACGCATTAAATCAGATAAATGAAAAAGATTATGATGCAGAACTTTTAAGCAGAGGTATTGCAAAAGAAAAAAACAGACATTATGGTTTTGCGTTTGAAGGCAAAAAAGTCCTTATTGCCTCCGATACAAAATAATTCTCAAAAAACTCTCTTAAAAAAATAAATTTTATCAATAATTTCTTTAGAACATAAGTTTGAATAAATGAAGAAAATAAACTAAAAAGCAATATTACTTAATTTTATTAGTAAAAAATATAATTTTACTAAATAATATTGCTTTTTTTGACAAAAAAATATATAATCAAACCAGTTTGATGAACAAAGGGGTTCAGCAAATGATAAGAAAACATTTGTCAGTGAATGGATATTTGTGTCATATGACTGATATGGCTTTTAGCCAGAGGTGTCTTTTGATGTAGTATCTATTTGTTGATAGGTCTTTTTCTGATGAAGAAGATGCCTGATCTATGTTTTCTGTTATTTGCTGAGCCTCTTTTTGTTTTATCTAAAGAGTAAGTAAAACGCAAAATTGTAAAATATTGATATGGAGGTAAAAATAATGACAAATACTGAAACTTGTAACAGCAGGGTTTTAGCTGAAGCCTCAAAAGTTATTGACCATGAGAAGAGAGGTCTTTATGATCCACGTTATGAACATGATAACTGTGGTATCGGTTCTATTGTTAATATCAAGGGAAACAAGACACATGATACGGTTTCCGGAGCTCTTGA
>CAKRFY010000066.1 GCA_934320895.1 uncultured Lachnospiraceae bacterium | reverse complement strand
TTGAAAGAATTAAATTATAAAAAATCTATCTAAGGAATTCAAAATCTTTAGATAGATTTTTTATGCGTTTGCCCTGAAATGAAATATTATTAATATGGTTAAAGTTGCTTGAAAAAATATAATTCTGTGTTATTATTTTTTTAAAGGCGCGATTAAATAAAAGAAAGCATATGGGATACAATTTTTGCTGTTTACTTAGTACATTAGATTGGTAGACAGTTATAATTATTTCACTTTTGCAGAACAACAGAAGAAGAGGAAAAGTTGAACATACTAATTTCAATAGATTCATTTAAGGGGAGCATGACTTCCATGCAGGCAGGAAAAGCAGCAAAAAAAGGAATTCTAAGAGCTGTTCCTGATGCAGATATAACAATATGTCCGCTTGCAGATGGTGGTGAAGGGACAACGGATGCACTTATAGAGGGGATGGGTGGAGAAAAGATAGAACTTACTGTGACTGCTCCTCTTGGTGAAAAAACAGATTGCTATTATGGATGGCTTGACAAGAGTAAAACGGCAGTTATGGAGATGGCTTCGGCAGCAGGAATTACACTTGTGCATGAAAAAAATCCGTTAGTCGCCACGACTTACGGTGTCGGTGAAATGATTTTTGATGCGATTAAGAGAGGTGCAGAAAATATCATTATCGGAATAGGCGGAAGTGCGACAAATGATGGCGGTATCGGCATGCTTAAGGCACTTGGATATGAATTTTTTGACAAGAACGGGAAAGATGTAGGACTTGGTGCATCATCGCTTGGAAAAGTTGAAAAAATAATTGATGATAAAGTGAGTCCTCTGCTTTCAAACGTTAAATTTCAGGTTGCGTGTGATGTTGATAATCCGCTGTGTGGTGAAAATGGTGCGACATATATCTTTGGTACGCAGAAAGGTGTGACCGATGAGATGAAGCCTGTTATTGATAAGGCAATGAAGCATTTTGCAGAAAAAACAACGGAAAAACTCGGTGTATCATGTGAAAATATTGCGGGAGCAGGTGCGGCTGGCGGTCTTGGTTTTGCATTTCTTTCATATCTAAAAGCAGAGCTTAAGCCGGGAGTCGAACTTGTTATGCAGGCAACCGATACGGAAGAAAAGATAAAAGATGCAGATGTTGTAGTTACAGGTGAAGGACGGCTTGACAGTCAGACAGTGATGGGAAAAGCACCGATAGGGGTGGCAGAACTGGCAAAGAAATATAATAAAAAAGTGATAGCATTTGCAGGAAGTGTATCTGACGATGCGATTTTGTGCAATGCAAACGGCATAGATGCATTTTTCCCGATAGTGCGTGGAGTGACGACATTGGATGAAGCAATGAAGACGTATAATGCTGTTAAAAATATGGAACTTGCGGTGGAGCAGGTGTTTCGTCTGTTGCAAAAATAGAAACACACAAAGAGAAATGACAATATCATAGTTTGATATAAAAATGAAAGACAGTCAATCTAAGATGGGTGAGTTGTAAGTTTTTTGTGCAAAAATGTAGAAGAGTATGCAGAAAGGAAATAAGAGAAGGAGAGTTACTTATGACAAAAGAAAATGAAACAGATAATCCGGTTCTGGCGATATGCTATGATTTTGACAAGACACTGTCACCTGATGATATGCAGGCACAGGGTTATATCCAGTCGATTGATTATGAGGTTGACGATTTTTGGAGAGAGTCAAACGAACTTTCAGAAAAAAATGAGATGGACAGAAATCTTGCCTATATGTATCTGATGGCAGAAAAGTCGAGGGGAAAAGTTCTTTTTACAAAAGAAACTTTACATAATGACGGGGCAAAAGTTAAACTTTATCCGGGTGTGGCAACATGGTTTGACAGGGTAAATGATTATGGTGAAAAAAAGGGCGTAAAGGTTGAACACTATATTATTTCATCGGGATTAAAAGAGATGATAGAAGGTACAGAAGTTGCAGACAAATTTAAAAAGATTTATGCGAGTTCGTTTTATTTTGATGAGAGCGGGGTTGCGGTGTGGCCCGCACAGGTGGTAAATTACACCAATAAAACGCAGTTTTTGTTCAGAATAGAAAAAGGAATACTTGATGTAAACGATTCAAGGGTAAATGATTACTTCAAACCGAATGAATACAGAGTTCCGTTCCGCAATATGGTCTATATCGGTGACAGCGAGACGGATATTCCATGTATGAAGCTTGTAAATATAAACGGTGGACATTCAATAGGTGTCTATGATTCAAAAACGAAAGACAAGACAAAAGTTTTTAATATGCTCGAAGAAAACAGGATAAAATATTTTGTGCCGGCAGATTATACTAAAAAATCTAAACTTGAAACTCTTATAAAACAGATAATTGACAGAACAGCTTCAAATGAAATTCTCGAAAGTTTCCATTTTGATTGTGTAAAAGAAAAAAATAATGTGCATAATACACTTGATTACTACAACTTAAATGCAGACAAATTTGTTGCAAGTACATTACAGGTGGATTTTGAGGAAACTCAGAAAAAATTTATCGAGAAGCTGGATAAAGGGGCATTTATTCTTGATTTTGGATGCGGTTCAGGCAGAGATACAAAATATTTTCTTGATAATGGTTATAAGGTTGATGCGGTTGATGGTTCAAAAGAAATGTGCAGACGGGCGAGTGAATACACGGGAATATCCGTCAAAAATATGATGTTTACTGAACTTAATGTAAAAGAAAAGTATGATGGTATATGGGCGTGCTCATCGATACTTCATCTGACAAAGGATGAACTTGAAAATGTAATGAATAAAATGACGGCGGCATTGAAACCAAACGGGATTATATATGCGTCATTCAAGTATGGAAATTTTTCGGGAGAGCGTAACGGCAGATATTTTACTGATATGACGGAAGAAACATTTGAAGAATTGATTAAAAAAATTAGTGGAATAACTCTTGAGGAACAGTGGATAACATCGGATGTGAGAGTAGGCAGAGGAGAGGAAAAGTGGCTGAATGTGTTGCTGCGGAGGGGATAAGAACAGAGTGGAAGCGATGGATGCTGTTTGGTTGAAAAATCAGGAAGAGAGATAAAAAGGATATTCTGACATAAAAATATATAATAAAATAGTGAGCAGACTTAGATATTGCCATATATTTTTTACGGTTAGATTGTTTTAAAAAGAAAAAAATAATAGGTATAAATTGTAATCATATAAGTATGATGCTATAATAGCATATAGATAAAATATTGTCTATTTTTAATGAAATAGCTTTATAGTGGATAAAATTTTATCTGTTTATAAATAAAGTGTATGTATTTGTTGTAATGGAAGAAATTTAACATTTATTTCATGATTTATCGGGGAGGTGGAGCAGATGGAAGCTCTTGTGTGGGAGACAGCAGAAGAACTTGATATGAAATTGGCAGAGAGAGTCAGAAATATTAGAAAACGCAGGTCAATTTCTCAACAGAAACTTGCAATAATGAGTAATGTAAGTTATGGCTCGATAAAGAGATTTGAGACAAAAGGGCAGATTTCACTTATAAATCTAACTAAGATAGCGATGGCACTTGGGATTGCGGATGAACTTAGAAATACATTTACACAGGTGCCATACAGGAACATTGAGGAGGTTATAAATGAGGGGAAATAAAAAAATAAATGTTCTATATGATGGAAAGACTGTCGGGACAATGGCTGTGACTGCGGACAGAAAGACAGCTTTTGAATATAGTGATGAATGGCTTGAAACAGGATTTTCTATCAGTCCGTTTTCATTACCTTTAAAAAAGCAGGTATTTATTCCCGGCAAGGATTATTTTGATGGCTTGTTTGGCGTATTTGCGGATAGTCTGCCTGACGCATGGGGAAGATTGCTTTTGGAGCGGCTGTTAAAACAAAAAGGGAAAGAATTGTATGATTATACAATGTTGGATAGGCTGGCAATCGTAGGAAAGTCAGGGATGGGTGCTTTGAGTTATGAACCTCAAATGGAAATGTCCGTTGAGCAGAGTGTTGATGATTTAGATGAACTGGAAAGCCAGTGCCAGAAAATTTTAAATACAGAGTATTCAGAGAAACTTGATGAGTTGTATCGTCTTGGCGGAACAAGTGGCGGAGCAAGACCTAAGATTATGACTCAGATAGATGGTTCATACTGGATAATCAAATTTCCGGCACATACGGACAGAAAAGAAGCCGGAAAAATGGAATATGATTATTCGGTTTGTGCCAAAAAGTGTGGCATTAACATGTGTGAAACTAAATTGTTTAAATCTTCAAAATGCAAAGGGTATTTTGGGATAAAGAGGTTTGACAGACAGCAGAAAGATGGAAATACAAAGCGTATCCATATGGTAACGGCGGCAGCATTACTTGAAATTGATTTTGAACAACCTAGTCTTGATTATCACAGCCTTATGAAGCTTACAAAGATTTTGACCGGTGATAATGGAGAGGATGTTGAAAATATGTTTCGTAGGATGTGCTTTAATGTGTTTGCTCATAACAGGGATGACCATTCAAAAAACTTTACATTTTTGTATGATGAGTTAAATAGCCAATGGAGACTTAGTCCGGCATATGACCTTACATTCAGTAACACATATTATGGAGAACATACAACTATGGTTGATGGAAATGGACGCAATCCGGGGATGAAAGAGATTGTAAATGTCGGTGTGCAGGCAGGGATGAACCGTGATGTATGTATTGGGATTGCAAATGAAATAAAAAAAGTGGTGACTCAGATGCTTGGTGAATATTTGAGGTGGTAAAATTTGGATATACAGCATTTAAAATATAAAAATGACTTGAATATAGACAGCTTCATACAT
>CAKRFY010000065.1 GCA_934320895.1 uncultured Lachnospiraceae bacterium | reverse complement strand
CAGAATCATAAAAATTCTGATGGATTTTTTCTTTTCTAAAAATCAAAACAAAAATGGTATGTTTTTCAGTGCCCTCGGTTGCGACAGAGTAGGCATTTTTATTTGCGCTTGTTTCTCTTGTCGAGAAATGCAAGCAACGCTAATATCAAGCTGCCAAAGGACATCAGCAAAGCCAATATCCCAATGAAAATCGAAATGATCTCATAAGCTGTCATCGGCGCCACCTCCCTTCCTATGTATTCCGGTAAACCGTTTCATTGGCTCGGGAGGCTACCACCCCTGTCGTTGGTTCTATGTGACAAATTCTATCATATTCAGACACCAATTTCAATGTAATTCACATTTTATCACTCTATTTGCAACTATATTCGATTGCACTTTCAATTTGCAACTGTTTTCGATTACGCTTTTACAGGAAGCTGCACATCACGAGAATAATGCTCATTTTGAGTAGGAAAAGTAATGGTACATCATTCTTAACATCACATTAACATCACGAAGCAAAATAAAAGAGCCACAATCCCAGTAAAATAAGGATTTGTGACTCAAATGTCCGTTATTCAAACTCTTCCCGAGGTTTTTATCGGCAACTCATAAATGCTGATATTTCCTGCATTTATGGCACTTCTATTTCGCAAAATATCGCTCTTTTCACATCGTTTTTAATACTTTTAGTAGCAAATTAGTTGCAGTATCTACACCGATAATTTTCCATCGGCTTGATATAATCTACTTTTTTATTACTCACAATGAATAAATTCCTGTGGCTGTCAGGTTATCTATTCCGCCTGCTGCCACACCAAAACGAAAGGAGCATTACCATGAGCAATCAACATAAAAATCCAACTATCAGCTTTAGAATTCCTGACGCTGAACGTAAACAAATCGAAGCCCGAATTCTTGCTAGCGGAATGATGAAAAAAGATTACTTTGTCCGTTCCTGCATCTACAACCACATCTGTGTTGTTGGCAAGAAATAAACCATATATCCCCTGGTGCAAACTGTGAATGCATTTTATCTACAATTACTTGAAATGCAGAAGGCATTTACAATAGCTGGCAGCATTCCTGATACACTTCCTTCCTCGGAAGCAATTAAGGAATTACAGACCGAATATACCAATATGCTTTCTGCTATTATCGATCTGCTGGATGGTGCAAAATATCTGTGGGAAGGAGATCATCATGAATAACAATCTTAATTTCCAATTCGGTATGTATGAGCCTGCTACAGACTCCATCATTGTTAATACCGGCAAGAACTCCATTCTTGTTATCCGTTGTAAGGAATGTAATTCCAAAGTAATCTTTTATGACCCAAATGACATTGTATATCTGTATTGGTTGGCGGAGGAAACACCACTTACTTATGCCAAGCTTGCACTAAAGGAAAATGGCTTGCAAGATTATGTGGATGCGATGAATTGGTTTAACTGAACCAAAAGAGTTATTCCATTAGTGAATTAATTGGAATTTCAACTATAGATCACAACCACCGGCTGAGCCGGTGGTTTGCTGTTTTCCCTACAATGGTAATTTGCCGACTTTGGCTAAAACCCCGTTCATTACTTCAATATTGAATTATCTCTTAAACGTTTCTCTAAATCAGCCTTTTGCCCTTCACATTCACGCCAAAAATAATCATACCACTCAATAACCATCTTTACTTTTTGCATACAATTACTTATTACTTCATCAATTTCAATAAGCTGACATTCTTGCCCTACAATAAGAATATAATATAATTGCGTTACATCATAAAAGAAAATGCTCTCTATATTTATCTCACTGGCGTACCAGCGATACATATCTTCCTCCAGTATTTCAGCCTGCTTCCAAAAAGCTGTCTTCCATTTTTCTTTATCCTGCAATAATTCCTGAAGCGAATTTAATATCAAATTGATGTATCCTGTAAACAATGGTTTATTCATTGTAACAAATGCCTTTTTCTTTTTCTCAATCAAATCATTCCATCGATCTATGATTATGCCGCTTACATGAACTAAAATATAATTTTTTGATGAATCTGGCAGCCTTTCAAACTCAGTCAATAGAATATCTGGTTTGTAATCTTGTATTGGCATATCCAAATGAATTGTTTGTGCAAAGATCTCCAATGCGTTTTTATCAACCTGTGAAAGGACAGTAAAAAGCAGCTTCTGCCAACAGGAATTGCTTTCATTCTTTTGAATCCATCTCTTCCAGAGTTTTAAATCAATATTTGATAATTTCTTAACCGCCGCAATAATCCCCTCTTGACACAGTAAATCCTCTTGCAACCTCTTAAGCAAAATTCTGGCACACTCATAATAAAAACATGGATACTCTACATCCATCTTTGTAAATGCGACAATCATATATGTCTCACAATTTGAGGAAAGATTCCCCCAATAATCAATAATGCTATCTCCTTCCGCTAATATCCTACACAACCGTTTTGCATCCTCATCATATGCCTTCTGAAACAACTTACGAACAAACGGATCAGAATTCAACCCCCTTCCTCTTTCATATGCCTCAATAAATTCATATATCTTATCTACGTCTCCGCTTTTCAATCCTTCTTGCAAACGCTCAAAAAACATACGATCTGCTCTTTCTGCATTTTCTGCTATTTTTGTATTGAATCTCAAGGTATTAATTGCTCCCCAAACATCTTTCTTGATTTCGTTTTCCACCATTACATTCCCCTCTTCCATACAAGACATTCCGGATCACTTAACTCTTCCCAAAGTTCCTCAAAGACATCTACTAACATCTGTGGGTGTTCCACGCTTTGTATGATATGATGCTTTTTCCCGAGACTATTTATTGATGTACCAAGTGACCAGACCTGTGGTCTATCCTCATCTTTTCTCACATTCATAAGGAAGCGATCATGAAAGCTGTACCCATAATCCGCCCACTGACACCTAAGCTCTGCATGTATTCCATAATGATTACTGCGCTTATCCATGATTTTCTGCTGTTCACTTATCCATGCATGTACACTCATCTTACTCTTTTCAGCTATCTCTCCAGAAGTAATCGCATAAAGTTTTACATTCATGCTTGTCGTAAAATACCACGTATGTAAAAGATCCTCGACTGTCAAATACGGATCCCATAAATATACATTTCCAATCGTTACACGATTCATTAACGCAATCACATCTGCTACTGCTTTATTCGCCTGTATATTTCTTCCATACCGCCTAAACTCAGCCCTTACATATAATTCTTCTACTCGCCTGTCATATTGACGGTTCCTGATATAATCATCGCGCATACGATAGATTGGCGGACCTACACAAATGTCTTCTGCACACACTGGCTCAAGAGTACTTACAAGAGAACCATTTTCATCATATATCAAACGCTGTTTCCCATACTGCGCCCCCATTTCCATTATAGTTGAAATTTCCCTCATGAAACTTGTATCCTGGCGTGACAATATCAACTGCCGCTTCAAATCAATTACTGTAGTCTTACAAATACGTGAAGCATCCCCAACTGTAAATGTTACATTACAACCATCCCTAGTAAATATCTTCGTACCAAACGCAACAACTGAATTATCTGTATTACCTTCCGATAACAGCATAAACTCATCATCTTTTTCACATTCTTTACAAAACGAAACTTGATATGTAAGTTCACTTTCCGTTTCATTTGTCGAATAGGATGAACTTACATTTAGAGAAGGAAACTGAAACACAAAATTCCCAATGCGATCTGAAACAGAGAAAAGATCAATCGGGAGCACACTGTGTATTTTTTCTGTCAGTTTTTCCAGTTCCCTCGGCGTCCATATCTTCAAAACTGTCTTATCTATATCAAAGAATTCTAAAACATAGCTTCCGTTTCTAAAGTTGTTTTTCAATATCTTATTCAGTAGTATTTCTATTGTACTGTCCTGTTGTATAAATACCTTGGTAATTCCTTCCAGATGACCAACTTGTAAATCTCCATCGCCTATATCTATCCTTTGCTTTTCTCTGCTTGTACAAAGCATTTTGAAAATGTCTCTGATTTTCGATACTTCAAAAATCTTTCTTTGTATTCCCAGTGAATATTCATCTGTAATTCTCTCTAATTTCTCAAATAAATTTTCAGACTTTTCAACTACGGATATTCTCTCTTCAAATGTAAAAATCGTATATATATTACTGGTCGATTTCTGCTTTTTATTCCAAAAAAAGATAGATATCATTTCACAACAATTATAATCTCCCAGACTCTTGCTGGAAATCAATTCATCATATTCCCTAAGCAAATATTCTGTTGAAATATTTTCATTTATCCCTTTTCCCCTATACATAAATCATCCGCCCTTTATTCAAATATAAGACTATCGCTTGTGCTTGATGTACCTTCTATTTTTTGTTGCAGCTGTACATGTTAATAGTTCCATATCAACTAATTCATTTAACAACTGCCGTGTTCTTGGTCCTTTTAAACCGATTTTTTCTGCCACCTGTTCTGTGCTGTATTCTATATCTTCATCCATACTGTGAAGAATCTGTTTTTGTCTATCTGACAGATTTAAACCATCAAGATTTGATGATTTTGCTATTTTTTCTGCTGATTTTTCTGCTGATTCCGCTGATTTTTTTGCTGATTCTGGGTTTGTATCTGATGTTTCATTATCAGATTTAACCATCTTCAAAACAAGCGTCACCTGATTAAGATTCGTATCCTCCATAAGCTCCGGTCTCACCCAGCCCTCTTTCTCCCATGTATCAAGAATTGTAGGAAATCCAGAACCGGCATTATCACCAAAACCAACTAATCTAAGCATTGTCTGCATATGCGGATTCCTTGATTTGGAATTGCCTCCACGGTAAATATCCTCTAGCGGCAGTTTCAATATTCCCGGATTCGTAAATTCAAATTCTTCCGACCTCTTGATTACCTTCAAAACACCCGCATCCATGAGATAATCTGCATGAATTATTAGATTAACAAACGCCTCTCTTACTGCTTTATGCACTGGCGTCTCATCTATACGCTGTATACCCTCAAGCTTAAATGGTTTCTTCAAATCTTCTGTTAACTTCGGCGTAACCTTTGTAAAGAAATTAAACAGGTTAT
>CAKRFY010000064.1 GCA_934320895.1 uncultured Lachnospiraceae bacterium | reverse complement strand
AAAATATCTCTATGAAGAAATGAAAATGTGAGAAAAAGCGAGTTAACAAGAGAAAAACAAAGATTATTATGGGAGGATAAAGATATGGAATTTGTCAGAGTTGAGGTTATAACAGCTGCTACAAAATTAAATGGATTTAAGAAGGCAATTGCCAAACTTGGTGTTACAGGCATGACAGTAAGTCAGGTTATGGGCTGTGGTGTTCAGAAAGGTACGATGGAATATGAAGATGAGATTCATGAGGATATCGAATTGATTCCAAAGCAGATGATCATGATGGTCATGGAGAAAGATAAGTTGAAAAAGGTGCTCGATGTTATAAAGAAAGAGCTTTATACAGGACATATTGGAGATGGAAAAATATTTGTTTCTGAAATAACCAATATAATAAGAATCAGAACAGGCGAAGAGGATGAAGATGCTCTTCACTGATGGGAGGACTACTTATGGAAGAAATTAGGCTTATTCAGTGTTATAGCCACAGGAGTAGGTGTAATTGTTGCAACAAGCTGCCTTTTATCCCTGGGGCAGGGAGCTGGAACAATAGGGAACCCCTTTTATCATATCTATGATTTTAGCATGTACGCTTAACTGAATTCCTATTTCAAAAGATGTCAGAAATGCAAAGAGAAATGTGCCTCTTTGGATGGTTTTAAGCCTTGCAATTATCCTTGTAATGCAGTCGATTCTTGTGATTGGTTTTAAGAATTATACACCCTGGGCTGATTTAGCGGCGTCAGCATCCCACCATATTTTATATGGTACATTACTATTAGGAAATGTAGGAAAAGTATGGATGGCTATAGTAGCTATTCTTGCAGTTGTAAGTTCTGTAAATTCCAACATTGCAGGTCTTGCACATATTGCAGCAGGTATGGCTAAAATAGGGCTTTTACCGGAGTTTTTCATGAAGCGTAATAAGAAAGGTGTTCCATACATATCTATTCTTATCATTGGTGGAGTTATGCTCATTATTAATGCAACAGGATTATCTACTACAGATGAACTTTCCTTTATGATTTTAAGTGCCAGTGTAATTTTGATGATAGCTTATATCCTTGTACAGATAGATGTTCTGATTCTGAGGAAAAGACTGCCTAAGGCACCTAGAAATTTTAAAGTTCCACTTGGACCGGTAATTGGAATGGCTGGAACAGCCTGGATGATATGGAATATAGCCAGTGATAATGCAACAAGATTCAGAGTGTATGAATTATGCCTGATTATGTTCGCAGTACTGATCGTGTATGCAGTTCCATGGCTGAAAATGAGGAAGCAGGCATTTTTTAAACCTGTTCCAGTGGAAAAAGTCATGGCAATGGAAAATGATAAGTATCAGGAATATCATAGACAAAAAAGTTAGAACAAAAAGCTAATAGTGAAACTGGAAAATGATTACCAAGCAAAAGCATCGTCAGAAGTGGCGATGCTTTTGCTTATATGTGGGAAGAAATTCTCAGCCAGGTTCCGAGATACGGGTAACACCTACATAGATAGCGGAAATCTTATACCAGGTAGGATAGTCTACAATTCCTGTTGCCGGCAGACCAAAGATTCTCTGGAAAGTTCTTACAGCTTCAGCAGTGCCACTGCCATAGATGCCATCCTCTGCAATTGTAGGAATTGCAGGATAATTCTCGGCAATACGGTTTAACTGCTGCTGCATTTGTAATACCTTTTGACCGGAAGAACCGATAGTCAGGTCATATCCGGGCCAGGAGGAAGGAACACCTGATATATATTGCGTGGAATTGATATACATGTCATTACCATAATAATACCGAATGATTTCAATAGGTGTATAACCCTGTTCACCCAGATAACGGCTGCCCCATTGGGATAAACCTTCACAGGTTACGCGGTTGCCGTCACAGTAGGAAGTGAAGATAGGCTGCCGTACACCTGGGCGTGAGAGGTAATTGGCAAAGATGGAGTCTACAATACGGTCAATATTAGAGTAAATATTTCTGCCGTAGATCCATTTCTGGTCATAAGCGGTGGAAGAAGTAATTGTGAAGTCATAGCCCTGGTTGCGGTACATGTAAACCAATAGAAATTCGTGGTAAAAATAAGGTATTATCTCAGGAGATATATGTAATAATTAAAGAGAATAAGGTTAGGTGGTTAAGGAAAGAATTTGATATCGTAGGGGTATGATTCAGGAGCAGTCAGTATTATAAAAGGTACTGGCTGTTTTTATATGTTTATCCTGTGCATACTCCCTAAAACCATGCCTGTAACCCCGTGAAACATCACGTCTATGCCCCATGCAGTATCAGCGTTAGGATATGAAATGTAAGGAGCAGTAAATAAAAAACTGCAAAACAAGTATAAAAAATGGAGGGCATTGAATATGTGTAGAAAACTTATTGTAACAAATGAATTATTTTTAGGAAGTCGTCAGTTAGGGTATGAGCTTTATTCCTTACCGAAGGGGGAGGTAGTGGAGTTTACAGAGAAGCAGTTAAAGGACTGCATCATACATGGAAAAGATGAAGTTTATGGGGTAATCATTTCTGAGGATACAGGGGAATTGATACCAGACGAGCAAGGATTTTATTGTCGAAACTGGATGATAAAGAGCCATATCAATTCCTTAGTACCGAAGTATGAAGGAGAGAGCTTAGTAAATTTATTTTACATAGTGGTCGGAACACATAAGGAAAAAGGGAATACGCTGTATGATGTAATATCCTCACGATATGAGAGAACGAGTTTTAGTGAGGATAAGGTAAGGACGTTATATGATATGGGGGTAATCAGTGCAGGGTTAAAACTGGATGGTGGGAAGATAGTAGTAGCACCCTTGGAAAAAGATAAAACACCAGTACAATCACCAGTGCAGGTAGAAAAAACAGTAGAAGCATCCTAAGGGGGTGAGAACATGGAGTTGGAATTTTTCACCTGCATTACCATACTCAACATAACCAATATCATGATAATCTTATGTTGTATTGTGTGGTTATTGAAACAGTTGGTAATAGCGTTTTGTAAGTACATGGAAAAATTATTTGATACAAAGGATTAGAAAAAGGTACTGTTTATCAGGGATGGTAAGCAGTACTTTTTTGATATGTCAAAAAGTATAAATAAGAAATGACATATTTCAAAAATAAAAAACGGGAGAAATGAAATAAAGGAAAATAGGGAAGATTGGTATGTCAAAAGGTATGATTTAGGACAGATTTCAAAAGTGGGTGGATATGAAACAGTTTAGGGGATGCATCCCTTGTTTTGATATAGCATTTCTATTTTCAATAAGATGCTGTGTTTCCTGCATGCCAGTTATAAGAAAGAAAAAATATTTTTTTATTTTTGAACTTTTGAGAGGATAGGAAGGCATGGCAAAGAAGAAAGTAGGAAAAAATAATACAATAAATATTAAGTCACAACCAGTACAGGCGCATATAGGAGCAGCAAGATTTGCTAATGATGACTGGGGAACAATAGCATTTAGTTTTCCGAGGACAGACCTTTCCTTGAAATTTATTGACAAGGAACTTAGGTATAACTCTATATATTTTCTGTTTGGGTATGAAGATGGACATGAGGTTGCCTATGTTGGACAGGCATCAAAGCGTAAGAATGGAGAGTCAGCATTAGCAAGATTAAGGGAGCATGACACAAGCACAACAGAACCATATAGATATAAATGGAGCTGGGTAATTGTAGTAACGAATAAAGATGATACCTGGGGCGCAACAGAACTGAATGCCTTAGAGAGCATTTTCATTTGGGAAGTGCCAGAGGAAAATAACCTAAATGGCAGAGAACAAAATAACGGTGGCGCTGATATTAGTTTATATGAGGACAAAGTAACTCAGATAAAGGCACTTATCACTGCAATAGGCTTTAAGATTTTTGATGATATACCAGAAAAAGAAAACATTCAGGTGATTTCAGAGGTCAATGATTTTTCAGTGGTAGAAGATTTGCAAAACGGTATGGCACGAATCCCAGAGATTGTTACACCAGATAGAGTTGTAAAAGCAATGGTAGATATGTTACCAGCAGAGGTTTGGAATAGTAAAACAACTTTCCTAGACCCAGCTTGCAAAGGTGGAGAATACCTCAGAGAAATATACGATAGACTGATGGAAAATGAAACACTACAGTCAGAGTTCCCGAATGATATAGCACGTTCAAATCATATCCTAAAGAATCAGATATATGGCATTGCATTAAGTCAAGTATCTCTTGACAGAACAACCAAAAAACTTTTTGGTGAAGATAGAAACATAAAAATAATTCCAGACTATATCAACAAATTAAAAGGCATCAATATGGGGTCAAGACCAGATGGAAAGCAAAATAATATAAGAGATATATTAAATAAGGAGTTTGGAAAAGATATGAACATAGACGTAGTAATCGGTAACCCGCCCTACCAAGAAAGCACAGGTGAAAAAGCACGAGCAGTACCAATATATCAAAGGTTTGTAAACAAGGCTTTTGATATTGGAACAGGGGGGGTGTGTATGATAACGCCGGCTAGATGGTTCAGTGCATCAGATAATGAAAGTAAACTAATGAGAAAACATGTTCTGTGTAATAAAACAAAAAGAATAGCATACTATGAAAATTCAAAAGACGTATTTAATGGAATAGTACTTAATGGTGGAATATCATATTTTTGCACAAACACAGCTCAACAAAAATCAGAAACAGAGATACTGATTAATGGAAAGACTGACTCTGTAGAAATGATACAAAATACAGATATTTTTATTCCAAGCAAGTATTATAGAACATTAACCAATAGAATGGAAAAGGAAACTAAATTCATAGATAAAACATGGTTTAGTCAAAATGCTTTTGGATTAGATACAAACTATTTTGGAGTGACGGGAAATATAAATGTAAGGACAAGTTCCGGGTATAGAGATTTCATAAATTTAGCAGATTTAATTAAGGGCAGAGAGATTGTATCAATGTATAAAGTTATAACAGGTAGCATGAATACAACATCTATAATCAATAAGCCAGAAATTTTGGACAATAAAACAGTTTGTACAAGTACATATACAGTTTTGGGAGTATATAACAATGAGCAAACTGCTTGTAGAGTGAAAAACTATTTTATGACAAAATTTGTAAGAGCATTAATAGCATCAACACTTAATAATCAGAGAGTAAGTCATGATAATTATATGTTTATACCACTCCAAGACTTCTCCGAGCACTCCGACATAGACTGGTCACAATCCATTTCAAACATAGACAAGCAGTTATATAAAAAATATAACTTGTCAGATGAAGAGATAGCTTACATAGAATCCACAATAAAGCCAATGGAATAACAGTCAATACTAAGGGGAAAGGCAAAGGAAGTCTTTCCCTTTCTTAATAAGAAGAGGAGGTTATACATTATGATAACTTACGCATACGAGAGAGTTTCAAGCAAAGACCAGAATTTGGAGAGGCAGGAAACAGCGATCAGGAAGTTCAGACCTGACATCCCTGATGCAAACATATTCAGGGATAAGGTTACAGGGAAAACATTTGACAGGGAAAATTACAATGCAATGAAAATCATTTTAGAGCATATATCGAAGGCAAGTGATTCCAATGAAATAATAGAAGTAGTCTTTGAGGAAATGGATCGTCTTGGTAGAGACAAAGAGAGTATCAAGAAAGAATTGCAGTGGTACAAGGAGCATGGGATTTATACAAGGATATTAGAGTTGCCTTCTACCTTGGTGGATATAGAGCCTGCTAATAAATGGGTCATGGACATGGTAACAAATATATTGATAGAGGTTTATGCTACGATGGCTCAGCAGGAATTAGAGAAGCGTTCAAAACGTCAGGCAGAGGGCATTGTAGAAGCGAAGAAGAAAGGGGTTAAATTTGGCAGACAGCCTATAAAAATCAATGAATCAGAGTTTGTTAAGGTTTATCAGGATTGGAAAGCATCAAAGATCACAGCGAAGCAGGCAATGGAAGAGCTGGCATTGAAACCCAATACCTTTTACCGGAGGGTAAAGGAGTATGAAGCGTCACAAAATCCTCAGGTTAAGCCAGAGTAAAAAATTTAGCAGACCAATCCCCTATACAGTATCAAAAAATCAATATACATCCTATATGCTTCCTACAGTATCAAAAAATTATAATAAATGATGGATATTTTTCCATATATAAAAATTAAAAAATCAAACTTCACAACGATTTCGCCATACATAGGTCAAAAAAGTGTTAATGCATAGGTCAAAAAATCGGGTATGCATTAGGGGTCAAAAAATTAGGGTGTAAAAGTTGCACTAGTCAACATATTTTGGACACAAAATTATAAAAATTATTCAGTTACAGCGTAAGGTTGTACAAGCCGTACGC
>CAKRFY010000063.1 GCA_934320895.1 uncultured Lachnospiraceae bacterium | reverse complement strand
GCAAATTGGTTTTACTGAAGATCTAACTTTCACAGCAATAACCTCCTTTCATAAAGTCCATTTGCTATTTTACCATAATTTTTTATGGTATGCAAGCACTTTTTTCTTTATTTAAGATATTTTTTTCTTTGAACTTGCAGGCACCCAGCTATGATTCCATATATGGCTATGACCTGCTCTGTTTGAATATGCTGTAAGCTGACTATCTGTCCATAAGCAGAACCAGCCCTGTATTCTTCTTGGAGTTGTATCAAAATGATACCAGCCTCCACGAACATATACAAAATTCCACCAGTGACCTGCATGTCCCCTGTATCTTGTCACTGTCTGATTTGGAATTCCGCATCTTGTAAGCAGCAATCTTGAAAGTGAATAAAAGCAAAAGCAATTTCCACTATTGTATCTGAGCGCATATACAGATGAACGTTCCCAGCTTTTATGGTCATTACTGTCGATATATGCCATCTTTCCACGGACATATTTGTATATTGCTCTCGCCTTTTTCTCATCAGACCAACTTTGTTTTGTTATATTTTTTAATATCGATGATGCATATCTGTCATATGAATCTGATGATTTCCTTACAGCAACTTTTGTTTTTACTGAAGCAGTATTTCCAGCTTTGTCTTTTGCATAATATGTAACTGTATAAATACCTTTTTTATTCCACTTGATTTTTGAAGTATCTACTGTTACTTTTACTTTTCCATCATGCTCATCTTTTGCCGAAACATATTTTAAAAGCCATGACTTATTTTCTTTATATACAGTTCTTACGACATCCTTATAATGTTTATTATAGGCATTATCTCCGACAAGCCCTGATATTACAGGTGCCTTTACGTCTATATTACTTCTTGAGGCACTCCACTTTCCTGTTTTCGGATAATATGTAATTTTTGATTCTCCACTATGATATATGATTTTATTCAAAACTGCGCTTTTAATATCAGAATTATCAGAAAGCACCAGCGAAGATTTTAACTCTACCTGTTTTCCTTTTGATATTTTATTAAAAGCTGACTTAAAATTATATTTTTTCTGGGAACTGCTTTCCGAAGTTACTGCACTACCTGTTACCGGCTTAGATTTTGTTACTGTAACTGTATACTGTGCCGTAACTTTTATCATTGGGCCGCTTCCCTTATTTGTAACATGATATAAAACATCAGTTGACTTATCTGAATAGATAATCATAGGTTTCGAGATTTTTAGCTCTTCAGGTAAAGTATTTATAGATGTATGTTTTTTACTTGTCTTTACATTAACTGTAATCTGTTTTTTTACTTTCCCTTTTGTTATGGTAATTATAGCAACACCTTTGTTTTTGGCTGTCACTTTTCCATCATTATTATTTTTGCTCGCGTATTCTTCCACCTGCTGTTCATATTCATCAAACCACTTCGGTGACAAGCTTGGTGCTTTCACTAATACAAGTTTAATATTATTTTTCTTGCAAAGATCACGCATCATATCCATATATTTCATGGCATTTGAACCAAATTTTGTGTTCTTTGGTTTGTCCTCCTCAAGTGCTGTATCCTCATTGTAAGCAAGCGCATCTACACGCATATAATAACCATTATGTGTAACCTTTTTCTTCTTATTATAATAGGTAATATCACTCTTTGTAAGTTCCGTTATCCTGCTGTGATAACGAAGAAGTGGAAATACATAATCTAACATATTTTCTTCCGGCATCATAGATGCCTTTATATTCTGATACTTATATTTTGACCACTTCATACCATCAATCGTCATTCTATTATATTCTTCTTTTTGCGGGGTATTGTGTGTAAGTGACTGAACATTATACACTACTACCTTTGGTTTCTCATATCTCAGTGTATCTTCTAACATATAATACGACTGCCATATAAGCTGCTGGGCATTACCACGAATATAAGATGTTATGCCGTAATCATTCCACAATTCAATAGGACTAAAATTTTCATAAACCTCACAATCTCCGACAAATATTACATCATGTTTTGTCGTTTCTTTATAATATTCCTGTGTAAATGCACCCTCAAGAACATTATCCATATATTTAGGCACAACAAGTTTCTGTACCGCTGACAATCCTACAAGAACTACTGCAACCGAGAGTATGCCTGCAAGAACCTTTTTCCACATAAACATCCCTCCTAAAACTGATTATATATAAATGCTGAAGCATCATACCCGATTCCATATTGTCCAAGTAATATCGTTGCAAATAACAATGCCACAAATAATACAAACCTAACAATATACAGTTTCTGGTGTATCCACTCTCTTGCCGACTGTCTTCTCGCTATAAGGCTTACGATAAACATTATGATCACACCTGTAATTACGATTATATAATCAGTCTGCGTAAGTCCCATATCAATAAACTCCTGCTTTGTAAATGCATGAATATTAAACTTTGTAAACATATGTACAAAGCTCTGCAATGCCTGTCTGCAACTTGCATATCTGTCAAATATCCTCAGACAGCACATAAGCAAAAATGTTCTTAATACCTGAAAACATTTATATCCAAATGATGCTGTCAGTTTAGGGAATTTTTTATGAAATTTCTGATATAATGGACTAAATTCTTCTGAAATCAAAATGACTACACCATTGCAAAGTCCCCATGCAACATAACGCCAATTTGCGCCATGCCATATTCCTGTTGTTATCCATACTATTATTGTCGCAACATATATCGAACTTCTTTTTGCCATCCCAATTCCGAAATGTTTCTTCATCCATGTTGTCATAGTCTTAAATGGGCCACTTATACTAAGCGGATAAAATATGTAATCTCTGAACCAGGTTCCCATCGTGATATGCCATCTTCTCCAATATTCAGCAATATTTTTTGAAAAGAACGGCCTTTCAAAGTTCTCAGTAACCTTAATTCCAAATACCTGTGCAATACCTATTGTTATATCTATTCCACCAGTAAAATCTGAATATAATTCTGTTGCATAAAATAGCATACCAACAAATACATAACCACCAGTATAATAATCAGGATCAGCCATTATATTCTGTACTGCAACACCTATCCTGTCAGCAATTACAAGTTTCTTAAAATATCCCCATAACATACGTTCAAAACCATAACGAATCTGAAGCCAATCAAATTTATGCTCGCTATATAATGTTTCAGATAAATCATGATATCTGCTTATAGGGCCCTGTCCCAGCTGTGGAAAGAATGATGTAAACAATGCCAGTTTAAAAAAATTCTTCTGCACATCACCGTGTTTCCAATATACATCAAGCAAATATCCAAGCGATTGAAATGTGTAAAATGATATTCCAAGTGGAACTAAAATATTAAGATATGAGATTTCTCTACTGCTGCCAAAGAAATGCAGACATCCATTTCCATTTATATTTTGAATGAAAAAGTTTGTATATTTTGTTACCGCAAGTATGCCTATATTAAATAAAAGGCATACAAGCAGCACTCTTTTCATCTTCTTTTTTGCCGCTGCTTTATAGCTTTTCTTTTCATCCCTGCTCATATCACGCTTGTGCTCTGTGATATATGCACTGCTTTTTTCCTGCACATCTGCTATATAGCGCCCTGCCAGATAAACTGTAACAGTCGTAACAAGCAAATACACAGGATACCAGCCATTTAAAGAAAAATATATCATGTAACTTACAATAAGCAGCATATATGGTTGAGTTTTCTTAGGAATAAGATAATATACTACAAAACATAGTGTAACAAAAATTATAAATTCATAAGATGTAAACACTTTCCTCCCCCTTATCCCTCATCAACAAGACGGTCAACCATCTTTGTCAATGCATCAAGGGAGTTAAAGTTCTTTTCAACAAAATCCTCCGCTGTAATTTCAATATCAAATTCATCACTAAGTTCAGCTACCAGTGTAACAAGATCAAATGAGTCAAGCACTTTTCCATCCACCAATCCTGTACAGCACAAAAAAGACAAACCATTATGATTTGCCTTTCACTTTCCAATCTTATTTATCTCTCCATGTGATACGACCCTTTGTAAGATCATATGGCGACATTTCCATAGTAACCTTATCACCAGGCAATATACGGATAAAATTCTTTCTAAGTTTTCCACTGATATGTGCAAGAACCTGATGTCCATTTTCAAGCTCAACCTTAAACATAGCATTTGGAAGCTTCTCAACTACAATTCCTTCAATTTCAATAACATCTTCTTTAGACATAAATAACCTCCGTCTTTATTAAATCATTTACTTATTTTAAGTCAGGCAATGATATTTTTCATATCGCCGCCTGACCTTATTTATCATTTTAAATTTTAAATCTTATGCCAGATCTTTATTGTAAGATAAAAGTTCCGGCTCACCTTCTGTAATAAGAAGTGTATTTTCATAATGTGCTGAGTTCATGCCATCTCTTGTGACACATGTCCAGCCGTCATCGAGTATCCATATTTCTTTCTTTCCTCTGTTTATCATCGGCTCTACAGCAAATGTCATACCGGCACGAAGTTTCATTCCTCTTCCGATTGGCTTGAAGTTTGGTATCTGTGGTTCTTCATGCATTTCTTTTCCTATGCCGTGTCCAACCATCTCTCTTACTACCGAAAATCCGTTTGACTCTGCATAATCCTGAATTGCCTTTGAGATATCATAGAGATGATTTCCAGCTTTCGCCATTTTCATTCCCTCAAAGAAACTCTGTTTCGTAACATCAATCAGTTTCTGATCCTCAGGTGAAATCTCTCCTACAGCATGTGTACGAGCCGCATCAGACTGATATCCTTTATAGATTACTCCTGTATCGAGACTAATGATATCGCCTTCCTTAAGAATATTTTTCTTATTTGGAATTCCATGTACCACCTGCTCGTTTATTGATGTACATACTGATGCTGGAAATCCCTGATAGTTAAGAAATGATGGTATACAGTCATAACTTCTGATAATCTCCTCACATTTTCTGTCAATGTCAAGTGTGCTTATACCCGGTTTTACGATCTTTGCAAGTTCATCATGAACAATTGCAAGGATTCTTCCTGCCTCACGCATCAATTCAATTTCATGTTCTGATTTAATTGTTACTGCCATAATGTTAATGTGCCTTCTTTCTTTATATTTTTGATATTGAGACAATTTATATCATGCACATATAGTGTCCGTTAATGTTATAAATACTATATTGTGAACTACACACGAAGCCAAAACTACGGTGCTTCTGGCTTAAATTAACCCTCAAGAATATTACAAATATCCTCAAAGCATGTATCAAGCCCTTTTGATCCATCAATAACTTTTAATATTCCCTGTTTCTTATAATAATCAATAAGTGGAGCTGTCTGCTCATGATATACCTCAAGTCTCTTCTTTACAGTCTCTGGAGCGTCATCATCTCTTATGATAAGTTCACCATCACATTCATCACATACTCCATCTTTCTTTGGAGGAATATTTACTACATGGTATGTTGCTCCACAAGACTTACAGACTCTTCTTCCGCTCATTCTATCTATAATAGCCTGATCTTCAAGGAAAATCTCAAGTGCATAATCTATAGCATCATTATCTTTTGCAAGTGCCTCTGTGAGTGCCTCTGCCTGTGGTATTGTTCTTGGGAATCCGTCAAGTATATATCCCTTTTTGCAGTCATCCTGTTTAAGGCGGTCTACTACAAGATCACATACAAGTTCATCAGGTACAAGATTTCCAGCATCCATATACTCTTTAGCTTTCTTTCCAAGCTCTGTGCCGTTTTTAATATTCTCTCTAAAGATATCTCCTGTAGAAATAGCCGGAATGCCATATTTTTCTGTAATCTTCTTGGCATGAGTTCCTTTGCCTGCTCCAGGTGCACCTAACATAATTATCTTCATATTCTGTTCTCCTCTCAAAAAATCAGGTTTATGTTCATGATATCTGCATGAGTAATATTCATGAATAATATTTATGAACAATGTTAAATTTGTGTTTGTGTACACTGATAATGTGTACCATAACTATTTTCTTGTCAACGATTGGTATTATCTCTGAATCTGTCTTTCGTATTCAAAGAATTCTCAATATATATATTATCCTAAATTGGCAGTTATTTCAACACAAATTTATTTGAATTATTTTCGCTATGGCTACTTTGACGCAGAAATTGATATAAAATTTCCGACTCATGGACGGCTCTCGCCTCGGAGAATATCAGTAGCAGTACATAGGGTGTGCAAAAAACGCACACTAAATACTGACTGATATTCAACGCCATTCGCTGAAAAAGTTTATATCAATCTCTGCTGTTTATATATACTTTCACCACTTTACAACTTTTTTCAAAAAAACAAATCGTACAGGACTTTCAGTGGTATAATGAGTTTGCACAAAACATTA
>CAKRFY010000062.1 GCA_934320895.1 uncultured Lachnospiraceae bacterium | reverse complement strand
AATGACTTTTTCAAAGGAAGAAATTAGGAGGCAGATTCATTTTCAGGAACAATATTTCGAGAGTGAAATTGTGATGTGATAATAAAGAGATTATTATGTCATTATGATTAAAAAGAGTAACAGTGCAACTTGAACAACATGATAAATGATGGGATGATATTGCCATTCAAACAATCAAAACGCTTAAATCTATATTAGATGATGATGCTGTTGATATACAGCATATTGGAAGTACAGCAATACCAGCGATCAAAGCTAAAACGGCTTTTGATTTTAAGATTGACACCAAATATGACACCACCTATAATGTAAATAGGAGATATTCAGAATGTCAAAATGGGATAAACTATTAACGAAAATATGTGATTTATCAAAAGACCTCCGGTTTGATGAACTGCGTAAGGTGTTGGAAAGCTACGGATATGTGTTGAATGCCCAAAAGGTGGAAGCAGTCATTACACATTCAGAAAAGCCGGATGTCAGCCGATTACGATACCGAAACATGAAACCATCAAAAAAGTATATGTAGAGATGGTAAAGCAGATTGTGGAAAATGAGGCGGTGAATGATGAAAACGCTGAATGATTATTTGACAATGAATTGTCGCATGGAAAATATAGAGGATTATTCAGGACAGTTTAAGCTTAGGATTCCTCGCAGTCTGCACCGTTCCCTTGCAGAACATTCGAAAAGAGAGGGAATCAGCATGAATCAGTATTGTGTGTATCTTCTTTCCAGAAATGATGCAGTTTATTCAAAATATTGATTGCAGACAGACGCTTCAATCGCTATAATGAAATGGCAACATATTGGCAACAGAAAATCAGTAAGCCAGAATAAAATGTGCAAATGAAGTAAAAAATCAACAGATTTCAAATGAAATTTAAACAAAATAGTTTAACAAAGAGAAGTAATTTGTCGGGTTTGAATAATTTTCAAAAGCTCGCAAAGCCTAGTAAAAAGGGGATTTGCGAGCTTGTTTTTTGCCTTGTGGTACTAAATTGGTGCTAAAGTGAGCTGTGCATGAATAATGTCACTTACGCATGAGACCATGTTATTTTTGAATTTCGTACAAAGAAAGGATTATCGCAGGAAGAACTGGCTGAAAAGATTATGGTTACAAGATAAGCTGTATCTTGTTGGGAAAACGGGAAAGTAAGCAATTATACGATGCCTCCTAAGCAGACAAGGTAAATAGCCAAAATCTGTTTAGGGGGTATTTTGCTATATTAGATTTTGTTGTATAATACAAATAGAAGTCTTAGAATTTATGTTTTTTAAGAAAGGATGGCATCAGCATGGAGATTAAAAGTTTATTGATAAAGGATACAACAAAAGAAGAAAGAATTCGTATTGTTCAGGAGGGACTTAATCAATGCGGAGGTGCTTGTGATTTTTGCAACGGATGTGACAATTTAGGCGGTGGCTCTGTCGATGCATTTTATGAGCCATATATCAATGGAGAAAAAGAACTTCGTCAGTTAAATGAGGAATACAGAAGTAATTCAGGTATGGTGAAGTAGGTGATAGTATTATGGGAGCACCGGATTTAAAAGATTCTACGATAGAGGAAAGAAGGCAATATATTAAGAGTACATTTAAGTGCATTGCTGACTGCGATATGTGTGGGCTTTGCACAGTGTTTCGGGGAAAAGACCCTGAACTTGCATATGAAGATTATATCAATGGAAAGCGTGATTTTATGGATGTTTCAAATGATTATAAGTAGTTAGAAAATCAAGGAAAATGATGCATATATAAATTTGAGAAAATAGTACAGATATATTTATAGTAAAATGTACATCTTATCTTGTGTAGTCTTTTGATAAATTTATGTATAATGTGTACTTATTATGGCAGTGGTTAAGCTGAAAGAAGGTGGGCGGAGTGGGATTGTTTAAAAAGAAATTTGTTGCAAAGTCTTATGATAGTGTAAATATGAAACCGGTAATCAAGGCAAGCATATGTAATGGTGAGCAGGTTGCAGGGTTTAAGGACATAAATACGGGTAAAATTGAAGAGGTTATGCTGATAAAGACTCCCAAAGATATTGAGAGTTTTAAAGTTATGTATGGAATAAATGAAGAAATAACAAAGGAGTATTGATGAAAAATTCAGTTATAGGAAAAACAGTGACAGTGACGGTTGACAGACCAATGGGAAGTTATCACCCGAAACATAAAGAATGCATTATTCGGTCAACTATGGTTATATAGAAGGGATTATCGTACCTGACGGGGAGGAACAGGATGCTTATATATTGGGAGTTGATAAGGCTGTAGATGAGTCTGTGGGAAAAATCATTGCGGTTGTTCATCGAATAGATGATGTGGAAGAAAAATGGGTGGTTGCACCGGAAAATATGACTTTTACAAAAGAGGAGATTAACAGAAAGATTTATTTTCAGGAACAGTATTTTAATACGCGGCTGATTGTTTCTGAGTAAAATAACTAGTTTTTACTAATGAGTACAATTTTGTGCCATATGTAGAAATGGTAAGACAGATTGTAGAATTGGGGCAAACAATGATGAAGACGCTAAATGATTGTATGGAAATGTCATATCGTATGGAAATAACATAAAAATAAAAGATTAAAATGCCGAAAGCCTTTGTTTATAAAGATTTTCGGTATTTATTTTTTGTCGAATTAATTTTTGTTTTTTGGTCGGGTATTAAAATTTTTGTACAATATAGTATAAAAAAATAGCACAAAAAATCTTGACTTTTCAGGTCGGTCGTTGTAGACTTGTTTTAGGTTGATGGTCGGTTGTAATAGACCAAAGCTTATAAGTAATATTTTAACACTATCAAGAAAGTCCCCGGTTTCTATTGCGTAGAGCAATAAGTGGTGGTGGGACTTTCTTGTATCAGGAGGGGTACAAGTCTCTTTTAATATGCTGCGATAGCAGCTAATAGTGTTATGAGCAGGCAGTAAAGCGGATTGTGAGTATCAGCTTGACTTTATAATTGTTCGAGCCGAAATCAAATATGTATGCTGATTGGTAAAAATGTTATTTAAATATTAAACAAGAATTTTGAAAATAAAAAAATCATAAATTGAAAGGAAATCAACAACATGGAATATTTGAAATTATGCGATAGTGACTATCGTTTTATGACAATCGTGTGGGATAATGCTCCGGTTTCTTCGGGGACATTAGTTAAACTTTGCAATGAGCAGCTTGGCTGGAAGAAATCGACAACATATACTGCTATTAAGAAATTGGCACAAAAAGGATATCTTATAAATGAAAATGCGGTAGTGTCAGTTATAATTCCAAGAGAGCGTGTGCAGCGTGATGAATCTAATTATTTTGTTGAGCGGACTTTTGGCGGTTCACTGCCGGGCTTTTTGACAGCGTTTCTTGGCGGAAAGAAAATCTCTAAAAAAGAAGCAGCGAAGATTAAGCAGATTATAGACAATTACAGTGAGAAATAATTTATAGTAAACAGTAACAAAATAAGTATTAGAAATTTGATAAAATAATTATATGCTGTGTTAATTGTACAATATTTTTGATATGCAATTATAGCAATCCTGTAAGCAGCTAAAAATAAGTATAAAAAGGGGCAGTTTATATGTTAAAAAATGTTTTTGTATATCTTTTACATAACAGTATTTCAGTTTGTGTCGTGATTTTGACTGTCTTTGTGGTGCGATTGCTTCTTTGCAAAGCACCTAAAAAATATAGTTATATTTTATGGGCGATTGTTTGGATTTATCTGTTATGTCCGGTTCGTTTAAGTTCGCCTATAAGTATTTATAATATGATAAATAGTGTTTCAGTTGCATTTATTGAAAATCATTCATTGCCATTAAATGCGAAAAATTTTGCAGACAAAGACTATACGTATGATGACAAAAATCAAAAAACGAAAGACAGCAATAATAATATATTTGAAAGTGTTTCAAATACAAATAAACATATAAAAACAGAACAAAATCAGGATAATGCGGCAGAAGCAGAAAATATTACATTATCTTTAATTATTACAATAACCGCATATATCTGGCTTTGTGGGTGCATTATTTTATTGGCAAGAAATCTGTTTTTGGTTTGGCGGACAAAGTGTATTGTGTTAATGGCGATTCGGAGAAAAGATAATATTTATGAAAGTGACTGCATCAGCACCCCATTTGTTCTTGGGATTGTCAGACCTAAAATTTATGTTCCGTTTAATTTAAGTGAACAGGAACGTGGATATATACTTATGCATGAGCAGCATCACATACACAGAAAAGACCAGATTATTAAACTTTGTGCCTATAGTTTGTGTGTTATTTATTGGTTTCAACCATTTATCTGGTTTGCATATTTTGCAATGGTTCGTGATATGGAAATGAGTTGTGATGAATATGTTTTGAAAAATAGTGAAGATGATATTCGCACTGCTTATAGTATATCATTATTGAAATTTGCTACAAAAACAGGGGATTTTAATGCAGGGATGCTGGCTTTTGGAGAGTCAGACACAAGAAAGAGAGTGAAAAATATTATGAAATTTAATACAAGGAAAAAATCGGTTAGTGTTGTAGCTGCGATAGTCATTGTAATTGTCGGTGTTTCCTGCTTGACAAAAGCTGCTGTAAAGACTGATGTTAATAATATTAAAGACAAATCAGTTGAAGATATATCAACTATTGATAAAACAGACGATGACAGTGATGATTCGATGCCAATTACAAAAAATATTTATTCTGTAGATAAGATAAATAAAAGTGGTAATCAACTTGCTATTTCTATATTGAAAAAGGTCAGACTGGTTTTTCCAGAAGAATTGTATCAGGAGATTATGCGGCATGGAAGAATGTATTTAGCTGAGTTTAAACAGGGGGATATATCGTGCAGCATTACGAATAAAAACAAAGCTGATAATCTCTATCTGGATTTGTTTTTTAATGGTGATGGAATTTTGACAAGTATGTTAAATCAAAGTAAAGTTAAGAATGTGCAAAAGATAGATAAGAATACTGAGATTGAGCAAATTGATAAATTTGCAAAGGTCTTTTTAAACTCAGAGGTAACATATACAAATGATAATAGCAAAAATAATAATAAAGACAGTAAGGTAGTTACGATTACTGAAGGAAAATTGCCGGAGCGATATGACAGTTCAGGGGGCTTAAGTGCGTATAAAGATAACTGTGGAAATGTTTATTTATTTAATGGGAATAGTGGTATGATGATGAGCTTTTACATGGATGAATAAATGCAGATTTAACCTTTTTAAAATTATTAGGTAGCGAGATGGATTAGTTGAATTAAAAAGTACTTGTCAGTGGAGATGAAGTAGTGTAATGTAGTTAATGAATATTAGAGCGAAGAAATTATAGTTTAAATAATACATCAGAAAAATAGTAATAATAAAGTTGAAAAAAGACAGAGGCATTGAACTAGAATTAGTTATTGTCTGATGATTATAAAGATATAGTGAGCAAAATCAAAAATGAGGTACCAGGAATGAAGAAAAGAATAAACATTAATATGGACTCTGAGGTTTACAGGAGATTAGACCTTGCATTAGAATTATCCGGTGATGATGAAGATGAAGTATTTGATAGATTAACTAAGATGTATATCTCAGAAATATTTGGAGTTGTATCACAGGAATACGGTGTTCAAAAAGCAGACATGGAAAAGAGTGATGTAAATACAAACGGGAATAACGAAAAGGTAGTAGAAAAAGCAGATAGTGTAGATGTGGATATAACAAAATTAGCAGAAAAAGTAAATAATGTACAGAAGATAAATACAAAATTTGTAAATTCAACAAAGAAAACAGGTGATACAAATGAATTTTATAAAAAAGCATTAAAAAAAATCCCTGGTTGGGCCGAAAAAAGTGAAAGGCATACTCATAAGATTATAAGAGCTTTTTTTGAGGCTGAGAAAATTAATGATAAGGTTTCTTTAAAAGATATGGAAAGAATGTGCAGTGATGCTGGTAATGTAGAATTATTTGTCCCTACATTTAAAAATAATTATGTACAGATGAAGATAGATACATTAAAAAGCAATGGAAAAGTATTTGAAGATGACGGAACATATGTCTGGATTTGGAAAGAAGTTGAAGATACATTGCGTAAGTATAAATCAGATTTTTTAAGGTAAAACTTTTAAAGCGAAGTGCCAAGAAATCTCTGAACATTCAGGTTCGTGAGGTGAATTGGCACAAACCTCAGTCTATAGTCTAATTAGCTTAGATCAATTTACTGCAATACCATCTTATATTTGTTTGTAAATACAGAAATAAGTATTATTTATCTGAAATCTAGTATAATCCACGCAAATTAGAAGCCTGTTTCAAATTAGCATTTTATGCTAATTCTGGATAGACTTTCTCTTTC
>CAKRFY010000061.1 GCA_934320895.1 uncultured Lachnospiraceae bacterium | reverse complement strand
ATTTTCAATGCCTAAACTGGATTTTAAAAGTGAACTTGAATTAAATCCATTGATGCAGGATATGGGTATAAAAAATATTTTTGATGGGAAAAAAGCAGATTTTTCTAAAATGTTCGTGTCGGATGGAGAAAATAAATCAGAAGGTGGAATTTATGTTAGTAAAGCAAAACAAAAAAGCAGGCTGACGATTGACGAAAACGGATGCAGTATGGCCTCATATACAGAGGTTGCCCTTGTGGGGTTTGCAGACGAAAAAAAGGATACTGTCACAATGAATTGTAACAGACCATTTATTATAATAGTTTCAACAAGTGACGGTCTTCCGATATTTATGGGAGCAGTAAATAGAGTTGCATAGATAATTGTGAAACTAACTATATGTTGTGTCAATTGCACACATATAACAAATAATATCGTCGGCACGCTTTCGCTATGTTGTCGTTCGTAGCAGTACATAAATCAGCAAAAAACGCTGATTAAGTGCTGACGACGACAAAAATGCCGACTAACACTATTTGTTATATCTGCACAATTTAATCAAGATTTATGATAGTTTCGCAAACGCCTATTTTTAATTAACAAAAAGGAGATACATGGAAGATGAGAAAATAGTACAGTTGATATGGGACAGAAATGAAAACGGTATTAACGAATTATCTGAAAAATATGACCGTTATTGTTTTTGTATT
This sequence comes from uncultured Lachnospiraceae bacterium, assembly GCA_934320895.1. Classification (GTDB taxonomy): domain Bacteria; phylum Bacillota; class Clostridia; order Lachnospirales; family Lachnospiraceae; genus Butyribacter. The sequence goes on along the minus strand of CAKRFY010000061.1, from coordinate 6,106 downwards.
TCAGAGCGTATTGTACATGATGAGGAAGATGCAAAAGAGTGTGTAAATGATACATGGCTAAGGACATGGAATACGATTCCACCAAGCCGCCCGTCAGTGCTTAGTACATTTCTTGCCAAGATAGTTAGAAATCTGTCGCTTAACAGGTATAGGGATATGCACGCATTAAAAAGAGGAGGGAGTAGTGTGAATATTGCGATAGAGGAACTTAATGAATGTATAACTGACGGAAAGACCGTGGAAAAAGACATGGAATATAAACTTCTTACAGAGTCGATAGAAGATTTTTTGTGGAAACAGACTAAGAGAAACCGTACCGTCTTTTTGAAACGATATTTCTATGTTATGGATATTAAGGAAATCGCTGAGGAGCTTGATATAAAAGAGGGTACGGTAAAATCAATCCTTAGCCGTATGAGAAAGAAACTTGCCGTATGGCTTGAGAAGGAGGCGGTACTTTGAGCGAAAAGAAGGCAGAAAAGCTGATGTATGCCATAGGTGGTGTTTCAGAAGAAATGCTAAAAGAAACAGAAAAATATTCAGAAAGTATAAAAAATAGTACTTTTAGAAAAAAGAGAATAAAAAAATATGCAAAAACGATATTTGCAATCGGAACAGCCGCAGCCGTTATAGGTTGTTCGTTTCTTGTATATGAAAAACCGAAACAGCCATATGGGCAGGATTCAGGGTCGACCGGGCAGACGATTGATAAAAAGTCTGATAAAAGTATGGCTGATGGTTCTGCGGATGAGAAAGAGAAATTGGCTGACATACCAGAAAACATAAATATATTCAATCCTGAGATAACAAAGGAGAATATACAAGACTCTGATGGGATAAAAAGCAGTGTATCGCAGGACACAGTATCAGGATATGATGAAGCTGTATCTGGCACGCAGAAAAATAAAAAGAGTGAGACAAATGATGGTGTAAGTGCAGATTATGATGAAACGGAGGTTGAAAATAGTAGCTCGGCTGGTCATAAGGACAACTCTGATTATGCTATAGAAATAAAAGCGGACAAAAAACAGAGATTGAAAGTTTATACAAAAAAGAATGGCAGGACAAGGGAAATCTTGTTTATATTACAATTTGGCAAGATTGAGGATGGTGGAACATACACTTGTGGTGTGAAAGCAGCAAAAGTCAATATGTCGATAGAAAAAACGGCTTCGCCTGGCAAAGATAATGAGTGGAAAGAAAATAAAAAAGCAAAGGTTGTATGTAAATCTGGAACAAAGCTGATGTTTACAGCTCATATGACAAAGAAACAGCAGGCTGAAAAGAATATAAAGTTGTCAGAGATAAATGTTAAATTTAAAGAAAAGGGAGATAAATCAACGCAGACGTCGGATGGATTTAATATGATAGTGCGAAAAGAAAAAGACAGATATTATCTGTGTATGAAAAAATAAGAGTGAAATTTTAAATTTCAAAAATGGTCTATAATAAAATAAATAATTAAAAAAACACTGTTTACATTGTAAATATCAATAATCATGATAATTGATAAAAAGCGTTATATCCTGAAAAAATTCGATATAACGCTTTATCTATATGATGTACTCTCAGTATCTTCTCGAAACGAATCCTTTCGGCTGGATTTCCGATACACTGCTTATATTTTAACAGGTAATAACTGTACCTGTTTTTCCGGAAATTCCATCAAGTGCAGTATCAATACTTGTGATAATAGCTTTATGTTCTTTTGACGAAGATGCAAATGAGACAGCAGCTTCAACTTTTGGAAGCATTCCACCTTCATTAAACTGTTTATCTGCGATATATTTTGTGGCATCTTCAACTGACATTGTGTCGAGTGGCTGTTCATTGTCAGTGCCGAAGTTGAGTGCGACTTTTTCAACACCTGTGAGGAGAAGGAGGACTTCTGCTCCAAGTTCTTCTGCAAGGCAGGCACTTGTCACATCTTTTTCAATAACAGCACTTGCACCTTTAAGTCTTGTGCCCTGCTGTAATACAGGGATTCCACCGCCACCAGCAGCTATTACGATCTGTCCTGCATCCATAAGTGTCTTAATGGCATCGATCTCATAAATCTCCATTGGACGTGGAGCTGCAATAACTCTTCTGAAACCTTCGCCTTCGATCTCGACTACATGATTACCTTTTTCTTCTTCAAGTTTTGCTTCTTCTGCTGTCATATACCTGCCGATTTCTTTTGTAGGATATGAGAATGCAGTATCAAAAGGATCGACTCTTACCTGTGTGATGATGGTAGATACAGGTTTATAGATACCTCTGTTTAAAAGCTCTGTGCGGATCTCATTCTGAAGGTCGTAACCTATGTATCCCTGACTCATGGCACTGCATATAGACATTGGAGCAACGGTATTTGTAGGTTCAAGACGGCTGTATTCTCTCATTGCAGAGTGGATCATACCAACCTGTGTACCATTACTGTGAGTGATGACTATATCATATTTTGCTTCGACGAGATCAGCGATGGCTGATGCGGCGTTTTTAACAGCTTCTTTCTGTTCTGGAAATGTTTTTCCAAGAGCACTGTGTCCGAGTGCTACAACGATTTTTTTTCCCATAATTAAATCTCCAATCTTATATTTATTTTTAATATTTTCCAAGTATTAAATCATCGTTATATTATATGATTTTACCATGACGCATAAATAAATTCAAGCAAGTTTGGCTTATGTATGGCAAACATTGGTGAAAAATGATATTATATTTCATGTTGTATACAGTATATCTTAAAGTATATATAACTTACAAGGGATGGTATGGAAAGTTATATTTTTACACACAAGGTTTGTGTCTGCGCGCACCTGACACAAACTTGATATGTACAAAAAATGTGCGCAGAAATGAGGATTAAAATGGAATATACAAACCCGATAATTTCAGGATTTTATCCTGATCCAAGTATATGCAGGGTTGGAGATGATTTTTATCTTGTAAACAGTTCATTTGAATATTTTCCCGGAATTCCGGTCTTTCACAGCAAAGATTTAATAAATTGGCAGCAGATAGGTCATTGCATTTCAAGACCTGGACAGATCGCCTTAAGACAGGGAGTGCCAAACAGTGTTGGAATTTATGCACCTACTATAAGATATCATGATGGTATCTTTTATGTGATCTCAACAAATGTTGCCTATGGTGGAAAAGATGAGGGAAACTTTATCGTCTGGACTGATGATCCATATGGTGAATGGTCAGAACCGATATTTGTTGAACTTCCGGGAATTGATTCATCACTTTTTTTTGATGATGATGGCAGGGTATATTATACAGGTGCATTTGACAATGGGATATTTATAAGTGAACTTAAGTTTTCGTATAAATATGATGGTAATGGCAGAGTTGTTGATATTTCATGTGAAGTTGTCTCCGATAGAAAAGTTATATGGAATGGTACCGGTGGAAATGATCCTGAGGGACCACATATTTACAAGATAAATGGTTGGTATTATCTGCTTATCTCAGAAGGTGGTACTGAGTTTTGTCATATGATAACAGTTGCACGAAGCAGGGATATCTTGGGAATATATGATTCATGTCCGCGCAATCCGGTTTTTAGCAACAGATCGACTTCGCTTCCTATTAAAGGAACAGGTCACATGGATATCATATGTGACAGATTTGGCGACTGGTGGGGTGTATGCCTTGGCAACCGTCCTATTACATATCCCTTTAAACACAATCTTGGAAGAGAAACTTTCCTTGTGCCTGTATATTGGGATAAAGAAGGCTGGCCTGTTATAGGAAGAAATGGACTTCTTGATGAAAAAATCACATCGGACAGAAAGCTGCTCGACGGAGTAGTTCAAAAATCTATAACTAATGAGGGTAAACATTTCCATGATGATTTTGATACGGATGTGCTCGGTTTTGATTGGAATTTTATTTATAATACAACTTCGAAATATGCATCTTTAGATAAAAAAGGTGGTCTGCTTTTATATGGAACAAAAAATCCTGTCATATCAAGTGATGAGATTGCATGGGTTGGTTACAGACAGAAGCATCATGAATTTATGGCAGAGACATATATATGTTTTAAAGATTTGGATAATGGCAGTGAGGCAGGGCTTACTATTTATATGAACAACAGACATCATTATGAACTTGCTGTTGCTATTATTAAGGGTGTTAAATGGCTTATTTTCAGAAGGCAGATAGGTTCTCTTATAAGAGAAGAAAGAATTGAAAAATTGACAGGTGATAGCATCGGGATAGTGCTTGAAGCATTAAAAGGTGAGAATGGAGTAAATCTGTATCGTTTTAGTTATAGTGTGGATGAAGGACGGATAGAGGCTGGAGAAGGTGAAGCTGATTATCTTACAACAGAAGTTGGAGGAAGATTTACCGGAAATTATATTGCGCTTTATGCAAGTGGTAATGGGAATGACTGCATTGGTGCGGCACGATTTGAAATGTTTGATTATAAAGGTATTTAGTATTTGTGATACACAACTGTTTTGTTGTAGAAATATTACAAAATTCGACTTTATTTTTGTTGATGAATGTACAATATGTTAAAAAAGTAAAAAAATGTAATAAAAGACTTTTCAAATCAGAGTTAGTATGATATACTTTGAGACAGTTGATAAAGAAGTACAGAACAAGGGCGTTCTCAATTAAAGTAATTGAGTGCGCCTTTTTTGCTAGAATGAACGACATAAGCTGTACTGCAACTTATATGGTACCTGGGTGACATCTTTGACGCGGCATAATTATTCCGGGTACTTTATATATTAAAATAGTTTAAGGGAGAAAACCTTAGTACTGTTTAAGAATATTAAATATTGATATGAAAGGAAGGTAACGAAATGGAAAATAATGTTATCGAACAGGTTTTTGGGAAAGACGTATTTAATGACGAAGTAATGCAGGCTAAACTTCCAAAGGATGTATACAAATCTTGGAAAAAGACGCTTGAGAGTGGGGCTGATCTTGATATAGAGATTGCAAATGTCGTTGCTCATGCAATGAAAGAGTGGGCACTTGAGCACGGTGCTACACATTATACTCATTGGTTCCAGCCTATGACAGGTGTTACTGCTGAAAAGCATGACTCATTTCTTAGTCCTGCATCAGAGAGCAAACCAGTTCTTGAATTTTCAGGAAAAGAGCTTATAAAAGGTGAGCCTGATGCTTCTTCATTCCCTTCAGGTGGTCTTCGTGCAACATTTGAGGCAAGAGGATATACAGCATGGGATTGTACATCACCAGCATTTCTTCAGGAGGATGCGGCAGGTGTTACACTTTGTATTCCGACAGCATTCTGTTCATATACAGGTGAGGCACTTGACAAAAAGACACCTCTTCTTCGTTCTATGGAGGCTATCAGTAAGCAGGCAGTTCGTATAGTAAAGATGTTTGGCATGGATGATGTAAAGAAAGTTTCATGCTCAGTAGGACCAGAACAGGAGTATTTCCTTGTAGACAGAGATAAATATTTACAGCGTAAAGACCTTATCTTTACAGGTCGTACATTGTTTGGTGCACCTGCTCCTAAGGGACAGGAACTTGATGACCATTATTTTGGTGCTATAAAAGAGCGTATTGCTTCATTTATGAAAGATCTTAACATAGAGCTCTGGAAACTTGGAATTCTTTCTAAGACACAGCACAACGAGGTTGCACCAGCTCAGCATGAGATGGCACCTATCTTTACAACAGCAAATATTTCAACAGACCATAACCAGTTGGTAATGGAAATTATGAAAAAAGTTGCAAAGAGACATAATCTTGAGTGTCTTCTTCATGAGAAACCATTTGCAGGTGTAAATGGTTCAGGTAAACATAATAACTGGTCAATAGTTACAGATACAGGTGTAAACCTTCTTGATCCAGGTAAGAAACCACATGAGAATACGATTTTCCTTCTGTTCCTTGCAGCAATCATCAAGGCAGTAGATGAGAATGCAGAACTTCTCAGACTTTCCGCTTCAAATCCTGGAAACGATCACAGACTTGGTGCAAACGAGGCACCTCCTGCAATTATTTCTATCTTCCTCGGCGAGCAGCTTGAAGATGTTGTTGAGCAGATAGTAAGAGGTGATGTTTCATCATCAATTCAGGGTAGCAAGCTTGATACAGGTGTCCATGTACTTCCTGTACTTAA
>CAKRFY010000060.1 GCA_934320895.1 uncultured Lachnospiraceae bacterium | reverse complement strand
AGTGAGGAGTTGTTTTATTTTGTAATGAAAAATATCCCGTATTTATGCGGGTTTTGGTGTTTCGCAAACGCCTATTACAGGCAATTTTGAAAGGAGAAGGAATCCATGACAGATCCCGTATTTGCAGCAAACCCTGCACGACTGCTGATTGCAGCCGCACTCGGTATTGTTTTATTATTGATACTTATTATAAAATTTAAGGTTCATCCCATATTGTCCCTGTTAATTTCGGCATTATTTATCGGACTTGAAGCCGGGATGCCAGTTTCCACACTGGTTTCAACTGTTGAAAAAGGAGCCGGTGAAACCCTGCAGGGAATTGTTCTTCTAATAGGACTCGGTTCACTTTTTGGTGGAATTCTTGAAGTGTCGGGTGGTGCGCAATGTGTTGCCCAGACACTTATAAATAAATTTGGTGAAAAAAATGCAGGCATAGCACTTGGTGTTACGGCATTAGTAGTTGGTACAACAGTATTTCTTGAAGCCGGCGTCGTAATTTTAATTCCACTTGCTTTTGGACTTGCAAAAAAGACAAAAAAATCCACATTATATTATGTAATTCCGCTTCTTGCCGGACTTGCAACCGGATTTGCATTTATTCCACCATCTGCCGGTTCCGTTCTTGTGGCAAATATGCTTGGTGTTGACCTTGGAGTTATGATCGCTGTAGGTGTTCCTGTTGGAATTCTCTCGCTTATATTTGCCGGAATTCTCTGGTCAAAATTTATAGGAAAGAGAATTCACACCGGACTTCCTATAAACAACATGGAAATACGTGAAGAAGACAGCAATATGCTTCCTGATTTTAAGACGGTTATTGGCATAATCATTGTACCGCTTGCTTTAATCTTACTCAGCACTATTTCCACATATATCCCGGCACTAAAACCGATACGCCCCATACTTGAATTTTTCGGTACACCTTTTGTATCTCTTATCATTGCCGTTTTGCTTGCTGCTTACTTTCTTGGTACAAAACAGGGATACTCGCCCGAACAGTTAAAAAAAATACTTGACCGTTCACTAAGACCTACCGGACAAATTCTGCTTGTAATAACAGGTGGTGGAATAATACGCTGGATACTTCAGGACTGCGGTATGGGAAATATCATTGGACCTGCTCTTGAAAAAAGCGGACTTCCTCTTATAATTGTTGCTTTCCTTATAGCCGCTTTAATCAGAACTTCAGTAGGCGCTGCCGTCGTTGCAATGACAATGGCTGCCGGTATTATGGCATCTATGCCTACTGTTGCCGGACTGTCACCAGTCTATCTTGCAGCTATGGTCTGTGCAATAAACGGTGGTGCGACAGCTTTCAGCCATGTCAATGATTCAGGCTTTTGGCTTGTCAGCTCACTACTCGAAATAGATGAAAAAACAACACTTAAATCATGGACTATTATGGAAACTATTATAGGTTTTACCGGTCTAATATGTGCTATAATCATCTCACTATTTGCTTAGGCAAAAAATACAACTTATTTTGGCAAAAATTGTACGCCCCAACTATCTTATTTATAAGATAATGGGCGTACATATAAAAACGGAGGTGTACTATGATAACAAAAGTTATATTAGGAAGCATGAAAAATGCCAGCAGGCTTGTAAATATCGTAAGTAAAATTCCCTATGATGCCGAACTTTGCAGTGGACGCTATGTAGTTGATGCAAAATCAGTGCTTGGAGTCTTGAGTCTGCCTGAATTTGAAACCGGAGAACTGCATATTCATACCGATAATCCACCCGAATGTGATGCAATCATATCAGCTTTAAGAGAAAACAAACTTCTCTATGATTATGATTCTGCTGAAAGTTCTCTCTACGATATAACAGTATTTGGTGAAATACTTATAGACTTCACCTACAGTGGCAAAAATGACGATGGTCAGGCTTTATTTGCACAAAATCCAGGTGGTGCTCCGGCAAATGTTGCCGTAGCAGCTCAAAAGCTTGGTGCTTCTACAGCATTTATCGGAAAAGCAGGAAATGATATGCACGGTCAATTCCTAAAAGAAGTCCTTGAGGAACAAAACGTCAACACAAAAGGATTATTGCTCGATGAAAATTATTTTACCACTCTTGCCTTTGTAAATGTATCTGAAACAGGCGAGCGTACATTTTCATTTGCAAGAAAGCCCGGAGCTGACACACAAATTCAAAAGGAAGAAATAAATATCGATATCTCAGATAATACAACCATCTTCCATGTCGGCTCACTTTCTCTTACAGATCAGCCTGCAAGAGATACAACTTTTTATGCCGTAAAACATGCAAAAAACAAAGGAAGTATAATTTCTTATGATCCTAACTACCGTGCTTCTTTATGGCCCAATGAAAATACTGCTATAGAGCACATGCGCAGTCTTATCCCATATGCTGATATTATGAAGATTTCAGATGAAGAAACCTATCTTCTCACAAATCACAAAAATCCCGAAATTGCTGCGAAATCCCTAATTCAGCAAGGGGTAAAGATTGCATTAGTAACTCTTGGCAGTGACGGTGCCTATGTATGCACTAAAAACGGCGGCATAAAAGTTGGTGGCTTTAAGACAACAGCTATTGATACAAATGGAGCCGGCGACTCATTTTTTGGCGGATTTCTTTATAAAATAAGCCAGTCAAACAAACAGCCGGAAGAGCTTACATTAGATGAACTAGCCGGCTTTGCACGCTTTGGTAATGCCGTCGCAAGTCTGTGCGTTGAAAAAAAGGGTGCCCTAAATGCCATGCCAGCACTTGAACAGGTAAATAAACGTCTTACTGAATCATAAATCAAAAATATATAAACGATAATGAGCTCAAAAGGAGATACCTATGATTGACAATACTGATTTTCAAAATTATACTACCGGAATCCAGCATATTGGAATTCCTACAAACAATCTAAATGAAACAATTGCTTTTTATAAAAAACTTGGTTTTGAAACGGCTCTTGAAACCGTAAATGAAGAAGCCGGTGAAAGAGTCGCATTTTTAAAGCTTAAAACATTGGTTATCGAGACATATGAAAACAAGGCAGCGACATTAAAATCCGGCGCAATAGATCATATCGCAATAAATGTTTTTGATATAAAAAAAACTTATGAATATATTGAAAACGCCAATATCAATACAACTGGTGATACTATACATTTTCTTCCATTTTGGGACAATGGTGTAAAATTCTTTACAATAGAAGGTCCAAACAGTGAAAAAATCGAATTCAGCCAGTATCTATAATTTTATATCATATATCATATGTCTTATTCTATTTTTAAGGCTTTAAATATTTTTATAAAAAATCCAAACAGTTACATAATTGTAAATGTCTGGATTTTTTTACTTATATGGGCTTATTATAAAATAATATTTTTATATTTTAAATCACCACTTTACAAATTTATAAATGAAGCCCCCGTTTCTCAAATGCTTGTTTTATAGCATTTATCACGGATGTTGATTTTATTCGGGTTTCGATATTTTGTACGAAACTGGCAAAAAATATCTGTTCACGGATACCTTCACTTATGACAAAACGAAATTCCTGCACACTTTTATCTTTATAGTCAGCAAATTCTTTGTCGACATAAGGCAGCAGTTTCATTGCACAATAACTGATGTTGATAAGATTTACCATCATCTCAATCCCTTTGCAGCTTCGTACCATATAATTGCATAAAGACCAGAATGTTTTCTGCTCATAATAACTGACTTCGATATTCCATCGAAATGAATATAAAAATAATGGGATATACTGCATCCAATCGCTGCCAGTCTGATTTAATGGAGCTTTTTCATGCCATGTACAGAAAATTTCCAGCTGTTCTGGAAAAATTGTACTGAAAAACAAGCGTTTTGTACCACTCTCTTTTGCGGTTGAGGTGATATATGCAAGGACTTCTCTTGTACCGAAAAGATTTGTAAGTACACGACGTACACCTGTATAATAATCACCAATCTTTTCATCTGACAGTACAAAATCCTGTACGATTTATTTTTTTGAAAAAAGTTGTAAAGTGGTATTTTAAATTATCAAAATTTATTGTAAAATAATTATTGGCACTTTTTTACTTTAACTTTAATTTTACATTGCCATAGTAACGATTTTTAAGCCAAAAAGTAATTATAATAACACATCAAAATCCAATTAAGAAAGGAAACCTTATATATGAAGAAAAGATTATGTCTTCTGCTCTGTTTTTCGCTAATATTTTTATCATCTTGCGGCAGACAATCAAACAATATACGTTTTGGAGCCGCTGACATAGGCGGTATGTACTATGCTTTTGCAAGCAGTTTCTCTGGTGCAATATCAAAAGACACCTCCGATTACAAGTTTGAAGTCAAAAATACAGCCGGTTCTGCGGCTAACCTTAGACTTCTGTCTGACAAATATATAGACCTTGGTATCGCACAGGCAGACCTTATCAAGGATGCTTACGATGGCACGGGTTATTTTAAAGACAATATCTGTAATGGCTATAAAGCTGTTGCTGCACTTTATACCGAAGCATGCCAGATAGTCGTCAAAGCAAACTCAGGTATAAAAAGCATTGATGACCTTCAGGGTCGAAAAGTAAGTATCGGTGCAAAGGAATCCGGTACGGAAATTAACGCAAATCAGATTTTAGAATTCAGCGGCTTAAATTCTAAACTTGTCAATATGGTAAATCTTGATTACACCGATGCAGCAAAACAGCTTGCCGAAGGTAAGATTGATGCATTTTTCTGCACAGCCGGACTTCAGACAACAGTAATATCTGAACTTACTAAAGAATGCAGTATCAGAATTTTAAGTATTGATGATAAATGTATTAAAAAACTGCTTACAGCCTATCCTTGTTACAGTAAGTATGAAATACCTGCAAACACTTATGCAGGCCAGTCGGAAAACGTAACTACAATAGGTGTAAAATCAGTATTGCTTGCATCTGACAATCTTTCTGAAAATGCTGTCAAGCAATTTACTAAAACCTTTTTTAAACATAATAAAGATTTACAATATGCAACTTCTCTTGAACTGATAACTGATGAAAATACAGCGGTTCAGGGTATTGATATTCCATTCCATTCGGGCGCAGCCGCTTATTATAAAGAAAAAGGAATTACAGCCACAACACAAAAATAATACAAATACATCGTCAGCTATTTATTTATGAGCGAATGTAAATAGCTGTTATGGCTTCATATTGCCACAACAAATCGCTTGGAAATGAGGAATTAACTTTATGAAAATTCAATTAGACATGTACCAAACGCTTGCTGCTGCAGTTTTGGTACTCTTATTAGGAAGTTATCTGAGAAAAAAAATAAATATTCTGGAAAAATTCTGTATTCCAGCACCTGTTATAGGTGGATTACTCTTTGCTATTTTTACATGTGTATGTTATACTACCGGAATTATTGAATTTTCCTTTGATGATACTCTGCGTGAGGTGTGCATGGTATTTTTCTTTACATCTGTTGGCTTTCAGGCAAACTTAAAGATTTTAAAAAGCGGCGGAAAATCCTTATTGGTATTCCTCGCACTTGTTATCGCACTGATTTTTTCGCAGAACCTGCTTGCCATCGGACTTTCAAAGGTACTTGGCTTAAATCCTCTCATCGGAATGTGTACAGGTTCAATACCTATGGTCGGCGGTCACGGTACTGCCGGGGCATTCGGTCCGGTACTCGAAGATTTTAATATTAAGGGGGCAACAACTATCTGTACTGCCGCTGCCACTTTCGGACTTATAACAGGAAGTCTTGTGGGCGGTCCTATAGGAAAGCGCCTTATCGAGAAAAGAAATCTTATGTACAATGTTCCGGCTGAGGATGACAGCCTTTTGGTTGAGGACGAGGAAAAACACCAGCGTCATACAAATATGTACGCAGCCGCAGTATTCCAGCTTATACTTGCGATAGGACTCGGCACCATCTTTTCGTATTTTCTCACAAAGACAGGACTTACTTTTCCTATCTATATAGGTGCAATGCTCGCCGCTGCACTTATGCGTAATATTACTGAGTATTCAGGCAAGGGAACTATCCATATGGGTGAGATAAACGACCTCGGCGGAATCAGTCTTTCACTCTTTCTCGGAATGGCAATGATTACTTTAAAGCTGTGGGAACTTGCAACTTTAGCACTTCCGCTTATCATCCTGCTTACCGCACAGACGCTTCTCATATGCGTATTCACATACTTTGTCATATTCAATGTTATGGGAAGAGATTATGACGCAGCTGTACTCTCAGCCGGAACATGCGGCTTTGGTATGGGAGCAACACCAAATGCGATGGCAAATATGCAGGCAATATGTGACCGCTATGCTCCATCGGTGAAAGCCTATCTTCTTATACCACTTATCGGAAGTTTATTTGCAGATTTTATCAACAGTCTTGTTATTACATTTTTAATCAATATACTTTAAATGGAGGTATTCTTATGTTTCACTGGAAAAAGAAAAATGAAAAAAATTATGATGAAGAAAAACATGATTACAATTTAACTTTTGACAATGTAGCAATTCCGGAAGTCCACACACACAAGACCCATGAAAATACGACCGAAAATGAAAGTGACGACTCTTCCATAAACTATGATAATCTGGCTATACCGGAAGTTCATATAAGGAAAAAGTGATATGATAACTAACTCCACATGCTCCTGTCTATATAGCTATGAACAGGAGCATTTTGCATCATATCTTTAAAATTCATATTTTTTAATAATATTATTTTTCACCACTTTACAACTTTATAAATGATACCCATGTTTCCTAAATACTTGTTTTATAGCATTTATCACGGATTTTGATTTTATTTGGGTTTCGACATTTTGCACGAAACCGGTGAAAAATATCTGCTCACGGATACCTTCACTTATGGCAAAACGAATTTCCTGCACACTTTTATCTTTATAGTCAGCAAATTCTTTGTCAACAATGGAAACAAGATTCTTTTTCATATACCAGCTGTCACAAAGGATTATGACATTTTTCTTTTGTGAAAATT
>CAKRFY010000059.1 GCA_934320895.1 uncultured Lachnospiraceae bacterium | reverse complement strand
CCTCCGATGGTTCAATTATACCATAATAGGAATGTGAATTAAAATAGTTTGTTATTTAAAGTGGATTATACTAGTGACAGGAATTTCATTCATGCAAATTCAAGCTATATTATTACTTATGGAAAGTTCAAAGTTATATCCAGTTTATGTAAGTAAGATTGCTAAAAACATATTGCTTATTTTTAAGGAAATGTTAGCTAATTCGAGGATTGAAAAAATTGAAATAGATTCCGCAATTTCTGCTGGAGTCATAAGACACGGGATTAGAAAAACAACAGGAATGAAAATATTTTTTGCATTAGAAAATAGTGACCGTTATTGTTTGAGAATTGATTTTCCACATGAAGGGGCTGAATATTTACATTTAAATCTTCATGAGCCTCATAGACAGACAGCAATTCCGCTTAATTATAAGCAATATAGTATGTTGAAAAAGCAATATGGAGATTTATCAAATTTATTTTTTAGCTTTGGCAATATGTATTGGTTTAGATATGATTTTATTGAAAAGTTAAATAAATGCAGTTTAATTGAAGGTTGTGAAAATAATAATAGGAATTTTATAGCTGATATAAAGGAAATATTTTTTCGGCAAAGTCATTATCGTTTATTTGATGATAATATTACAAAGGATAATATGGTAGATTTTATAGCTGAATTTGGAAAAGCATTAATACACACACAGATTTATGAAACATCATATTTTTGCACCGAGATTGAAAATATTGATGATAAGCTTACAAAGATTAAGCTGAGAGATATTTTCATAAGTGCATTTGCTTTATATCAAAAATTTTACTTAGAAGAAAAAATATTTCAAAAATCGTATAAAATTGGTTATGATAAGTTGAAAGAGAAGCTATTAAATGCATTGTTTACAAGTTTTTCTTCGGAAGTGTCACCATTAGGCGAGTATGCTGAATTTGAGAAGCTGAGATTGGAAGATATTTTTTTCCTACTTTACGATATAGTAAATGATAGCGAAAGTTGAATGTTAAAGAGTTATCATTTGTAATATTATAGTATTTCCATGAGTTTGTTGAATTTTCATTAATTGTTCCGTAAATTTTTAATGTTATTTTGATATTATGAAGTTATGGTTTTAATTACAAATCAACTTGAAAATTCTATTTCAATGACTCACGGGTGTACCACCACCACACAGGCAGCAATTGCTGAGAAAGCAGCTAAATAATATTGGCTGAAAAATAGTAGATTTTCATTAAGATGATCTATGGATGAAATAAAATAATTAAGACCGTTAACCTGCTAAGATTGGTGGGTTGATGGTCTTTTTTTATGCAATTTTATGTTTGTTAAAAATATACACCACTTTACAACTTTTTCATAAAAAAAATATCGTACAGGACTTTCTGATGTATAATGAGTTTGCCTAAAACATTACAAAGGAAGGTGACCCTGTACGACAAAAGTATTATACAACGAAAAAACACTGATTGGTAGACTTAATCAATATTTTTTTATTTATTTTAAAACTTTTTCTGCACCTACCACAGATACATTGTTTTTACTGATACTCTCAATATTATTCTGGTCTTTATGCAGTTATATGGTACGAAGCTGCAAAGGAATCGAAATGATGGTAAATCTTATCAACATCAGTTATTGTGCAATGAAACTGCTACCTTATGTTGACAAAGAATTTGCTGACTATAAAGATAAAAGTGTGCAGGAAATTCGTTTTGCCATAAGTGAAGGTATCCGTGAGCAGATATTTTTCACCGGTTTCGTGCAAAATGTCGAAACCCAAATAAAATCAAAATCCGTGATAAATGCTATAAAACAAGTATTTAGGAAACATGGGTATCATTTATAAAGTTGTAAAGTGGTGAATACAATATTTGAAGTGGACATTAAATGATGTTAAAATTTATCTAAAGGATTTTGCAAAGAATAGTACAAAACAGGAAAGGCGGTCGTATTATGAATAAATATAGTGTAGGAATTATAGGAACAGGCGGTATAGCACATAAAATGGCAAAAACATTATCTAAAATGAAGGGGGTAAAATGTGGTGCAGTGGCATCGAGAACATTAGAAAAGGCGCAAGATTTTGCTAAACAATATGGGATAAAAAAGGCATATGGTTCATATGAGGAACTTGTATCAGATGATACCATAGATATGGTATATATCGCAACGCCACATTCGGAACATCTGGTAAATGCAAAGCTTTGTATTTTTCATCATAAACCCGTACTTGTAGAAAAGGCATTTACGGCAAACACAAAGCAGGCGGAGGAATTGCTTGCGTATGCAAAACAGGAAAAAGTATTTGTGACGGAAGCAATGTGGGTGCGTTATATGCCTTTTCTAAAGAAAATAAAAGAGGTGCTTGCCAGTGGAATTATAGGAAAACCAACCATGCTTACTGCTAATCTTGGATATGATATTGATAAAAAAGCAAGGCTTACAGATCCTATGTTGGCGGGAGGTGCATTGCTTGATGTCGGTATATACGCACTTAATTTTGCTTGTATGCTTTTTGGAAATGATTATGAAAAAGTATCATCGGTATGTACTTATTGTTCAACTGGAGTTGATGAACAAGATAGTATTACATTAGTATATCCTGATGGAAAAATGGCAGTTTTAAATGCGTCAATGTTATCCATTAGTGATCGCAAGGGAATAATTCACGGGGATAAAGGGTTTATAGTTATTGAAAATATAAATAATTTTGAAAGCATTACTGTCTATAATAAAAAGTATGAAAAAATTGCATACTACGAAAGAGAACCACAGATCACGGGATATGAATATGAAGTACAGGAGGCATTAGAATCGATAAAAGAAGGAAAACTGGAAAGTATATCAATGCCGCATGATGAAATTTTATATATGATGAAACTAATGGATCTTTTAAGAAAACAGTGGAATATAGAGTTCCCATTTGAAAGTTAATGGGGTGGTTTGATATTTGGCGTCAGTAGTAATTGAAGTGTTTTATTATTTAAAAGAATAGATTTAACAGCGGGATAGAGCAATCTGTCCCGTTAACTGTGAAAGGAAAAAAATTGAAAAAGGATATCGTATATTATCATCTTCCGGGATTGTTTGAATTTTATGAGCTATATCAAAAATTTCTCTGCTTATTTCGTGAACACAGGGAATATTTTTATGACTGGTGCGATATAGGTTCTATATATGGAGCACCGGCGGAATGCATTTGGGGTGGAGGTCGTGTGGGATTTGGAGAACATGACTCAAGGGAAGTGCTTGCATTAATGCAGAAATATGGAATATCAGCAAGACTGACGTTTAGTAATTCTTTGCTGAGAGAGGAACATCTTTCAGATAAAAAATGTAACGAGTTGTGTGCTATATTTGAAGATGGTATAGAAAGAAGTACAGATAAAAATGAGAATTGTGCAGAAAAAAATTTATCCTTAGAAAGTATAAATAAAAATAAACAGAACGGTATAATAGTGTGTTCAGATTTATTGTTAAATTATCTGAAAAACAAATATTCAAATTTATATTTTGTTTCTTCAACAACAAAGGTTTTGACAGATTTTGATGATTTTTTATGCGAAGTAAATAGAGAGGACTTTCGTTATGTAGTGCCTGACTTTCGTTTAAATAAGGACTTTAAAAGATTAAATACAATGTCAGAAAAGCAAAAAGATAAAGTAGAATTTTTATGCAATGAATGTTGTTTTGCCGGATGCAAGGATAGAAAATCTTGTTATGAAGCTGTCTGTCGGAAAAATCTTGGAGAAAACCCCTCTGAACATCATTGTACCGCACCTGATTCAGGCGGCGGTTATCTTTTTTCAAAGGCAATGAAAAATCCAGAATTTATTGGGATAGATGATATAAAAAACATTTATTTGCCTATGGGATTTTCTAACTTTAAAATTGAGGGCCGTGGACTGGGAAGTGCATTGATTCTTGAATTTCTTCTTTATTATATGACGAAACCAGAGTATCAGATCAATGTTAGAGAATGGATATATCTGGATAATATGCTTGATTTGTTTTAAAGATGGAAAGACAGTTGCACCAAAGATTGCTTGTAGTAAAAAATTTGATAAGTGAAACTTGGTTATTACAACAGGTATTTATGCGTTTGCCCTGTTTTTGAATTCTTTTTATATGGAATAAAGTGTCATATTTTGATATAATCAAAGTAAATTTATATTTTTTAGTTGTTTATGTATAAGAGTAATATAGGAGAAAATAAATGATCAATTTAAGATTATATTGATAAGGAGAATAGAACCGTATGAAAAAACTAAGCAAGAGACAGTACATAACTACACTTATAGTATGTTTTTTGGCAATAGCAATTTTATCTTTTTGTACAATTCAGGCATTTTATAAGAAAGCTGTTAATGATACGCTTTCTATGGGAGAAAGTGCACTTAAACAGCAGAAGGAGCAGATGGATGCATACCTGTCAAGGGGAATGGATGCCGTTGAACTTACAGCTATTACCATTGAGTATATGCTTCGTGAAAATTACAGTGGTGACGATATTTTAAACTTTCTTACGCAGGAATCAAAGTATTATAAAAAAGATGTAGATAAAAATTTTACAGGTATATATGGACTTTTCAACGGGGAATATCTTGATGGAATAGGGTGGCAGCCAGAAAAGGATTATGTACCACAGGATAGAGAATGGTATCAGGCGGCGGTGGCAGCTAATGGTAAACCTACATTTGTTCAGCCATATCTTGATGTTCAGACAAACACAATTATGGTTTCAATAAGTCAGCTTCTGGAGGATAAAAAGAGTGTCATATCGTTAGATATAGCTCTTGGAACACTTCAGGAAGAAACAAAAGCAATAAAACTTAATGGTCAGGGATATGGATTTGTATGTGATAAAACAGGACTTGTGGTTACACATTCAGATGATAAATGTATTGGCAAGGACTATTCAAAAGGAGAAATGGCTTCTATCTATAAAAAGGTTGTATCAGGTCAAGATCAGACTTTTACCTATAATATGAAGGGTGGGAAAGTTACTGTTTTTTCTGCACCTATCATGGATGAATGGTATGCTGTTATGATTGTAAACAATGATAAATTATATCAGAGAGTCAGTAGACTTATTGTATATGATATCTCATTGAGTATTGCACTTTATATAGTAATAGTTATTTTTTGCACAATGTCAAGACGGATAACAATGCGTACATTAAATGAACTCGATGAAACGAACAATGAGCTCATTGAGATAAATGACAGTGTGATGCAGGCGCTTGCAAAAACAATTGATGCAAAAGATAAGTATACAAAGGGACATTCGGTGAGGGTTGCGAGATATAGTAGAGAACTTGCAGCACGCATGGGAAAATCAAAAAAAGAGCAGGATGAGATTTATAGGGTGGCGCTTCTGCATGATATGGGAAAAATAAGAATACCTGATGCCATAATAAATAAACCGGGAAAACTTACTGATCAGGAATTTTCAATGATAAAGCTTCATCCTGTAACCGGATATCATATTTTAAAAGGAATACGCAGATTTAAAGATCTTGGTATAGGTGCAAAATACCACCATGAACATTATGACGGAACAGGGTATCCTAGTGGGTTAAAAGGTGAAAATATACCTGAAATAGCAAGGATAATTGCCGTTGCAGACAGTTATGACGCAATGGCATCAAACAGAAGTTACAGAAATGCTTTACCACAAGAAGTTGTACATGGGGAAATTGAAAAGGGTAAAGGAACACAGTTTGATCCCAAGATAGCAGATGTTATGCTTCAGATGATAGATGAGGATAAAAACTATGATATGAAGCAGACTGATGAATTGAAGAGGACAATACTTGTCGTCGATGATCAGAAGATGAATCTTATGCTTGTAAAGGGAATATGCAAAGACGAACCTATGTATGAGATACTTACGGCAACAACTGGAAAGGATGCAATAGAGATTATAAAGAATAATGAAGTTGACCTTTTGTTACTTGATATTGAAATGCCTGAAATGGATGGTTTTGAGACATTGTCACAGATAAGAGAGTTTTCGGATGTTAAGGTTGCTTTTATAACAGCCACGAGAGATTATGATACCATTGAAAAAGCAAGAGAACTTGGCGTAGAGGATTATATTACAAAACCATTTTTGCCAGCGGTATTTTTAGAAACGATACATGGGATAATTGATTGAAATTTTACATGTATTTGACAATAATTCAGAAACCAAAACATTCTATTGTAAGATAGACCGGAAAATAAGTGAAAACACACAGACATTATGTTTGCCAATAAGCAAAATATAAGTGTTCTAATATTTAAGTATTTAAGGACTTAGCATAAATATTGTTTTTCTCATTATGCTAAGTCCTTTTAAAGTTCTGGTTTTATCAGCGTTTCACTACGCCATTGTTGTTAAATCTCAAATTAAAAGGTTTACAATAACTGTTCATTCTTGCAATGATGCGTTTTTTAGCTGCACCCTTTGCTGGTGTAGGTGTTGTGTCTGCTGTAGGCATTGTGTCTTGAGTGTTGATAGTTGTCGGTTTTGCAGTTGTAGTTTTTGTATTCGTGTTTGCTGTTTTGGCTATAGATTGTGTTATGGTTGTATCTGTCGTAGTAGTAGAGTAATCGGTAACAGTAATTGCTTTTTGTGATGTGGTTTTCGCAGTGACAGACTGTGTTCTGAAAAGATCAGTTGTAAAGATGCCTGTGCATAAAATTGCAGTTGTAGTAGTTAGTGTTATTGCTTTTTTTAATATGTGGTTGGTATATTTCTTTTTCATTTTATGTAGCTCTCCTTTTTTGTGTGTTAAAGTTGGTAGATAACAATCTGTATGAGAATATATATTGCTATCTAATGATTTAGCCTTTGTTAGTATATTATAACATAGTTTTGACAGTTAGAAATAATAGTATCTTATTTATGATTGATTGTGAAAGGATTGTAATCGTTGCTTTGTAATATCATAAGTGTTAATAGCAACAGTTGATGGGAAAAGGGAAAATTGGTAAAATGAGTGTGGGATTAAAGATTTGTGTCTTAGCACACTTGACATAAACTTGTTATAAACAGAAACGTGTGCAGAAATGAGAATTGTTATGAGAGAGAATATAAATTTAGATCAGTTGAAAGCAGGGCTTAATACGGCATTTGTTGATTATACAAATAAATCTAATCTTGCATATAGACCGGAATTTATTTTAAATGACTATCAAAATGGAAAAAAGGTTCTTTCTTCATTAGAATATGAACTTTTACATTGTGATGCATTTTCGATAAGTGTTGCATTTATAAAGATGAGTGGAATAGAACCACTTCTTCAGGTATTCAAACAATTGGAAAAGAAAGATGTGCCGGGAAGAATTCTTACTACGGATTATCTTACATTTAGTGAGCCGGAAGCGTTTGATAAATTAAATTCATTGAAAAGAAGGCTAACGCAATCCCACTGGCTTTAGACGGTGGGTTAAGATAGCCAAAAGTGGAAAAATGTTATATA
>CAKRFY010000058.1 GCA_934320895.1 uncultured Lachnospiraceae bacterium | reverse complement strand
AATATTATATTTTTTTGGTCTTGCCATTTCAAATCACCGCCGTTTTTTTTATAGTATACCATAAAACGGTTTGACAGGCCAATATTATTTTACTGTTTATGAATGATACACTACACTAGCATGATATAGTCTGCTCTTTATGCCGAGAAAGAACGGAAGGAAGCAGAATGGAAAGCATGGTTTGTAGAAAACTTTGATTCGCTGACACTTTTTGACATTTATGCTTCCGAGTGGATCGGTCAGATAGCAAGAGATGTGATAAGAGATCTGCTGCAGGCATAGGTTCCGGAAGAGGTGATAAAGTCGATCATCCGTCCAGAGATTGAGGAAGGACAGGTGTTGCAGAAAAAGGCGATGTGGTTGGAGGATGGAAGTGATATAGATAAAGAGATTCTGTCTGATGATTAAGACGGAATCTCTTGAAATATCAAAATTTATAATAGTCAAAAATAGTATGTGGGAGGGGTGAAATTGTTTGAAATTGCGTATAAAATTACACAAAAAAGAATAATTATTAAAGCAATTACAATTAGCACATATATATGAGATTTTATATACAATTGTTCTCGGTTGTCAAATACGGTTTGAGGAGAATCGACATAATGTGCGATTAATTCATCATAAGATGTATTAGGATATTCATCCAAATAGTTTTTTATGTCTTCAAAAAGTAATTTGCGCAATCGCCTTTGCTCAATAAATGAAAACATTCCTATTGGATATACCTGCCGTACAACTTTGCTAATTTGGTGTTTGCTTAACATGATTATCTCCCTATTTTAACTGAAATTACCATTTTTATCACATTTAATGGTCACGGTTTTTGAAATTGTTTTACCAGTAGTTTGCATCTTTATGGTTCCATTAGCTGTTCCACCAGATCCGGAATGATGCTCGCTTACACAATTCCATGAATTATCATTGCTTAAAGAGGCTTTTGATGATTTGTATGATACATTTGTACCCTCTTTTAAGTTAAAAGTTGCAGTTAGCGAATACTTCCAACATAAAGTGTTATTTGAATTATAATACGTTATTGATTTAGTCTTCGAGATGGGAATGACTTGGGGGGCTGATAGTGTAGATACACATGTAGTTGGTATTGGAACAATATCAGGAGACTCCATAGTTTCGACATAGTATCCGCCGTATTCATCATAAATAATTTCACATTGTTGGTTAGATGTTTTCGTGGCTGCGTTACAATTTGTTGAAGTTAATGCAATAACTGTTGTTACTACAAAACTTAAAATTGCGAGAAATCCTATATGTTTATTCATTTTTTTTCTCCTAATCAAATGTTTGATGATTCTCTAAAGGTTGGTTTGTTGCTTTTGTGATGGGATTTATGTTGTCTGTATCTTTTTCATTATTTTCGTACTGCTCTATGTAATATCCATTGGAATAGTCGTACATGAACAATATATGCTTAATAGTAAAAAACAAAACTATCACAACAGCTATAGAGCATAATATAGTGACTGCCCAATACAAAATCATATTTCTTTTGCGTAATTCACAGACTGTGTGGAAAGAAAGTAACTCCTTAATTTCTGACGGATGACCAAATTCATCGGTCAAATCAGAATATGTTGCTTGAGGATGTTCTTCTAAAAAACACAAAAGAGCATCTTCTAACTCATGCATAAACTGTTTTTTTGATTTTGACTTGCCCCTGTATAATCGCCTAACCTGACGAAGATACTTCCGGGCTGCTTTATGCTTCAAAATATTATAGTCCTCCTATGTTTCTTTCTTTCCAGAGTCTGTGCAAGAAATTATTTTCTCAATAGAATTAGTTACTTGACGATATTCTGCAAGTAAGTCCTGTAAGTGTTGCTGACCGTTTTCTGTTATAAAATAATATACACGGGTTCGTTTTTCGCCCACCTTTATTTGCTCTGAATTTAAAAAGCCATTTTGATTTAAACGATATAGTGTGGGGTACATGGTTGCTTCTTTGAGCTCATATTCTCCATCACTATAATCTGCAAGTTCTTGGGCCAATTGGTAGCCGTATTTTTTACCAGATTGCAACAACAGCAATAAAACAAGTTCTATTGTGCCATGTTTGATATTGTTTTGTTTTCGTGTTTTTTTTAACATAAACCATACACCTTTTCTAGGGAAGAATACTTATTGTTAAATGATAAATGCAAATAAACTTCTTGTCAAGAAAAAAATAAGTACAAGGGAAAACTATTTTAATATTACTATTTTACAAAAAGTATTTGACAATAGGTATTTAGGAGTGATACTATTTTGGTGTCAAGGTAATTGGGAAGAATACAACTTTGCGAAGGTTGTGTAGATAGTAGGAGCATTTGGGATTGACACATTTGTGAACAATAAAGTGTTTTCTGATTTTCTTAGGAGCTAAAGTGTGAGAGCAGTAAGGGCACTTGAGCTTATAAGTTTGAGAAAAGCGGTTATCATTGCCAGGCGAAAACTTGGTCGGACACACTTTGCATAGTATCTGAGTTTTAACTTTTCCATTGTTCCATGTAAGATAGTCAACAGGAGCCTTACACATAGGACATGTGCAATCAGATGGAATATCACAAGCCACACGACGAAAAACAGGCTTGATAGTTTTTCCATAGCGTTTTTGGTAGTAAGGGATTAAATCTTTCCAAGTCCAGTCCTGCTGGTAGGAAATGATTTTAGGGAGTTTATCCACCTTGAATTTTTGATATTTAGGTGAATGGGAATCATCAAAAGCCCACTGCTTAAGTGGGATGTATCTGCAGATAAAATTTAATAACTGACCAATAATTTTGCGTTGGTAGTTGATGTAATTTAATAAATAAAGTATAATGTCCATGAGCAATGTCTCCTTTGGTTATGTTGATTGTGGTGATTTACATTATACCAAAAAAAGGAGGTCATTGCTCTTTTTATTTGCAAACCTCCGAAAATAAAGGTTTTAGAGTGAAAAAAGAGGTAGTTTTTTGACACTACCCTTGAATTTGAGGAGGGTACATATATGGAAAAAAGAAAATATGTAATCAAAATTATTTCTTTTTTATGCTGTGCTGTTATTGTTACTGGAATTGTTGCTATAAAGGCTCGAGAATTTTCAGGCAATAGGATAGAAAGCACTAATGGGTTAGAAGAAAATGATGGAAAGTTAGAAGAGACAGAAAATAAAAAAGTAACTGACAGTAGTAACGCTATCAAGAATGTCAGTAAAAAAGAGGTTCAAATAAAGGAAAATACCTTGGGACTAAATGAGGAAAATGAGGATTGCGGAATATTTTTTACATTGCAGTCCGTGACATATAAAAAGGGCAAGTATATTTTGAAATGTAAAGTGAAGAATAGTCGCAAAGGGGAAATCGTTGATGTAGAGAAATTTGCAAACAATTTTTCTGTAAAGTTTGGAGAAACAGAACTAAAAGCCTCTTTGGTGACAGGAAGCAAAAAACTAAAATACCGAAAGACAATGGAGATAAAAATGATAGTCAAATGCGAGACGGACAATTCAAGAAAAATGGAAAAATATCATTTGTATTATACAACGGAACCAGAGGAAGATGATGATCATATACAACAATTTCGGACTGAATATGTTGTAAAAGAATAAATGGAGGGGAAACGAGATGTTTCTGTATTTTTGGAAAAGGTTAGTACATAAAAAGAATTTATATCTGGCATTATTGGCAGGGACAATACCATCAATCCTGTATATTGTAAATGATGTATATCCATACAGAGATTTAAAATATGGACATTCAGTATATACAATATGGATGGGAGGTTTCAATGGCTCCATATATGCTTCATTTTTTTACCTGTTATTGCCATTGCTTGCGGCGCTGCCGATGGCTGATACATGGTTTTCTGATAGACAAAGTGGATATTATCAATTTGTGCAAACAAGAAATAAGAAGAAGCAGTATTTTTGCGGACTATATATATGTAATTTTTTTGCAGGCGGTCTTGTTGCTGCTATTCCATTGGCGATAAACCTTTATGCCTGCTTTTTATTGATTCCGGACAAGAAGCCGGATTTAATATTATGGGAGACACATATTGTAAGCCTTTATGGTAAGGAAACACTTTTTCCTAGTATTTTTTATGATTATCCGTTATTACATATATTCTTATTTATGCTGTTCGCCTTTTTAATAGGGGGGCTTTTGGCGAGTATTGCGTTAATGTTTAGCTGTTGGTTGAAAAACATATTTATGGTTTGGGTATCGGTATTTGTTCTCAACTATTTATATGAATCTTTGGTTGGAATTATATGTAAGGACGGTGCAGCAACATATTATCTACTTACCTATGCACACCAAGTGGCACCATCTGGAAATATGGAATTACCTGTTATGATATTTATGATGATAACGATATTGGTGTTAACAATAATGGGTATTTGCTGGAGGGAAAAGAGGTATGAGGTGGATTAAAAAATGGAAAAATTTTGGATTGTTTATTAATATGGCGTGCTCTATGCATATGATTAGAGGAGTGCCTGTTATAATATTGATAGGTGTTGTTTTAAGCCAAGTATGGGAAAGGGAGAATTTTTTTGATGCGTGTAGTGGCGTGTTTAACTGGGAGATGCTTTTAATAGGACCGATTGCAGCTATGCTAATTGTGTTGTTATATTACATAAATTGTTTGAAAAGTGGGACGGTGCTTTTGCATATTGGTGGTAGAACAAAATTATTTAACAGTATACTTTGGGCAAATGTTATGACATCATTTGGTATAAGTGTATGGATTACTTTTGTGATGTTGGTATTGGAAAAACTTGTATTTGACAATGTAACTGATATTTCTGCAACGCTGACTTTGCTTCGGGCGGGTGTTAGCCTGTGGATGTTGTTAATTGTTCTGGGATCTATCTTTATGGTTGTACAATGGTTGTTTCATTGTACGGCAGGCATACTTGCTGTACTGGGGATTGTTGGACTGGAAGCGGCGGAAGAAATGTATTTTGATAACCAGCTGTTTTGGAAATACGCATTTCCTATTGATTCAACATTATATTATTCTTGGACAGGATTTTTTGTGGGGATGATTTGGTTGTTACTGCTTTCTCTTGTATTAAATAGCATATTATTTGTTGTTTTACAGGATAAAGATTTTATTCTAAAGAAACTGGAAAATTGAGGATAGTATGGGGCGAATGAAGATGGATAGGAGGAATGACATTTGAAGAATGCTATGGTTGGTTTGATTAAAAGGGATAGTTGGCTTTTGCTGCATCAATGGAGAAGGATACTTGTATTTTTGGGAAGTATCCTGTTAATAGACATTATTTTGGCACTATATGAAAGTAATGCAATTATAGAACAAGAAATTTTGGGCGTGACAGTGCAAAAATTTCTTGCGGAACCGGATAGATTTCCAATTCAGTGGATTTGGAATCAAGTGGGAATTTTGATAATTGTAATTGATTTTGTTAGAAAAGATCTTTCTCGCTATACCAGCTGTTTTTTGCCGCACATTCAAGAAAGAAAATGGTATTGGTACAGTAAGCTATTCTGTGGAGGAATTTTAGCATTGGGAATTTTTTTGTTTCAAATGCTTGAAAAGTATTTTATATTAGCAATTTACGATAACACAAATTATTGCATTAAGATAGATGGCACTATGCTAGTGGAATCTGGAATTTTATTATTACTTGGAATGTGTACCATATACTGGCTGTATGCTGTTGTGTCATTGCTGTTAAATGAAATAACAGGATTTATAATATGTGTTGCCTATGTTGTTTTGGGATTGCCGATTAAGATGCCGGTATTTTATTGTGCTGGTTTTATGTATAACAGAGGATCGATTGGTATGGCAATTGCAATGATGGGAATTGTGCTGATATTTGCGCTAGTCGCAGGCATAAAGAAACTAAACAATATGGATATTTTGAGCGAATAGAACTTTAGAATAAAGGCTTAAAAACAAGTAGAAATGAGGTTGGTTATGGACTATATTAGGTTAAAAAATGTAGAAAAGAAAATTAAAGGAACAGAAGTATTAAAAGGAGTAAATCTTACGGTGAAACAGGGGGATATCGTGGGCATAAGGGGGATTAATGGCTCGGGAAAAACAATGATTTTGCGAGCAATAGCAGGGCTTATTCGTGTGGATGGGAGCGTAGAGATTGGAGAAAAGAAAATGGAGCCTGGAGAGTTCCCAAAAGATATAGGGGTACTTATAGAAATGCCAGGATTTTTGCCTGAATTTACAGGAAAGAAAAATCTTCAACTGTTGGGAATGTTACAAGATGGAGTAACAGAAAAAGATATAGATGAAGCTATGACTTCTGTTGGGCTAAATCCGCTTGATCGAAGACATTATAAGAAGTATTCATTAGGGATGAAAGAGCGGCTCGGCATTGCGCAGGCAATTTTGAAAAAACCAAAGTTGATTTTATTAGATGAACCAACGAATGGAATTGACAGCGATGGTATACAGATGTTAAAAAAGCTGTTGATAAATCTGAAGAAAGAGGGAAGCACTATCGTTGTAGCAAGTCATGATCGTGAATTTTTAGATGCCGTGACTTCGCAGTGCTACGAAATGAAGGAGGGACGATTAGTGTGAAAGTATTAACTTCCGAAAAAGGCAAACAAAAATTTTTATTGGGTACAATTGCGGCGTTGTTGCTGGTTTTGATAGTCCTTTTTGTTGTACGATATCAGATGGTGAATGGAAAAACATTAAATCATGTAAAGCATGAGGTAATATCATATGGGGAGAATTGTGAGATAGAGGGGATTGCATATGAGATACAAAAGCCACCAGCTTGGAAAAACTTATATGATGAAGACTATCAGATGAAAATATACAAATACGAGATAGCGGTTACTGTTACGAACAATAGCAAAAAAACGGTATCCATTTATGATATAGTACCGAATTATTGTCTGTTGTCTGGAGGAAATGTCTGGTATGGTAATGTTCAAGAATCTCAAAAAGATTCTATAAATAGTGGGGAGAAAGTAACTTTGAATTTGTTTTTTGATGTTGTACCAGAGGAGAATATGCAAGTGTCAATTTACGAAAAAGCAAAGTTGTATTATGTCGTTAAGGAAAAAAAGATAACATATAAAATAGAATATCGATGAATTTTGTAAAGAGCGTGTTGGAAATGTAAATATTTATTTAAACATAAGTAGATAGTCTCAGAATTATAATAAACACCGAATTAAAAGTGTTCATTATTTATACACCAATAGTATGTTACAGTGCATTGGCATTTGCAATTCTGCCTCCGCTTGTAAGAATGTTGTTTATGGGTCTTGATGCACAGTGGTATATCTAGATATACAGAGTGCTTACCAGAGCAGATGTGGGTATAGCAATCGACTCGGCAGATTTTGTGCTGATGAAAAGTGATCTTGTAGATGTTTCAACAGCCATCCAGTTAAGTAAAGCGGTAATCCGCAATATCAAACAAAATCTTTTCTGGGCATTTATTTATAATATCATTGGAATACCGATTGCGGCAGGATTATTTTACACGGCATTTCATCTGAAAATGAATCCGATGCTTGGAGCATTGGCAATGAGTTTTAGTTCAGTGTTTGTTGTAAGTAATGCATTAAGACTGCGCTGGTTTAAGGCGAAACATAAAAAATGAGATATGCTTGATAGTTTTTCCATAGCGTTTTTGGTAGTAAGGGATTAAATCTTTCCAAGTCCAGTCCTGCTGGTAGGAAATGATTTTAGGGAGTTTATCCACCTTGAATTTTTGATATTTAGGTGAATGGGAATCATCAAAAGCCCACTGCTTAAGTGGGATGTATCTGCAGATAAAATTTAATAACTGACCAATAATTTTGCGTTGGTAGTTGA
>CAKRFY010000057.1 GCA_934320895.1 uncultured Lachnospiraceae bacterium | reverse complement strand
TTTTTGTGTTCATAATAATTCTCCTTTTATGAACACATTATATCATTTTAAAACACGTTTGTCTACATTTTCAATCGTTTAAAAATCCTCCTATATAAAATTATATTAGTTAACATTCAGAGTATAACATATTTATATGTCTAAAACGAAAAATAACAATAAGTGGTCAAAAATGATCTATAAATGGTTATAGAATAGTTTATATATAATTTTTTAATAAATAATACAGTCTGATTTGTCATTT
This sequence comes from uncultured Lachnospiraceae bacterium, assembly GCA_934320895.1. Taxonomy (GTDB): domain Bacteria; phylum Bacillota; class Clostridia; order Lachnospirales; family Lachnospiraceae; genus Butyribacter. The sequence continues at coordinate 10,035 of CAKRFY010000057.1, read as the reverse complement.
ATTTCCAAGTTCCCAAAATACAACGGCACTCGCCGCTGCGACATTGAGCGAATCAACTCCATGTGACATAGGTATCTTGATGGTATAATCACTCTCAGATATCGTGCTTTTTAAAAGCCCGTCACCTTCCGTTCCAAGAATTATCGCAAGTTTTTCCTCTGACATTACGCTTTCGTTATCGATACTTACCGAATTGTCATCAAGTGCCATTGCCGCTGTTTTAAATCCTAATCTATGAAGTCTCCCAATGTAAGTTTCCCCATTACCAGATATATCGATAAATGTCCACGGTATCTGAAACACTGTACCCATGCTCACTCTTGCTGCTCTGCGGTATAAAGGATTGCTGCTGCCATTTGTGAGTATAACTGCATCCATATTAAGTGCCGCCGCTGAGCGAAATATCGCACCCACATTTGTCGGGTTCATCACATTTTCAAGAACTGCTATACGCTTTGCATCTTTACAGATTTCCTCAAGTGCCGGGAGCGGTCTGCGGTGCATTGCACATAACATTCCTCTTGTGAGTTTAAAACCCGTAAGTTTGGTGAGAATGTCAAATTCTGCCGTATATACAGGAAAGTCTGACATATCTGTTTCTTTGTATTTGATATTTTTTAGGGCATATTTTTCTTCTGATACCGTATTTTCTTTGCTGTTTTTCAAAACAAGATTTTCCTGTTTTTCTGCATCTGAATATCTTTTTGTGTTTTGATATATCCTGTCGCACTTCTCTAATACAGCTTTTCCCTCGCCATCAATATGCTTTTTCTCAATAAGACATGAAATCGGCTCATATCCTGCATCAAGTGCTCTCTCTATTACTTTCGGGCTTTCCGCTATAAATATTCCCTTTTCAGGTTCAGCCCTGTTTAAAAGCTGTCCTTCTGACAATCTCGCATATATATCAAGCTCTTTCGCATCAAAATCTTTAATTTCTATTATGTTCAATTCCATACTCCATTACAAACTAAATATTTATACACTTTATTTTATCATACTTGTTGTTTACTAGCAAAGAAAAAATAGTAATCTCTAAACATACATTTATCCATTGTTTGCTTTTTGTACATAAGAATATTATAATATTCATAAATAAAAATGCACGGGTATATACAAAAATATAGTAAAGGAGTTCCGACAAAATTATGAAAAATAAATTTATCAAAATATCTGCATTAACAACTGTTGCCGCAGATGTTTTCATGGCATCAGGGTGGTCATTTTTTAAAATGACTGTTCAATGTAAGAAAAAAAAGAAACTAAACAAAAAGAAATGGTTTAATTTTTCAAAGACCAAGATCAATCATCCAAGGGATAAATTTGAAAAAGAATATGAAGGCGGTAAGGAATGGTGCAGACAACAGAATATGCAGGATTGTTATATTCAAAGCATTGATGGTCTAAAACTTCACGCATCATATCTACCTGCCAAAGATGCCAAAAGATTTGTACTGTTAAGTCATGGTTACAAAGGAAGCGGTTTTGGTGACTTTGCATATACAGCCAGATTTCTTCATGAAAATAATTGTAATCTGCTCTTTATAGACCAGAGATGTTGTGGTGAAAGCGAGGGAGAATATATCACTTTTGGAGCAAAAGAGCAATATGATGTTCAAAGGTGGGCATATTATATTGCAAAAAGGAACAAAAACAAGCTGCCTTTATATCTCTATGGTGAGTCTATGGGAGCTGCATCTGTTCTTATGGCATCCGGTCATAAACTCCCAAAAGAAGTAAGAGGACTTATCTCCGACTGTGGCTTTCATTCGATGAAACAACAGCTTAGAGATCTGGCTGACAACTGGTTTCATCTTAAACATATCGGACTGATGCTTTTTAGACTTGATCTGTTCTGTAATATTTTTGCCAGATTTAGAATGTGTGATGCTGATACAACATATGCAATGCTTACAAATAAAAAACCTGTATTATTTTTTCATGGCATGACAGACACATATGTAAGTCCACAAAATTCAAAACTCAACTACTCTCTGTGTCGTGCTCCAAAAGATCTTGTGCTTGTACCTAATGCCAGACATTTATGCAGTCCATATGTTGCAAAGGAGCTATACCGCGATAAACTCATAAAATTCTTTCAAAAGTATGATTAACTCTAAAATCTATAAATCTCCAAAATACCGACTATCCCAGCCGGTATTTTTTATCTAATGTTATTTTTCAAATCATCTTTCAAAAAATTTATCAAAACTTCTAAATTTTTTAACCTTTTGTGCGTAAAGTCTCGGTCAATTTTATGTAAAATGTCCGTTAAGTCTCTAAAGGGGTAGTAATCTGCAAAAATATATGATACTTTCTCAGAAGAAACAAAATTACTGTTTGAATAATCAGGAGGTTTGATATGAAAAAGTACTATCCCTTAACAGCAGCACAAAAAATGCATTATAATTGGATAAAAAAATATAAAACACAACAAGTTTCAGGCGTAAGTGTTGTTGCATCTTTAAGAGCAGCTCTGGATTTTGGTCTTTTAAAAAAATGCATACAGCTTGAATTTGAGCGTTACGGATGTATGAGGATCCGTTTCACAAAACCTGATGAAAACGGAGATGTAACGCAGTATATTGTCGAAAATGATACAAGGGACATTCCAATAAAAGACCTTTCAAATATGAATATGGCTGATGCAGATAATCTTATGCAGCAATGGGCATACGAAACAATGGATGGTGACAATATCCCAATGTGTGATGTAACTATGTTAAAACTTCCTGATGGATACAATGGATTTTTTATTCATATGGATCACAGACTCATTGATTCCTGCGGCTTAATCGTTATGATAAACGATCTGATGCAGCTTTACACTCATTACAGATTCGGCTCTGATTTTCCTAAAGAATTAGCCGATTTCGAAAGTGTTTTAGCAAAAGATCTTAAAAAAGCAAATAACGAAAAAAGATTTTTAAAAGATAAAAAGTTCTGGGACGACCAGTTAGACAACTTAGGCGAACCTCTCTATTCTGATATTCAGGGTCCAGCAGTTTTAGAAGAAGCACGAAAACTCCACAATGATAAAAATTTAAGAGCAGCAGATATCGAACTCAAAAATTTATTTGTAGCTGTAAAGGATTATTATCTTGAACCTGAACCGACAAAAAATCTGTTGGATTTCTGCACAAACCATCAGCTTTCAATGACTAATCTGCTGTTACTTGGAATAAGAACATATCTATCAAAAGTAAATAACGGACAGGAAGATATAACTATTGAAAACTTTATCTCAAGACGTTCCACTCACGATGAATGGACATCAGGCGGAAGCCGTACAATCATGTTTCCCTGCCGAACAGTAATTTCTGCTGACACGGATTTTCTGACAGCAGCACATGAGATACAGGATGTGCAAAACAGAATCTATATGCATAGTAATTATGATCCTGAACTAATCGAAAATGAGATGAGAAGGCGCTATAAAACACCTGAAAATACAACATATGAAAGCTGTTATCTTACATATCAGCCAATGACTGTAAAAATGGATAATCCACATCTTGAAAATATTGCACAACATTCAAAATGGTTTGCAAATGGTGCAGCGACAAAAAAAATGTATTTAACAGTTTCCCATACTGAAAACGGCGGAATGAATTTTTCATATCATTATCAAACTGCTCATTTGCAGGAACACGATATGGAGCTTTTATACTATTATATGATGCGTATTCTTTTTAAAGGAATTGCAGAACCCGATATGACAGTTGGCGAGATCATGGAGCAAGTATAAAATATCAATAGTTTTTACATATTTGCAAAGAAACACTTGTATATAATATTTTGTTATTTCATACAAAATTTTTATATGGCATTTTATATTTCCAAACAATTTTCTATAAACTTTAAAACAATAATTTTATTCTATGGAGGTAATAATCATGACAAAGGAAATGCAGTTTAAAAAAATCGTAGCTCAGTATTGCGAAGTAAAACCAGAGGAAATGAATGGCGAAATGAGATTCAGAGAGGATTTAGGTTTCAGTTCTCTTGATTTTATGTCATTTCTTGGTGAACTTGAAGATACATTCGATATTGAACTAGAAGACGAGGAGGCTCTTAAGATTCATAATGTTTCAGAAGCTCTCGAACTTCTCAATGCATTAGCTTAGTAATCTGATAACTACAGGAATTTTTGTTATATATGGAGGTAATTATGGGAAAGCTTATTCGTGATATCATAGAGGAAAGTTCAGAAAAATTTACTGATCTTATAGCAGTTAAGTGGTTAAAAAAGAAAGAAATCTTTGAGAGAGATTACTCCGGATTATATGAAAATATTATTGCCATCAGAAAAGGTCTTTTGGCTGAAGGTCTTGAAAAAAAACATATTGCTCTTATCGGTGTAAGTTCTGTAGAATGGATTGAGAGTTACCTTGGCATTATCACAGGTTCTTCTGTTGCAGTCCCTCTTGATGCTGGTCTTCCATGCGAAGATTTAACTGAACTTATAAATCGCTCAGATTCAGAAGCCCTTTTCTTAAGTCCGAAAAATAAATCTCTACTTGATGGAATTTTATCCGGCTGCCCTAAATTAAAGAAAATATGGCTGCTTCAGGATGAAAAAATCAATGATGCAGATAAAATTGATAATGCTGACAAAACAGTTGCTTCTCTAATAGATTTAAAAAATATTGGCAAAAGTACGGATAAAGATGCAGACAAACCCGTCCCTGAAGATATTGCAACTATTATCTTTACATCTGGAACAACAGGAAAAAGTAAAGGAGTTATGCTTACTCAGAATAATCTTACATCTAATGTACAGTCTGTCAGTTATTATGCAGAACCCGGAACAGTTATGCTTAGTGTACTTCCTGTTCATCATGTATATTGTCTGGTTATGGACTGGCTCAAAGGTTTTTCACTCGGTGCAACTATATGTATAAATGATTCACTTATGCACATGGTAAGAAATATGAGTATTTTTAAACCCGAAGTTATTCTTATGGTTCCTATGATGGTTGAAACCATTTACAAGAAATTAGCCGCTGCGGATTCCTCTATCCCTAAAAATATTTTAGCAGATAAGATATTTGGAGGAAATCTCCGTATCATATTTATGGGTGGTGCTCATCTTGACCCATTTTATATTGAGAAATTTGCTGAATATGGCATAGATATCTATGAAGGCTATGGCATGTCAGAGTGTTCACCAGTTATCAGTTCAAATCTGCCAGAAAGCCATAAAATTGGTTCCATCGGACGCCCTCTCTCTAACGCAGAGATTTCGTTCGATAATGGAGAAATCCTTGTAAGAGGAACAAGTGTTATGAAAGGTTATTATAAAATGCCTGAAGAAACAGCTGAAACTCTGCGGGATGGGTGGTTACATACAGGTGATAAGGGGTATCTTGATGAAGATGGTTTCCTATTCATAAATGGACGAGTAAAGAATTTAATTATTCTCTCAAATGGTGAAAACATTTCTCCTGAAGAAATTGAAAATAAACTTGCCTTGAATGAGCTCGTCGGTGAAGTTATCGTCACCGGAGAGAATAACGGACTTACCGCAAGAATATATCCGGAGCAGGAACTTGTTCTTGCAAACAATATGAATGAAGATGAAATCCAAGAAAAATTGCAGAAATTCCTTGATAAGTACAACAGTGAACAGCCGACTTACCGTCGGATAACAGGACTTGTCATAAGAAAAAATCCTTTCATAAGAAGCTCTACAAAGAAGATAAAAAGACAGGAAGCCCTTATTGATGAACCTATGCTTCCATAAACTATTTTAACTGATCATATAAATTATTTTTACCTGTTAGCGTACAGCCTGACTACAAATGTCAGGTTTGCAAGCGAACAGGTATTTTTTTATATCAACGCATAAAAGGCAACATGCCTGTCATAAAAGCCTGCGTCATAAATTCAGCAACGGCTTCAGCAGAAGTCTCAAAATTCTCATTGCTCCATTTGTGCAGCACACCTAATGTGCTGCCGATGGAGCTTGCTATCATATAAGAAAATTCCTCTTTACTGTGCTGTGACGGTGATATATTCTGAGTCACCTGTTTTACATACTCATGAAACATGGTCATTGTTTTTTCAAAAAAACGGTTCCCCCTTGGACTTTTAAGAATATCTGCAAGATATTCATTTTTCATAGCATAATTACATACTGCCAGAAAATATGACTTACATATATCATGGTCATTCTTTGCGTGGAAAGACTCCATCAAAGTAAATATATCTTCAATGGTTTTATCCTCAACCGCATCAACAAGCGCCGGAATATTTTCAAAATGATTATAAAATGTACTTCTCACTATTCCAGCCTTTTTTATTATATCCGTAACAGTTATCTTGTCTAATTCTTTTTGTTTTAAAATTAAAAGAAATGCATCATATATCGCTTCATCGGCAACATGATATCTTTCATCTAATGTCTCACACATAAAATAAATCTCCTCCCCCCGTATTTCTTTAATTTTATCAGAAAACCAGATCGTTCACAATTTATTTTTTATGTGCATTTCATATTTCTACAAAACAAAGATGCCATGCAACTTAATGCATGGCATCTTTATAACATTTAATTTATAAGTACAAGATATTAATCACTAATAAATCCTCTGTAATGACGAACTAACATCTGTGATTCTACCTGCTTCAATGTCTCAAGTACAACACCTACAATAATGATAAGTGATGTTCCTCCAAATGATACATTTGCACCAAATGCACCTGAGAAGAAAATAGGTACTATTGCTACAAATGATAATCCTACCGCACCAATGAAGATAATGCTGTTAAGGATTTTTGTAAGGTAATCAGTCGTTGGCTTACCAGGTCTGATTCCAGGAATGAAACCACCCTGCTTTTTCATATTCATTGCAATCTCCTGCGGATTGAATGTTATTGAAGTATAGAAGTATGCAAAGAATATAAGTAATACGATATATATTACTAAACCTATCGTATACTTAAACTCACCTATACTATCAAAATTACACCATGAGTTCTGATTTAATACTTTCAATATCTTCTGACCAATAGAAGCACCATCACCAGACTGCGGCTGAATACCTGCAAAACCTGCAATAACGATTGGCATAGAGAAAAGTGAACCTGCAAAGATTACCGGAATAACACCTGCTGTATTTACTTTAAGTGGAATATGTGATGACTGTCCACCTACAAGTTTTCTTCCCTGTGTTTTCTTTGAATACTGTACACTTATTCTTCTCTCGCCGTCTGAAAGAACGATAATAAATACTACCATTCCAAGTAATACAGCAATTATTACTACGGCTCCCAATAAACCGTTTGTTACTGTAGTTGCACCCTTTACAAATTTTTCGTAGAGATTTGCCACGTCGTTTGGCAATCTTGAAACGATATTATATAAAAGGATAATCGATATACCGTTTCCTACACCCTTTTCAGTGATCTGCTCACCTAACCACATTAAGAAAGCAGAACCTGCTGTCAATGATACAATGATGACTGAAACTGATGTGAACGTAATCTTATCGTCAGTAAGGTATCCGCTGTTGCCAAAGCCAATAGCCATGGCAGCACTTTCCATTACTGAAAGTCCAATTGTCACATATCTTGTATATTCTGTGAGTTTCTTTCTTCCCTCCTCACCATCTTTGTGAAGTTCCTCTAAACGAGGAATTGCGATTGTGAGAAGCTGAATAATAATCGAAGCTGTAATGTATGGTGTAATGTTCAATGCAAAGATTGACATTGACTCAAATGAACCACCTGTCAACTGATTAAAGAAATCAAGTGATTTCTGCGAGCTGAACATTTCCCTAATTGCCTCATACTTAACCCCCGGAACAGGAAGCTGTGAACCAATACGGACAACTATCAAAGCAAAGAAAGTATAAAGAAGCTTCTTTCTTAAATCTTTGATCTTAAATGCATTACGGACTGTTTCAAACATCCTTAGATCACCTCAGCTTTTCCACCAAGAGCCTCAATCTTTTCAACAGCACTCTTGCTGAATGCGTTTACCTGTACTGTAAGCTTCTTAGTTAATTCTCCATTTCCAAGTATCTTAACGCCATCCTTAGGGTTGCTGATGATACCTTTTTCAAGTAATGCTTCAACTGTTACTACATCACCATCTGCAAATTTCTCTAATTTGTCAACATTAATAGCAACGATTTCCTTAGAGTTGATGTTTGTGAAACCTCTCTTTGGAATACGTCTGTAAAGTGGCATCTGTCCACCTTCAAAACCAGGACGTGGAGCACCAGAACGAGCCTTCTGACCTTTATGACCCTTACCTGCTGTCTTTCCGTTTCCTGAACCATGACCACGACCACGTCTAAAGTTGTCGCTCTGTTTTGAACCTGCTGCTGGACTTAATTCTGATAAATTCATTGTTTAACCTCCTAAAACTACGGGCTGTACCTCTCACAGCCACACAAATCACTAACGGGCAAAAGACGAAAACATCTTAATAATCAAGCTAACCGCAAAACACCTGAAAAAGCTGTTTCTGCTTTTTTCTAATGCCAAGCTTTGCTTGACTATGCCCTCGCTACAATTCAATATTTTAACACAAACCTTATCCGTTTGTACAGTAATATTTTTATAAAATGAATAAAAATAACGCCGCAGGGGGACTTGCGAGCTATTACAATAACTCTCCCCTTACCGCGTTTCTTTATTCACGAATCTAATTAGATTTCTTCTACCTTAACAAGGTGTCTTACGTGCCAGATCATTCCTCTAACTGCTTCGTTGTCAGGCAACTCAACTGTCTTGTTTACTTTCTTTAAGCCTAATGCTTCAACAGTTGCACGCTGTTTTGGAATGGCACCGATTGTAGATTTTACTAATGTAACCTTTAACTTATCTGCCATAATAGCCTCCATTCAGTTTAAACAATTAGCCTAAAAGTTCCTCCAATGAGATACCACGAGCCTTTGCTACATCTTCAGGTCTCTTAAGGTTGCTAAGACCATTTACTGCTGCAAGTACTACGTTCTGCTTGTTGTTAGAACCAAGAGACTTTGTACGGATGTTTTTGTAACCTGCAAGCTCAAGTACGGCACGTGCTGGACCACCTGCGATGATACCAGTACCTTCTGGAGCTCTCTTAATAAGTACGGATGCACTACCAAACTTACCTGTTAAGTCATGTGGTACGCTGCCGTTCTCGTCGATAGGAACTTCAACAAGTTTCTTGATGGCATCTTCTTTTCCTTTACGGATAGCTTCAGGAATTTCTGTTGCTTTTCCAAGACCAACACCAACATGTCCGTTCTTATCGCCAACTACTACTAATGCAGTAAATTTCATGTTACGTCCACCTTTAACTACTTTGGTAACACGCTTGATTGTTACTACATTATCTTCCAGCTCTAACTGGCTGGCATCAATAATTGTACGTTTCATGAGTTTTCCTCCTAAATCAATTCACGAATCCCAACCAATATTAGAATTCTAATCCTGCTTCTCTTGCTGCTTCAGCTAAAGCCTTAACCTTACCCTGATATATGAAACCGCCTCTATCAAAGACAACAGTTGTAATACCTTTATCTAATGCTTTCTTTGCGATTACTTCGCCAAGTTTAGCAGCTGCTTCAACATTGTTAGTTTTCTCTAAACCTTCTTTAACATCTTTCTGTAAAGTTGAAGCTGATACCAAAGTATTACCAACAGTATCATCGATAATCTGAGCGTACATATGATTGTTGCTTCTAAATACAGCTAAACGTGGTCTCTCAGCTGTTCCTGAGAAACGATTACGAACCTTCATGTGTTTCTTCACACGAACTTCACTTCTTGACTGCTTTTTAATCATCGTATATTCACTCCTTCTTATTTTTTACCTGTCTTACCAACTTTACGTCTGATAACTTCATCAGAGTACTTGATACCCTTACCCTTATAAGGTTCTGGAGCTCTCTTTTCTCTAATCTCAGCTGCGTACTGGCCGACTTTTTCCTTATCGATACCTTTAACGATAATCTTATTCTGTCCTTCAACGATTACTTCAAGACCTTCTGGATCTTCCATCTCAACAGGATGAGAATATCCAAGAGAAAGTGT
>CAKRFY010000056.1 GCA_934320895.1 uncultured Lachnospiraceae bacterium | reverse complement strand
GCACGAGTGGCTCAGTGGTGGAGTATCGCCTTGCCAAGGCGAGGGTCGCGGGTTCGAATCCCGTCTCGTGCTTTTTGAGTATTATAAGGGTGAAACATTTTTGGTTTTGCCCTTTTTTCAAAATATTTTTTATATTAAAAACAGGGGGAATGATAATGGTAGTTACAGAATATTCGCTAATAGGAGCGTTACTTAGATTTTATCCGGAAACTATTGAGGATTTTAAGGAGATGGGGATGAATTGCGTAGGTTGTCCTTCATCAGCAAAAGAGACCATAGGACAAGCTTGTAATGTACATTCAGTGGATGTAAATGAGCTTATAAAAAAACTTGATAAAAGAATTAACGGTTAGTTAGATTTTATAGGAATGGGGAGGAATATGAGTGTGAAGAAAAAAATATATGTTATTTTTACATTGTTGCTTGTTGTCCTGGTCGGAGCTTATTATTATGCATTACATCCGGCTATAAATATACATCTTGAGTCTTTCTGGGGGGCTGTTATATTTGTGTTTGTGGCATTTGGCTGCATATTTGCATTGAATCAGTTTAAAAGTGCATGGTCTTCAAATGTTACAGAGGCTTTTAGAGAGAAAAAGATGTCGTTTATGACAAGATTTTTCTGGACTCTTGCCGTTTTGTCAGTGTTGGTTTTTGTGATTGGTTCATTTGCAGGCTTAAAGGTTTTTAGGGCGAAGACATATTCAAATATGTTGAAAGTCAAGACTTATGATTTTGCAAAAGATATTGAACAGACTGATCAGATTACGGATATTGCACTTATGGATACGGCGAGCGCAAAGATATTCGGAAATAGAAAGATTGGTTCGTTGTCAGATGTTGTCAGTCAGTATGAGGTAGAAAATGCATATACACAGATAAGTGTTAAAAAGCAGCCATTTAAAGTTTCTGCACTTAAATATGCAAGCTTCTTTAAGTGGTGGAATAATAAAGACAAAGGAATACCGGGATATGTAAAGATAAATCCTGTCAATTCAAATGCGGAGTATGTCGCTCTTGATAAGGGAATGAAATATGTTCCATCAGGATATTTTAATTATAATCTTCAAAGACATGTTCAGTTAAAATATCCTACAAAGATAATCAATGGTTATAACTTTGAAGTTGATGACAGCGGAAAACCATATTATGTGTGTCCGACGGTTACTGCAAAGATAGGTCTTTTTGGCGGAGTAGATGTAAATGGTGTCATAATATGTGATCCTGTAAGCGGTGATTGTGAATATTATAAGATAGACAATATTCCAAGCTGGGTTGACAATGCTTATGACGGTCATCTGCTTGAAAAGAAGTATAATTGGTATGGACTTCTTTCAGATGGATTTATAAACAGTATAATAGGTCAGAAAGGATGCAAACAGACAACAGATGATTTTGGATATAAGATAATTGGTGATGATGTATGGATCTATACCGGTGTTACTTCGGTGAATGGTGACCAGTCAAATATTGGATTTGTTATGATGAATCAGCGAACATCTGAGGCAAGATATTATAAAGTGTCGGGTGCAGAGGAACACTCAGCTATGGCTGCAGCTGAGGGAGAAGTACAGGAAAAAGGCTACAAGGCATCTTTTCCAAGTCTTATAAATGTTGCAGGAGTTCCGACATATATCATGGTTTTAAAGGATGATGGCGGGCTCGTGAAGATGTATGCGATGGTTAATGTATCACAGTACAATATGGTAGCGACAGCGACATCACAGACAGAGGTATTTACAAATTATAAAAAAATGCTTGCAAAAAGTGGAAAAGGCAGTGGCATAGAAAAATTATCTGAGACAAAAGATGTAGTTGTTGCAGATGTGAAATTTATTGATACTGATGACGGAGCTATGGTTTATGTCAAGGATGCAGACGGAAATATATATAAGCAGGTGTTTGCAGACAATGAGCAGCTTATAAAATTAAATATAGGTGATAGGATAAAGGTTGAATATGAACCATCAGAAGATGGAATAAATTATATGACATCATATGAATATATTGAAAGACAGTCATACCGGATTATTGAAGATGGTGAAAACGGTTAGAGTTTATAAAGACTGTTTATATATATTTAATAATTGTTCATAATTAGACACATTGTATTTTGCCCGTAATGCGATAATATATTTAATATAACATATCGTTTTGAAAGGGCTTGATATTATGAGAGAAAAAATTGCCAGATTTATGCAGGGTAGGTACGGAGTAGATCAGTTTAGTAACTTTCTGGTGATGGTTGCAGTTGTATTTATGGTTCTTGAGATGATCATAAGGATACCAATTTTTCATTTTATCTGCAATATCATTACATTGTTTGCGATAATATATGCATATGTGAGGATATTATCAAAAAATCACAGTAAGCGATATGCTGAAAATGAGAAGTTTATGAGATTTTATGGCCGCTTCAGGAACTATGCTGCGAGGAAAAAGGCAAATATCGTGCAGAGAAGAACTCACCGCATATTTAAGTGTCCAAATTGCAAGCAGAGTATAAGAGTGCCAAAAGGAAAGGGCAGAATTGCCATCACATGTCCAAGGTGCAAGACTGAGTTTATAAAAAGGAGCTGATATCCTTGTTTGGTTATATCATTCCAAATTATGATGAGTTGAAAATAAAAGAATTCAAGACATATCATGCTTATTATTGTGGATTGTGTCAAAGCCTTAAAGAGCAGTCGGGATTAAGCAGTCAGATATCGCTGACATATGACATGACATTCCTCGGGCTGCTATTGTCATCACTTTATGAGGATGGCGATATTGAAACGGCAGAGTGCCGGTGTCTGGCACATCCAAAAAATAAGCATTTATATGTGAGGTCAGAATTTTTGAAATATGCTGCTGATATGAATGTAGTTATGGCATATTACAAATGCATGGATGACTGGAATGACGAAAGAAAATTGCTGCGGGCAGTTTATGGTCACTTATTGAAAAAAAAGGAAAAAAAATTATTGCCTTTTTACGATGAAAAGATCAAACAGATCACAGAAAATCTTGCCGGTCTTTATATGGCTGAAAAACAGCAGTGTAAAGATCTTGATGAGGTGTCAGGATATTTTGGCAGGATATGTGAAGTTATATTCGTTTATAAAGAAGATGAGTGGTCTAAGTTTCTTGCAAAGATAGGTTTTTATATTGGAAAATTTATATATCTGCTTGATGCATATGAAGATCTGGAGGATGATAAGAAGAAAAAGTGTTATAATCCTTTTATAGAAGTGCAGGAGCAGAAAAAAGAGAAATTTGATGAATATGTACATCAGATTCTTTTAATGATGATGTCAAATGTAGGACGGGCATTTGAGAGGCTTCCTATAGTTGCAAATGCCTCTATCTTAAAAAATATCATATATTCAGGAGTATGGCAGAAGTATAATGATTTTATAAATAAGACGGATAAAGATAAAAAAGATCTTAAAATGTATGATCCGGATTGGAGGAAAATATGATAGATCCCTATAAGGTGCTGGGAGTTACGCGCTCAGCTTCCCAGGAGGAAATAAAAAAATCATATAGAAATTTAAGCAGAAAATATCACCCGGATGCCAATATAAACAATCCTAATAAAGAAGAGGCAGAAGAAAAATTCAAGGAGATACAGCAGGCATATCATCAGATAATGGATGAACGTGAAAATGGTGGATATGGCTATAGTGAAAGTGGTTATTATGGTGGGATGGGTGGCTTTGGAAACCAGTCAGGTTATGGTGGCTTTTCAGGTTTTGCAGGAAACGCCGATTCGGGTTCGGAAGAATATAATATGCATTTGAGAGCTGCGTCAAATTATATTGTAAACAGATATTATAAAGAAGCTCTAAATGTATTAAATCAGATGGAAGAAAAAAATGGCAGATGGTATTATCTTTGTGCTATGGCAAATATAGGACTTGGAAATAATATAATAGCTTTGGAACAGGCAAGACAGGCGGCAGAAATGGAGCCTGACAATATAGAATTTGCCACGCTTGTAAGAAGACTTGAGACAGGAAATGTCTGGTATGAGGACATGCAGTATTCATATGATACACCGGGAGAAACATCAGGTGGTCTGTGCATGAAATTATGTGTGACATATGCTGTCTGCAACTGCTGTCTTAATAGCTCAGGAATGTGGATGTGGTAGAAGATTAAATAAACCTGCCCATTATTGTAACCTGAATATGTATGTTGTTGACCATACATTCTGGAATTTTATGATAATATATATGTGGAGGAAGATAATGAGAGAGATGACATTTAAGATGGAACGCCCTGGTCTTGTAAAAGAGGGCGATAGGGTTCATGTAAGCGAGAAAAAAACAGCATTAAATTATAGTTATATCATAGAGCCGGCAGTAGCAATGTCTGGCTGCTTTAAAGTAAATGAGAGGATAGAAGACAGAGACGGGACAGTAAAAGAAGTAAAACATACTGAACGTGGATACTATGTTATAGTGGAGTTTGAAAAATAAAGAATAAAAGGAGTTAAAGATGATCAAATTTAATAATACAGCCGTAATGAATTTTGAAAATGCGATGCGTGGTGCTAGAAATCCGTTAAACAGCTGGGCAAGAAGTGACAGCAGCTACGATGAAAGTGGAAATTTTGTATTTGGGCCAAATGATCTTGATCTTGCAAAGAGACTTTGTAAGGCAGGAAATGACCACAGAAAATTTATCAGGCAGATATTTATATCAGTTGATATAACAGCACCTATCTACTGGTGGAAAGAGTATGATACATACAAGGTAGGTACGGTAGCAAATTCTACAAGTACAATGCATAAGATACACAGTAAACCATTTGAACTTTCAGATTTTAGTACGGACCATATGACAGATGAAGCACTTGAAGCTATGAAGCTTATGGTCGGAACACTTGAGGATATAAGACTTAAATATATGGAGACAAAGGATAAAGCACTATGGTACAGCCTTATACAGCTTTTGCCTGAAAGCTACCATCAGATGAGAACATGTACAATGTCATATGAAAATGCGGTTGCAATGTACAATGCGCGTCATAATCATAAACTTGCAGAATGGCATACATTTTGTGACTGGGTATGTGAACTTCCTTATTTTACGGAGTTTTTCCCATTTGCTAAAGTAGAGGAATAATATCTGATACAGGATAGAGATTATTTCTTGTTTAAAAATAATTGTACTTTGTAATAATAATATAATAAGATTATCAGGCAGATATTTTAAAGTTAATATAAAAGATACTATGGAGGAAAAAGATTATGTTAAAAGCAGGAATTAAAGGACATCAGGAATTAGTAGTTACACAGGAGCTTACAGCTAAAAATATGGGAAGCGGAGTGATGGATGTATTTGCAACTCCGGCGATGCTTGCGCTTATGGAAAAAACAGCGTTTACAAGTGTAGCATCATATTTAAACGAAGGCTGTGGTTCAGTTGGAACAAAGGTTGATATAGAGCATGTTGCATCTTCACCAGTAGGTATGAAGATTACATGTGATAGTGAACTTATCGAAGTTGAGGGAAGAAAACTCGTATTTAAGGTTGAAGCCTATGATGAAAAAGGTCTTATCGGAAAAGGAACACATGAGAGATTTATCGTAGAAAATAAGAAATTTCAGGAAAAGACAGACAATAAGTTAAAATAGGATAAAATAATATTTTAACACTTTAACTATTTACAGATTGCCGCCGGGAAGAAGTATATTTATACCTACCTGGCGGCAATTTTTATTTTGTTACCTGAAACAATATAACAATATGGAAAAATATATTTTGGTGTATTAAAAATAAAAAATCCCCGTCTTACCATTAAATATATATATTAAATATAGGTAAGACGGGGTTAATTGTTGAGATTAAATATTATCTATTAGTTATTATTTTATTATCTCTTATTGCTCTGTCTCCAGATATGCATCTTTTCAGCTTCTGCAATAAGCTGATCTCTGAAGTCAGGATGTGCAACAGAGATAAGAGCTTCTGCTCTCTGCCAAGAAGAAAGTCCTTTAAGATTTACGATACCATATTCTGTAACAAAATAATTGATATTTGCACGTGTATCAGTAACTATTGAGCCATTTGAAAGAGTAGGCTTGATTCTTGACTGAACTGTGCCATCTTTTGTTGTGAAAGTAGAAGACATACAGATAAAACTCTTACCACCATTTGAAAGATAAGCACCAAGTACAAAGTCAAGCTGTCCGCCAGCACCACTTATATGCTTTGTTCCCGCACTTTCTGCATTTACCTGTCCGAACAGGTCGATATCTACAGCGTTGTTGATAGAGATGAAATTATCAATAGAAGCGATAACTGACATATCGTTTGTATAGTTTACAGGAGCACTCATACACTCAGGATTTTCATCTAAGTAATCGTAGAGTTTCTTTGTTCCTGAACCAAAAGCATAGACCTGACGACCTTTATCTCTTGTTTTTCTAAGACCTGTGATCTTGCCTGCTTTAGCAATGTCAACGAAGGCATCAACATACATTTCAGTATGTACACCGAGATCTTTTAAGTCAGACTGCGCGATAAGTGAACCTACGGCATTTGGCATACCGCCGATACCAAGCTGGAGACATGCTCCATCAGGAATCTCGTCAACGATATATTTAGCAACAGCTTCATCAACAGCAGTAGTAGGAGCAGGAGCACCTGTTTCAAGAATTGCAGGATTGTCACCCTCGACGATCATATCTACATTGCTGATATGTATGCCGTTTTCAAATCCACCAAGACAGCGAGGCATATTTTTGTTTACTTCAACAATAATTATATCTGCAACTTCACAGCATGCTGCCATATGTGAAGCATTTGGTCCGAAGTTAAAGTATCCGTGCGCATCCATAGGAGAAGCCTGGAACATTGCTACACGAGGAGGTGTCTGGCTGTTTCTGTAATATCCTGGAAGCTCTGAATATTTGATAGGAGAATAGAAACAAAATCCCTTTGCAACAGCTTTTCTTTCTATTCCACTGCTGTGCCATGAATTCCATGTAAAATGAGAAGCTGCATCTTCAAGTTTGAAGATTTCAGGCTCTTTCATAAGAATACCACCACGAATGTTTATGTCAGAAAGTTCAGGCATGCGTTTTGCAAGTGCTTTATCAAGTGCATCAACAGTACCTGTACACCATCCGTAATCGATCCAGTCACCGGATTTGATAACTTTAACTGCTTCATCAGCAGTAGTCAGTTTCTGTTTGTAAATTTCATTAAAATCCATATTTATCCTCATTTCTGTGCCACAAAGATAGTTTTATTAAGAAATTAGTTGCACCGTGACACAGGTGCATAGTAAATTTTTGCTGATAATAGGATAACACTATTGAAAAAAATAAGCAACAAATGAATTTAGGAATAGATTGCCGCGGGTGTTAAAAATTGTAAAAAAAACTTAAGATTATAAAATATAAATTAAAAATAAAATAGTAGTTTGAAAAAACTTGCTTAATTTGTTTTTTTGTTATATGATTATCAGTGATAGAACCGATTGTATGTGAAAGTTACATATATTTAAAACGACAGCAAAAGATAAAGTCGGTATTATGTAAAACAATTTGTAATAATTTTGGTCGGTTTCTAAATTAAAGCTGACAAATGTCAGTGATTATTGGAAAAGGAGGAACTTATTTTTATGGCAAAGAAAGTAGTTTTAGCAGGCGCTTGTCGTACTGCAATCGGAAAAATGGGCGGAGGATTAAGCACTACTCCAGCACCAGTATTAGGTTCAATTGTTATTAAGGAAGCTCTTAAGAGAGCTAATGTACCTGCAGATCAGGTTGATCATGTATATATGGGATGTGTTATCCAGGCAGGTTTAGGACAGAATGTTGCACGTCAGGCTTCACTTAAAGCAGGACTTCCAGTTGAGACACCAGCTGTTACTGTAAACGTAGTTTGTGGTTCAGGTCTTAACTGTGTAAATATGGCAGCTCAGATGATTCAGGCAGGAGATGCTGATATCGTTGTTGCAGGTGGTATGGAGAACATGTCTATGGCTCCTTACGCTATGATGCAGGGTCGTTTCGGATACCGTATGAACAATGGCAAACTTGTTGATACAATGGTAAACGATGCTCTTTGGGATGCATTTAACCAGTATCATATGATGATCACAGCAGAGAATGTTGCAGAGCAGTGGGGACTTACTCGTGAAGAACTTGATGAGTTCGCAGCAAACAGCCAGCAGAAATGTGAAAAGGCTATCGCAGCAGGCGCATTTGATGATGAGATCGTTCCTGTTGAAGTTAAGACAAGAAAAGGTGTTACAGTATTTGACAAAGATGAGGGACCACGTCCTGGAACAACAGCTGAGAGCCTTTCAAAACTTAAATGCTGTTCAGGAAAAGAAGGCGGCGTAGTTACAGCTGGTAACGCATCAGGAATCAATGATGGTGCAGCTGCAATCGTTGTTATGAGTGAAGAGAAAGCTAAAGAGCTCGGTGTTACACCAATGGCTACATTTGTTGCCGGAGCACTTGGCGGTGTTGATCCTTCAATCATGGGTGTTGGACCTGTTGCATCTACAAAGAAAGTTCTTGCAAAGACTGGTCTTACAATTGATGACTTCGATGTATATGAAGCAAACGAAGCTTTCGCTGCTCAGTCAGTAGCAGTTGGAAAAGATCTTAACTTTGATCTTTCTAAACTTAATCCAAACGGTGGTGCTATCGCACTTGGACATCCAGTTGGAGCTTCAGGATGCCGTATCCTTGTTACACTTCTTCATGAGATGCAGAAGATGGATGCTAAGAGAGGTCTTGCTACACTTTGTATCGGTGGTGGAATGGGCTGCTCAACAGTTGTTGAGAGAGACTAATTCATTTTCTCATACAGGTGTTTGGAATATCTGGAAAGCATTGAAAATAAATATTGCCGGATATTCTGAGTTTTCAGGATATCCGGGTTAATATGTATCTTAAAAAGGAGAAAATATCATGGATTTTATCTTATATGAAGTAAAAGATGCAGTTGCAACTATTACTATAAATCGTCCAAAGGCTTTAAATGCCTTAAACAGCCAGGTTCTTGATGAACTTGATGCTACACTTGATGCAATTGACCTTAATACAGTTAGAGCCGTTATCCTTACAGGAGCAGGCGACAAGTCTTTCGTTGCCGGTGCTGACATCGGAGAGATGAGCACACTTACAAAGGCTGAAGGCGAAGCATTCGGTAAAAAGGGAAATGATGTATTCCGTAAACTTGAGACATTACCAATTCCTGTTATTGCAGCAGTAAATGGTTTTGCACTCGGTGGAGGATGCGAGATCTCTATGAGCTGTGATATCCGTATCTGCTCAGAGAATGCTGTATTCGGACAGCCAGAGGCAGGTCTTGGAATCACACCTGGATTTGGTGGAACACAGAGACTTGCCAGAACAGTTGGTGTTGGTATGGCTAAACAGCTTATCTACACAGCAAGAAACATCAAGGCTGATGAAGCTTTAAGAATCGGTCTTGTAAATGCAGTATATCCTGCTGAGGAACTTATTCCAGCAGCAGAGAAACTTGCAGCTACAATTGCAAAGAATGCACCTATTGCAGTCCGCAATTGTAAGAAGGCTATCAACGATGGTCTTCAGGTTGATATGGATCAGGCTATCGTTATCGAAGAAAAACTCTTTGGTGACTGCTTTGAGACAGAAGACCAGAAAGCAGGAATGGGCAACTTCCTTGCACCTAAGGATCAGAAAGTTAAGGTTGTTCCATTTAAGAACTGCTAATTAAAAACATTTTAGTTTTTTGTGATAAGAGCAAAAAGTGCTCTTAGATAAAATGATCATTTTTTATTCCGGCTGCATAGCAGGTTACATAGCAGCCGGAGATATCTGACAGACAGATAAATATAATATTATGGAGGTTATATCATGAAAGTAGGCGTTATTGGTGCTGGTACTATGGGACAGGGCATTGCTAAGGCATTTGCTCAGACAGAAGGTTTTGAAGTAGCTCTTTGCGATATCAAGCAGGAGTGGGCTGAAGGCGGAAAAGAAAAGATCGCTAAAGGCTATGACAGACTTGTTCAGAAAGGAAAGAAGACACAGGAAGAAGTTGACACTATCCTTTCAAGAATCACACCGGGCTTAAAGGAAGACCTTTGTGCAGATTGTGACCTTATCGTAGAAGCTGCATTCGAAGATATGCAGGTTAAAAAGACTACATTTGCTGAGTTAGATAAGATTGCTAAACCAGAGTGCATTTTTGCATCAAACACATCAAGCCTTTCTATCACAGAGATCGGCAACGGACTTACACGTCCAATGGTTGGTATGCATTTCTTCAATCCTGCTGACCGTATGAAACTTATCGAAGTTATCGCTGGTGTAAATACACCTGCTGAGACTGTTGACTCTATCAAGAAGATTGCAGAGCAGATTGGAAAGACTCCTGTTCAGGTAAATGAAGCAGCAGGATTCGTAGTAAACCGTATCCTTATCCCAATGATCAACGAAGCAGCATTCATCAAGATGGAAGGTGTTTCTGATATCGCCGGAATCGATGCAGCTATGAAACTTGGTGCAAATCATCCAATGGGACCTTTAGAGTTAGGTGACTTCATCGGTCTTGATATCTGCCTTGCTATCATGGATGTTCTTTACAATGAGACTGGTGACAGCAAGTATCGTGCTTGCCCACTTCTCCGTAAGATGGTTCGTGGTGGAAATCTCGGTGTTAAGAGTGGAAAAGGTTTCTATGTATATAATGCTGATCGTACAAAGACAGCAGTTGATGCACAGTAATTGATTATATAAATTATGAAAGGTGGTAAAGAAAGGCATGGATTTTACATTAAGTAAAAAGCATGAGATGGCGAGACAGCTTTTCAAAGAT
>CAKRFY010000055.1 GCA_934320895.1 uncultured Lachnospiraceae bacterium | reverse complement strand
ACTTGGTTTTCGCTGATAATCTCATGGGATATCTTGTGCAGATAATCTTTTCTCATATTTGTTATCTTCTCATGGCAAAATGGTACATTTCCATTAAAGAAGGTCAGTATAGACTGATCATAGTTATCATCAGGGTATGTATCATTTATTTTTTGATCCGTATAACCATTTTTATATATTTCTGCTAGTTTTTCATATACAGGTCTAAAACTTTCAGCGGCACTTCCATCACCTGAATTAACCCTCTTTATAAGTTCATCATCATTTCCAAGCATACTCATTGCCATAGGCAGTATCATATCAGAACAAACATGATACTTTGAACTTTGTATCGGCGTATATCCCTTTTCTTTTAAAATCTTACATGCATTCATAAATTCTGAATATGTCTTTGGAATTTCAATTCCTTCTTTCTTCAAAAGAAATACTTTAAAGAACATATTACTGCGCCCAAGATAAGCACTATATTTATCAGAATCAATACGACTTTTCTCGTTTTATCATATTTGAATTTCATCTCAATCCCCGTTTTTCGTTTGAAAGGTAAATAATTAACATTCTTTATTATAGCATTATAATATTTATAAGTCATTATAAATATTATAATTTTCTTCATAATCCCATGTTTTTCTAATTATCACTGCTTTCTGCCATAACTTTCCTGCTGTGTTTTCTAATGTAATCATAATCTACAAGCAGTACATAAAAAACAGAGCCATAATAATCATTATCAACAATGCGACCAAAATCCAGAACATTTTTATATGTACCATTTTTTGTAACAAGACGATACTGCACATAATCATTTATTTCATCTTCACTTGAATTGATCTGTCTCCAGACATCTTCTTCCACATTTTGTATCTCTTCAGGATGTACAAGATTTCTAAACTGCCTTCCAGTAAATTCAAAAAAATCATCAAGATCGCTGCATCCTACAAAATTTATCATTTCCTGATTAGCATATAAAATCTCATCATTAGATCTATCTGCCCTGTAAATAAAAAATGCTCCTGGAAGATTTAGCGAAACATCATTTAATTTAAATCCCAGCTGTGTTCGTTTTGAAGTATGTAGATCATTTGCATAGCAAAGACATCCATTTTTCCCCTTTAATTTTACTTCATATAAAGCAATATCTGCATAATGAAACAACTCCGAGCCTCTTTTTGCATGAGTCGGATATTCTGCATAACCTAAAGAAATACTATAGTTAAAACTTTTACCTTTATGTCTGAATATACGTTCCATCTTACTAAAGCTTTCTATTTTCTGCCTTGCATCTTTAACACTGCAATCTTTTAATACTATACAAAATTCATCTCCCCCATTTCGTCCTATTACAGCATTATCACAAAAAGTCTGCTTCATCGACTCTGACAATTGCTTTAGAACTTTATCTCCTACACTATGTCCACGCACATCATTTATAAATTTAAAATTATCTACATCTAGCAAAATGCCAACACATTTCTTTTCACTACTCTCGGCAATATAATGATCTAACTGTTCATTAAAACCTGTTCGGTTAAATAAACCAGTAAGTCCATCTGTAACAGCAATCTTTTTAAACTGCTTTCGCTGTTCTCCCATTATCAAAAAAGCAAATGTAAGCCCCTCTAATAAAGTTATCATAATAATTCCACTGATATAGACAAGTCTCGAATCACCTTTCTGACTCCAACCATTTTTTGGCATAACCTCAATTTTCCATGTACATCCACCAAGTTTAAAATCACGCGAAACAGGATCAGTAAGTTTTTTCTTTGAACTATCAATCATCTTAAACTCTTTGGTCAACGGAGATTCCGTCTTATATAACCGGTAATGATAGCCAAATTCTGAAAGTGATTTCACCGAATCATTAAAAATTTCAGGCACACGTATTATAACTATAGTAAGTCCCCAGAAGTATCTTTTTCCATTACCTTTCTGTAGATACACCGGATTTCTTATAGCGATACCATATCCTCCCTGTTTTAATTCAAAAGGTCCCTGCATTACCGTCACATGATTTTTAATACCATATCTTACAATTTCTCCACGTGTTTTGTCGTGAACAAGATCTATCTTTCCTACCTCATTTCCATGCGCTGGGTAAATTTTCTTAACAACTCCTGCTGGTGCTAACTGAATACTCTGAACATAGTTTGTCATCATCCTCTCGGCAACAGCATCAAACTTTTCAATCTTACCATCTTCACTTATCAGAATATGTTTTAATGAATTTGTAATATTGATGCTCCTATTAAGCTCCTCAACCATATAGTCAGCATAAGTCACTGCATTAAGTTCCGCTTTTGTCCATACCTGTTTATACCCCGCCAGATCTATATTATGAGTAACATTATATAGTGTACTCACACTGAAAATAAGAACCAAAAGCGGCATTAACCATTTAATGTCTGTAATTGTGAGTTTGTCATGTTTCATACTTACAAGCCCCTTTCCAGGCAATCATTTTATCAAGCAGATATTCGCAATCCGCTCTGCTACTTCTTGACAGTGTTAAATTATCACTGCTCAGGATACTCTTTCTCCATCTCTGCATTGATAACATCCTCAGATGCTGCCATTGCCTCAAGTGTCATTTCAAGTAATTTAGGAAGCTCCCAACCAAGCTGCTTAGCACCACGCTCGATAACCTCTCTTGAACATCCCGCTGCAAATCCTTTAGCTTTGTACTTTTTCTTAAGCGATCTAAGCTCCATATCCTTCGTGCTTTTAGACGGACGCATCAAGGCTGCCGCCCATATAAGTCCTGTAAGCTCATCTGCCGCAAAAAGTACCTTTTCCATTTCATGAACTGGCTCTACATCTATTGTAACCCCACATCCTACGGTGATTCCATATCCATGCGAGCATACCGCGTGAATGACATCCTCTCCAACTCCTGCCGCTTTTAATATTTCCGGTGCTTTAAGACAATGCTCATCAGGATATAATTCAAAGTCAATATCATGTAAAAGCCCTACAATCCCCCAATACTCTGCGTCATCACCATATCCTAATTCATTTGCATACCACTTCATAACAGCTTCTACAGTAAGACCATGCTGAATATGAAATGGATCCTTATTGTATTTTTTTAATAATTCAAATGCTTTCTCTCTTGCTATAGTTTCCATATTAATCCTCATTTCTGCACACGTTTTTTGTGCATATCAAGTTTGTGTCAAGTGTGCGCAGAAACAAACCTTGTATGTGAAAAATCTTGCATATATGGATTTTTCACACTAACCTCCGTAAACAATGATACTTTTTATCATTACCTATATTCTTTTTTAAACAGAAACATTATAGCATGTGTCTGACATTAAAAGCAATATTGTTGAATTGCCATTTCCATCTGTTCTAATTTTTATGGACGTTAATGAGGCTGGATATTGTGCGGCAAATAGCATTAGAAACACCCATTTACCATACAATATCCAGCCTCATCAGCTGTTTGTCAAAATGTAAAAGCAAAAAACAACAAAAATATTATCTATATGTTCATAAAACATATATTGTCTATACTATAAACGTGTTCAAAATATTCCTTTGATGATCTCCATGATCAAACGATAAAATCCTCCACTATGACGCAGACTAGTGTACTGTATCACTGACTTTCAGCTAAATAACGCAGGGTAAATTTTCAGTCTGCAAGACGGAAGAATGAGCCGTAGCGGGCTACGGCGATTGATGACAACGCAGCAGATGGAAATTTATACAAGTTATTTAGCAAAATGTCAATGATACAGTACACTAGATAATTGCTCTTTCGAAAAATCCTTTACTTCATTATCTTTACTGTGTGAACCAATTATAAACAATATAATTATTATTATCAAAATCGCAATCATTTTCACTTATTCCTTTGCATTATTTTATTTATGTAAAATATTTTATTCTAATAATCTCTGAATCTATTTTTTATGTTTCTGTGTTGCCATTGTAACAATTAAACTAATAATAAAGCAAACAATACAACCGAATACATCTCGAATATCCTCAATATAAAATCTCATGCCTAATCCGCCAAACATTCTTACGATCCACATTATACTGGATATTCCAAATATAATCATTCCAGCTTTTCCTATAATATTTGATATTTTCATTGTTTTATCTCCCTATACTATTTTTTGCTGATTTTTCACATGAGCATTGTAATACATATATGTACCTCTGAAACCATATATAAACCAGTAAACAATACCACCAATACCCGCTGTTGCAAGACTTACAATAAAAGCCACAACCGCTGATAACCAACAACCTTTTGTCAAAGCCCATACAGCTCCAAATAAAAAAGCCCAGCCATTAAATTTTCCTTTATATGTTTCATTAGAGCTAGCAATCTTACTAAATTCTTTCTGATAATATGGTGGTAAGTATGAAAAGTCATAATCATATTTTGAACTATCTGTTGTACCTTTGATGCCAAGATCATCTAGAATACCATAAGAAGTATTTGCGTTTGCAAGTCTGCACCCACACTTAATACATACTTCCTGATTTTCTCTTGTAGTAGAACCACATTCCTGACAATATGAATGTCCGATATTACGACGACATCCACACTTTACACATATCTCTGCTTTATCATTTATGAATGAACCACATTCTCTGCAATACATTTTTTCACTTCCTTTTGTATAAAATACTATCCCTTATAACTAATGTTATTTGTAATATCATTATCTGGCATTGTCCTAAAATATCCTCCAGCAGCCGTATGTGGTGCTTCTACCCAATATTGTGGTGCATTTTCTCCATAAGAAAAATCTGCATGTGTATCGTGACCCCCGTCTATATCCATATCTACAATTCCATCGACTACATCCATTACACCAATAGCTAAAGTACCAACTGCAGCTACTTTTATAATTTCTTTGCCACATTTTATTAGCTTATCAGTATCACCATCACAAATAGCTTTTGTTGTTTCAATTCCTGTTTCTGCAAGTTTCCCAACGCCCCTTATCATACCTTTTGCATAAGTAGCGCCGCTGTCAATGACCTTATTGATACCCTGTTTCTGCTGTTCCTTATTATCATTAACTGTACCTTCAACAACCTCAACAACTCCCTCTGTTGCGTTGCCTAACAATCTACCTGTTCTTGCTGTAACATGGTAAGCTCCGTCACCTATATCTTTTAGAAGTTCACTATCAAAAATTGTTCCTGCTAAATAAACTGGTCCACCAATGACCGCTCCTGCAATGCTTCCAGCTATTTCTCCTAAATCCTTTATAAATCCCATAGTTTAGCCTCCTTTTGTATCACACTTTTAGATTTTTCAGCCTAGATTTATAAGACTTTAAAATCCATATTTTTGCAACTATTTGCTTTACATATCTGTAATCATCCATATTGCAGCTTTTTTGATATAAGGCAAAGTTTCCTATATCAAAAAATCATCTCCTAAATTAACTGTTTTATCAGTTTTCTTATAAGGAGATGATATCATCTTTTACTATATATAACGTCAAAGTAATTTTGACTTTATAATTTTTCTTTATTTTATTATTACATTCAATCCTTTTTAGTAATCGTTTTACAACCATTATCATACAAGGCTTCATTTATAATATCCAGATCATATATACCTTTTCTTATAAAAAATTCAAATATATAATCGGATTTATTGTTTCCTAATGCCACTCCATCTTTCAAAAGTATAGCCTGTGTCTGTTCATAATCCAGTTCAAGTGCAATGCACAGCTGAAGTGCAGTCATCTTTGACACTTTAGCACCACACCGTATATTAGAAAAAGTAGCTTTAGACACAAAAGCTTTTCTGTAAATATCACTGTCTTTTTTCCCGGAAGCATCGATCAGACGTGAAATCGCCTCATTAAATGTTTCCTCTTTACTCTTTGTATCTATAAAATCTTCCACTTTCCTTTCTTTTGGTATTTTGTCACATATTATTGAAGATTTTTTGTCCATATTAGAAACATACTGTAATTCTGATCGTTTCTGCCTGCTACTTAAAAATTCACAAATTTCCTTTCTTAAAATATTTTCTACAGATTTGTTTTTTCTGCCCATGATACGTATCGACTTTACAAGTGGCAATGCATTCCCATCATTAAAATGATTCCTCATACATTGTTCGTATATATCAATATCATCTATTCCACCAATTACAGCGTTCATATGTAACTGATCATAAAATTCGTCACTATTGCATGCTTCACATAACTGCTTATATCGTTTTATATCATCTTCTGATATCTGCGCCTTGTCATCAAAAAAAAATGAAAAATCACCCTCAAACCCAAAGTGTTCATAACCTTTATTGATACAGTCAACAAACATTTTTTCAATATGCTGTTGTTTGTCGATATCCTTAACATTCTTTACCATCTATATATTACCACCTTTTATCTATATCCCTGATAAAATCAGCAGCCTGATTAACCCTATCTGCAATCCACTCTAATATAGAAGAAGATTCTGTGACTGTCTCGTTATATACCGCCTCGTTATATACTGTCTCATTATATAAAACATCCTTACCTGCATAACACTTTGTATAAGTCCATTGGCCAGTTTTCTCATACTTAGTAATTGTCGCAGCAACATTCTGAGATATATTTTTAACCACATTACTAAACTTTTTCAAAACAAACAACAACGTACTCTGTCCATTTCCTGACCGACATAAATACTGCTCATTAACATCAACAAATCTGTCGAGTGTCTTATTAACGCCACTCGCAAAATTATTAACCGTATTTAATTTCTGCTTCTGAATTTGTTCCATCGACCTAATCTTATCATCAATAGTGTTTACTTTTGACCATACATCATCTATACTGGCAGAACTTCCACTTTGTTTAACTAATTGCAATATCTCATTTATTTTTGAATAAGTCCTGTCATAATCCTGTTGTTGCAATAAATTCTGTTTATTAAAAAACTCAAACTGACTTGCCAGATTATTGATAAGTTTCTCCTGATCAGCCAGCTTCTCATTGCTCTGTTTAACAATATCGATCAAATCATTTATAACTGCCGTCACCTCATCAGAATTTTCTGTCACCGCAGCTTTACCATTACGTGCATTTGCCAAATCATTAGTCGCCTTACTTAATGATGCAAAAAGATTATCTTTAACAGACGCTGTCCTCTCTTTAACAGCAGGTAAAACATATATAAAGTGTGGGTTATTGGATATAATTGCCAGTCCACGCAAGGCCCTATGTAAATCAGCACAAGCACAGTAAAAATACCACATAACATTCTTAACAGCTTCCGCATTATTGCAATAATCGGACTTACTATTCTGTTGTATATATAACAACTTATTATATGCATCTGTTCCAATATATGATGCAAAATTACTATTCTGATTAATATAATCATTGAGCCATCGACAATTCTGATTAATATTATAACACATCGAATATATCTTACATATTTCAGTCGTGGCCTCTCTTATGTATGATATACACTTTTCAGCACTAATCGTATAATATTCTTCCGCATTAACAGCATTGCTATAGACTATGCGTAATGCATCATTGATCTCTATTTTTAAATTAGAATGTTCATTTAGAAAATCAAAATCGGACATCTTATTCACCCACTACTTTTCATTTTTTATCAAGAGAACTCCTATTCCCTTCTTTTGTATTCTGTAAATATACAATATGTGGTAACTATATATACTTTTATATACCTTTTTACTGTATACTATATTTTCATATTATATCATATTTTTCAAAATTATACCATTCACTATATTATAGTATAACAAAGTTCTGTTATTAAAAGGTCAAAATAAATTTGACATTTTTTATATATTAACTATCATATTTCCAACAAACGGTATTAGCATACCATTAAAAAACAGGGCTGTCGCACGAAGCACTATTCATACAATATGTAGATAATAAATAATCTGTTATTAACATTTACATATTGTATAGATTATGCTTAATGCGACAGCCTCGTTAATAATTTTTTATTGCTATAAACAACCATTTTACAATGTTAACATTGAGTTAAGCGGATATCCGCTATCAGCTCTGATACCTACTCATAACACTATCAGCTGCTATCGCAGCATATCAGAAGGAGCCCCATACCCCTCCGATACAAGCAAGCCCCATCTCAACTTATTGTTCTACGCAACAGAAGTGGGCGACTTCCTTGATAATGTTAAAACCTGAAAAACTCAAGTTCTCCAGCAAGTGTATCTGCCATCTCATTGAGTTCTCTTGCTTTCTCTACCAAATGCTCGATCGTCATATTTAACTCGTTCATAGATGCTGTTGTCTCCTCGGTCGATGCTGCATTTTCCTCAGAAATTGAAGAAAGACTTACAATCACTTCCTCTACCTGATTTCTTGCATCATCACAGATCCCCGTACTTGACTTGATATGTGCCGTTTCCTCGCTGGACTTTTGAATACCATTTCCAAGTGTCTTGAAATGTTCTTGTGTCTTTGAAAGTTTTTCCTGCTGGTTCTGCATAATACCTGTCACTTCATCTACAATACTTACAGTCAGTTCTGCCTCATTTGCCAGTTCCTCAATAATGCTGTTAATAATATTGGCTGATGAGCTGGATTGTTCTGCCAGTTTCTGAATCTCGCTTGCAACTACAGCAAACCCTTTGCCTGCCTCTCCTGCTCTGGCTGCTTCAATGCTTGCATTTAATGAGAGCAGATTTGTCTGACTTGCAATTGAAGTAATCAATTCGGTCGACTCACGAATTTTTTGTACTGATTCATTCGTTGTATGCGTCTGTTGTGCCACCTGTGCAAATGCTTCTGTGGTACGGCTGTTTGCATTGCCAAGTTCTTTCATAAACTGCGTTGATTCCACACTTACCTGCTGCATCTGTTCTGCCAGCTTTCGAATCTGTTTGTAATTATCTTTACATTCTGTGATCGTTTTCGTAATAGAATCCAATTCACTCTTTTCTTTCAGTGAAGCAGACTTCTTTGCTGTTTTGCTGTCATTCTCCATGTTGTCGAGATTTTTTACAATCTTCTCCAAATACGAATCTTCCAGAAAGTACAGATAAGAAGTATCCAGACTCTGGTTTTCATTCTGCGCAAGATTAATAGCATTGATTTTTTTGGTGGCGCTATGTATGGCTGCACACACTGTGGAAAACTTAAGTTCGTTCCTTTTCGCTGCCACATCCGTTTCTGCCCTACTTGCGGTAACAAGTATTCTATGGAACGTACTACATCCATGTCTTTTAAACTGGTCTACGTTCAACACATACACTGTGTCTTCACAATTGATGAAAACCTCCGTCATTTTTTCCTTCAGGACAGATCTCTGCTTCATTGTCTTTTCCATTCTGTTGCCAGTGTTCTTTCACGTATGTTCTTTAAATTGAATAAATCCAAAAACTTCACTCCTGGCTATATCATGGTTCTCCATACTTTTGACAGGGATCTCAAATGGAATCCGCACATTCACTGTCTCATCTCAGAAGGCGGCCACAGCGATGATGGTTTTTGGCGTCATATCACGCACTTTAATTATACTTACCTCCGAAATGCTTTTCGTACCGCATTGCTTAACGAAATGGAAAGCCGGCTTGGCTCCTCTTTCAAGAAGGTCAAAGCCTTATGTTATTCGCAACACAAACAAGGCTTCTATGTTTATGCCAAACCTAATAAATGTGATCCTAAAAACGTAGTCAAATATATCGGACGCTATCTCGGTCGCCCAGTTATAGCTACATCCCGAATTGATAAATATGACGGTGAGTTTGTTACCTTCCATTACAATCGCCACGAAGACGAAAAGTATGTCGAAGAAACACTTCCTGCTATAGATTTCATAAAACGGTTAATCAGGCACATCCCTGAAAAACACTTTAAAATGATTCGATATGGTGGGATCTATGCTCGCCACCGCGAAATTGACAAACATCTTCATCGTGCTATAGCTAAAGAAAAGCATCACATTTTTCGTAGTTTCAATCAGTGGCGTACTGCTATTCCTTCTTCTTTTGGGTATGACCCTTTACAGTGTCCTGATTGTAAGCACAAAATGGAGTTTCTTGAACTCTACTACAATCACCAGCGCGTTTCTCTCGAAGAACTTTACGAGAAAGTAATGTCCAAATCTCGTGGAAAACGTTCCTCCGCATAAATTCTTATGATATAATCTCCCTGAAAGGAGATTTCCATTTATGAAACCAAATATCAAGGAACTGCGCAGAAAATACATTGAAAATCCCCCAGAAGGTATGACGTCCAAGGACATTCGCCATATGAGCGAGGATGAACTTCTGGATATGAATTATTTCTTAAATGATGATGAACTTGATGACGATTTCGATGAAGAAGATTTCTACATCTTCTAAACTGACAACCGTTTATTTGTCATGCCCGCCTTTGTGCGGGCTATTTTCAATTCAGCAGAACACCAAAGACGGTCTTTCCTATAAAGTAAAAAAAGACCGTCAACTTTTCGCATAGTGCGACCAGTCAACGGTCTGATTTTCGGTATTCAGTTTTTGTGTTCAGTTCAACAAACGGGAAGTTGACCTATTCCTCTTGATTATCGATTGCATAGATAATCAAGACAATTCCAGCAATCATCGAAAACAGAATAGCTCCACCTATTGCATTATTCATAGTTGCTCCTATTTCAGCAATAAGCATTGCAATAACAGAAACAATGGTTCTGAATTTTTTCATGCGCAATTCACCTCCATAAATCTCGATTTGCTTATTCCATAAAATTCATTTTATTTGCCTTCAAACTTGCTGGCGGCGAACAGCATTTTATGCTGTTTGCGGACGGCAAGTACACAAGGGATAGCCGCATAAGCGGCGCAATGGGGTGTAGCCACCTTGACGGAACGAAGTGACGAAACATTTTCGGTCAAGCAGCTTTTCTCTGCTGACCGGGAATGAAGCTCCGCAGGACGCACGATACTTCCGACAGGAGAGTATAGAAGTGCGCCCTTTAGTTCCTAAAGGGATTTTATCAGTTCGACAAACTGGAATCTGACAACTTCAAGTTTGTAGCACTATTGACTTACTACTGGTTTGCCGTCCCGCTTCGATGATAGAGTTGCGCGTAGCCACCTAATCAAATTTCACCTTCTATGCCATTATTCATAGGCTGAACATTTTTTGTAATCTGCTCATCTTTTTCGTATTTCTCAACACTCATTATCTAAGTTCAAGGGAACTGGAAATATAAAAATGGAAGTCTTGCTCCTTGCAGTATTCTTTTATTTTTTG
>CAKRFY010000054.1 GCA_934320895.1 uncultured Lachnospiraceae bacterium | reverse complement strand
ATCAGCCAACACCCCACAGGGCACACGCAAATCTGGTACCGAGTATAATGAAACCTTTGCAACTAGATTTATAAACAAGTCACCTGATATGTCAACTACTTATAAGGCAACAGTTGGTTCAGCTGGAATATGTTCAACCACATCCACATCCTACAGATTTGACACCAGCACTGCTCTCACCATTAATGGTATTGTAGTAAATGACCCAGTTGGGTTTATTTTTTTGCACATTTTTAGAAAGAGCAACAACGGCAGATTGCCATAATGCCAATTTTTTTTTAGATATTTGCAGTATAAGATTTGGTTTGACAATATGAAAACAGATGTTATGACTATGGGAATAAACAGGCTGCAAGGACAAGGTTTATAGATAGTCGTATTAGAAACCATAGATTACAGTTTGCAGTTTAGAATGTAACTTTTGGCAGTGCACTTGCGACGTTGAACAGAGAGAACCCGGCTGTAGATGGGATAAAAGGTGGCTTATGGACAACAGATAGTATACAAGGGGAGATAAGGGTGCCACAGTGTGGGAAAAATGGATAGAGTTTAATTTGAGTTTGATGTTACCTAAAAACCAGATAGATAGTAATTGGGATTTCAAAAATCCTCGTCAAAATGAAATTTGTAATCACGTATAGGAAAAATATGTGTCATTGAGCGGTTGGAGATAAGTCATATTGGTTATGGTTTGTTTTCATGTGAAGTGGTTTATTTGCGTGACAGTGTAAAGGGATCATAGTAATCATGGATAAAGGAAAAGTGGATTTTAAAAAAGTACTTCAATTTGAAACCAGCTATAACATTATGAAGCAGATTTGTAACAAGGTGAAGTAGATATTATGCATATTGGAATTATTGTTGTGACTTAAATATGGAGGTTTGTACTTGTTTTTGTACTTGATTTGATTAGAAATGTAAATTTTTTTAGGAGGAAAGCAAGATGTATAAATTATATCAGCACGTACCAGAAGGAAAGCAACTATATCTGGGAGAATATGAAACACTGTACGCATGTCAGAGGGCAACAGAGGTCGGATGGGATATCTTGAAACAAAGAGGATATGCAGGAGTAATGTTTCATTGTGAAAAAGCAGGAACAGATGAGATGTCAGTAGGCTGGGTTTATAAGGAGTGAGGTGAAAGTTATGTGGTCTGTGGATAATATAATAATCATGTTAAAAGAGATACAGAAAAAGAACAATATCAGTGGCAACGTGGATGCAGTAAAATTCTGCACAGAGCTTGGGGTAAGCATGAATGGACTGGTTTACATGTTTTCATATTTATTTGTAGAAGCATTCAGAGAAGTACGTGAGCTGGATGATGAAAGAAGAAGGCTAAAGGAAGAAAACACTAGATTAAATAAGTTGCTTAATGAAATGTGTCATGGCAATGCAAGGAATGTACAGATGGCAAAGGTCATGTCGGGAATGCCAATTGCCAAAAAGAAAAGGTTTAATATGGTAGAGCTGGAGCTACAGATAATGTTTGGATTGTCAGATAAAGAACTGATGGATTACTTTGAAATCAGTAAATCAACTTTGTGGAGATGGAAGAAAAAGCTGGAAGAGAAAAAGAAGTCTGGAGAAAGTATATTGTTATAGGAAATAAAATAAATGTGACATGGATTTTTATATGTGATTCCGGTGCAGGAACTACATAGAATCCATGTCATTTTAATTTTTAAGTGTTTCATAATGGAAAAATCAGAGTGCGTGAGGATAGGTGATTGACTAGGAATGTCAAAATTTTTTGAGTTTATAAGTGTTTGATTACATGGGGAAATCAAGGTTACATAGGGGTTAAAAGTATATTGGACTAGTTGAGTGAAAATTGTGGCTTGTAAGGGTACGTTAGATAATTTCCTACAGTATTTTAAAATGTATAGTTTATGAGATAAATTAGTGAGAGTGATTTTGGGGAAAGTGACTTGTGATAAAAAAGCAGGGAGGTTTATTAAAATAGAACATACTCATGCTACAACATCCCTAATCACAGCAGAACCATAAGGTTACATTTTCGTGCACCATCACGTCTTGCACCCCATGACCACAGCGTTATGATTGTATTGTGAAAGGGAGATAGAAATAAAAATCTCCAAAAAAAATTGTATAGTGCGCAGGGGCACGGAAAGAAAATGAGGTAGTAAAAATGTGTAAGATGAATATCGTAGTAAACAAACTGGTACTTGGAAACAGAGAGTTAGGATGGGAGCTTTGGAGTGGAAAAGAAGTCATGGAGTATACTTCTAAACAGATCAAGGATATGATCAAGGCTGGCAAGCAGAAGATTTGTGGTCTTAAGATTGGAGATAATGACGAGCTTTTGCTTGACAAGGAAGGATTTTTTACAACAAACATGATGGTACATAGCCATATTGGTTCTTGGAAATCCATGGAAGAAGAGAGTATGGTCAATAATCTGTATGTCTGCATTGGAAGTCATGAAGAATCCGGTAAGGTGGTTTACGATTGCATCAGCAGTAAGTTTGAGCAGGCTAAGATTTCAGAGAATGACATGAGGGCATATTTGAAAATCGGTATTGTTTCCGGTGGGGCAAAGCTCGATGGAGAAAAAATCGTGCTGGCTGGTACAGAGCCTGAAAAGAAAGTGCAGGTTCCGGTGACAGAGAAAAAGGAAGAACCAGCAAAGCCAGTTGCAGCAAAACCAGAGAGTGCAACGGTAGCGCCAGTAAAGGAAGAGAAAAAACTTTTTGATAAAAAATGGTAAGAGAGTAAGACAGACCCCGGCATAAAAGCCGGGGCGTCTTTTGAGAGGTGAGGGTTTATGGATGCATTCACAGTATTGGTTGTGATCACACTGATTTTGATTTGTATGTGCTGTTGGATTTATATTAACAGACAGATAAGAAGCTTCATTACATATCTTGTCCGGATAGTAAAGTCTGAAATGGATGATAAGGAAACAGAAGCTGGTAACATGGAATGAGAATAGAGAGACATTTTTTGTAAGTGCACTCGCAAAAAGTATAAAATGAGAGATAGGAGACCACTCAGTTATTTTTGATAGCTGGGTGGTTTTTTATTGTGTCCTGCATAAAGACATATTTTGATAAGTAATTAGATTTTTTAAAAAAATTATTGAAGGGAGAAATGGAAGTGACATGAATTTTAAATGGGTTCAACGCAGTACAAAGGCTTATGAAATGCAGAGATGGAGCCTTGTACATAAGGAAAGCAGAAATGTAGTGCTTGATATATGGTGTTCGCCACATGCAGAACACAGACAGAATCATAAGCTACGCAGGAAGATACAACTTGCATATGAATTGTATTTTCAAGTTGTATGGGTAGCAACACTTCAATTTTTTTAAAACACAAGGAAAGCAGGAGGAACACATCATGAACAGATTTGGAGAAGAAGATTTTATGCTGGTCAATTTAAGAGGCACACATGGAGCAAGGGAGTTTGGAGTTTTAAAGACCCTAGGTGACAGAGACATTGTTGCAAGTGCAAAACTAATCAGTGGAGCAGATGAAGCAGATAATGTCTGGCTTATGGAAAAGGTCAGACAGGCATACCAGCAGTATTACAGCAGAGTGAAAGAGTACAATAAGGAGGCATGACATCATGAAGAAATTCAGATTAAGACAGGAGATAGATATTACAGAGGAAGATGGTACACCATTAAAGACAGTGTCCATAGATATGTGGGTAAGTACGGAAGGAATCAGTGAAGAGATCATAAAAGATATGTTTGAGCAGTCATCTGAAAGCTTTGCAAATCTTGTAGATTCAGTAAGCTTCACAAAAGATGAAGAGACAAAGCTTGAATTTATAAACGATGACATCAGAAAGGGGTGGTAGATATGGCAAGAGGTGGATTCAGAATTATTCCTAAGATGGTTAGTCCTAACAGATGCATATTTGTTATTGTGCTTGCAAATGGTGACTGCCGGACTATAGGTCAGGTGGACTTTCCAAATGATGGTCAGATGAATGATAATATGGAGGCTGCGCAGGGAATCTGTGACGCACTTAAAAAGAGAATTAGAAAGTCAGTTTAATGAAATAAATATACATTGTGTTCCATTTACTTTTCCTTTTTATATACAGGGCGGTTACATGTAAAAGTGTAACCGCCTTGAGTTGTTTAAGGGTACATTTTTTATAGGTCATTTTATGGACTAGTGATATGAAACAAAAAGTCATGTACTATTGGTTACATATAATAAGGAAGAAAAAATAAAAAGCAAAATGTTAGCTAGTTGATAAAAACACCCTGCATCCACTGGATTTTCAGAAGATAGAAAAAAATCAAAAAGATGTTGACTGGAAATGGTGGGATTGGATTTTTATAGCAACTGAAGAAAATGTGGAAAGTATTTTGTGAGTTAATATAAAAATGTGGAAACAGTGAAATCAATATTTTTGATTTGGATTTTAATTTTGTAAAAAACAGGCTTTTGAATAATTAAAAATGGTGTTTAAGAAAAAAAGATGGGAAGTGAGTATAATAGCAAAAAAGGAAAAAAGAAATGACATCAGAGTGGACTAGTTGAGAAAATGTTCATTACTCGGAAAAGTCATTTTGCATAAGAATTACAAAATTGACCTGTGCAGAAGAGTTTATATATAGAAGGAACAGGCTTTTATTTTGTAGGTGTACATACAAAAGACATCAATAATGCATGAGTGGTGGTGTCATCAAAATGAAACCAGAGCTACATAGAGGCATGGCTGTAGTAAAAAACTGAAAAAGCACCGGAAAAAATAAACTTACAAAAAAATATGAAAAACAGCTTGAACCTCACTTATACCAGCGTTACAATACCCCCACTCAAAAGGAGGGATATACAGTATGTATGATATTTTAATAGGAAATAAAAAAGATAATGTCGTTAATAAATTGAAAACCTCATGGATAGCAAGAATCCTGTTTATAGGGTGTTGCTGGTACTTGTATGACATGTTTGGAAGAAGTGGAAGTATGCGTATAGAAATAATTTTTATGATTGCAGTAATAGGAGCTATGCTTGTGAATGTATTTTATATACCTTTCCGATTGTTGGGGAATAAGAGGATAGAACATAGAGTAAAGCTGATATTCATAGTTGTGGCTGATGTGATGGCATTACATTTTTTTAATGCTACAGAGAGATTTTCCATAGCCAGCGTGTGGAAAAATATGATTTCGGTAGTAGTTATTTCATTGTGTGTAACTGGAATTGTTGTGACAGTACAAAAGTATCTGGCAGTGCACTCACAAAGTAATAGCTACAGATGGAAAGATTTTGACAGCATGACCGGATGGGAGTTTGAGAGCTGGAGTGCAGAGTGGTTAGGAAAACACGGATTTTATAATATAAAGGTGACCAGTGGATCCGGTGACTACGGAGCAGATGTAATATGTTCAAAAAATGGAGAAACATATGCAGTGCAGTGTAAGAAGTATTCGGGTAAAGTGCCATACAGAGCGGTTGAGGAAGTTGTATGTGCAAAGAATTATTATGGTACAGACCGGGCAATGATTTTTACCAATTCGGAGCTGACACCGCAGGCAGATGAAGCAGCAAAGAAGCTGGGAGTGGTAGTTTGTGATGGTGCAGTGATTTTTGGGTGATTGCCAATTTGCCATAGATATACATAATTCCGATTTTACAAGACTAAAGAGTATGATATGATATTCTTAGTTATTGAAAGGTAGGAATGTTGTTATGGCAGATACTGAAGAAAAACAGAAAATGTTAGCATATAATATGAAGGTTATTCATGCAATATGGAAATATCAAAAACATGGGTTCGGAGAAATGAAGATAAAAGGTCATGAATACGATATAAATAGTTTTTATGGCACATTTGAAAAATCCAGACAAACAATAAGGGAAATCATAAATTCCGAATATAATTATTCGGAGAAAAAAGTGAAAAGATGGGCTGATAAGATAGAGGGTAAGACAGGAATTCCGCACAAGTTTTTGACAGGTGAAGATAGAATAATTCTTACAAAAGAATATGAAATTAATATATATCCACATTATCAGGATTTTTTAGATAGCTGTGATTATATTAATACGCAGGTGGAACGTGCAGAAGAGAAACCATATTATAATTCTAAGGAGAGAATAAAAAAATTAATTAAAAGCAAAAATAACACACAGCTACAGGAAAAGTTTAATAGTATTATTGAGATTGCAGAGAGTTCGATTGCTACGATGCAACAATTTGAAGATGCACTTAGTAAAGAAATAACAAAACTTATTAAGATAGAGGGATATTCAGATTTTGAGGACGTAGGCACATATAAGATATTTCACTTTATTAAGTATGGAAAACCATTTGATGCAGTAAGTGTTGTAACAATTGACAATATTATTGATGTATTTAAGAAAACAAGAACTAGAGAATTAAAAAATTTAGGACAACAGGGTTTGGAGATATATATAAAAGAATTACAAGAACAATTAAAACTTGCAGAAGCAGTGTATACCGTTGCAGTAGATTGCGGGGATTTTAAGTTAAAATAAAATAATATGACTAAAATATTGAATGCTAGATGGCAAAAATGACCAGATTTTCTCAAATCTGGTCATTTTTTATGCATAAAATAAGAACTTTTGGAAAAATACGATAGCTTAAGCCAAAATGAAGTCTTTGAGAAACTAAAATATAATCATAATTGTCAAGAGGAACACAACAGAGAGGAGGGACGTAAGAAAAAATTACATGGAGAGTTTGAGGTGCGCGGACTCAAAGTGTACATATAGGCTTATGCAAGACGCGAACTGACGCACCAAGGGAGTGGTCTGCCTAGTAGGTTGGATAGGAAAAGCATAAGAGAGCTATGTCTAATGACATAGAACGTCCGAAGAGGGTCCCCCTGAAATAATGGGGCTAATGGAAAAAAGTTATTCAATAAGTGTTCAAGCGGAGAAATTAAATTTGCAGGTTTGCAGTTATTTATAGATATTCAGCAGAAAGAAATGAGGTAGTGGCTATGAAAAAAACAGAAGCTATTAAATGGATGACAGATTATATCATGAGAGAATTAAGTGAAGAGAGAATGATTAGTATAGAGTTGAAGAAGAACATGTTAATAACACCATTTCCAAATTATGTTACTGCACCATTTGGAACAAGAGAATTACTGAGGGCATTTGATACGGCAATGAACAAGGCTATAGACTGTTTTCACGAACAAGGGAAAAAAGTGTATGACATGAAGATGTGTAGTCCTGATGACATAACTATCATGTTTTTTACAAATGGGAAAAAAGTAGAACAAGATTTTAAAGAAGTAAAAAAGATGATTGGTATTCCTAGTAATTTGACATTTATGTCGGGTACACCGGATATCAAACTGGATTAAAAATAATCAGGTTTAATTAGGAGAGAAACAAGGCGAGTTCTCTCCTAATTAAATGAAGATAATAAGGAGGACATTGATATGTTTATATTCAGTATAGAAGCAGATATGTTGGATGATTCATCAATAATTGACAATGAACCATATTTTCCAACAAATGAGAAGATGCAAGAGTCATATGCGGCATTGAAAAAGCTTGAGACAAAAATCCATAAGATGAAATATGGATTTTCCGCAAGTGATGAGGGAATTATAGACAGAATTTCAGTGGTGATGGATTCAAAAGAATATGATTCAGCAAAGTCTTTTTGTAAAGGAAGTGCATTATATCCGGTTTTGGATTTTGAAAAATTGATAGAAAGCATAGATGAAATTATGAGAAAAAGGGAGCAGATGGCGATGAATAAGGAAAAAGATGGAAAAAAATCATTAGTTACAGAGACAAAAAAAGAAGAAGTACATACAGAACAAGTGGCACATCAGGAATCAACGGATGATATGGCGAAGAATTCTGTGACGAAAAATGGGGCAAAAGATGAACATGTGAAAAAGCAGCCGCCGATTGCCAATGAGTTGGAAAGCGAATTTCGCATGAAATGTAAATTGGCAGAGCTAGTTCAAAATCCATTGTATCAGTCGAGAAAAGAAAAAGATGGACACCATGTTATTGCAGAATCTGCAAATTCAGATTTGAAAATTAAAGTCTATGGAGAAGGTGGAAAATCTGATTTAACAAAAGGTGCATATGTTTATGCAAAAACACACACCAAAACGGGAAAAGCAAGAAAAATCTCGTTAGCAGATATTTCCAAAGGTGGAACGGGCTTGATGAATTTTATGCTAGAGTTTGGAAACGCATTTACTATGGCAGATATTTCAATTGCGAATAATAGATTGTGGTTACTAAATGAGTTGGGGAAATTAAATATCATAGATTTGGAGCCAAGACTTGATATGCAAGGAATCCATGCATTTTTTATGAAGAAAATAGCACAAGGATTTGAAGGGTTAGATACCATGACCATCTATGCAGAAGAGGTAGACGGTCGTATAGACATTGGAATTTGGCAGGATACCTTTGACGCGTATTGGGAGGAGATTGCAGATGATACAGATATTGATAAAAGAGCTTGGTGTAAGCAGGCAAAGGCATTAGGGTGGCTTCTTCCAGATGCAGGCAGAGGTGGGGGACAACATACACCAAGTGCGAAGAGATGCAAAATGTATGGAAGAAAAGAAACTGAACGTATTCAAAGATTTTCAATTCCTAAGACGCAGGCGGAGCAATGGATGACACAGCGTAATGTACAACACATGATGAGCGTGGAAGGAGTAAAGAGTGTTTAAGTATTATGGAAACAAAAATAAGATGGTGGCTGCAATTCGAGCAGCCATACCGTCACAGTATAATGAGTATTTGGAATTGTGTGCAGGGATTGCGGCAGTTGCAAGAAAAGTAATTGACAGTAATATTCCTAGAACAATAGTAGAAAAAGACCATGGACAGGCAACACTATTGAAGCAAGTGCAACAGAATCCAGTAGAGATAGCATTACGTTTAAAAGAATTGGGATATAGCAGAGATGTATTTGATGATGCATTAGAAATAAAGAAAAGAAATTATGAAGGGTGTTCCAAAATTGAGACAGCTGTTTATAGAAAAATCTTGACAGACCAATCTTATAATGCATCTTGTTTATCTTACAGGGACATTGATAAAGGTTGTGATGATAGTATTGACTTGTTGATTAGTGCAAATAGAAGTAGAGAAAGGTATCTTCGTCAGATTTTACCAGACTGTTGTACATTTTCGGAAGAAATGCAAGGGATAGAAATCATAGAAGGGGATATGTTTGATTATTTAGAAAAATTAGATAATTCAAATCTGTTCTGCACTATTGACCCCCCATATGAGCCTTCAAAGAGAAGTGCAGGGCAAAAGGGATACGACCAGGATTGGTCAGATGGTATGCACCACAGGTTGATGGAAGCTTTGTATAAACAATATTTACACAAAAAACTGAAAGCTAAGGTAATGATATTCTGCTATGTAAATTTAGAAGATTTACAAAGTGATATTTATTGCAGATATTTGATGAGAATGGGATTTACATTATATCTGCTTAAGGATGCATATTTACCACAAATATACTCTAAAAAAATAAAAGATAAAATTGATAATCTAGAAAAGACAAGAAAGAAAAAGAAGGTTGTAGAATGCATTTTTATAAATTATGAACCAATTGTAAAGGGAATAGTTGAACCTGAGCGAGTGATTAAGTATGAAGATGTATTTGGTTAAGCAAATACAAGAACGTTCAGTAACCGAACGAGCATTTAAATGAAAGAGAGATAGAAAATGGAAAATTTAGAAGATGAACTGCTTTTAGTTGATTTAGACACCCTTATGCGTATAACTGGATATGGACGTAGAAGAGCATTAAAAGTTGCCGAGTTAGCAAAGGCAAGAGTTTATATAGGGAACTCACTGAGATTTAATGTGCAGAGACTGAAAGAGTTTTTATATTACGAATCTATGTAAATATAAAATGCGCTTGACGGGTGGGGTGACATCTGATATCATCCCCACCCAATAAAAATTGAAGAAAGGTTGGTAAATGTTATGGCTAAAGTAGTAAGAAGAAAGGATATTAATGGAAGGGTGCTACCAGAAGGTGTATATTATCGTCAAACCGATAATAGGTACATATATAAGTACAGTCTTTACGGACAGCCTCATTATATATACGATAAGGACTTGACCGAATTAAAGAAAAAAATAGATAAGAACAGGATTGATGTAGCATCCGGAAGAAATACAGATTTGGCTAGTATGTCGCTAAACGAGTGGTATCCTCAATATATCAAGATTTTCAAGGAAGATAAAGTGAAGCCTGCAAGCTTATTAAATCTGAAAAATTATTATGAATGGTACGTTGAGCCTTATGCAATAGGACGTATGCCGATGAGGGAATTAAAGAGAACTCACTTTGTAGCACATTTTAGGGAATTAGTAAATAAAAAGAAATTGGCACATGGGACATTGCGTTCACTTGCAAGTATGTTGTATAATTGCTTGCAGCAAGTAGTTTATGACGGAGGCTTGTTTGTAAATCCTGCAAGCGAAATCATGAAAGATGTTGCAACAAAACCAAAGGAAGCCAGAGATGCACTGACAGAAGAGCAGGAAAAGTTGTTATTGGACTTTCTTAAGATAGAAGGCACATTTCAAAATGTATATTTACCAATGGTAGGCATACTTCTTGGAACTGGCATGAGATTTGGTGAATGTGATGCTTTAACATGGGATGATGTGGATTTAGAAAAAGGCATAGTACATGTTAGCAAGACACTAAATTATAGATGCAAAAATACCAATAAGCATGAGTACTTTATAACTTCACCGAAAACACCAAATGCAGTTAGAGATATTCCATTAAGTGATGATTTGGTACGATTGTTTAAATTGCAGAAACAGTACCAGAAAAATATGAGGATAAGGCAGGATATAAAAATTGATGGTTACAGCCATTTTGTATTCACGTCAAAACTGGGGAATCCTTTTACACACGAAGGCTTTGTCGCAACAATGAAGAGAATTGTAAAGCATGCAAATCAGTGGGAAAAGGAAAGAGCAGAAAAGGAAGATAGAGAGCCAGTTGAATTGCCAGCAAAACTTACACCGCATATATTCAGACATACGTTTGCAACGCATTTGGTTTTAAATGAGGTACCATATGAAATTGCAAGGGTTGTAATGGGGCACAGTTCAGTAAACACAACCATTAATATCTATGCACATATAAGGAACGATAATGCAAAACGCATGCGTGCAGATATAGGAAATGTCATTAAGATTTTCGATTAAATCTGACTAAAAATGGGTGTAAAAAGGGGTGTTTTTCAGAGGCTATTTTGGTCATTTGACACCCTTTTTGACTATAAAATATGTGAAAAAGGGTGCATATACGGGTATCTGTAAATACATATAGAATATAGATGAGGCTTGATAAATTGGGAATGGTGCGTGTATGGTGTGGATCGCTTTTGGCGTAGCTCTTATGCCATACGTTTGCGAATAAGCTTAGGAAAATCAAGGCTTCCCGGGTTCGGGAAAAGTGATTTGACACAAGTTTGACACAACATTTGACACGAAAAAAACAGGAAAGACCAATTATCCTCGGGTAGTTGGTCTTTTTGTGTGTCGGTACAGAATCATTTTTGATAAAAAGGAAAGAAAGATGAAGAACAGACTATACGATGCCACAAAAATCGACTGGGACAATCTCATGTTT
>CAKRFY010000053.1 GCA_934320895.1 uncultured Lachnospiraceae bacterium | reverse complement strand
AGAGAATATCCACTTGATAGAACTAGAAATATCGGTATCATGGCTCATATCGATGCCGGTAAGACTACATTAACAGAACGTATCTTATATTACACAGGTGTAAACTATAAGATCGGTGAGACACATGATGGTGCCTCAAC
The DNA here is from genome assembly GCA_934320895.1 of uncultured Lachnospiraceae bacterium. GTDB lineage: Bacteria > Bacillota > Clostridia > Lachnospirales > Lachnospiraceae > Butyribacter. The sequence goes on along the minus strand of CAKRFY010000053.1, from coordinate 12,570 downwards.
AATGGACTGGATGGAGCAGGAAAAAGAAAGAGGTATCACAATTACTTCAGCTGCTACAACATGTCATTGGACACTTGAAGATCATCATAAGAAGAAACCAGGTGCTTTAGAGCATCGTATCAACATCATTGATACACCGGGACACGTAGACTTCACAGTTGAGGTTGAGCGTTCACTTCGTGTACTTGATGGTGCTGTAGGTGTATTTGATGCTAAGGCTGGTGTTGAGCCTCAGTCAGAGAATGTATGGCGTCAGGCTGACACATACAATGTACCTCGTATGGCATTCATCAACAAGATGGATAAAATGGGTGCTGATTTCTTCATGTCAGTACAGACAATTATTGATCGTCTTGGAAAAAATGCTATCCCTGTTCAGATTCCAATCGGTAAGGAAGACAGCTTTATCGGACTTATCGACCTTTTTGAAATGGATGCATATTACTATAAAAATGATGAGGGAACAGATATCGAAATTACAGATATTCCTGATGACCTCAAAGACCTCGCTGATGAGTGGCATAACAACCTTATCGAGAAAGTCTGCGAGTTAGATGATGACTTGTTAGAGAAATATCTCGAGGGTGAAGAGCCAACTATCGACGAGTTAAAGAAAGCACTTCGTAAAGGAACAATCGCTTGTGAAGCAGTACCTGTATATTGTGGTTCTGCATATAAGAACAAGGGTGTTCAGAAGTTACTTGATGGCGTAGTTGAGTTCATGCCTGCACCAACAGATATCCCTGATATCACAGGTACAGACGAAGAAGGAAACGAAGTAGTTCGTAAATCTTCTGATGATGAACCATTCGCCGCACTTGCATTTAAGATCATGACTGACCCATTCGTTGGAAAGCTTGCATTCTTCCGTGTATATTCAGGAACATTAAACTCAGGTTCATATGTTCTCAATGCTACAAAGCAGAAGAAAGAGCGTGTTGGTCGTATCGTACAGATGCATGCTAACAGCCGTAGCGAGATCGACAAAGTTTACTCTGGTGATATCGCTGCCGCAGTAGGATTTAAGATTACAACAACAGGTGATACTATCTGTGACGAGCAGCATCCTGTTATTCTTGAATCTATGGAATTCCCAGAGCCTGTTATCGAGCTTGCTATCGAGCCTAAGACAAAGAATGATCAGGGTAAGATGGGTGAAGCTTTAGCAAAACTTGCTGAAGAAGATCCAACATTCAAAGCTCATACAGATCAGGAAACTGGTCAGACAATCATCGCAGGTATGGGTGAGCTTCATCTTGAAGTTATCGTAGACAGACTTCTTCGTGAGTTCAATGTAGAAGCTAACGTAGGTGCTCCACAGGTTGCATACAAAGAGACATTTACAACTGCTGTTGATATAGATAGCAAATATGCTAAGCAGTCAGGTGGACGTGGTCAGTACGGACATTGTAAAGTTAAGTTTGAGCCTATGGATCCTAATGGTGAGGAACCATTTAAGTTTGAATCAACAGTAGTCGGTGGTGCTATTCCTAAGGAATACATTCCAGCTGTTGGTGAAGGTATCGAGGAAGCAGCTCAGGCTGGTATCCTTGGTGGATTCCCTGTACTTGGTGTACATGCTACTGTATGGGATGGTTCATACCATGAAGTCGATTCATCAGAAATGGCATTCCATATTGCCGGATCTATGGCATTCAAGGATGCTATGAAGAAAGGTAACGCAGTATTACTTGAGCCTATTATGAAGGTTGAAGTTACTATGCCTGAGGAATACATGGGTGATGTTATCGGAAGTCTTAACGCTAAGCGTGGACAGATTGAAGGAATGGATGACATCGGTGGTGGAAAGATTGTTAGAGCTTTCGTTCCACTTGCTGAAATGTTCGGATATTCTACAGAACTTCGTTCTACAACACAGGGACGTGGAAACTACTCAATGTTCTTTGAGAAGTATCAGCAGTGTCCAAAGAATGTTCAGGACAAGGTTCTTGCAGGTAAGAATGCAGAATAATTCTTGACAGTTGGAGTTAAAATACTTTTTTTCTTCAACATCATATATGAAATTTATATGGAAAAGATTTTTAAAATAAGATTTTAAGGGTCTTTTCCTTGTAAAAGTCTTTAAAAAGACTTGAAAAATAGATGTGTTTGCAATATAATACTTTTTATAGTGTTATAAAAACGCGAAAATCGAGAATTGACAATTAGTTAGGCAAAGCCTATGAAATTTAAGGAGGATAATTAAAAATGGCTAAAGAAAAGTTTGAAAGAACTAAACCTCATTGTAACATTGGTACTATCGGTCACGTAGATCATGGTAAAACAACACTTACAGCTGCTATCACAAAGACACTTGCAGCTAGAGTTGCTGGTAACGCAGCAGTAGATTTCGAAAATATCGATAAGGCTCCAGAAGAGAGAGAAAGAGGTATCACAATCTCTACAGCTCACGTTGAGTATGAGACAGAGAAGAGACATTATGCTCACGTTGACTGCCCAGGCCATGCTGATTATGTAAAGAACATGATCACAGGTGCTGCTCAGATGGACGGTGCTATCCTTGTAGTTGCTGCTACTGACGGTGTTATGGCTCAGACAAAAGAGCATATCTTACTTTCTCGTCAGGTTAACGTTCCTTATATCGTAGTATTCCTTAACAAGTGCGATATGGTTGACGATCCTGAGCTTATCGAATTAGTAGAGATGGAAGTTACAGAAGCTCTTGAAGAGTATGGATTTGAAGATTGTCCAATCATCAAAGGTTCAGCTCTTAAAGCTCTTGAAGATCCTAACGGAGAGTGGGGAGACAAGATCATGGAACTCATGGACACAGTTGATGAGTACATTCCAAATCCAGAGCGTGATACAGATAAGCCATTCCTTATGCCAGTAGAGGACGTATTCACAATCACAGGTCGTGGTACAGTTGCTACAGGTAGAGTAGAGCGTGGTACACTTCACCTTAATGACGAACTTGAAATCCTTGGTGTTAAGGAAGAAGTTGGTAAGACAGTTGTAACTGGTATCGAAATGTTCCGTAAGATGCTTGACGAGGCACAGGCTGGTGATAACATCGGTGCTCTTCTTCGTGGTATCAACAGAGACCAGATCGTTCGTGGACAGGTTCTTGCTAAGCCAGGTACAGTAACATGCCATAAGAAATTTACAGCTCAGGTTTACGTTCTTACAAAGGATGAAGGTGGACGTCATACTCCATTCTTCAACAATTATCGTCCACAGTTCTACTTCAGAACAACAGACGTAACAGGTGTTTGTGAGTTACCTGCAGGTACAGAAATGTGCATGCCTGGTGATAACGTAGAGATGACAATCGAGCTCATCCATCCAGTAGCTATGGAGCAGGGTCTTAACTTCGCTATCCGTGAAGGTGGACGTACAGTAGGTTCTGGAAAGGTTGCTACAATCATCGAGTAATACAATTTGAATATAGATTTGTTATCGCAAGATAATTTTATATCTAAATGTGAGACACCCCGGAGTCGTAAGGTTTCCGGGGTTTTTCATATATATTTTTGAACTGATTCCATTACATGAGAGATTTGTACATTTAAACAATATAGTGGACTTATATTTAAGAAAAACATCCTGAGATATAAAGTAGTAGTGGGTTGTGAATAGAAAAATAAATCAGATAGGTGGAGTTGATGTTAGAACAAATTATAGAGAAAACTAATCAGTATATTGAAGAAATGCCTAAAAAAGAACGAAAAAAATACGGACAGTTTTTTACGAGCATTGATACAGCTAGATATATGGCTGGGTTGTTTGTTTTACCAGAACAGAATACAGTAACGTTATTGGATGCTGGTGCAGGATCTGGAATTTTGACATGCGCAATGATTGAAAGATTAGATAAAATAGATCAAATCAATGAAATTATTGTAACATGTTACGAAACTGATAAGAATGTTTTGACATTGTTGCAAGAAAATCTGTTATATATACAGGAGTGTTCAAAGAAAAAAGTTAGTATAAAAATTATCACAGAAAATTATATAACCAGTCAGTATCTTGATTTCAACCATATGCTAGGTGGCGATTTGAATCCGAAAAAGTATGATATTGTTATTGGAAATCCACCATACATGAAAATATCAAAAGATGCCCCTGAAGCAGTTGTGATGCGGCCGGTATGCTATGGGGCTCCTAATATGTATTTTATTTTTGCATCAATGGGATTGTTCAATTTAAAAGATAACGGAGAAATGGTTTATATAATTCCTAGATCATGGACTTCAGGTGCATATTTTAGAAAATTTAGAGAGTATTTTTTGTCAGAGGGGAAGCTAATCCATATACATTTATTTGGTAGTAGAAATAAAGTATTTGATAAAGAAAATGTTTTACAGGAAATTATTATAGTAAAGGTTAAAAAGACAACGATTCAGCCAGAAAATGTAACTATTACATCTACTCATACTAATAAGGAGTTTGATCAATGTACTACATTAGCGGTTCCTTATAATCTTGTTGTTTCTGGAAATGAATTGTATGTATATCTGGTTACAAATCAAGAAGAAGTTTCAGTATTGAAAAAATTGCATCAGTGGAATAAAACGTTACCGGAAATAGGGCTAAAAATGAAAACAGGTTTGACTGTTGATTTTAGAAATAGAGATAGTTTACGTGATGAGGCAGAAGAAGGTGCAATCCCTTTATTTTATTCTCAGCATATAAAAGAAGGAATGATTCATTTTCCTATTCAAAAAAAGCATGAATATATAGTGACAGAGCAAAAAGGTCTAATGCAGGAAAATCGTAATTATTTGTTTGTAAAAAGATTTACAGCAAAAGAAGAACCAAGAAGGTTACAATGTGGGGTATATTTGGCAAAAAAATTTCCGCAGTATTCGAATATAAGTACACAAAATAAAATTAATTTTATTGATGGTGTACTTACTAATATGTCAGAATGTTTGGTATATGGTTTATATGTGCTGTTTAATTCTACAATTTATGATGAATACTATCGAATTTTGAATGGTTCAACACAGGTTAATTCTACTGAAATTAATGCAATGCCAGTCCCTGATATTGACATAATTCGCAAAATGGGAAGAAAAATAATGAAAAGTAAAGATATGTCAGAAAAGAGTTGTAATATGATATTGGAGGAATATTGTGGATAAAATTGAAGAAGCACGGGAAATATTAAAATTTGTAGGAATGCCAAAAGCACAGCAGGCAGATATATGCTGTTATGTTTTATTGGCGATGGCAGGAATAAAACCTGATATGTCATGGGCAGATGCAACAAATGATTGGATCAGGATTCATGATATTATTCAGTTTACGAATATTAACTATAGAAATACTTATGCAGAAAATAGCAGAGAAACATTTAGAAAGCAGGCTTTACATAGATTTAGGACGGCCGCATTGATAGAAGATAATGGAAAGGCAACGAATAGTCCAAATTATCGTTACCGTTTAACTGACGAAACATTGGAATTATTAAAAAACTATGAAAGTGTTAATTGGAAAGAAATATCATCGAGATATATGTTGTACCATGAAAGGTTAATAGATATTTATGCATCAAAAAGGAAAATGAAAATGATGCCTGTAAAAATAAATGGAGATGATTTTAAGTTTTCACCGGGAAAGCATAACGAACTGCAGAAAGCAATTATTGAAGAGTTTGCACCAAGATTTGCGGAGAATGTAGAGTGCCTATATGTGGGAGATACGATTGAGAAAGATTTAGTAAAAAATATAGATAAATTGAAGGAATTGGGATTTGAAATTACGTTACATGATAAAATGCCGGATGTTGTATTGTATAGGGAAGATAAGAATTGGATTTATTTTATCGAGTCGGTAACTTCTGTAGGACCGATGGACCCGAAACGTATTCTGGAGATTACAGAAATGACGAAAGATGTAACTGCCGGAAAAATATTTGTTACGGCATTTCTTGATTTTAAGAAGTTTGCAGAAAAGTTAGCTTGGGAAACGGAAGTATGGATAGCCGAAATGCCGGAGCATATGATTCATTTGAACGGTGATAAATTTATGGGGCCGAGATGAGTGTTATGTTTGGAAAGATGAAAGCCCGTATATGTTTGAAGAAGATAAGGAAAAATTGGTAAGTTTATGCAAAGATACAGGAGAAAATTGGTTAAGAAAACTAGAATAAATGACAGATTTCGCATTTGCCTATAATGCAGATGAATGAGAAAACTAGTGTGGTGTATCATTTATGAACAGGTTTTGAAGAATTTGAAGTAGTAGAGAGGGATTAAGGTTTTGCTTTAATCTCTCTTGTTTGTTATGAGCAAGTAGCAGAGCGGATTGTAAATATCCGCTTGACTATTTGATTTATAAATTAAAAATGAAAAAATTAGAAGATATAAAGTTTAAATATAAGGTATAAAAATTTAGTAAAAATCTGAAAAAAGTGAGGGATTTCCACCATTAGACACCAATAGTAATGTGAAGACCTTAAAAAATACAACAAAGGAGTGGTCAGAGTGGAAGTAGAAAGACGGGAAGAAAAAGAACTTCTCCGCATGCTTGACAAAGATGCTTCAAAAGCAATGGAAAAGATTATCGACAGATACGGTAACGCAGTTAAGACTATATGCAGTTCGATACTTCTTGGATTTACAGATGAGGATCTAGAGGAGACGATATCTGATGTTTTTGTGGCATTGTGGATGGCAAGGAGAAAAGTGAAAGTCAGTAGGGACAGCGGTCTTAAAGAATATTTGTACGGAATAGCCAGAAGGACAGCTCTAAATCGCCGCAGAAAACTTATGAGTATAAAGTCGGGAATGTCTGATGAGGAGATTGACAATGTGGATGCATCAGGCAGGCTTATCGCAGATGATAATGTTGAGCATGAGGTGATAAAGAACAGCGAATATGTTCTGCTGCACCAGCTTATCGAGGAAATGAAAAGTCCGGACAATGAAATATTTTCATTCAGATATTTTGACGGGTGCAGTGTAAAAGAAATTGCTGAGAAGATGGGAATTAAAGCAAAGACAGTTGAGAACAGGCTGTGCAGGGGACGGATAAGATTGAGAACACAGCTTATCGAGTGTGGGATAGAGATGGGAGGCTGATTGTTATGAAGGATTTAGATAAAATGCTTAGTGATATGGGGAAAGATTCAGATATAAAAGAAGGTGGGAATATGATGACAAGTGAAGAAAAACAGCGTATATTAACAAGGACAATGGAAAAAATAGGAAAAATAGAAGCAAAAAGTAATATAGCTGCTACAGATGGTAACATAAAGGTAAAATTTATGTCACGCAGATTTACAAGGGCTGTTGCGGCGGCTTTAGGAGTGACTCTGCTCGTGGGCGGAACGGCAGCAGCTACATTAAAACTTAATTCTGCGATAAGCAGTTATTTTGGAATAAATGGCGGTACACAGGAAAAGCAGGCGGCTGAAATGGTTTCAGATGCACAGGCAACAGCAAAGAGCGGCGATGTAGAGGTTTCCATGGGACAGGTCATGGCTTATGAATCAGGATTTTATGCGGTAATTGATGTGAAAGGGATTACCCAGTGCAACAAAGACCTTTTTTTTGACGCTTATGATTTTTCAGTCAAAAATCATAAGGTAGACGAAGGAGGCACCAGTTTAGAGGTGTGTAAAAACTGGTTTGAGGGAGATACTGCAAAGTTTTTAATATCAGTATCATATGATGTCGATTGGAAAAAAGGAAAAAGTTTAGCTGGAAAAGAGGTGACACTTACGCTGAAGGACATAGGATATGATAACCAGTATAATCATAATTTTAATTTTGTAGCAGTATGCAAAGGTGAGTGGAACTTAAAATGGAAACTCGAAGTCAATAATAAATCCATTGTAAAAAATATAAATGTTCCTATGAACTTAAACTGTTCTGATGTTGTATGGAATAAGTTTGAACTCACACCGTTGTCTTTAACAACTTATTTTAAGATAGAAAAATACAGGGAATTTGAGGGGACTAAAGAGGAGTACGAAAGACAGGTGGAAGGAAAAGACAGACTTGTTGTAAAATATCTTGACGGAAGAAAAATAGACAGCAGATTTGTAGGGTATGGTGCTGAACAGGATTATCATGTTTTAGAGTCAAATGGTTATTATAAGATTGATTTCAAAGAGATCGTTGATCTTGACAAGGTTGAGAGTGTTTCGTTTAATGGACATGAGTTCATACTTAAAGAAAACAAAAATGAGCCGTCTTACAAGAGATTTACAACTAATGCGAACTTTACATTGGATGTGCTTTCTGACACAGCAAAGTATCTTAAAACTGAGGAAAAAGATGGAGCATACAATAAAGATATAGGCTGCAGACAGGATATGGTTACATTCTATGGCGAAAAAGACGGCATTAAGCAGGAACTGTTTACTATCTACAGATTACATACAACTGATCTGACGCAGATAGAGGACAATGTGGCTGGCATGGAGCGTGTTGGGTTCAGTGATTGTAAGAGAGGTGGATGTACTTATATGATAAAGTATAATGAAGTTAAAGATAAGAAAGCTATTGAGACATTTTCTGATATTATCAATAATCAGCTTCCATATATTCTTGCGGGATTTGAGTATATTGATTAGAGTGTGATTGATAACTTCAAAATCTTAAACAAATCTTAAACATTTACCTGCTTTTTTCTTAATAAATTTTTTGAGATAATATGAGCTGTACCGGAGATGTATATAATTAATCTTTGATACAGCTCTTAAATGTGTTTGTCAGAATATCTGGCATACACAGATATTTTACACATTTTGCAAAATGAAAATACAAAATGGGAGTGAGTGAAAAATGTACAATATAATAATTTGTGATGATGAAAAAGATATAGTAGATGCTATAGCGATATATTTAACCAGTCAGGGTTATAATGTTTTAAAAGCGTATAATGGGAGGGAAGCGGTAGAACTTGTTGGGAGTATGAAAGTTCATCTCGTGGTCATGGACATTATGATGCCTGTTATGGATGGAATATCTGCGATGAGTAAGATAAGGGAAAGCTCAAATGTGCCCGTTATCCTTCTTACAGCTAAGAGTGAGGATACTGATAAGATACTCGGTCTTAATGTCGGAGCAGATGATTATATTACCAAACCATTTAATCCGGTCGAACTGATCGCAAGGGTAAAAGCTCAGCTTAGAAGATACATGATGCTTGGTGGTGGAGAAAAAAGCGAAGAGGAGACAAGATATATACTTGGCGGGCTTGAACTTGACGATACGGCAAAACAGGTATTTGTAGATGGTGAGGAAAAAGATCTTACTCCTACTGAATTTGAGATACTTAAATTATTTATAAAGCAGCCAGGAAAGGTAATCTCTCCGAAAGAGATATACAGAGAAGTATGGAAAGATACTCCTATGGGTAGTGAGGGAACGGTTGCGGTACATATCAGACATTTAAGAGAAAAAATAGAGATAAATCCTTCAGAACCAAGATACTTAAAAGTAGTGTGGGGGCAGGGATACAAGTGTGAGAAGTAAGAGGATAATGTTCATCTTTAAGTAGTATCAGAATGGCAGAGTAAAAGGCGAAAGGTGGGAATATACATGAAAGATATTAAAATAACTAAGAAAAACAGGAATGATAACAAAAAAAGCCTGAGAGTTGTTTTTAATATAATTCAGGCTGTATCGTTATCCGTATTTCTGGTAATGGGGATGATACTTATCGTTGCCACTGGCAAATATGGTGTTGGAACAAGCGGCGTGAAAGCTGAGATAAAAAACAGAATACAGGCAATGAATAAAAAAGCAGCAGAGTATTCAAAACTTGTATTAAATAAGGATGCATATAAAGATATGAAATGTGAATCTCAGTTAGTTGGATTATCAAATCTCCAAAAAAAATATATTGATAATAAAGACTCAAACTATATGTTTACATTTAAGGTCGATAATTTAGGCAAAATTGATTACAGCAATGGCTTCGCAGGGAAAGGTTATAAAGTAACTACGAGGGGAGAGATGCATTATTTTCAGAATCGTAACAGTACCAGTTTTATATTTGATAAGAAAAAATTATATAATGATGCTATTGAACAATTTTTTTATAGGACTCAATATGGCAAAAATAAAAGAAAAAGTATGATTTCTATTCTGAAAAAAATTTATCCATATGACAAAATGATATTAGATTTTTACTCATATGAAGGAGAGATAATATGTTCTGTTTCATTTGATGAAAGTTACAGGGATAAAATGTTTAAAAAACTTTCAGGGAAAAAAATAGGGGGAATAAAGGTTGCTGATGATAATTCGCTATGGGTTGAGGCGATGTTTAGTATGGACTTAGATTCATCAGGAACCAGTCCGTTTACAGGTGAATTCAAGTCTGCTATGTTAGAAACATGTAACGAATCTGAATTGTTAAGAGGAAACCTGAGATTCGCAGTACATAGTGTTAAACAGCGAAATAACAGATGTTATGTAGATGCAGTACAATATACTAAAGGGAACGATTCTTATGGTTATAAGATTACAGGTGATATACGCAGGGATTTAAGATCAGGTGATGATTTCTATTATCTGTGCTGGTACGATGCTAATGCGAAAAGCGTATCGTTTGCCACATATATTTCAGGAATACTTTTACTTATATCTTCAATAGGAATTGCTGTGATGGCGAAGACATCAAAAAGTGAGAACGGCAAGCCAGGCTGCTTTTACAGGATACCTATGGATATAGCAATTTTTATGGTAGGAATAGCGGTAAGCATTGCATTGACTGTTCTTGTAAATACAGATCAGGATGAAATAAAGAATCTTATAAAATATGGATTTACCAACATTATAACAGTATGTATCACGGCAGGCAGTATAGCAGGAATTATATTTACGGTATTCTATACGAGCTTTTGTGCTCAGTTAAAAGATAATGCTGTTATAAATAACATGTTTATAACAAAGCTGATAATGTACATGGCAAAGGCTGTTAAGTCACTTTTATTGATGGTAAGGACAAGCGTATTTGTATTTGCGGTATATTGGGCAGCAGGCATTATCGAATGTATTCTGGCAGTTTATGGTGGTTCAGAGGTTGCATTTTTTACTGTGATAATTGCTAAAATTCTTGGAACTATCATACTTGCAAGGGTGTTAAGGGATGTATCGAGACTTCATACAGGGATAAAACGGATGGCAGCAGGAGACATAAATGGAAAGATAAAAACAGAAGATATGCTTATGCCTGTAAAAAATGAAGCTGAATGTCTTAACAGTATCGGTGATGGAATGAAAAAGGCAGTAGATGCCCAGATAAAGAGTGAGAGGATGAAAACAGAGCTTATAACAAATGTATCCCACGATATAAAAACACCTGTGACGGCAATCATAAGTTATGTGGATCTTTTAAAGAAGGAAGATTTAAAAAACGAGAATGCGGTAGGGTATGTGGAGGTACTTGAAAGACAGTCAGAGAGATTAAAAAATCTTATATATGACCTGCTCGACCTGTCAAAGGCTTCAACAGGTAATATAGATGTAAATATGGCTGAACTTGATCTTCCGGTCTTTGTTGAACAGAGTCTTGGGGAGTATATACCGAAGATGGAGAAAAGAAATCTTACACCTGTTGTTAAGTTTAAGATGGATGATGATAAAAAGAATAGGCTTAAAATAAGGGCTGACGGCAGGCATTTGTCAAGAGTTTTTGATAATATATTCCAGAACATATGTAAATATGCGATGGAAAATACGAGAGTATATATTGATGTAGAATTGTCAGAAGGAAAGTATGAATACAGTAAAGAGTTTTCTGATAAAGTTATAATATCGGTAAAAAATATGTCAGAACAGTCATTGAATATCTCAGGGGATGAGCTGACAGAGAGGTTTGTAAGAGGTGATAAGTCGAGAAATACTGAGGGAAGCGGACTTGGACTTTCGATAGCTAAAAGTTTAATGAAGCTTCAGGATGGAAGTCTTGATGTTATCATAGACGGTGATCTGTTTAAGGTTGTTATAACTTTGAATGGTATGGTGGGTGATTAAAATATAAACAGTCAAAAATATCAGTATATTTGTGAACTGAAAAATGTAGTGGTTATCTGTTGTGGCGTATGACATTGCAGATAACCACTACATTTTTTATTATAGTAGAAAATTTTATACTATATAAATAAATATTTCGCTGTGGACATGAACACATGTGCAAAGTAAATAGTTGCAAAAACAGATTGTCGGGTATAATATATTTTACAAGTGAAAAATATTACAAATTGAAAAATACCGAAAAACTTTCAAGTGATACAATAAAGTATGCTAAGGAAAAACTTGAGACATATGATAATTATCAGGCAAATGATGAAACAAAAAGTCTTGTAAGACTGCTTGATAAGACAACAGAACTTGCGAAAAATATGAACAGTCACGAATATACTGACGCTGAGTTAAATACTTATGCATGTGAGCAGCATTTGACAGGAATTATTGTTTTAGATAATGATCTAAATGCGGTTATGCAGACAACGACAGATGGTGATACATATCTTAAATGGAAAGATATTCTGCAGGATGACAGTGTAAACGACATAAGTCTTGAGGATATATTTTCAGGAATGACACTTCAACAGAAAGGTGTACTTTTTATTACAGATGA
>CAKRFY010000052.1 GCA_934320895.1 uncultured Lachnospiraceae bacterium | reverse complement strand
AGTTGGTATCCTTGGTGGTACTGGAATGGTAGGACAGAGATTTATCTCATTATTAGAAAATCACCCTTGGTTTGAGGTTGTAGCTATAGCTGCAAGCCCAAGAAGCGCAGGAAAAACATATGAGGAAGCAATCGGGGGTCGTTGGAAGATGACTACACCAATGCCTGAAGCCGTTAAAAAGATCGTGGTACAGGATGTCAGCGATGTTGAAAATGTTGCTTCAAAAGTTGATTTTGTGTTTAGTGCTGTTGACATGACAAAAGACGAGATCAAGAAGATTGAAGAAGAATACGCAAAGACAGAAACTCCAGTTGTTTCCAACAATAGTGCACATAGATGGACACCTGATGTACCAATGGTTGTGCCTGAACTCAATCCAGAGCATCTTGAAGTTATCGCAGATCAGAAGAAGCGTCTTGGAACAACAAGGGGATTTATAGTAGTTAAGCCAAACTGCTCTATCCAGAGTTATACACCTGCACTTCATGCACTCAAAAAAGCAGGTTATGAGCCAAAAACAGTTGTTGCTACAACATATCAGGCTATATCAGGAGCAGGAAAGACATTTAAGGACTGGCCTGAAATGGAGCATAATATCATTCCATTTATCGGCGGTGAAGAAGAGAAGAGTGAGCAGGAGCCACTTCGTATATGGGGACATGTTGAGAATGGACAGATCGTGAAAGCAGAGGGACCTGTTATCACAACACAGTGTATCCGTGTACCTGTACAGGATGGTCATACAGCAGCAGTATTTATGACATTTGAGGAAGGAAAGAAACCTTCTAAGGAAGAAATCATCAGAGTATGGAGAGAGTTTAGTGGAATGCCACAGGAACTTGGACTTCCAAATGCTCCAAAACATTTTATCCAGTATCTTGAGGAGGATAATCGTCCACAGGTATCACTTGATGTAAATTATGAAAATGGATTTGGGGTATCACTTGGACGTCTTCGCGAAGATACGGTATTTGATTATAAATTTGTTGGTTTATCACACAATACTATCCGTGGTGCAGCAGGTGGAGCTGTGCTTATCGCAGAGCTTCTCAAGGCTAAAGGATATATTACGGCAAAATAGTTTATATCGCCCATAAATTTTTACAGGCGGATTCAGTTATGTTCAAAAACTAATTAAAGTAACATGAATGGAGGTGCCATATGAATAAATATCGAATTTTGGTAAAAGGAATTGTTCAGAAAGATAATAAATATCTGACGGTTGAAAAATGGTACGATGATAATATCGTAGAGCCATATCAATGGGAATTTATTGATGGTGAAGCAGAATTTGGAGAATCACCGGACAAGGCAGTAGTCAGAATTATTCAGGAGCAGACAGGTCTTATTACGGAAGTTGACAAAGTTCTTTATACATGGACGTTTATGATAGGCTCAGAGTGCAATCTGGGACTGGCATATCTTTGTCTTACAGAACAGGATGAAGATGATGTTGTGTTGTCTGAAGATCTGAATGATGCTAAGTGGATAGAAGCTATGGATTTTGAAAAATATATTCATAATAAGCGAATGCTTGAGGACCTTGAAAAGGCGGAACTTTATTAAATAGAAGAGTGCATCTGTCAATAGATTTGGCGGGTGCTCTCTCTGTATATAGGGAAAGGCACAAAATAATTTATGGAAAAAATTCTTATTAAAAATGGCAGAATGGTCGATCCAGCAAATGGTATTGATGGAAAAAAAGACATTCTTATAGAAAATGGAAAAGTTAAAGAAGTTGCTGATCGTATTGTGGCAGATAAAGACACAAAGGAGATTGATGCAGAGGGAAAGGCAGTTATGCCGGGATTTATCGATCTTCACGTTCATTTGAGGGAACCGGGATTTGAGTATAAGGAGACTATAGAGACAGGTTCTAAGGCCGCCGCAAGGGGTGGAGTTACATCTATATGTCCGATGCCTAATACAAAACCTGTTATTGACAGTGCAGAAAGCGTAAGGGATCTTCTTAAGAGAGCAAAAAATTCACCGGTTCACATTCTCCCGATAGGGGCATGCACTATAGGTCAGGAAGGAAAAGAGCTTGCAGATATTGAAGGCATGAAGAAAGCAGGCATTATAGCTCTTAGCGAGGATGGTAAATCCGTTATGGATTCAGCTCTATTTAGAAAAGCGTTAAAAGAAGCGGCAAGACTTGAGCTTCCTATGTTTTCTCACTGTGAGGATAAGGCACTCGTTGAGGGTGGTGTTATGAATGCCGGAAAGAAATCAGAGGAACTTGGACTTCCGGGTATCACGAACTCTGTAGAGGATGTAATAGTTGCCAGAGATATCATTATGTCAAAGGAGGCTGGAAACAGGCTTCATCTTTGTCACTGTTCTACAGCGGATAGTGTTGTTTTAGTTGAAATGGCTAAAAAGCAGGGACTTCCGGTAAGTGCAGAGGTTTGCCCACATCACTTTACAATGTCTGATGATGAGATCACTGAGGATCATGGAAGATTTAAGATGAATCCGCCACTTAGAAGCAGAGCGGATGTTGATGCACTAAAAGAAGGACTTAAGGCAGGTGTTATGGGAGTTATTTCTACAGACCATGCGCCACATGGAAAAGAAGAAAAGGATCAGTCGATGTTGAAAGCTCCTTTTGGAATAGTAGGACTTGAGACTTCATTTGCACTTGGTTATACTGAACTTGTGGATAAAGGAGTGCTTACCTTGTCACAGCTTGTAGAAAAAATGAGTGTAAATCCAGCAAAAGTTCTTGGCATAGACAAGGGGAATCTTGCAGAGGGTAAAGTGGCAGATATCGTTATAGCAGATATTACACAAGAGTATAACATAGATAGCAGTAAGTTTGTTTCAAAAGGCAAGAATACGCCTTTTGATGGCAAAGCAGTTAAGGGAAGAGTTATAATGACTTTTGTTGATGGAAAGATAGTATATCAGGAATAAATGAATGGAGGAAGATAAATGATAAATAAATTGGTTTCAGAGATTAAGAAAAAAAATGCGCCTATAGTTGTAGGACTTGATCCAATGCTTAACTATGTGCCAAAGCATGTGCAGGAAAAAGCATTCGGTGAGTATGGAGAAACACTTGAAGGAGCAGCCGAGGCAATCTGGCAGTTTAATAAGGCCATAGTTGATGCTACATATGATCTTATACCTGCTGTAAAGCCACAGATCGCAATGTATGAACAGTTTGGAATTCCGGGACTTGTATCTTACAAGAAAACTATAGATTATTGTAAGGAGAAAGGTCTTGTAGTTATAGGAGATATCAAGCGTGGAGATATAGGCTCAACATCAGCAGCGTATGCTGTAGGGCATCTTGGAAAAGTTCAGGTAGGTTCAAAATCTTATGCTGGATTTGATGAGGATTTTGCAACAGTAAATCCATATCTTGGAAGTGACGGAGTAAAGCCTTTTATTGATGTATGCAAAGAAGAAAAGAAAGGTATTTTTGTCCTTGTAAAGACATCTAATCCATCAAGTGGAGAATTTCAGGATAAAGAGGTTGATGGAAGACCACTTTATGAACTTGTCGGTGAGATGGTTTCAAAGTGGGGCGAGGAATGTATGGGTGACGACTACAGCTATGTGGGATGTGTTGTAGGAGCTACATATCCTGAAATGGGAAAGGTTCTTCGTAAACTTATGCCAAAGACTTATATCCTTGTTCCGGGATACGGCGCACAGGGTGGTACTGCAAAGGATCTTAAACCATATTTCAATGAGGATGGTCTTGGAGCTATAGTAAATTCTTCAAGAGGAATAATCGCAGCATATAAGCAGGATGCATACAGCAAATTTGGTGAAGAAAACTTCGCAGATGCATCAAGAGAAGCTGTTATCAATATGAAAAACGATATTAATAGTATTTTTTAAAGAAAAGTTCACTAAATGAAATGAGGTTATATAATATATGGCTGATAAGAAAAAGACTATGGCTGTGATAAGATCACAGGAAAATATAACAAAAGATATATTCAGCATGTGGCTTGAATTTGAAGCTGATGCAAATGTTGTAAATAGAGCAGTTCCAGGGCAGTTTATCTCAATGTACAGCTTGGATGGAAGCAGACTTTTACCAAGACCTATAAGTATATGTGAGATTGATAAAGATACAAACAGTCTAAGGGTTGTCTACAGAGTTGTAGGAAAAGGAACAGATGAATTTTCAAAGATGGTTAAAGGCGATAAGATTCCTGTTGTGGGACCTCTTGGAAATGGATTTACACTAAAAGGTGGAAAGGCTGTACTCATAGGTGGGGGAATAGGAATACCACCTATGCTTGAATTAGCAAAATCACTTAATTCAAAAGAAAATGTTTCAGTAGTGCTTGGATACAGGGATAATGACCTTTTTCTTAAAGACGAATTTGAGCCATATGCAGATGTATATGTGTCTACTGAGGACGGAAGTGTTGGAACAAAGGGAAATGTTATAGATGCGATAAAGGAGAATGTTCTTGAGGCAGATGTACTTTATTCATGTGGGCCTATTCCTATGCTTCGTGGTGTAAAGGCATATGCCAGAGAAAAAGGTATTGAAGCGCAGATTTCAATGGAAGAGAAGATGGCATGTGGAATAGGTGCTTGTCTTGGCTGTGTATGCAGATCGAAGGAGATCGATGAGCACAGCAAGGTTCATAACAAGAGAATATGTAAGGATGGACCTGTATTTAATGCAGAGGACATAGAAATTTAACACTATCAAGTAGCAGAGCGGATTGCGAATATCCGCTTGACAGTTGTGAAATGGAGGAAACTTATGAATCTTTCAGTAGATTTTGCCGGAGTTAAAATGAAAAATCCGGTTACAACGGCATCGGGTACTTTTGGTTCTGGCGAGGAGTTCAGTGAGTATGTTGATCTAAACAGACTGGGAGCGGTTACGACCAAAGGTGTTGCAAATGTTCCATGGCCGGGAAATGATACACCAAGAGTATGCGAAACATATGGTGGAATGTTAAATGCGATAGGGCTTCAGAATCCTGGAATAGATACATTTGTCAATAGGGACATACCCTTTCTTAAAAAGTATGACACAAATATTATCGTAAATGTATGTGGAAAGACACCTGATGAATATATAGAGGTTGTTGACAGACTTGCAGGTGAAGATGTATCTATGCTTGAGATAAATATTTCATGTCCGAATGTAAAGGCTGGTGGAATTGCTTTTGGACAGGATCCTAAACTTGTTGAGCAGATAACATCAAAAATAAAGGCTCATGCAAAGCAGCCCGTTATAATGAAGCTTAGTCCCAATGTTACTGATATAACAGAGATGGCAAAGGCAGCCGAGGCAGGCGGGGCTGATGCAATATCACTTATAAATACACTTACAGGCATGAAGATAGATATAAACAGAAGAACATTTGCACTTGCAAATAAAACAGGCGGTATGTCAGGACCGGCTGTAAAGCCTGTTGCAGTAAGGATGGTATATCAGGCAGCAAATGCTGTAAAGATACCTGTTCTTGGAATGGGTGGAATAAGAACGGCAGAAGATGCGTTAGAGTTTATCATGGCGGGAGCTACGATGATCGCAGTAGGAACAGCAAACTTTAACAATCCAGCGGCAACGATAGATGTTATTGATGGAATAGCAGAGTTTATGGATAAAAACGGAGTTAAAGATATAAATGAGCTTATCGGCTGTGTAAAATAAAAAACAGGAGGAAGTTTTTAAAATGGAAAGTTACAAGAAAGAGTTTATAGAGTTTATGGTTGAGAGTGATGTTTTAAAGTTCGGAGAGTTTACTCTTAAAAGTGGAAGAAAATCACCATTTTTTATGAATGCAGGAGCATATGTTACAGGTTCACAGCTTAAAAGACTCGGTGAGTATTATGCAAAGGCTATACATGAGCATTACGGCGATGACTTTGATGTATTGTTCGGACCGGCATATAAGGGAATACCACTTAGTGTTACAACAGCTATTGCATATAGTGAATTATACGGAAAAGAGATCAGATATTGTTCAAATCGTAAGGAAGTAAAAGATCACGGGGATACAGGTATCTTACTTGGAAGCAAGATAAAGGATGGTGACAAGGTTGTTATTATCGAAGATGTTACCACATCCGGTAAGTCTATCGAGGAGACGTTCCCTATAATAAAAGCTCAGGGAGATGTTGAGATAAAGGGACTTATGGTTTCTTTGAATAGAATGGAGAGAGGACTTACTACTAATGCAAGTGCTCTTGATGAGATACAGTCAAAATATGGATTTGGTGCCAATGCAATAGTAACAATGGAGGATGTTGTCGAGTGTCTTTACAATAAAGAGTGTCAGGGAAAGGTTCTTATAGACGACAAGCTTAAAGCCGCTATTGATGCATATTATGAGCAGTATGGTGTACATTAATGAGAAAGTGATATAGAAATGTTACTATATACATTTCTGTGTTTATACACTGTGTTTGCAAAGTATATAAATAATTTTAAAGTTATATTAAATACACCGACTTAGATCGGTGTATTTAGTTTAACACTATCAGCTAATAGTGTTATGAATAAGCAGCAGAGCGGATTGCGAATATCCGATTGACAAAGTAAAAGGAGGCTTATATGGGAGAAAAGATATACAAAACTATGAAGTCTGTGGGTTCATTTAATCTCGTGATGGGAATATTGCTTATAATTTCAGGGATTACGACAGGGGTATTATTTATTGCAAAAGGAGCAAGGCTTCTTAAAGATAAATCGGAGCTTATATTCTGATGAAAATTTATGTATTTGGAGCGTACAATGGTTTTAAGTGTATTGCAGGACAATGCAAGGCAACATGCTGTAGCGGTTGGAAAATAGTTGTGGATGGGGATGCCTATGACAGATTTGAAAATCTTAAAAATAAGATATTGAGAGATGACATATTATCAAACATAGTATATAAAGATGGTATATGTTCATTTAAAAACATGGCTAATGGTGATTGTGCGATGCTTGACAATGATGGGTTGTGTCGTATACAGAGAAACTCTGATGAAGAGATGTTGTGTAACACTTGTCGTAAATATCCGAGATTGTCATTTAAAAGTGAGGATAATATGCTTCTTTCAATGGCGGCATCATGTCCTGTTGTAATAGAGTGGCTTTGTGAACATGATAATATCTGGTATGAGATGGCGGATGATAAGAAATTATATCCATTAGTTACAAGTAAAATACCGCAGTTGTCAGAAGAAATTCATAAATTTAATGAGTTGATGGAACAGATAAGGGAAAAGTATTTTAGAATAACTGACAGATTGTGTGAATTATTTTATGACTTTGCAGATATTGCACTTGACCTGATAATAAATTGTAATGATTGTATATATATTGATGGCAGTTTTGATGTTTATGAAGAACAGATGGATGGTGTGTTGTTTAAGAAAAAGTATGATGAATTTGCTAAGTCGTATGATGAAATGCTGCTTAGATTTGAAAAAAATTATAGTATATATCGAATATTAACAGATATGTATGAGAAAAGTGAGCATAGTGCGTCTGAAAGAACATATCAGATAGCAGGCGAGATTATTATGAACAGGGTTATTATGTTTAGTCTTACTCAGAATAAAAATAAAGATTTTAAGCAGGATATAGTTCAGTCTGTGCATTGGGTTTATAAGACCGCTGTACATGGTAAAATGAGTAGTAGCATTATGCACAAAAAAATATTGAAAAATTTAGCATAATGACGAAAAGAAAAATAATATATCTTGAAATACGAGAAAAGTGTCGCTCAAGCGGTGACATTTTTTTTGTTTTGTAGAAAAATTGTATAAAAATTTGTGAATAATGGAGAAAGATATAAATGTGTCGAAAACATGTCAAAAAGTTCTTTACATGTTATAAAAAACTCTTTATTATTACAAATACGGGTATGAAACTGTTAAAAATGGAAGGAAAAATTGGTGGGTAAAAAATAAGATGATTGGAGAAGAGGAGAAGAATGAAAATAGCTTTTTGGAGCAATGGCGGAAGGGATATGTGTGTTACATCAAATATGGCGTGCATAACATCAATGATTTCTTTGAAAAAATCAGGAATGATCAGGGAGATATTACTAGAGAATCATTTTAACAGAGACAGAGGGCTGGAGGCAGTTCTCGTACAACAGGAGAAAATAGAGTTTTTAAGAGAAACGGGAGGGTATTATGTAAAATATGGTTTGGAGCATATACTAAAGAGAATTTTTATCGGGGAAACGCATGATGAAATAGTCAAAAGTTCAACAATAGATCTATTATTATCTAATATGTTTCTATTACCTTCGGGAATGGTTTTTAACAAGGAGGTATTTAATTATGATTTCAGTCTTGTTCACAATGAATTATTTAAAATGCTGGAGAGAGTTGGAGATTATGTGTTTATTGATACTGAATCAAATCAGAATCTAAGCACAAAACATATTTTGTATGATGCAGATATTGTGGTAGTAAATCTGTCTCAGGATCCTAAAAAAATATACGATTTTTTTGAAAATTACACATCACTTAAAGAAAAGGCTGTATATATTATCGGCAAGTATCAACCTGAAAAAAGGTGGACTCGTAAAAGGATATGTTATGAATACAATGTTCCAAGAAATAAAATTGGTGTCATACCCTATAATGTAGAATTTAATGATGCGCTGATAAATGGAAAACTGCAGCATTTCTTAAATTATAATTATACCGGAAAGGTGAGATTAGAAAATGAATATTTTATGAATCAGTGCAAAAAGAGTGCGGTTGTGGTATTGGATATGATAAGTGAGGTCAAAAAGAAAAAGGAGTATCAGAGAAGACAAAGTTATATAGATGCCTTGTGTAAAAATAGTATGAATGAATTTGGAATGTTTTGAGAATGTCCAAAGAAAAAATAAATTCATATAAATCCTCATTTCTGCACAAAAAATGTGTTATAATATTCGCGAAGATAGTAGTTTTAAAACAAGATTAGCTGTCTTCGTGGATAAATAATAATAATATAATCTGTTGTAAGGGGAGGATTGCTATGGAAAATGGGGGCAATTTAGATATTTTAAATCACTTGAAAAAACGACAGAGTGAACTTGAGTGGGTGAATCATCCTATGATAGGGTGTGAGGACTCTTTTAGATATTTATATGTTTTTGGTCTTGGAGTAATGGCACTGGGCAATATGAAAGCAATGATGGAGCTTCAGGATTATTTTGACACAATACTTGATAAACTTTGCATATCTCAAAAAGGCAGAGAGCAGGTTATAACTGATATAAATAATTATTTTGACTTCAGACTGACAGAATGTATTGAAAAGTTAAAAGAAAAAGAAGTGCAGTATTGTTTTATGTTTGATCTGTATAAGATATATCAACTGTCATTGTGGTCACAGGACTATTGTGAAAAGATACTTGATTATTACCAGCAGATATTCAGATTTTCTGACATAGAAAGAGAATTTTTTGAAGGGTTTAGTGATTGTGCATCAAGAAAAGATGTTGAAAAAGCAACTGAGTTATACAATACGTTCAGAAAAAAGGGGTATGATATAAGATATTCTATACTTACATATTTTTTCCCGGACTTTACATTGAAAGAAGAATATGATGACATTGTTGTAAAAGCAGGAAAGACATTTGTGATAGACAAACCTACTATTGTAAATGGCGATATAAAGGTTGAGCGTGGAGGCTCACTTTTGATGAATGGTGGAATTTTGAAAATATATGGAGGTATAATTGCTGACGGAGGCAGGGTAAGGCTGTATAACACAAGGATAAGGGTTCTTAAAAATGGATACGAGTATTTTCTGCGTATTGACAATGCAGCTATAGTACAGATTTCAGATTCCTTTATCGATTGTGGAAAATTTACGGGATTTATGAAACAGACATCAGGGCGTCTTATCGTGTCTGATACCATAATAAATAATATTGCAAGAAACAGGGCATTAGCATTTTATGGGAGATCAGCGGTTATATCAAGATGTCGTTTTATAAATTGTGATGATGGTGCGCTGGCCTTATATAATGGTGCAAGAGTTGAGATAGAAAATTGTGAGTTTACAAACTGCGAAGCTGAATATGGAGCAGCAGTGTATTCTGAATCTATAGGTAATGTAAAGTGTGAAAATTGTGTTTTTGATGAATGTAAAGCAAGATATCTTGGAGCAGCTATTTATTTTAAATATCAGAAATTTGGCCAGTTTGTGAAAAACTGTAGTTGTAAAAAATGTGTGCCAGAGGAGAGCCAGATATTTAATGTATATGATGATGACTTTGAGATACAGCGTATTGAGAAGAGGGGGAGTGTGTGATGGTTATAGATATATTAACGAAATTTAATTGCAGACGAAAGATATTTCTTACACCTAAACATCCTTTTTGCTCATATAACACAGAGTTTAAAGTAATGTATACATCTGCTGTGATAATGGAGGCAAAGCTAAACAAAAATATCAAGCCGCTAAATAACTTTGAGTTAGAGCGTCTTATGAAGTACGGGTTAAAAATGAACTCAGGCGATATAGCATGGGCTCTTAGAAATCTGAAAGAGTATGAAACGGTATTTAGCTATATTCTGGAAAATTTAAAGACAGGTAAGGAAAAGATAATCTTTCTCATGGATTTAGTAAATGTTGCCATGGCAGATAATATAATATCGACTGAGGAAAATGAATTTGCATCAAAATTTGCAAGAAAGTTAGGAATATCGGAGCAGATTTACGAAATAATAAAAAAATTTATAATATCTGCTTTTGGCGATGACAATAAGGAATGTTTTGAAATTGCACAGATAATAAAAAATCTTTATCCCAAAATAGAACTTATTGACCTTAAGTATTTTGCTTTACAGATTTATGAGTCCGTTGAGTGTACACAGAGAGATATAAATGAGAAGAAAGAATTAAGAATAACTGACAGATGCCAGATATATGATGATATTGTTTTGACCAGAGGAACAAAACTTATTTTCGATCACGCACTTGTGAGAGTATATGGAAATATATTGCTGGATGGAGGAAGTCTCGAAGTTATAAACAGTAAGATCATAAGAAAAAGTGACAGTCATAGGGCGTGCATAAATATTAAGGATGATTACAGCAGAGTATTGATCGAGCATTGTGAGGTTGACTGCAGAAATTATGGAATGTTTATCAGAGCAGAGGCAGGAGAGGTTACTGTTAAGGAGTCAAATATATATCATACGACAAGAGGAGCTGCAATACGTTTTTGGGGGAAGAAGCTTGATATAACAAAGAGCCAGTTCAGTCGTTGTTATTCACCGGAGGATGGTGGCGCTATAATGGCAAGTGGCGGAGATGGCAGAATAAGTGAGTGCCGTTTCTCAGATTGTGAGGCAAAACGTGGAGGTGCTGTATTTGCCGCGGAGTCTGTGAGGTTAAGTAAATGTCACTTTACAAATTGCAATGTTGCTGAATATGGTGCAGCAGTATTTTATTCAGGGATAGCTTCAGCAGATGATAATGAATTTGAATATATAGCATGTCATCCTACAGGTGCGGAGTTTGTTCAGGTTGTGTCAAAGCGTGGTGAGTTGAAAATTTCTGGAGAAATGCTGATAGACAAATCCACGATAATCGATTGTCCGGTCTATGTAGAGACCACAGGTTGTCTGAATATTTTAAAAGCTTCGCTTTATCTTAATTATCCGATAAGATGTGCTGGCAGTATAAATATGAAACATGCAAGAGTTATATGCAACTACCTGCAGGAATCAGATATGCTTTATCTTGAAAATGCAAAAAAATGTGAAATATTAAATTGTGAATTTGATGGAGCACTTAAGACAGGTGGAATAAATGTCAAAGGTACAAAGATAATTTTAAAAAATTCATTGTTTAGAAATACATTTGGAGGAAGGGCGGTATTTAATGCATATAGACCTTCGATAAAGGAGTGTATATTTAATTTTTGTCAGGATGGTGCAGTATATACTCAGGGAGGAGAAATAGAAAAATGTGTATTTGTCAACTGTCGCGCTAAAATAGGTGCTGGGGTGTTAATGTATGGAAGAAGTGGCTCTGTGGAGCATTGTAATTTTAAGCGGTGTATAGCCGAGACGGGTGGAGGAGCTATTGACAGACAGGTAGGACAGCATATAGAGAAGTGCCTGTTTGAAGATTGTAAACCTGAAAATATATCATAAATATGACAATGAAAAAGAAGCACAGTCTATATGACATGTGCTTCTTTTTCGTTATTATTAAGATCATTATCATTTTCATCATTTCTTGGAAGAAGATGAAGTTTGACTTTATCTATATGATTTTTTGCCGCTTCAAGAACGGTGTACTCTGCATAATCATCGGATACAGTTTCACCCGCATCAGGAAAGTGATCTAAAAGATTTATGATATGTCCGGCAATGGAATCATAGTCTTCAGATTCTATTTTAATGCCAAGGGCTTCATCTATATCATCAAGTTTAGCAACACCAAGTATAATATAATCGCCATCATCAGTTTTAGTAATGTCGTCTTCCTCGTTGGCATCATATTCATCTCTGATCTCGCCTACGATTTCTTCTATCAGGTCTTCTATAGTGAGGATTCCTGATGTAGAACCATATTCGTCAAGAACGATTGCCATAGGAATGGATGCAGCTTTCATTTCAAAGAAAAGTTCTGATATTTTTTTATACTCATAGGTAAAATATGCTTCACGCATCACATCGGCAATCTTGAAATCTTTTTTATCTCCCTGGTAGAAAAAGATATCTTTAAGGTTTATGATACCGACTACATTATCTCTGCTGTCATCATATACAGGCATACGTGTAAACTTTTCTTTTGAGTAGCTTTCGATAAGTTCATCGTATGTCAGATTCAGTTCAACAAACTCTACATCCATTTTTGGAACCATAACATCTTTAGCGAGTGAATCACCAAAATCAACAACATTTGTAATCATCTGTCGTTCTTCACTTTCGATAACACCTTCTTTATGACTTACATCAACAATAGTTCTAAGTTCATTTTCTGTGATTGCCGGCTGCTTTGCAATATCAATATGAAAGATCTTCAAAAGCAGATTTGAAAATTTATCAAATACATATGCAAAAGGACTTAACACAACAGTAAGTGTATAAATCGGTTTAGAATAAATAAGTGACATTTTATCAGCATTCATCGTCGCTATTGATTTTGGTACAATCTCTCCAAAAATAATAACTAGTATGGTGATAACACCTGTAGCTGCACCAGTGATCAGGCTTGTTGCATTAGAAAAACCTGATTTTTTTGCCAGGTTTATAGCAAATGTGGTGGCAAGTGAAGATGCTGAAAGATTGACAATATTATTTCCTATTAAAATGGAACTAAGCATTTTTGTCTGGTTACTGATCAGCTTTAAGGCTAATGCGGCCCTTTTATTACCCTCATCTGCCATAGAACTGAGACGCATTTTGTTTACTGTTGTAAGGCATGTTTCTGCTGAAGAAAAAAATGCAGAAAAAAACAACAATATAAGTAAGATCAATAGTTTCGAGGCGTCACTTGAATCCAAAAAAATCAACTCCAATCAATAAATTTATTTAATATGTATAAACACTCAATATTTTACCTATAGATTATGTAGTTGTCAAGTGAAATACAAACGCAGTTGAATATATATTTATGCAGTGGTCAAGCGAATATTCGCAATCCGCTCTGCTACTTGCTTGATGGTATTAAAATGATTTTGCATATAAATTGCATACAAAGTTGTGGGACTTTAATAAAAAGTTAAGAAAAATTGTCAGAAAACTATTGCATAATTTACAAAGTTGTTGTACAATGTACTTACAAATTAAGACAGCGATGTCAGTCGTGTATATGTCACAGTGAGGAGGATGATATGCGAAAGAAATCCCATATTTCATTGGCGTGGTACTTGATGAACAA
>CAKRFY010000051.1 GCA_934320895.1 uncultured Lachnospiraceae bacterium | reverse complement strand
GCAGACGCCCAGGACTTAAAATCCTGTGGGTAGTGATACCCGTACCGGTTCGATTCCGGTCTGCGGCATTTTTATTTTTGAGATTCTTCTAATATATATTTGTATATAATATACATTTATATATTGGAAGTTTTTTTATATTCAGATATTTTAGCACTATCTATGCTTTCATATAATATGATAAAGTTAACACAATAGTGTAGTGTATCACTGACTTTTTGCTAAATAATAAATATTGGAGAATAAATTTTCAGTCTGTAAGATATTTAGCGGAATAGAACTGCTACTTTATGCCAGCAGTTCTATACATTTTTTTAACCATTCAATAGTCATTTCTTCACGCATGATCGCGCCCATTAAAACAAGATAATCACCAAATTCATCTGCATTACTGTCTGGTATGGAATCAAATTTTGTCTGGTTGTTTTGTAAATGCTTTAAGCGTGAGATATGTTTATGTAACTGGTCATCAAGCATAAACTTCCGGTCTGCAGGTTCAAGACAATTGCAGAAAAAGATTTTAAGACGAGATACATCTTTGGGAGTTGGCTGAGTTTTTGTCTCCATTGAGAGCCAGTTAATAAAATCTTTTCGTCCTAATTCAGTGATGTGATATATTTTCTTTTCAGAACCATTATCAGATGGTTCAACTTTGTAATCAATACTCTTTTCTTCTGTAAGTTTTTTTAATTCTGGATAAATCTGGCTATGTTTAGCTGACCAGAATTCACATAATGTAGACTCAAACTGTTTCATCAGGTCATATCCGGTCATTTCCTTTTGATTTAAAAGTCCGAGAATTGCGTATTTTAATGTTCTCATTGTATTTTTATTCTCTCTTTTCTCATTCATTTGTATTTGTACAAAAGTGTGGCTTCCATCACCAAAATATTCTCTGGTGCTTTCAGACACAGATTCATGACGTATTTTATACGCTGTGTTTATAATATAGCATATTGGTAGAAAAATCCAACTATTTTCGTTTTAATTTTTTAAGTGTATTATATAAAATTATGCTAATTAGTGAAGGATAATCATTTTTTATATATAATATGTATAAATTTATATGTAAGTATTTACATATAAAAAGTGATATGTTAATATAGTCATGCATTAAAAAGTATGTGCATGAAGAATAGGTATATATTTTAAGTATCATTAAAAAAGGCGTATAAAAATATGTATAGAAACATGTGTATTGCGCAAAAAATATGAATGTAAAAAATATATGTATAGAAATATATCCCAAAATATATGCACTAAAATATCAAACATAAGGAGTAATAGTGTGAAAAATAAAATTTTTCACACCCAAGATTTGTGTCTGCGCACACTTGACACAAATCTTATGGGGTTGTCGTATTAAGCATAATTTATACAATATATAGCTGTTAATAATAGATTTATTATCTATATATTGTGTAGATAATGCTTCGTGCGACAGCTCCTATCTCCTATGCACAGAAAATGTGTGCAGAAATGAGGATTTATATGAACTTAACTAAAAGACGCTGGGTAACTTTAATAGCATGCTGCCTGATTAATCTTTGTTTAGGCTCAATTTATGTATGGAGTGTTTTTGCTTCTTCAATGGCAGAATTCTTAAGTGCAAGAAATGGAGTTGTTTTGACAACTGCGGATTTGGCGATTGTTTATACGATAGCAAATTCAGTAGGTCCTATCACTATGATAACAGGAGGATGGTTCAATGATAAGTTTGGACCAAAGAAAGTTATACTTATTGGTGGAATCATGGTAGGAGCAGGTATGATAGCATCAGGTTTTGCTACAAGTGTAGGAGCTTTGGTAGTAACATACGGTCTTATATTTGGTTTGGGGCTTGGTATGACTTATGGAACTGCCGTGAGTAGTTGTATGAAATTTTTCCCGGATAAAAGAGGGCTTATAGGAGGAATTACTACAGCTATCTATGGTCTTGGCTCGGTTATACTTCCGCCAGTTGTTACAATGATAGTTTCAAGATCAAATGCTCCGACAGCATTTAAGATTGTCGGTGTTATATTTCTTATAATAATTGTAGGATGTTCGTTTTTAATGGAACAATGTCCAGCTGATTTTGTACCAGAAGGTTGGACACCACCAGTAGTTGCTCATAATGACAAAGCTGTAAATAAAAACTGGAAAGAAATGCTAAAAACACCTGTATTTTATGTTATGCTTCTGTTATTTACATGTGGAGCTTTCAGTGGAATGATGGTAATTTCACAAGCATCTGCTGTTGCAGTAAATCTTGTTGGCATGACAGCACTTATGGCAAGTACAGCGGTATCCATTCTTGCTGTATTTAATGCAGCAGGACGAATCATTGCAGGAATATTATCTGACAAGATAGGCCGTATCAATACATTAACGATTGCAACTGTTTTAGGTGTATGCGGATTGCTTTTATTGTATTTTACAGGACAAGGTGGTTATGCAACATTTTATATTGGAATTGCCTGTATCGGTGTAAGTTTTGGTTCATTTATGGGTGTATATCCGGGATTTACAGCAGACCAGTTTGGTGCGAAAAATAACAGTGTTAACTATGGAATAATGTTTATCGGTCTTGCAGCGGCAGGATATTTCGGACCATCGGCAATGAGAAGCATTTATATGTCAGATGGTGCTTATGCAAGAGCTTTTTTAATCGCATGTGCATGTGGTGTGGCAGGATTTGTACTTACATTTGTATATCGTTTTCTTGCAAAGAAACAATAATGGAAGCTAAAAAGTCATATAGGACAATTGCAGAGTACAAAAGAGTAAAGATAAAGGATAAATAATAAAAGACCATAAAAATAAGTAACTATAGAATAAAAAGCAAATATTACTCTTAAAAGAGAAAGAAAGGAAAAAACAATGGAAAGAAAATATCCACATTTATGTCAACCGATAACTCTAGGTAATGTTACATTTCGTAACCGCATGTTTGCGTCCCCAATAGGTGCGACAGACATTGATAAGGATTGTGTTCCAGGAGAGAGGACAAAAGCATTTTATGAGCTTCGTGCTAAGGGTGGTGCAGCAGCAGTAACGATGAGTGAATTAGTAGTTCATCCAGAAACAGATGGTTCACATATGCTTCATCTTGACCTTGCAACTGTAGGCTCGCTTGCGGCATTTACTTTTACGGCTGATGCTATTAAAAGACATGGTGCAGTGCCAAGTGTTGAATTTTCTCATTCAGGTCAGTATGCTGGAACTTATATGGCAGACAAAAATAAAAAGCAGGGACTTACACAGTATGGTCCAAGTGATGGTGTCCGTCCTGATGGAATGAAAGTCACAGCTTTAACTAAAGAGCAGATAGCAGATATCGTAAAGCGTTATGGTGAAACTGCTGTACTTGCAAAGCGTGCGGGATTTGAAATGATAATGATACATGGTGGACACACATGGTTGTTAAATCAGTTTATATCACCATATTTTAATCATAGAGAAGATGAGTATGGCGGAAGTTTTGAAAACAGAATGCGTTTTACTATAGAGGTATTAAAATCTGTACGTGAAGCGGTAGGTCCTCTGTTTCCGATTGAGTTTAGAATGAGCGGTTCAGAGTTGTTTGAAGGTGGATATGATCTTGACGAAGGTGTAAGAATTGCAAAAGCTGTAGAGGAATATGTAGACCTTATTCATGTATCTGCAGGTTCTTATCAGTTTGGATTCTTTAAGACACATCCATCAATGTTTTCTGAACATGGAATGAATGTCTATCTTGCAGAGGAGATTAAAAAGCATGTAAGTAAGCCTGTTGCAACTATCGGAGGATTAAATGATCCAGAGCAGATGGAGGAGATAATCGCTTCAGGAAAAGCGGATGTTGTTTATATGGGACGAGCTTTACTTGCTGATCCTTATCTTCCACAGAAAGTCGTATCAGGAAACGATGACAAAATAGTAAAATGCTTGCGCTGTTTCACATGTATGGCAGAAAGACCAACTACACAGACAAGAAGATGCACAGTAAATCCATTGATCGGACGAGAGATAGAGGGAACAGATATAGTTCCAGCAGCAGTTAAGAAAAAAGTTCTTGTTGTCGGCGGTGGTGTTGCAGGACTTAAGGCAGCAGTAACAGCAGCATTGCGTGGACATGAAGTTGTTCTGTGTGAAAAGAGTGACAAAGTTGGCGGAATACTTAAATGTGAACAGGCAATTGATTTTAAACAGGAAATGTATCAGCTTGGATTGTCACTTGAGGCACAGGCAAAAGAAGCAGGTGTTGAGATACGTTGTAATACGGAAGTTACGGCAGAATATGCAGAAGCACAGCATCCGGATGTAATGATAATTGCCGTTGGTTCAAATCCAATCGTTCCTCCACTTAAAGGAATTGACGGAGACAATGTTGTTATTGTAAACAATTATTATCTTGAAAAAGAAAAAGTTGGAGACAGTGTTGTTGTACTTGGCGGTGGACTTGCAGGATGCGAGGCAGCAATACATCTCGCACAGGAAGGTAAGAAAGTGCATCTTGTGGAAATGAGGGATGAGCTTGCACCAGACGCAAATATCCGTCATCGTCCTATACTTATGCAGATGGTTGACAAATATGTTGAAGCGCATACGGGATATCAGGGAATGGAGGTTACACCAGATGGTGTTATCTGTAAGGATAAAGAAGGAAAAGAAGTGCTTGTTCCGGGAAAATCTGTTGTCTGTGCAGTTGGACAGAGAGCAAACAGAGAAGGTGTAAATGCTTTGTTAAATGCGGCACCGGTTGTTCGTGAGATTGGTGACTGTGTGCGTCCAGGTAATATTACAAGTGCAATTTATATGGGATATCATGCAGGGTTGGATGCATAAAGGTATGAATTATCATATTTTTATAAGCTCATTATAATGAAAAAAGCATTATAAAAAAGTCTATAGTAGTATAAATGTACTTTTGTGATAATTAAAAAATAGAAAAAAGCAGAACTGTTAATCATAAAAGATTTAAAGTTCTGCTTTTTATGTGCCGTAAAATTAGCAATTAAAGAGAAAATATAATGTCAAGCAGCCATGAAAATTCAAATAAAATAAGTGGAAGTGTTAATAAAAAAGATAATATAAATATAATCCAGTATTTAAAGTTTTTGTTTTCTTTTTGTTCATAAAATGATATGATTTGTTGTTTTATCATTAAAATATGCGAGTGTACAAAATTGTTAGCTATAATATCTGGTTTATTTTTTGCGTCATTATTTTTTGATTTACTTTTATTTTTGGGATACAATCTAAAATGTTTGATCATATGCTGATATTCTTGCTGGCATTTAATAATATTGCTAATCATGAAAACATTATTATACTGGTTAATATTTTCGAGATTTAAATCGTTAGTAGTTTTATTTTCAGTTTCCATTTAGAACCTCCGTTTTTGTAAATATAATTATGCACCTGGGAACATATTAACAAAGATGATAAGCATTATAAATAATAATAAAGAGATTTTTATTATATATCTTAGTTTTGGAAAGACATTGCAAAGGTATCTGTATCGTGGGATATAGTCACCGATATAAAAGAAATCACAGCCAAAAAGTAATATTAAAACTATAGATATAGCAAAATATATATAAGTTTTAAGTCCGGCATCATCTATGATAATCAATAATGGGATAATTGCATATAAATGGAAAGCAATCATGTTTTTTGGAGGGTAATTTGTCCGAAATCCCGGAAATTTTCTTATAATATTAAAAAATAATTTATCAGGGTAGGATAGTTCCTTTTCAATATCTTTTGCTAACTGCTGTATACTGTGATATCTTATTTCATAATCTGCGGTACATGTATTAAAAATATGATTTACAGTATAGCTGCATATCTTAAAAAGAGAAGGCGAATTTTTATCTTTGGGAGAACAACCTACCAACATAAAATATAACAGGCATCCGAGATTGAATATATCGATACAGTCAGTAGGATTTTTGAAATTTAAAATATCTGGTGCAGCATAATCGAGAGTTCCAACAGCATGTGTAACGGTATGGTTTGCAGACTGGATATTGCGTGATATATCAAAATCAATAAGTTTGACAGAGACTTTATTATGTATGCCATTAAATTTTTTGAATTCATCATCCCATTTGAATTTATCTGTGAGCAGGATGTTTTTAGGCGAAATATCATTATGAGTCATATGATTTTTCTGAAGTACTGACAATGCGTCACAGATCTGATGCATGAAAATAAGTGCTTCTTTCTCTGAAAGGTAGCCAAAACTGTTTATGTATTGTTCAAGTGTAAGAAATCTTGTAGTAATTTTTTTATCTTTTGGAAGCGAAGCATAATCAAGGGAAGACGGTTTGTCTATAAATTCGCTAATTGAAAGGGAATAATCTGGATTATTTTCATCAGTAATAATTCCAAAAACAGTTTCGAGATGTGGATTCCAGTTCTCAGATATTGTTTTATAAATATGTAATTGTTCCTTGGAGAGCTCCTTAATAATTACGCTGGATTTGTCTGGTGCAAGATTTGAGTGTTCATTTTTTATTTCTGCAAGATAGGTGTGATAAAATTTTGATGAGTTGGTATTGTTGAGACAGTCAAGAAAATCAAAATCAAAATAAAGTGAAAGTTCATCTTTGAAATGTTCAATTGTTTTACCTAACATAATGTATCTAAATTTTCCTTTCCTAAATTTTCATTTATTGAATCTAAATTTAAATGATTTTTAACACTTTTCATTATGATAAAATCGCGCATATCCCTGGGGTATAATTCATTTATTCCAAAACGCATAAGTGATTTTTGAATTTTATTGATATCATATCCGAGAGTGATAAAAATTGAAAGTAGTTTATCACGATTGAGTTTCTTTTTGTTGCTAAGGAAATCGGAAAGATGTGACTGGGCAATGGAACATTCAGAAGCAAGTTTATTCATACTATAGCCGGCAGCAGCTATATCATTTGCAAGTGCGTGACGTAAGTCTTCCTGTGAAATAAAATCAATATCGTTTTCATCTATTTTATCATCTGTTTCAAATTTTTTTAGAATTTCATCTGTATCTAAAGTTTTCTTTTTCATAAGTGTTTAAATTCCTTTCTAGAAATATTTATACAAGTTATTTTATAAATAATAGCATTATAATTTGAAAATAGCAACAGTCATGATATTATACTTGTCAGTAACAGTAATTGAAAAATTATGGTTATTGTTTACAATTACAGTGTTGCAGGTAATAAATTATCACTGTCAGTGAATGAAATTTATTGTTAAAGAGAATATAATTGCAAAGAAAGGAAAAGAAAAAATGGGAAGAACGAAGAAAGGCATAATTGTTTTACTTGGAGTTATTGTAGCTATTATTATATTTGTCTGTATGAGAGAGGTACTGATAACAAAAATAAATGAAAAAACTGGAAATGTGCAGAGTGTTAAAGATTTGCTGGAACGAGAGAAAAATGGAAAATTAAAAAACGAAAATATGGGTGATGGGGCAAATGCACAGGAAGGGCTATCAGATATGATTCGTGCAGGAATGTATTCGGATGCAGAACGAATAGCAAAAAAATATTTAAAGATTTATCCATATGGTTATGCCATGAATATTTATTTGGAGGATGCATTGAAAGGAGAAAAAAAGTGGGATGAGTCAGCTGAAGTAAGTATTAGTTTTGCAAGGAATAATTGGAAAATGGTGAATATAACAACAATACAATCCATGTTTTATACCAGAATGAAGGAAATTATTGACAAATTGAGTCCTGATATGAAAAAGGAAGCAGAGAAGTTTTTGAAAGAAATCGAAGATAATGAAAAACTTTACAAAAAACTTGAGAAGGATAGGAAAAATAAAAAATTAAAAAAAGATAAATCAGAAATAGAGAAGTTGCTAAAGGATGGAGCAAAAAATGAAGACTTTTTTGTTATTTATATGGACTACCTGATTGAGACAAAACAAAAGGATAAAGCAAGGAAATATCTGGATGATTATAAGAAAGACAAAAGTGGGTCAATATCATATATTGTGAATAAAGATGAGATTAAAAGGTTTGAAAAGGAATTAGGGTAGACTAATTATAAATTATTTAGGAGGCAAATGAAGAAACAGGAGATTATAGGTATCGTATAACTCAAATACGTGGAGTTATGGTAATGACCATACTTAAAATTGGAAAAAATTTTCAGAAAACAAAAATGATACAGAATGGAGGAATGGCATGGATAATATAGTTGTTATTATAATTTTGATTTTATCAATTATTATATCACATATGATATGTAGCAGATATAGTTATATAGGTACTTTTCGAGGAATTATTAGTGAAAAACTTACAGTATGGTTTGTAACATTTATGATACTAGGAATGATAGCAATTAAACTTAATTTGCTTAAGGTGGATAATGTTTCTGATAATAAAGATAGTAAAAAAGTATCTGAAATGGATAGCGATGAGTATAAAAAGAGAACGGAAGGTATGAAAGACAATGTGACATCAGATGAAAACGCAGAAGATTTAAATGACTATGATAACAGTAATCTATATGATGATGATTACTCCGGTAATAGTCAGAAAAATAAATATTTACTGCCTGACAGTGCTAAGCGAAAGTTAAAAAAGTCTGATTTAGTAGGGTTATCAAAGAAAGAACTGCGAATAGCAAGAAATGAAATTTATGCTAGACATGGAAGGAGATTTAATGATAAAGATTTACAAGAATATTTTGAAAGTCAAGCGTGGTATGAAGGGACAGTGCCAGCTGATGAATTTTCAGAGGATGTTCTTAGTTCTATTGAAAAGAAAAATGCTTTGTTTATAAAGCATTTTGAGTAGGGATAAATAGAGCATGAAGAAGGAAGATGATATGTAAATATTAATATGTGTTTTAAGCTTTAGGTGGATAAGGTTTTTTTTGGTTGGTTCTACCAATCAAAAAATCTACACTTGTATTATGATAGTCGGCAAGTTTAGACAAAATTTCAATAGGAATTGCTCTTTCGTCATTTTCATATCGTGAATAAGTTCGTTGAGATATGCTTAATAAATTTGCAATATCTGTTTGAGTTAAGTCTAAATCTTCTCGTAAATTTCTTATGCGTTCATATTTCATGTAACCACCTCATATATAGTATATGTGGTAATATGTTAAAACTTGCAAAATAGACCAAAATGGTCTATAATATATTTGTCTTATAAATTTTGGTACTAAATATTTTTATTTGATTAATTTACATTAATGTATGAAAGAGCAGTTTTGTGTGATTCAAAAATATATTTAAGTATTGAATTTTATAAAATTTTTTATGTTTATGCTTTTTAAATATAGGAAAAAGGAGAAATTAAATTATGGAAAACAAAAAGAGAAAGTTCTTTAAAAGAAAAGGTTTTTGGGTAATAGCAATAGTAGTTGTAATTTTATTTATTGCTATGTCAGGAGAAGAAGACTCATCGACTGTAAATCAGGAGAATACAGAGTCTGTATCTGATAATGAGAAAGATAAAACAGATATTGAAACTAAAAAGGAAAGAAGATCAGAAAAAGATAAATCTGATAATGCGGAAGAAGATGTAGATGATAATGATACAATTAGTGAATTTACTCCTGCAGATTTTTTAGAAGAATTACAGGAAAATGAAGCTTATCCATACGAATTAAGTGAAAGGGCTGATAAGTTCTTGAATAATAATCCGTCATTATTTCCGATAAAAAAGAAATCAAAGATAAAAAAATATATAGATTATAGTATAGACTATAGGCACTTAACTAAAAATAGTTCAAAATATGGAGACAAATTAATGGCTTTAGAGGGGGCAAGTGTAGTAGATTGTAAGGAAGAAAATGTAGATGATGATACAGTAATAACAGAACTTCAGTTATGTGATAATGATGCAAATAACTTTATTGTATTTTATTTTGGAGAGTTGCCGGATGTTTTGGAAGAAGATACAGTTGACTGTTATGGTTTACCTTTAGGAACAACAGCATTTGATAATGTTTCTGGGGGAACAACTTTGGCTGGGGTGCTTGCAGGTAGTTATATAAAGAAAATAAATTAAAGTTTGTGAGATAATATAAAGAAGGGAGTTATGGTTTATGAAAATATTAAAGAAACTAATTTTAAGTGTGTTTGTAGTAATATGTTTTAGTTGTATTAAAGTTAATGCAAATGATATACATGTAACAAGTGATGGAATAAAAATACAATGTGATTATTATAATAAAACTGCATCAGTTGTAGGATATGAGGGTGAGCCTACTATAATTAATATTCCTTCAGAATATGATGGTTGTGATGTTGATACAATATCAGAAGAAGCATTTTCATATTCCAAAACAATACAAGTAGTCAATATTCCTAATACTATCAATAAAATTGGGGAAGGGGCTTTTTGTGATTGTAAAAATTTAACAAAAGTTAATTTTTCTTCAGACTGTGATATTAAAAAATTGTCATCTGCTGTGTTTTCTTGGTGTACAAAGTTATCTGAAATTACATATCCAACCAATGGATTTGTGGAAATAGGAAGTAGTGCATTCGAAAATTGTAGTTTATTGAAAAATCTTTATATTTCGGATAGAACAGAACAAATAGGAGATTATGCATTTTATAATACGGGTATAGATAAATTGAATATTACAAGTAGCGTTAAATCAATAGGAGAGTATGCCTATAGCGCCTGTGAAAATCTTGTGGATGTTTCAATTTCACAAGATGTAGAATCTTTGGGAAATTCAGTTTTTAAAAATTGTAAAAATCTGGTTACAGTAAATATTCAGAGTGATATAAGTGATGATGCATTTATGGGATGCAGCCGCTTAAAAAATGTAATTTTAGGAGAACATGTTGAGAAGATAGGCGGTCAGGCATTTTATGGTACAGCAATCAGTAAAATTGTAATTCCATACAGTGTTAAATCAGTTGGGATTGGAGCATTTAATTCATGCATACAATTAATAGATGTATATGCTTTTAGTAAAAATATTAAATGGTATGAAGGGTATGACGATTATAATGATAATAAAAAAATGTTTAGTAATAATTCAAAAGTTACATTGCATGGGATTGCGGGTAGTGGAACTGATAATTGTGCACAAATGTATGGAATCAATTTTGTACCTATAGATTATGCACAGGTGAATATAGAAGTAAATAATACTAATGAAGCTGTTTTAAAGTGGTCTGCGGTAGATAGTGCACAAAAATATATAGTATATAGATCTGAAAAGGAAAATGGAGATTATACAGTTTTAAGTGAAATAGTCACAGGTGACTGCGAATATATAGATAAAAATGTTGAGAGAGGAAAGACATACTATTATTTTATTTTATCACAGAAGTTATTGGATAATGAGTTGTCAGCAACAGTTCAAAGTAATATTGTTAAAGCCAAGATTGATGAGTTGGTTATCAAACTTTCTTGTGATAATATAAATGTAAACAAGACGGCAACATTATATTTATGGACATCAAAGGCTGTTAAGAATGTTGAATATAGGATAGATGATCCACAAATAGTGTCAGCTGAATGGGGAGATAATTGGAGTGGTAATAAGGTAGAGTTAAATTTGTATGGAGAGAAAAAAGGCAGTACTAAAATAACCATTTCCAATGATTATAATTCGGATATTGCGGAATTGTATGTAACTGTATCACAGGCAAGAATTAAATTATCCAAGGTTAATATTCATAAATGGGAAAAAGTTAGCAAAAAAAATGCTTATGTAGTTAAATATAAAATTAAATGGGATAAGGTGAAAAATGCTAATGGCTATGAAGTAATAGAGAGTCTTTTCGATAGATATTTAAAAACATGGTCGTCCGAAAAATATACTGTCAAGAAGAATAGTTACGGATATTCAACATCACGTTTGGATACAGCCAAAGTTAAAATAAAAGTTAGAGCTTATAGGTATGAAGGAAACAAAAAAATTTATGGTGCTTGGAGTAATGCAAAAACTACTAATATAAAATTTTAATGGTGATTATATTATCAATAAAATATTGTAGATTCTAATGACTTAAATATGTCTCATGTATTACAGAAAATTTTATTAGGAGGAGAAATTTTCACTCACGAAACAGACAAAAAGTAGAATTAAGTGGCTTATAAACAATTATGTGTAAATTTATTGGTAAAAGGGAGTATATTAAAAACAATAGAATCGGTATAGGGGAGAATGCCATATGTCAGACGAGGTATTATGAAAATTATGGGGCAGCTGATGTTGTTTATAGTAAAAAACTAAAAAAGTTTTAGAATAAAAAAGATAGTTTTTTGACACTACCAAAATTTTGAAGGAGGATTATATGATGAATAAAATATTAAAAAGGTTAATAGTTAGTTTGCTTGTTATGTGTTTAGTATTTTCGGATGCAACTGCAATTTTAGTACAACCAAAGGTAGCTTCGGCTGCAAGTGTACAAGGACTTAAACTTAATCGTTGTGGCAGAGCTTTTAAGATTAAGGATGGGATGATTTATTTTCAGCAATTTTTGGACTCTGATAGAGGGTTTGGAAAAGTAAAGAGAGACTATATTAGTCCGTCTGTTCCTTGCTATATGGCTACATCAGATCGAAGGTGTAAAAAGATTAAATATAAAAAAGCTATTAAATATATAATGAGCCATTCAAGTTATAATCTTACAAATTTAAAAGTAAAAAATGGTGTTGTTAAAGTTGTTCTTGTAGGATTAGAAAAATATGTAAATTAAAGGCATTGTGAAATTCATTTAGGAACTTTACAAATTTTAAAATGTATCAGTCAGACAGATTGATACATTTTTTTGCTTAAAGGTTTTATTTATGAAAATAAATTTTTCTTATAGGAGAAATACAATGCGGCAAATTATTAGATAATAAAATATAATAATTTGGAGACTTTTATGTACAAAAAAATTAAAACTGGCATGTGCTGTTTTTATTATATTGGAAGTTAAATATATTCTATAAATAACATCATTAAATTGTAATACAGATTTGTACATAATTCCAAATAATGACTAAAAATGACAAAAATTATAATTTCTTTGTGAAATCTAACCATAAAATAAATTGCTATATGTGAAAAATGCGTATAGAAATGATGGATTCTATTTGTTAATATTTGCAAAAGCAAAAAGGAAAAAATTGTTGGTATATAATTCCAAAATTGCTGTTCACAATAAAGAGTGATTAAAGTATAATAGGAGATAGAGGAATGGTTAGCGACAAAGATAAAAATAAAATAGCCCAAAATGAGAGTTCAACGCCATATGATGATGTATTTAGGACAATGTTAAATGATTGCACCAGATTTGTGCTGCCGCTGTTAAATGAAGTGTTTGGTGAACATTATGATGGAAGTGAAAAAATTATAATGGCAAATGATTATCATTTTAAAAATATGTAGGATGGCAGGGAAGAAAAGATTATCACAGATTCAAGCTTTAAGGTAGTTAATGGCGGTGGTGTAAAGAAATATCATTTGGAATGTCAGAGTACGATAGACAACAGTATGTCTTTAAGATTTTTTGAGTATGATGCTCAGATTGCACTTGATGATGCCGTTTTTGAAGGGGAAAATGCATATTCAAAGGTACTTATACTTACATTTCCACACTCAGGGGTACTGTTTCTTCGTTCAAATAATAATGTCCCAGATGCTATGAATTTGAAAATTGTAACTCCTGGTGGGAAGATTTCTTATGGAATTCCTGTAATAAAAATGCAGCGATATTCTTTGACGGATATATGGCAAAAAGATATGTATTTATTGATACCTTTTTATATATTTACGCATGAAGCGAATTTTAAAATATATAATAATGACAGACAATTACTACAAAATTTACTGGATGAGTTTATTGAAATCTGTGATAAGTTGGATAGACTTGCTATAGAGGAAAAAATAACTGAGTTTGAAAAGAAGGCTAACGCAATCCCACTGGCTTTAGACGGTGGGTTAAGATAGCCAAAAGTGGAAAAATGTTATATA
>CAKRFY010000050.1 GCA_934320895.1 uncultured Lachnospiraceae bacterium | reverse complement strand
TCATAAAAACACCACCTATATTTGATATATCTATTATACCAAATATAGGCGGTGTTATCCACTTTTTCAGTGCCCTCCCTGTAAGAAGTCAGGCAGGGGATGGTTTTTATCTGTGATATTTTTTATCAGGATTTGGAAAATCTCCATTAAAACCGCGCAGGCTCATAGCTGTGTAAACTTCGTCTGCTCTATCTATGCTTCGAAGCAAAAGCTGACCGAGCAGTGAACCCCAATTTTTTATATTTATACCTTTTTGATTTGGTGCCCGCAGAGCATATGCCTGTGTTATTTCGTGTGCCTCTGAGAGCAAAAGTGTGACATATCTGTATGTAAGCATGATCTGGGTTACAATAACAGATGGAACTTTTATCAGTCTAAGAGCATAGCATATTTTTTCTATAGTTGTTGTTGCAATAAAAATATATGATGCAAACACAGTAAGTATACCTTTTATAGAAAGCGTGAACATTGATATGATACCGCCTGTTATGCCAAAGTTTTTTAAAATGGTAAATCCACTGTTAATGTAAATGCCGTGTAATCGAAATAGTACATGCCTGTCAAAGAACGGATTTAATATTCCGACAAGGCAGACAAGAGGTAATACTATTTTCAGGCGTTTCAGACTGTCTTTAAAATTTATGTCGCCGATGATAAATAAAGCTATTGGGTATGCTGCTAATGTAATAAGTCCGCTTATATTATATTTGGATTTTGATATAATAAGTATAATATAAGAAACGGTTATGATAAGTTTTATTAGTGGATGTAAGTTATTTATCCATCGATCCTGTCTTGCTAGTTCATCTATTTTGATTATTTCATGTATTGCATTTCCAATATCGTTTTTTTTGTTTTTTGTCATCATTTTTTATTTTTCTTTCGTTTGTTAATTCTCTTTATTATGAGACATATGGATGTACAAAGAAGCAGTACCATAATTGAGCCGGTTATACCTGAAAATGATGTGCCCGCAGCTGCCTCCGAATTTTTAAATGTATAGTCAGGTAGAAATGAAAATACATTCTGGATAGCTGAAAATATAGAATGTATTTTATCTGATTTTCCAGAAATATCAGTTGAACCTGTCAGTTTTTTTACAGACCATTCAAGTCCGTCGGGGTGGGATGAAGCAAAAAGTGATACAATTCCTCCTGTTACAACTGTAATTGTAAGGAATATGATAATTGCTTTTTTTAATGATATTTTATTTACGCTTTTTGGGCTGAGGAAGTCTCTGGTATAGCTTGTGTTATCGTATGGTTTTTCAAGCATTTCCGGGCGTGCTTCGTAAATAAAAATAAGTACAGCAGCGGTTATAAGTCCTTCAATAAGTCCTATTGCTAAGTGTATAGGCTGCATTGTTTTTACAAATGTCGTAAAAGGAAGCTCTGTAATGCCTGAAATTTTTGTTTCAAGGGATACGCTCAATGCACCAAATTGGAGTGAAATGACAGATCCGAGAATGGATGCTGCTACAATCTTTGCTTTGCTTGGTCCTGTTCTTATGAATGGTTTCCATATAAGAAACCAACCAAGAAAACAGCCGTAAAATGCCATATTCCATACATTGCATCCAAGTGCTAGTAATCCTCCATCGGCAAAGAAAAGGCATTGAATGAGTAAGACTCCTATAAGTGTGAGAAAAGCGGCGTATGGACCCAATAAAGCTGTAAGAAGCATGCCTCCACAAAGATGTCCACTTGAGCCAGTGCCGGGAATTGTAAAATTGATCATCTGTGCGGCAAAAACAAAGGCTCCCATTACACCCATTACAGGAATTTTTTTGTCATAATTTTCCAGACGAATTTTTTTTACGGAATAAGTTGCTGCACCTGCTGAGAGGGCATACATAGTTCCAGCGACGCTTGCTGAAACCAGTGCATCTGCCATATGCATATAAATCACTCCAATCTAAAAATATTTAACACTATCAAGTAGCAGAGAGGATTGCGAATATCCGCTTGACTTAGGAAACAAAAAAAGCATCTGAACTTTGAACATTTTTGCCCGGATACTTTGGTTGATA
The DNA here is from genome assembly GCA_934320895.1 of uncultured Lachnospiraceae bacterium. Taxonomy (GTDB): domain Bacteria; phylum Bacillota; class Clostridia; order Lachnospirales; family Lachnospiraceae; genus Butyribacter. Next base: position 12,126 of record CAKRFY010000050.1, on the reverse strand, counting down.
TTATAAATATCATTTTTATATCATATCAATTTTAACATATTTTTAACGCTTATATAAGCTACCAGGGGGGATGTTGATTATTGCAGATTACAGGTTTATGGGATAGTAGTTAAAAATAGATGCTTTTTTATTGTAACTGTGTAGAAATGAAAAATAAAATCTGATATTATTTAAGAACATAAAAATGCTTAGGGATGAAACAAACAACGCTTGTGTTAAGTTTGTAAAAAATATTTTTGCAGGGGGTAGATGAATAGCAGTATGGTAAATGATATAACTATTGATGTAAAAAATGTTAGTTTTGGATATGAATCAGGAAATCAAATTTTGAAGAATATTTCGTTAAGTGCAGATGGGCAGGAGAATATAGGCCTTATAGGTGCGAATGGTGTTGGAAAGTCAACTTTACTAAGGCTTCTTATTGGACTGAATCTAGGATTTGACGGGGAGATAAAAATAGAAGGAATACCTGTTGCTAAAAAAAATCTGGCAACTATAAGGGAGAAGATGGGATATGTATTTCAGGATTCAGAGAGTCAGCTTTTTATGTCAAATGTTTATGATGAGATAGCATTTGCTCCGAGAAATTATGGGTTAGGTGAAGAGGAGACAAGAAAAAGGGTTAGTAATGCTCTTAGTAGTATTCATATTGAGTATCTGCGTGACAGACAGATTTATAAAATGTCGGGTGGTGAGAAAAAGATGGTTTCGATAGCTACAATCCTTGGAATGGAACCTGATATAATATTGATGGATGAACCGTCTATAGCACTTGATCCTGCAAACAGGAGAAATTTGATAAATATATTAAAGGAGACAAAGCAGCTTAAAATAATTGCTTCGCATGATCTGGATTTGATACTTGAGGTGTGTGAAAGAGTAATTTTGATGGCAGATGGAAAAATAGTGAAGGATGCAAAAGCGAAGGAAATCTTAACAGATGAAGCGTTGCTGGTTGGAGCTGGACTTGAACTTCCGTTGTGTATGCAGCGACCAAAGTGGAGAGAATGACAGATGTATGTTGGTTTGCAAATAAAAAAGCAATGTTTTACATTTGAAAGAAAGGGAGAATACTGTGAAAAGTAAAGAAGATATTGAAAACTCAAAAGGGAATGAGATTGAGAGTACAGATGCTGTCGGACATGATCGTGATTGTATAGGTCACACACATAGCCATACGCAGACAAAGGCGGTTTTAAACAGGCTATCAAGAGCAATAGGACATTTGGAATCGGTTAAGCGTATGGTTGAGGATGGAAGGGATTGTACAGAGGTTTTGATACAGCTTTCAGCAGTAAAATCAGCAATAAATAACACTGGTAAGCTAATTTTAAAAGATCATATAGAACATTGTATTGTTCACGCTGTCCAAAGTGGTGATGCTGAGGCGATACGACAACTTGAAGATGCAATAGATAAGTTTGTAAAATAAGGTTATGAGAAAATAGTTCATTTTTTGTGAATAAAGTTGGTTTATATATTTGAGTTAAAAAATGAAGATACTGAAAAAATAAAATATCAGTATCTTCATTTTGAAATTATACATGAGTAATATTATAGTGTTACAAATCTGTCAGCTTCATCTTTTAATTCGTTTGCAATCTGTTCATTAGTTGTCATTTCGTTTGAAATATCTTCAATACTTGAAACAAGGTCAGTAGTATTCGTGGCGACAGTTGTGATGCCATTAGTACTTTCCTCGACAGCAGTAGAAATTCCGTCAAGTGAATCTGAAACATTTGTAATGGATGTTTTGATAGCGGCCGCCATGTTATTAAATTTATTGACTATTTCAAAAACATGTTCTGCATCGGAATTATACTGATGACCTGATCCTACAAAACCTACATAGTCTTCCATGACATGATTTGTTATGTAATCGATCATCTGGTTTGAATTTTTGGTTAGTTCTTTTACAGCGATAACAACCATTCCGTTTATATTCTGGATGTTGTTTGCTGCTTCTCGGCTTGAATCAGCAAGCTGTCGGATCTCATCAGCTACAACTGCAAAGCCCTTTCCAGCTTCGCCCGCTCTTGCGGCTTCAATAGAAGCATTTAATGCAAGAAGATTTGTTTGTTTTGAAATATTTAATATGTTCATTGTGAGGTCATTGACTTTGTCTACGCTCTTACTTTCTTCAATTGCAGTTTCAAGACTTTCTACGATTTCTCCAATCATCTGATTTGCAGTATCGCCATTCTTAACTGCGGTTTCTTCGAGATCATTTGCGCGTGATTTCATTTCGTTTACATAATCAAGGAGTTTTGCGGATTCATCTGAAAGTTCTGAGATACTGGAATCAACATTGCCTGTATTATCATTTACAGATGTAACAGTAGCAGATATTTCTTCCATTGATGATGAAAGTTCTTCCATAACTGCAGATATATCGCATGAGTTGTCATTTGCTTTTACAACTTTATCTGAGACTGTACCGACAATGCTGTCGAGTTTATTGGTATTTGTAGTGATTTTTTTCATAATATTTTGCAGGGTTTCGATAAAGTGGTTTACACTTGTACCTATCGTACTAATTTCATCTTCTCCATGAATATGAAGTCGTTTTGTAAGATCGCCCTTTCCAGCATTAATCTCTTCAATAATCTCAGAAAGGTCTTTGTTCATACGGGCAACTGGGCGACAAACAGCTTTGTAACATATGAAAAGAACATCTAATCCAAGAAATAAACCTATTACAAATAATGTTATACCACTAATCTGGCTTGTTCTGTAAACCTTTTTTTGTTCTAATATACCATTATTCATGGCAGTCTGGTTAGCTTCCTGCATTTTTTGAATATTTTTTTCAATTTTTGCGGACTGCGTCATAAGTGCATCGTTTGCCATTTGAGAAGCAATAACACTCTGACCGAATTTGCTGGCATTTATCGCAGTTTTATAGTCTTTTATATAATGTTTGTAATTTTGCTGGAATTCATTAAAACTGGTGGTTTCCTGCCCCTCATTAAGTGTTTTCTTAAATTGAATACAAAGCTTTGAGATTTCGCGTAAAGTACTTTTGTAACTTTTAACAAGGTTAGCTTTTACATCATCATCCGTTGCTATACAGTGTTTATATATGATACTATTTAACTTTTCAAAATTCTCCGATATTTCCCCTAGTTTAACAAGACTTGCAGAATAATTGTCAGAAATCTCCTGACTTACACTTAACATATTGTTGGCAATCCTTATTGTTGTTACACTTGATAATACAAGAAGTGCCACTATAATAGCGACAGGCAACATTATTTTGATCTTAATGCTGATGTTTTTTAATTTCATAAATTTCTCCTTTCAAATCATATATATACATGTATTTTACAACAAATTCCAGATTAAATAAATACAAAAATACGGTTAAATGTGGTATTATTCAGACAAGTTATTACATTGTAAATAAGACATTTTACCGGTGTAAAGTGACTGGAAATTTTTTGAACTATAGTTTGGAAAATTAGATTAAAAACAGTTCAATATGATATGTTTTTGTGTAATTGGGAAGTATAATATTTATATGTCATGCTGTTTATGAAATGTGTGGCGGATTTAAGATCAGGGAGGATATTATGGCTGAAATATATTTAAGAGATAATAGATTTATTGACGATATGGAAAGTATAGTAGTTCCTAAACTTTCAAAAGTAAAGGAAATGGGGTACTATAATACAAGAGATGGAAAAAGGCTTTATTATGAGAAATTTATTAGTCCGGAGGAAAAGGCAGTTATCGTTATTTCACATGGTTTTTGTGAATTTGCAGAGAAATTTGAGGAAGTTATTTATTATTTCTTTTGTATGGGGTATTCAGTTTATATTCCTGAGCACAGGGGACATGGAAAGTCTGACAGGGATGTAGATGATTTGTCGAAAGTGTATGTGGGAAAATTTGATGAATATGTAACTGACTTTGTTGGGTTTGTAGATGAAATAGTAAAGAAGGAAAGAGCTGACAAAAAAATTGTTTTATATGCACATTCCATGGGTGGAGCTATTGGAGCTCTTGTTTTGGAGCAGTATCCACATTTGTTTAATTGTGCTATATTGACTTCACCAATGCTTAAAATGAGGTATAATGGGATGCCTGCAATAGCAGCCTGGTTTCTGAAATTGTATGTAAAACTTTTTACGGTGGGAAAAAATTATGTTCCGGGACAAAAAGCATTTGATGGACAAAGAGAGGCTGATTATGGGTGCTGCACCTGTGAATCACGTTATGAATATATCTTTAGAAAGCGTGAGAAAAATGACAGATATCGTATGAATGGTGCAACATATGGATGGAGTGTAGCGGCAATGAATGCAGTTAAGAAGCTTCAGAGAAATGTAAGCAAGGTTGATATACCAGTTCTTTTGTTTCAAGCTGATAATGACACTATTGTGAATAATAAAGGACAAGATAGATTTGCAAAAAAGAATGATAATGTTATTCTTATAAGAATGCCGAATTCAAAGCATGAAATATATGGCTCAGATTATAATACAATAAAATGGTACTATGAGATTATATGGAAATTTTTGGATAAACACATAGGAGGAAATTTTAAGTGAATATAGTGTATAGTTTGTTTTATACTGTTTTTTCGCTTGCTGTTGTTTCAGCAGCAGCATTGCCGGTGGTACTGTTTATAAGATTTGTTATTGCAAACACACCAAAAAAATTTATCTTATATTTATGGGGAATGTATATTGTAAGAAGTATATGTCCGATATCAATATCGAGCATTTTTGCAGTGTATCCGCCATTTAACAGAAAAATTCATATTTTCATGGAGATGATGGGACTTTCGTTTGTTTCGGGAAGTGGAACTTTGAAAGGATGGCAGAGCGTTTTTACTGAATCATTTACAGTGAATATGAACTTTGGATTTTGCAGTATTTTATGGGCTGCAGGTGTTGTGTTTATATGGGCATTTACATTTGTAAAGCAAGCGCGTATAAGAGCATGGCTAAGTAAGGCTAAAAATCTTGGTGGGAATATATACCAACATGAAAAGCTAAATATTCCTATTATAACAGGGATTTTAAGATTGAAAAAATATCTTCCAGAAAATATGAAGGTTGCCGATGCAAAATACATATTAAAGCATATGGATACGCATGAAGAAAGGCATGATAGTGTTTTAAGAACAGTAGCCTTTTTGGTTCTATCAGTTCAGTGGTTTAATCCATTTATGTGGCTTGCATATTATTTTATATGCAGGGATATTGAGACAGCAGCAGATGAAGATACCATTAGTTATTTTGGTATTGAAAAAAGGGCGGATTATGCTCAGGAAATTATCAACATGGATAAAGGAAAAAAGGTAATAAGCCCTTCATTAGTTACATTTCAGGAAAGCTATATAGAAGACAGAGCAGCCAAGATGCTTTATCAGAAAAGGATAAAGAAAAAGGACAGGCAGTTAGTTGTATTGATATGCCTGATTATTTTTATATGGTGGTTTATGGTCAGACCGCTTCAATTATTATGGAATGGCGGTATGTGGGATGGTAAGGGGGGAGTGTCAGAGGTTGCGGCTACAAATGAACCGCTTTTTGTAGGGAGTGAACAGAAAGTAGTGGCAAAGACATCGGTTAAAAGTTCTGATGGACTGGAGCAGATTGTAAAGGTCATTATGACAGATGGGGATGAAGATGAAAATGGATATGATGGAAAATTTAGTATCGTTCTTGAGGATAGTAGCGGAAACAGACTTGCGGAGGAAAGTCTTGATAAACTTTATTCTGTTGGCGGAGAAAATAGACTTCATTTTAACAGGGATTTTGATATACATGTATCAGACTACAATAATGATAATGTAAATGAGATTGCTATAGGGCAGGAGATAGAGGTTTCACAAGATAATATAGAGGCGGCAATAGGAAAAGAAGCGGAGAGCGAGAAGGAAAAGAATATATCTGATCTGCAGGAGTATTATCTTTGGAATATAGAGGAGAATACTTTACAGCGTGTATCAGAGCCTATTTATCTTACAGGAAAAACAGGAAATCTGACAAATTCATGTGAATTTAAAATTCCAAATGACACAACTGGTGTTATTAAAAGCAGGATAGCAGGAAATAAAATGTTTTATGTGTGGGATGGAAGTAAGAAGCTATTTGTGAAAAAGAAACTGAGCAAAAAACAACTTAAAGATTATAAAAAAGATGATACATCTGATAAAGAGGAGACAACTCATTCATTAAAGGATTCGTCAGATAGAGAGGTTGTGAAGGTTATTACGCAGAAAGACGATACGGGTTCTGAGGAGATTAAGACAGTAGATATAACGCCTGATGGAGTAGATAAAACATTTAACAACATAAATGGATATTATTGTGATGTGCAATGGGCACAGACTACAGATGAGGATGAGAGATATGCTGTTCTTATATATAACGGCACAAAATCTCAGACATTTGTGATTTTTGATACAAAGCTGAAAAATATATATTATAAGCAGGAAGATGGGAACAATGTGCTGAGTAAAGTTTTTAAGCGTTATAATGGTGATAGTATCAGTTTTGATGAAAATGACATTGTTGTTTACACGCTGCAGGAGAAAGATAAGGATATTCTTAAAATCGGATTTGCAGCAAATGCAAAAAACAATGTCACAGTTAAAGGAAGTTATAAATATGATGTTGAAAATGAAAATCAGTATGAATTCAGTTATTCACAGAGTACTAACACTTCTAATGATAATACAGGAGATAATGATACTGGAACAGAAACAAACTGATTTTCGGATATTTTTAATTAAATAAACCGAGATTTAATATTGCATCAGCAAGGTTTCGGTGACCTGTAGCATCCATATGCTCCATGTCATCGTTACTGTAAGATGCAGCATCTGAGGCCGCAAGAAAATGGCATCCATATTTCTGGGCTATTTTTTTATATACATCTTTAAGCTTGTGTGAAGTTTTTACAGATATACTGTTAAATTCCGGATCGTATTCAGGCTTCCAGACTTCATCGCCAAGGACAATAGGTGACATGAGCAGTATCTTAAGTTCTGAATTATAATTTTTAATCTGTGCAATAAGTTTTTCAATACCTTTACCGATAAGTCCGGCAGAGGCGTTATAATAAGTTTTGCAGTCATTTGTGCCAAGCATGAGTATTATATAATCTATAGGATCATGTGATTCAAGAAGAGCAGGCAGCATATCTACGCCACGTCTGTTATCACGAAGTTCATCTTCAAAAATAGTAGTGCGTCCGCATAAACCTTCTTCAACTATCTTGTAACCCTTTGGAAAAAGTTTAGATTCGAGAATACCAGTCCAACGTGTATCACGGTCATATCTCAATGTTGTTCCAGGGATAAGTCCGTATGTATTTGAATCTCCGAAGCATAATATTTCTTTCATAATAATCCTCATTTCTGCGCACATTTTTTTCATATATCAAGTTTGTGTCAAGTGCGCACAGACACAGATCTTGTGTGTGAAAAATTTTATTTTTAACACTATAACTTCACACAGCTAATTCATACTTTTCATACTAATTTGATAGGATATATATGATTATATGAGAGATGTATATTTTTGTCAAGAGAATTTTTTTAAAAACCAAAATAAAAAAGCCACTTTATAAGTGGCTTTTTGTTTGGTCAAAAATAATATATTATTTATAAGCAATTCTTCTTGCGCATTTAGGTCTTGAATAATTATATCTTGAAATCTTGATACCTGTTCTTGGGTTGCTGGCATGAACAATCTTGCCATTACCAATATACATTGCAACGTGGTTTACACGACCTGTGCCATGTGTATAAAAGATAAGATCTCCAGGTGCAAGATTTGAAAAACTTACTTTCTTTCCATATGTTGACTGTTCACGTGAAGTTCTAGGAATTCTGTATCCAAACTTTCTGTAAACACTCATTGTAAAGCCTGAACAATCAGTTCCATGAGTAAGACTTGTGCCACCCCACACATAACGATTTCCAACAAACTTTTGTGCATATACAGAAGCCTGATATCCTTTGATAGAACCATATCTTCTGGCTCTGACACCATTAAGTGTGAGTGCGTTACTGAATGAGTAGTAAGCTGTCATAGATGAAAGCTCGTCAGTATAACCTGTTTTTTTACCAGATTTGATTTTTGCCCATCCATCATTATATAATTTAACTAATTTGTAGCTTTTTCCTGTTTTAATGCTTGTAAGTGTTTTAGCATCTGAATTTTTTGATGCCTTTAATGAAACTTTTTTAGCTGACTTTGTAACTTTTACATATTCTGTACCATATTTATCAGCAACTTTTGCAGCGGCCTGACCTACTGCGAAATATTTTTTTGCTACATATCCTGAAACTCTTCCTGATTTAATCTTGAGCCAGCTTTTGTTTGTTGAACCAATAATATTTACTTTATATCCTTTGTAAAGTCTTCCAACAACCTTTGTATTAGTACCTGCACCTCTGTTAACATTAACAAAACCGCTTTTTTTAGTAACGATACCAAGTTTATTAAAGTTTGTTGTAACTTTGATAGCTGAACCTGTTGTTACATCAGTAGTATCGTCACCATTGTTTGTATTATCATCTACATCAGTAGTGTTATCATCATTTTCAGTCTGATCGCTTAAATATGACATTCCTGGAATTGTTGCTGCTTTAGTTTTTGCTGGTGTTGTACTAAATGATGTAAGTACACATGCAACTGATAATGTCAACGCTGTTCCAAGTGATAATGCTTTTTTTGTCAAGCCTTCCTTAAACATATAATCCTCCATAATTTTGTGTTTTATAATAATTTGCATTTTTGTTAAAGAAATATGTAATGAATTATTTAAGTTTGTTACAAAAATATTACATCACGATTTCCATTGTAACAACTTCATATATATTTGTCAACACAATTTAATGAAAAATTACAAGTTAATTAAGAAATTTATGTGTGTTTTTGGTGATTTTTATGTATTTTATAGTTAAAAAACATGCAAAATATGTTTTAGCAGTTTTGTAACATTTTGAACTTGATGTGCACTTTTTTTAAGAATTTTAACATTATCAAGGAAATCCCTCATTTATTGCATAGCGCAATAAATGAGGGACTTCCTTGCATCATGAGGGGCATAAATTCACCGAGTTTCTTCTATATAAAATACATTTTAAATAGTATGGTAAGTTCAGAACGATAAATCTACAAATGATAGAGAGATTATAAGGTTGGTCACAGCATCGCAAGGATAAAATTTCTATCTTTACAATATTGCTCTGCCCTATTATAATTAACACATATACAAATATAAGTACACAGGGGGAGAACATGGACAAGATACAGCTTTTTCGAAGAAGATATATCCCGGATGAAATAAAGGAACTTAAAGATGATATTGTGTTGTCGATTTCTGATAACATGATTCTTACAAAATGGAATGTTTTAAAACCGAGAAAGGATATTGCCAGAGGTGTGTCTGCGTATTTTCTCGATAAAGGCATAAAAGTCAGCAAGGTGTATGATAGTGAGGAAAATCTTGTTTACTGGTATTGTGATATTATTGAGACGGTTCACGAAGAGGGGAGTTTAAAATATGTATTTAATGACCTTCTGATAGATGTTCTGGTTTACCCTGATGGCTTTGTGAAAGTTGTTGATATGGACGAGTTTGCTGATATCATGGATGAAAAGAGACTTGATAATGCCGTTATAGCACAGGCACTTAGGAGTGCCGATGCTTTACTGCAGGTAATATATGCAGGCAAATTTGAGTCATATACAAAAATTATAGAAGAAGTTGAACGCATTTGATAAAAAAACACTGATAATGTAGGTGAAATCTGCATTATCAGTGTTTTTTTTGTTGTTGGCTTCACCACAGGAGTGAACAGCAACTTTACTCGTTGTACAGAAGTCTTTGGTTATTTTTTTGTAGACTTTTGTAGCCTAATCACTTATAATAAAAACGATATGTGAAAATAATATGAGGGATATATTATCTGAGTATGGAGGAAGATTTTGAAAGAAGATAATCGAAAAGTGTTAAAAAGCATGATGATGGTCACACAGCTAGGTATAGTTATGATGGTTCCGATTTTTTTATGTGGGGCTTTAGGCGTATGGCTGAACAGGCTGACGGGCATAGAGGTACTATTTCCAATTTTCCTTTTGCTTGGTATAGGTTCAGGGTTTAGAAGTGTCTATATGGTTACAAAATCATTTTATGCATCAGATAAGAAAAAAGAGAATGAAAAACTTCAATATATGGAAGATTTGAAAAATTATAGAAAAACACATCCGGACGAGGATTTTTCTGATGTTATGGAGGGAAAGAAAAAGAGATATCCGGAGCGCAAAGCATGATAGAAAAGGAAAAGGTATGCGAGAAGCAAAAAAGATTTTAAAAGAAATGATTATAGGATTGTTTATATGGTCACTGCCGGTTTTGGTTATACTTACTTTGATAGCCGAAAATAAGCCGGCGGTTATTTGTGGTGTCCTGATAGGAACATTTGCGGCAGCCGGGATTATATTCCATATGTATAAACATCTTGATATAGCACTTGACATGGATCCCGAAAATGCAAGAAAACATACATTAAAATCAGCATTTCAGAGAACATTTATAATGGCGGCAGTTCTCGTGGTCTCTATGATATGGTATGTATATGTACATCCGATAGGTGTTGTTTTGGGGCTGATGGGAGTGAAGATAACAGCTTATATACAGCCGTATTTGCACAGAGTTATTGCGAATAGATCAGCGGGCAGATAGTAGAAGACAAATGAAAATTTTTAAGATTTATATCAGAAATAACACTCATTTAGAACAATAAAACTATAGTGATGAGAGTATATTTTTTGCACAGGTTTATCAAGAAGATATCTGATATAGATATTGAATTAAAATATATTTTCATGACTATAGTTGTAATGATTGAAAATAGTCATAAAAAATAAAGAAGGAGGATGAGAATGTGGGAAGTGACATCTTAAATATGTCATGGATAAACAGTAAGGCATTGCTTGCAGGTGGAGAAGTTGACTTTTTCATTAGAGGATATACTGATAAGAAATTTATGTTTCTTGGACACGAAGTCTATCTTACAACAACACATATATCAATGATAATAGTCATGGCATTTCTGCTTGTTTTTGCTTTATTTGCAAACCATGCGATTAAGAAAGCAGATCCCAAGGAAGCACCCGGTCCGTTTTTAAATGTGGTCGAACTAATAGTTGAAAAGCTTGATGGAATGGTTGCAAGCTCAATGGGAGCTAAAAATGCCGTTAAGTTTAGAAACTATGTAAGTGCATTGTTTTTATTTATACTGACATGTAACTTATCAGGTTTGTTAGGTTTGAGACCGCCAACTGCGGATTTTGGTGTGACATTTCCGCTCGCCGTTATTACATGGGTAATGATTCAGTACAATGGATTTAAGTATCAGAAGATGGGCAAGATAAAAGGTTTATTTGAACCAATTCTCTTGTTTTTCCCAATGAATCTTATCAGTGAATTTTCAACACCTGTATCGATGTCTCTCCGACTCTTCGGAAACATCTTGTCAGGTACTGTAATGATGGGACTTATTTATGGTTTGTTGCCAAAAGTGCTTACTTTGGTATGGCCGGCAGCATTGCATGTATATCTTGATGTATTCTCTGGATGCATTCAGACATATGTATTCTGTATGCTGACTATGTGCTTTGTCGCAGATGCGATAGGAGAAGATGCATAACAATTATTATTTATTTTGAGGAGGAAGAACAATGAATATTACAAACGAAGGTTTAGTTTTAATGGGCTCTGCAATCGGTGCAGGTCTTGCAGTTATCGCAGGTATCGGACCTGGTGTAGGTCAGGGTATTGCAGCAGGTTATGGTGCATCAGCAGTAGGACGTAATCCTGGTGCAAAGGGTGATATCATGTCAACAATGCTTTTAGGACAGGCGGTAGCAGAGACAACAGGTCTTTATGGACTCGTAGTTGCCCTTATTCTCTTATTTGCTAACCCTCTTTATGGCAAACTTAAATAGACTGAGCTGAATGAACAATACTTTTTGAACGCTGGTTCAAGAAGAAATTTTGGCTGAAAGCGAAGAAATTAGAAAGAGTTAAAATAGAAAGGAGGCTGTAAAGTGAATGGTTTGGTAAAGGTTGCTTTAGCAGGTGACGGACTTGGAG
>CAKRFY010000049.1 GCA_934320895.1 uncultured Lachnospiraceae bacterium | reverse complement strand
GATAAAACAGTAAGAAATGTTTGTGAAAACTTTCAATTTCTCGATATGGATGTATTTGTCCATATTTTGAGTAGCAGCAGATGTTCCATATAATGAATTTATAAACTCGATGCTTTCAGGTGACATTGAAAGCATGAACGAATACATGAACAGGGTTACAAGAGGAGTTATAAGTTACTTTGATACAGGTAAAACGCCATCTGACGAAGAACCGGAGCGTTTTTACCATGGACTTGTACTAGGTCTGATGGTCGATCAGGTAGATAATTATATTTTAAATTCAAACAGAGAGAGTGGATTTGGAAGATATGATATAATGCTTGAACCGATAGATAAAAATAATGGAAAACTTCCGGGCATTGTGATAGAGTTTAAGGTATTTAATCAAAAAAAGGAAGACAAATTAGAAGAAACTGTAGAAAATGCATTAAGGCAGATAAAAGAAAAAGACTATGATGCGGAGCTTATAAAAAGAGGTGTAAAAGAAGAAAATATAAGACACTATGGATTTGCGTTTAGATGTAAAGAGGTGTTGATAGATGGCAGGTAGATATTCTCATAAATTATAATGTCTTTGATTTATAACAATTAAAATCGTTATTACAAACCCTGACATGTCATTTGATATCATAATTAAAATTAAAAATTTTAGTTATGATGCCAGATGATATGTTGGGATTTTTTGATTATAAAAAATATAAGCAATGACATATAATGTCGGTTATACATTATATAATTGAAGAAAAGGGACGAAGGAGGAAAGTAAATGGATAAGGATAACGAAGAAAGCTTAGAAAAAGAATTTTATATAGGCAACATGCTTATGCGTCCAAATGATGATTTGGGAATTACTAAAGAATATAATGCAGAGAATAGGAGAAAATTATGGGATGATGGAAAGGCGAAAGATAAAGCAAAGGAGCGATATTTTGGAGATGGAAATAAATGTAAAGAATATGATTCTATAACTCACACTACATTATATAGATATCACAAGGAGGCAAAAGAGTACGCAAAAGACAATAATGAAGATAATTATGCTCTATATGCAGCAGAGGCGGATCATATAAATGCATTAAAAGATGTACATGAGATTGCAAAACTAAATCCGTTTTTAAGTGATTCAGATTTTAAGAAAATTATGAATTCCCAATCAAATTTGAGAATTACATCTAAAAAACTTAATGCATCAAAAGGGGCAAAAAGCGATTATTCTATAATATTTGATTCTAAAAATGATATGGATATAAATAGAAAAAAGATGCTTAATCAAAAGATATTAGCGGATATAAGTTTACATGAAAAGTTTACAGCTAGAACAGTAAAAAATATAGGGGGTGAAATAAAAGAGGGTGCTGATGAGGCAATTGTTTCCAATGCAATACCTCTTGCTATGGAAGGGATTAAAGAATTGATAAAAGCATCTGATGGAGAACAGGATGGAACGCAGGCTTTACAAAATTTTGGAAAATCAGCTTTGAATATAGCAAAAGAAGGTGGAAAGCAAAAGTTGAAAATTCAGATGGCATATAATGTGATGCGCAGTTCAAAAAATAGTATGGTAAAGGCCATAAGCCAAAGTAATTTAATAGGTCAGGTAGTGGAAATTTCAGCTGTGGTGTGCCGTAATGTTGGAAAGTATATAAATGGAGAACTTACAGGAAAAGAGGTGTTGAATAATATAAAGAAAGAAGGGGCAATATTGGCAGCCGGAGTAATTTGTGGAAAAGCTGGTGCGAAATTGGGAACTATGTTATGTCCAGGAATAGGAACCGTTGCAGGGCAGTTAGTTGGTCAGGCAGTTGGAATGTTGGTTTCTGGTATTGTATGTAATACGATTATTAATGTATATGAAACAGTAAAGCATCTGGATGATTACAAGAAGAAAGAAAAGTATATAAGAGCATTAGAAGAAGCGTCAGTTAGGGAGATGCAGAAGCAAAAGCAGGAATTTGACAGTCTTGTTGAGAATGAATACAAAAGATGGGATAAAACGATTTATGATGGATTTGAAAAAATCATTACTTATTCAAGTGAACAAATGTATGATCTGAAAGAAGTTACACAGGGATTGAACAGTATTTTAAATCTGTTTAATAAACAGGTAGCATTTGATTCACTAGAAAGTTATGAAGCACAGTTAGACCAGCCATTGGTTTTGAAAATATAGGAGAGAGTTATGTTAGTTGAAATGGTAGCAATCGGAGGAGTATCAAAATTTTTTCATGATGTGGGAAAAGCATCTGAAATAAGTGAAAAGGCACTTAGAAAGTGTGCTAAAGCATTTGAAATTGAGACACAGGCAGTAGCGGATGCAAAAAAGAAAGCGGACTTAGTGGAAAAGCGGCTTAATAATGTCATAAATAAAAAGAAAGCAATTATTGAATATAGCATTCCAAAATTTATGGAAGTATATAGTCCTATTCAGAAGATATGCAGAGAGGAAAATACTGTATTATTACCTGATAAAAATATGCTTAAAAAAATTGATAGCCTTGAAAAGCTTGGTACTATATCCAAAAAAAAGACTTTTACAAATAAGGAATTATTGTGTGGGCTTTTAAGAAATGGGTTTGGTGGAATGATGATCAAGGACTCAGAACGTCTATTATCTGCTGCAAATTGTCAGATATCAGAAGCGAATGTCGTGAGAAGTGAGGCAGAAGCGATTATTAGTGTTTACAATTCTGTAATAGAAAGGGCAGACAGGATAGCACAGGTGTTAGTAAAGCTAAATTGTTTGTTTATCAAATCTATTGAGAGCGTTGAACGGACTATAAGGAAAAATGGCACAGATGTCAGGCTGTATAATGATTTTGACAAAGGGATATTGATGACTTGCGTTAATCTTGTTCAGGCATTATCAGAAATAATAGATGTTCCGGTAATAGATGAAGAAGGCAAAATACCGCAGTATACTGAAAAAATGATAGAAACTGGTGAGAGATGTGTA
Source organism: uncultured Lachnospiraceae bacterium (assembly GCA_934320895.1). Taxonomy (GTDB): domain Bacteria; phylum Bacillota; class Clostridia; order Lachnospirales; family Lachnospiraceae; genus Butyribacter. Next base: position 12,583 of record CAKRFY010000049.1, on the reverse strand, counting down.
CTGGAAATACAAAATGCGATTGATACATTATAAATAAAATAACAAATATACAGAAAAGAGGATTATTATGCGAAAAATAGAAGTTAAAGAAGAATGTATGGGATGTGGACAATGTATTTTAAATACCAAATACTTAGAAGAAAATGAAGAAGGAAAACCTGTATTTGCAGATGGAATGGATGTATCAGATGAAGATGTAGATGAGGTGCGTTCAGTAATTGATGGATGTCCTGTAAATGCATTGTCTCTGGTTGAATTAACAGCGGTGACTGGAAGTGGCAGAAAAGTTTTAAATGAAATAATAGAGAGACTTGAAAAGGACATTTCTGAAGTAAATATTCCTAGAATTACAACAAATGATATTAAATTTATACCTGAAAATTATAGTATAACAGCATCATATTCAAATAAAGAATATGATGCTAGATATAATTCAGAAGGTCAGGCACGTTCTGCTGCAAGAAGTGAATTTCAAAGTTTAATGTATTCAGAGTCTGCATATCGCCCGATGTTAAAGCAGGTTTTTGTAGAATATAAAGTTAATGTTTTGAAGCCATATTATACATATGAAAATAATGATAGCAGTTATTATTACAAATTTAACCATAAATATGCAGAAAAGTTAAGTATATATTATTCTGATTTACAGAAAGCATTAGGAGATGAATTTAATTTATCAGACGATTGGAAAAAATTTGAAGTATATCCTGCTACAGGAAAGGGTTCGATAGAAAATGAAATAGATGAGGTTCGCTTTTTTGATGAGAGAAGTACATCATCAGGAATTATAGCTGAAATGAAAAGTAGTTCTTATACTTCTTTGGACTATTATATGGGAATGATGGATTTTGATTATTATGAAGAGTATGTCGGTGAGGGAATGTTCGGAAGGTCAAAAATGAAGAAAAAATGGTCATTTTCCGGCTTTTCAGAAGCAGCAAATGAGTTCGTAAAAGACTTAAAGGATGCGATACGTTTAGCTGATCCAGGAATAGAGGGAAATGGAGAAAATGCCGTAAATAATAATATTATAAGATATGAAAATAAAGTGAAATCGAAGTTAAAAGAAAAATTATCACAATTAAAACAGTTAATTTAACACTATTAAGGTCCTCCGCTTCTATAAGGAAATCACTATTACAAATTCGGACACACCATTTACTATAATGTTTTAAACAAAGAGTTTAAAGCAGAGTAACAAATGGTGTGTTTTTTAGTAATGTAAACATATTCATGTAGTGTAATGTGATTAAAGTTTACTGCGGTGAGACTTTTTGTTTATAAAATACAGGCAATGACAGATATTGTCGGGTTTAAATTGTATAATTAAAAAAATTATATGTGTTTTATTGTCAGCTATATTGTTATTTGGTGGTAGTCAGAGACTATTATGTGCAAGAGCGGAGGCAGAAATAAACTATACAGGAAATTATTATAAGTATGTAAAGAGTAAGGAATATGAGAAAGAATATTCTATAAATATGAAAAAGAAAAGCAATTATAAGGGAAAAATATCCCTTTTAAAACAAAGTTCATATATGGGGTACGATCAAAGAGTAGTCTGCGATATAAGTTTCACTATTTATAAAGTTGGAAATAACAGTTATGAAGGGAAGAAAGGCAAGGCAAGTATTAAGGTTAAAGTATACAAAAATAAGATCTAAATAAAACAAAAAGGCTATACAGAGGGAATGTATACTGATATGAGTGGAACATATAAGAGAATAAAAAATAAATAAAGGTATGCGTAAATGTGAAAATCATTCATATTTACGCATAGCATGCAGCATGTCATTGATGATGTTTAAATCTCTTTTAGGGCATTGTTTTAAAAGATTGATGGTGTTATGAAGAAGTTTTGAATCTTCGTGAGTGTCAAAAACAATATCGTCAAATGACATTCCAAGAACAGTCATTATTTTTATAAGTAATGGGACGGAAGGCATACGGTGTTCTGATTCTATATGTTTGAGGTGCGTGACAGAAATGCCGATTTTTTCAGCCAGATTCTCCTGAGTTATGTCTGCTTTTAAACGTGCATTTTTAATAGCGTTGCCAATACTACCCTTTTCCATATTAAGACCTCCCTGAGTGTTTGTGAAAGTATATCCTTTGAAAATATATTGTTAAAGGATACATAAATAATGTATGCAAAAAAGTTATACATTACTAATCATATAATGAGAATGACTGCTTGACGATTAGCTTATCGAGATATATACTATCTCTTAAAGAGAACTAGAAGGGAGCTTGGACATGAAGATAAGTAGGAGTTACAGACTGCTTAGATTATATACATGGCTTGAAGAAGGAAAATGTGTCAGTATGGATCAGGCTTCGAGTGAATTCCACGTAGGGACAAGAACAGTTCAAAGAGATATAGCTGATATAAGAGCTTTTCTTGCAGAGGAAAAAATGCAGGAGGGCTGCGACAGAACTGTCTTATATGATTCAGAGAAGGGAGGGTATGTACTCTTAAAATAGTGATCACCAAATATAATGATTGTGAAAAATGAAAAGAGTAATATATGGTTAAGATTAAAAAGATTATTTCAATAGTTTTAGTGGCTGCACTTTGTTTTACAATGGTACCGCTTAAAGTAAATGCAAAAAAAGAGGAAACAGTAAAGGAATTTAAAGAGATAAAAACTATTGAGGATTTGTACGGAATGAATAATCATCCAAAAGGCAATTACAGATTGATGAATGATATTGATATCTCGGCAGAAACAGCAAAAGGCGGTTCGTGGGACACGGGACATGGCTGGACACCATTGAAAGAATTTTATGGAGAATTTGATGGTAATGGACATCGTATTAAAGGAATGCATATTTATGGAAATCCTGGAAGATATGTAGGTTTATTTAGTGAAGTATCAGGAAAGGTTTATAATCTTGGAATGACGGATGTAGAGATTGAGGATTTGGAAGAGGACAAAGATTATGATATTGGAGCTATTGCAGGAAGATTATATGGTTCTATATCAAAGTGTTATTCGAGTGGAAAGTTGGTTTGTCCTGCAACAACTAACAGGAGTAATGAAATAGCATGTGGTGGGATTGTAGGAGAATATGAGGGTTGTAGTTGGATTGATAGTTGTTATAATGCTTTAGATATTGTAGATTCTGATAATGAATGTAAAGTTTCTATTGGAGGAATAGCAGGATGCCCTTTTTATGTGGATGATGATTATTATGATGATTATGGAATAGAACGATGCTATAATGTAGGTAGAGTTTCAGGAATGGCAATATGTGATTCTGATTATTATGGTTGCAGTTCCAACTATTACTTGTCAGGAACTGCCGCAGATGGAGATAGTTATGCAACAGTTCTTACGCCAACTCAAATGTCAATCCAAAATATGTATTTAGGCTTTGACCTTGAAAATACATGGGAGATTGACCTTAATTCTTCATATAAATATCCTCAGTTAAAAGAAAATCGTCAGCAGCGTGTAGAGGGAATTTCTATTGAATCATTACCAAATAAATTAATCTATGCCCAGGGCGAGGATATAGATACAGATGGTGGAACTGTCAAAATTATTTATGAAGGCGGTTATAGTACGACGATATTGCTTACCAAGGATATGCTTTCGGACTATGATATGACAAAAACAGGTACACAAAATATAAAAGTAAATTATGGCGGAAAGACAGTAGAATTTCAGATTAAAATAAACGGTATAGATGTAACAGATATTTCCATAAGTGGAAACAATTCTATAATAAAAGGTGATCAGGCAAAGTTAAGTGTAAATGTGGTTCCAGCAAATGCAACTAATAAAGAGATAACATGGAGCAGTAGTGATGAAAGTAAGGCTGTTGTGGACGCAGAGGGAAATGTAAAAGCTCTGGCGGCAGGTGATGTTGTTATAACAGCAACATCGTCAAATGGTGTAAGTGCAAGCTATAATATAAAGATAATATCACCTTGCGTATTACTTATTATTGATGACGCTGAATTTACATTATATAAGGGTGATACAAAAGAAATAAAGACAAAACTTTCTCCGATTGATACAACAGATACTGTTGTTTGGAGCAGTTCGAATAAAAATATTGTTTCTGTAGACAATGCAGGAAAAATAACAGCAATTTCTCCGGGACAGGCCAAAATAACTGCTAAAGCAGGGGGAAATCCTGATGCAAAAGATTCTTGTATGATAACAGTAAAACAGAAATTAAACAGTTTTTATATTGTTGGTGTCGAGGATAAGACATATACTGGCAAGTCAATTAAACAGAATGTGCGGGTCACTGATGGAAATGTTACATTAAAAGAAAAAGAAGATTATAAAGTTAATTATTCTGACAATGTAGAAGTTGGAACTGCAACTGTGACAGTATCCGGACTTGGTTTTTATGAAGGAACGATAAAAAAGGAGTTTAAGATTTTATCTAAAAATCAGAAACCAGATATAGACCATTCCGGTAACAATAGTAATAATGATGTAAATGGCAGCGATGATATAAGTAATAGTGATACAGTAGAAAAAATTACTATTGCAAAAACTTCGATAAAATATGCTAAAAATATTAAAGGAAAAAAGATTGAAATTCAATATAAAAAGGTAGGTAAAGCTGATGGATACCAAATCAGATATGCGTTAAAGTCAGATATGAGTTCAAGTAAATTGAAAGTTACTGCTAAAACTAAATATACAATAACATCATTAAAGAAAAAGAAGAAATATTATATTCAGGTAAGGGCATATAGTTATGATACTTCTAATAAAAAAGTATATGGAAAATGGAGTTCAAAGAAATCTGTAAAAGTAAATAAGTAAATAGGAAAAGGCAATTATTGCAACAATAGATGTGGTAGTTGCCTTTTTTATTTGGCTGAAATAAATATTGAATTTTAAAGGTACATAAAACTATCTGGCAATATCACAAAAACGATAAAAATACTTTTAATATTATATAAAAAGATGTATAATATTTCAATATTGCGTAATATAGTTTGTAAAAGAGAAAATTGTGATAAAATAATTATAATCTGAGAATTTCTAGTATTTCACAGATATTTAATTACATTGAGGAGGGAACCTGTAGTGTGGGATAATTATATAAGAGAAACAATAGAAAAAGGTCAGCCGTTGACATTAGTTGATTCAACAGGCGAAATTTTTTTGTATTTTGACAAGTTTAGAATGTTGTTGCCTAATCAGCAGTATAAGTTGAAGAAAGAATATGGTGTCGATACTTTAATGGAAGACATGGTAGTAGAATTGAATGGAATACCATTAATTAGGACATTGATAAAAGCACATCATGCGTGGGAAATATTTTCTTATTTGAATAGAGTTCCGGAAATGAGTGCATGGAATTTAAGCACATCATTGTGGTTTGTAAATAACAGAGAAATGTATTATGCACGATTACCAAGACAAAATGTTGTTTATGATGGAAGAACTGGAAAAATAGAAGAACTTACGGGCGATAGAAAGGCTCGCATTTTGCAGGTTATATATTTGCAGGGGAGACATGTTTTAGAGGATAATAAAGTACAGCTTGATGAACTTGAAACATATGGATTGAGAATGTTGGATAGGCAGTTAGATTATGTAAATTATGATAATGTATCTGAAAAACCTATAATTAAATCCGAAGAGCATGTGGTTAGATCAGGGGAGCATGTAGCTAAATCCGAACAAGCTAGGGTTAAATTTGAAGAACCTGCAACTGATTTTCAGCCCGATAGTAAGGTGGATGAGATAGAAGATGATTATATTCAGAAATTACTTAATTCTGATAAAATAAGATGTGGTCTGCCCAGTTATCAAAAACAAATGTTATATGATATCAAGGCAGGTCATTGGGATGTGTTTGAGTCTGAAAATAAAGATGAAATAGATCAAAAACTTGTTTCGAGAGATCCAAGATTGGATGTTAGAAGAAATGGTGTTATCGGAATTGATTTTGGAACGAAAAGTACAGTTGTAATGAAACAAGAAGGGAGTAACGAAATACGTCCTATTAGAATAGGCTCGTTATCATTAAATGCGGACGTTTTAGATAAGGATTATGAAAATCCTACGATAATTTCCTGTATCAATATTAATAAATTTCTTTCTGAATATATGGCATCTGCTGGAAGACCAAATACATCGTGTAATGATTTGTTTGTATCATATAATGCGTATAATGATTACATCAATTGTCCGACAGAAAATTTTTATGCATATTATTCTGATCTGAAACAGTGGGCAAATTTAGAAAAGGAAAATGCAGTTGTACAGGATATAAAAGAAAGAAAAAAATACAGGTTGTCTGTTGAAAATTCAATTGAAAAAATGAGCATTGATCCAATTGAGATATATGCATATTATATTGGAATGTATATTAATAATATGCGGAATGGAATATACCTTAAGTATGTTATGTCATTTCCTGTGAAATATTCAAAATATACCAAGGAACTTATCAGGAAAAGTTTTGAGGATGGATTAAAGAAATCATTACCAAGAACTATTGTAGAAGATGATGAGATTATGTCAAAGTTTTCGGTTGAATATGAGATAAGTGAACCCGCAGCATATGCTGTTACTGCGTTAGAACAGTCGGGTTTTAAGCCAAAAGATGAAAATGAAAAGTATTTGTATGGTATATTTGATTTTGGTGGTGGAACTACTGATTTTGATTTTGGTGTCTGGCGTGGAACCAGTGATGATGAGTATGATCTATATAACTGTGATTATGTGTTAGAATGTTTTGGAGCGGATTCAGATGTCAGGCTGGGCGGCGAAAACATTCTTGAAATGTTAGCATACAATGTTTTCAAAGATAATAAAACGATGGCTTCAGAAAAGAAGATAGCTTGTGCGCTTCCAGTAGACCAGATGCCATTTTTAGGTGGAGAGCATTTGATCAATAATTCTCAATCTGCAAATAGAAACCTTACTCTTCTGAAAGAAGCATTGAGACCTTTATGGGAACAGCATGATAATTGGAAAGAAAAATATTGTAAAGGTAATAAAAAGACAGAGAATAAGTTAAATGATTTTCATAATGAGGAAGAATTTATAAATCTTCAGATAGATAGCATTTTAAGTAATCTTCAGGATGAAGAAGAGTTTATAAATCTTCAGATGTATGATTTTAATGGTAACGCTGTTGAAAATTGTAAATTTAATATTGATACACAAAAATTGATAGAGTTAATAAAACAAAGGATAAATAAAGGGGTAGAAGCATTTTTTGAGTGCATGGAAAAAACTATATTAAGCAATAGATCGGCTCAGTGTGCGTCTGAGAAGATTTATATTTTCCTGGCAGGTAATTCGTGTAAATCAGTTTTTGTTAAGGAAATCTTTGAAAAGATGATTGAAAAATATAACAATGAATATGCTAAATATGGTAAAAAAGAACAGGATAGGTTTGAACTGATTTCTCCTTCAACTACATATTCTATGGATTGCAAATATATACCGAATGCAAAGACAAGTGTTGCATATGGATTGTTAAAGAGCCGTCCGGGTGGAAAAATATATGTGAAAAAAAATTATGAAACGGATTCAGCTGAAGAAACCGCATTTAAGTATTATTTAGGAACGGACAGGAGAGGATTGTTTGAATGTAAATTATCTCCTATGATGCTTAATGAAAATGGAGAACGGAAGACCTCATACAATGTTTGGATCAAATTCCAGGGTGCAGGTATGGGGGTTGCCCGAATATATTATACAGAAATTCCTGGTGCTGACTCTAAAACAAATAAATTAGATATTGACGATATACCATTTCACGAAATTGATTTTAAGACAGAAGAAGGCAAATATTTATTTATAAAAGCTGTGAATCCGTCGACAATTGTATATACTACGGCAGATTCTGAAAATGATATTAATGAAGAGAATGTTAAAGAATTAAATATTGATAAGATTTGGGGAGATGGATTAGATGGATAAAATGGTGATATATATAAGTTATGATGATAGCAAATGCATGAATTATTATCATGTGATCTGTGATAATGAAAAAGCGATAGAGTTTTGTCCTGAAGAAAAGCTGGAAGAAGTATTTAATATTATTAAAAAATATATAAATAATGCGGATCTGTGTATAGTTAAATCCAAGATGGCTTCTGATTGGGATTTTGAGAGTGATTTTAATGATAATGAAATTGAATTAAAAAAAGATGAGAAACAGAAGTATGGATTGAATGAAGTATGCGAAGTCATAGATCAAGTTTTGGGCATTGAAAAGACAGAAGATGAATTGGAACTTGTTTTTGATGGAAGTATGTTATTGAAAAAGGCTGAAGAGGGTGTTGAAGAGAGTATTGACAAGAGCGTTGAAGATACTGAAGAAACTCCTGAACAAACTGAAGAAATATTAAAAAATGATGATGAGGAAATTACGGAGTTTGCACGAATAATAAAAGAAAAATACAAAAGGATGGGTGGTAATGAGCATTGGACTTGAGTGAGCAAGTGGAGAAAATTCACTTTAGGAGACAATAAAAGCCGCATTAAGATGATCAAAAACAGCCGATGATCTGATGAATAAATTCAGTTTATCGGCTGTCTTTAATCAGATGAGTGGCTGTAACTTACGGTATATGTTTAAATATCTTTCTAACCATAGCATAACTAAATATGGCAGTAATAACCTCTGCAATCCAGAATGAGTTCCATACTCCGTAAACTCCGATGATTCTGCTTAATATAAAAGCAGCCGGAATTATTATTATGACATATCTTAATAGTGATATCATAAGCGATTGTATTCCCATGCCAAGTCCCTCCAAAGCACCGGATGCCGTGACGGATATTGTTGATACAATAAATCCAAGACATATTATGCGGAGTGCTGTTTTACCGGCATGGATAGTATTTATACTTGTTGCAAACAGGCTTATAAGCCTGTCAGGTATTATAAGACATATTATTGTTCCAAATATCATTATTGTACTGTTTAAAGCAAGTGTTGTGTGGTATATCTGTTTTACTCATCTGCACCGTAATTATAGCCGATTATAGGTCGCATTCCCTGAATTAGTCCGTTTGCGGCCGCATTGTCAGCCTGTTTTCTTTTTTTGGCTCCAAGAAAGTATGATATTGTTGCGTTGATACCTACACCAAAACCTACTGCAATGGAATTGACAAAATTTTGTACGGGAAAAACAAGTGAGAGGGAAGTCATTGCATTTTCACTTATCTTTGCTACAAAAAAACTGTCAACAATGTTGTAAAGAGAATTTACAAGCATTGATACCACCATTGGCATTGACATTGACAGGATGAGTGGTAAAACAGGTTTTGTTTTCATAAAATCGTTATTGTTCATTTTAATCCTCACTTCTGCACACGTTTTTTGTGCATATCAAGTTTGTGTCAAGTGTGCGCAGACACAAATCTTGTGTGTGAAAAATCTTGCATATATGGATTTTTCACACTAAATCTCCTCTTTAGATATAAAAAAACACGCACCAAAATAAGTGCGTGGCGAAAAGATGATCGTACAGGAAAAATCCACTTAAAATTTTCAGTAAAATATACAAAAATTGTTGCGTACACTCATTTACGAGCGTGCTGATAAAGTTATAAAAATAATAAAATATAGCAACGGCAATAATAATACTTGATTTTTTTTACAATATCAATGAGTAAAAAATACTTGCCATATTATATATTTTCCTATATTATTTATTAGAAAAATTTTACTAGGGAGGCTCTTATGAATAAAGCTAATAAACCTATTCGTGATGTAAGAACTCTTGGTATGCCGAAAATGCTCCTGCTTGGTTTGCAGCATATGTTTGCAATGTTTGGCGCTACGATTCTTGTTCCGATCTTGGTGAATAACTATTTTAATGGAGAAGGATTATCTGTACAGGTTACTTTATTTTTTGCTGGTGTAGGAACATTGTTTTTTCATTTATGTACAAAATTAAAAGTACCTGCATTTTTAGGTTCATCATTTGCATTTCTTGGTGGCTTTGAGACGGTTGCAAATTTAGATACGGGGATTTTTAAGGACATGTCTATGGGAGAAAAACTTCCGTATGCATGTGGAGGAATTGTTGTTGCAGGACTCTTATATCTTGTTTTAGCTTTGATAATCAAGGTTGTTGGTGTTAATCGTGCAATGCGTTTTTTACCGCCGGTTGTTACAGGTCCTATTATAATATGTATTGGTCTTAGCCTTGCACCTTCGGCAGTAAATAATGTTCAGACAAACTGGATACTTGCGATTGTTGCTTTTGTGATCATTGTAATTTTCAACATATGGGGCAAAGGTATGTTTAAGATAATACCTATTCTTCTTGGAATTGCGGGTTCATATATGGTTGCTCTTATTCTTCATTTCTGTGGTATTTCGCAGCATGATGGAAAGGCAATTTTTGATTTCACTTCTGTAGCAAGTGCTTCGTGGGTCAATGTACCACCATTTCAGTTATGTAAGTTTGATATAACTGCTATTCTTGCAATGGCTCCGATTGCTGTTGCCTCAATGATGGAACATATAGGTGATATATCTGCTATTTCTGCTACTGTCGGAGAGAATTTTGTAGAAGATCCGGGGCTTCACCGCACATTGATAGGAGATGGTCTTGCAACTGCTATTTCTGCATTGTTTGGAGGACCAGCTAATACAACTTACGGTGAAAATACAGGTGTACTCGAGCTTAGCAAAGTTCATGATCCGAGAGTTGTAAGACTTGCTGCCATATATGCAGTTGTGCTTAGCTTTATACCAAAATTTGCAGCTATTATAAGTACGATGCCCGTTGCCATAGTGGGAGGTGTAAGCTTTATCCTTTATGGAATGATCGCAGCTATTGGTGTCCGCAATGTTGTTGAAAATAAAGTTGATTTTACGAAATCAAGAAACCTCATAATTGCAGCGACTATTCTTGTCTGTGGTCTTGGTTTTTCGTCAGGTCTTACATTTAATATTGCAGGAACAAGTATTACATTGACAGGACTTGCGATAGCAGCAATAATGGGTGTTTTCTTAAATGCTGTTCTTCCGGATAATGAGGAAAAATAGACGAGATAGTATGAAAAATCCATATGTGCGTGATATTAGCGTGAAAAATCCGATTTTTTACACTATGCACAAAAAATGTGTGTAGAAATGTGGATCAATAGGATAAAAAGCTGGTTTTGTTATTAGGAAAATATAAGGAACGACGGTATCTACCATTTTTTATTATAAGTAATATAGTCGTTCCTTATATTTTTATATGCTTTGCTTTGGTGCCATCCTTCAGCATAGGAGAGCGTTAATGTATGTTTATAAAAATTTAAGCAACTCATCATGAAGCTGTTTTGCCCTTGCATACCATGTATGTTCACTGTTTGCATATTCAAATGCGTTTTTTTGTATTTTTTCCAGTTTTTTCGTATCAGTTAATGCGTTTTCAAAAATTTCAGGTAATTTATCCAGATGTTTTAAGTCATAAAATATTATATTTTCATCAGGTGTAAGTATCTCATCAAGATATTGGCTGTGATCTGTAATGCAGACTGCGCCGTTACACATTGAGTTAAATATCCTATCATGTGCGCCATCTTTAAACCATGGCATAACATTTAATGAAAGTTTGCTGTCAGCAAGAGCTTCGAGACAGCCATGAGAAAGTTGTGCCGGATCCATATCAATATTTTCTGGATGTTTACAGTGAAGTTTGTCATAACCCTGTCCGACACAGTGTATCTTAAAGCCTGCATCAGCAAGTGTTTTTACAACTTCACCTCTGAAATAACATCTTATGTAAGTGTCGATAAAAATCATATTTGGGATGGCAGTTTTGACTTCTTCACGTGTAATACCCGGAATCGCCTTTTTAAGATGTTCTTCCATCGTCAGATCATCTGGTTTGTCAGGGTTGTTGATAAGTTCCTGGATTATGCCAAGATAAAACATTGCGTATTCATCACCTAATCTGTTGATCGCATCATCAAAAGTTTCGGGAGGAGTATAGTTTCCAGTAAAACATATATCATATTTACGCTCATTTATGGCCTTGAAATTTCCATCAGGGTAAAGAGCCGTTCCTCCTAATGGAAGAAATGGGCCTCTCATAAGTTTTGGATAAAATTTCTTTATATATTTATCATGATATCTGTCTATTGAAACTTCATAGAAAATATTTGGGTGTATATCAAATAGTTCGGGATAAAAGTAAGGATGGTCAACAGCGATATTGACACAGGGTATTTTTCTTTCGTCCCAAATAGAGACACCGTTCATATTAAAAAGAGAGGTTTCGTAATGAATACCATCAAAATTAAAGGTGACAAGTATTGTATCATATGATGTAGCAAAATCATAAAGTTTTTCGGCACTTTCCTCCTCAACTGTCTGATCGAATATAAAAGTTTTATAGCCTAAAGCTTCAAAGCCTTTTTTTAATTGTAATGAAAAATATTCAAGCGTTTCCGTACCGCCTGTCATAAGTACTATTTTATGTCTCATTATTTCCTCATTTCTAAATAGTAAATTATTTTTGTTATATGTTATAACACCACTTTACAACTTTATAAATTATACCCATGTTTCTTAAATGCTTGTTTTATGGCTTTTATCAAGGATATTGATTTTATTTGGGTTTCGATATTTTGTA
>CAKRFY010000048.1 GCA_934320895.1 uncultured Lachnospiraceae bacterium | reverse complement strand
TCTATTTTATTCCCAAAATGGCGAAATCCTTTGATTTATTGGGCTTTTCTTGACAGAAGGCAGACCGTCTCCACATGCACCGTCCACGGAAATAAATCTACATTACTAACCCTCTCAACATGATACCCAAACGTCTCAAACGTAGCCAGATCCTGTGACAGACTCGTCGGTTTACACGAGATATAAACTATATTCTCCACACCATAATCAATTATCTTCCTTATCGCCTTAGGATGTATCCCTTCTCTAGGTGGATCAAGTATAATATAATCAGGCTTTTCATCTATCTCATCTATTACTTTCAACACATCCCCTGCAATAAATTCACAATTATCAAGCCCATTTATAGCAGCATTTTCTTTCGCTGCCTCTACTGCTTCTTCCACAATTTCTACACCAATAACTTTTTTTGCAACAGGTGCGATTATCTGTGCAATAGTTCCAGTTCCGCTGTAAAGGTCAAAGACCACTTTATCTTTAAAACCTGCATCTGCGATCATCTCTTTTCCAAGCACATAATCCCTTGCTCTCGTGTAAAGCACTTCTGCTCCCTTTGTGTTGGTCTGAAAGAACGAAAATGGTGATATCTTAAACTGAAGTCCCAATATTTTTTCTGTAAACCAATCTTTTCCACTGATCACATGCATTTCATCGCTTTTTACTACATCACCAAGTCCATCATTTATAATATGGATAAATCCGGTGAGTTTTCCGCTGTACTCAATTTTGTTTAATTTCTCAGCTACCTCACTGACATACTCGGATATATCCTGTTGTGATGATGTGACAAGCGCAACTAGTAGTTCTCCTGTTGATACTGCCCTTCTTACGAGAAGATGTCTGAGCACACCCTGATGCGTGTTTTTATTGTAATGCGGTACCTGTTTTCCACTGAAATATTGTACTACACAGTCTATTACTTTTGAATAATCGTCATCTACTATCTTGCAGCCTGATGCATTTACTATATCATGTACGCTGCCTTTTTTATGAAGTCCAAGTGTTAATGGGCCTCCCTTATATTCATCACCAAATGAAAATTCCATCTTGTTTCTATAACCTTGGATTTCAGGACTTGGAAGTATTCCGTCATATATATAATCTTTTTTTATGCCAAGTGATGAATCAAGTGTGTTATATACATTATCTATTATCTCAAGCACCTGGTTTTTCTTAAGTTCGAGTTGCTTCTCATATGGCAAAGTCTGGTAACTGCATCCGCCACATTGTCCAAAATGACTGCACAGCGGTTTCACTGTTTCAAGCGGTGACTTCTTTGCTACTTCAAGTAATATACCCTGACTTTTATCTTTTCTTACTTTTTTTGCTCTGAATCTTATTTTTTGTCCAGGCAATGCACCTTTTACAAGTGTAAGTGTTTTTTCTTCATTTCCATTTTCGTCTGTTTCTATAACCTCAACATATGCCTTGTTTGGAAAATCAACTTTTTTTACAATTCCTTCGTATATGTTTCCTTTTTTCATGTAAATACATCCGCCTTTATTTTGTTCTGACATTTCCAAGTATTGTAAGTTCATTTGCACACTCACTTATACAAGCAAGCGCATTCCGCACACCCGGATCATTTAAGTTTCCCTCGATATCTACAAAAAACTGATACTCCCAATTTCTATTTTCTATCGGTCTTGACTCTATCTTTGTAAGGTTTAGGTCATTGTAATAAAAGTTTGAGAGCATGTTATAAAGTGCTCCTGCCTGATGTTTTATCTCAAATGAAAGACTTATCTTATTTGCATTTGAAAGAAATACTTTCTGATTTGTTACTATAATAAATCTTGTATAGTTGCTGCTTTCAAAGTTGATACTTTCTTTCAACACATCAAGTCCAAAGATTTTTGCTGCTCTTGTGCTTGCTATAGCACCATGAGAGATATCATCTTCCTCGGCTACTTTTTTTGCTGCACTTGATGTGCTCATATATGATTCACTTTCCATGCCATGTTCTCTTATAAACTTTGAGCACTGCATGATTCCCTGTGGATGTGAATATACCTTTTTTATATCTGATATTTTTGCTCCCGGTTTTCCAAGGAGTGCCTGTTCAACTTTTACAACATGCTCTGCCACTATTGTTATATCATAGTTAAGAAGTAGATCATAAGTATCGTTTATTCCACCTGTTGAAGTGTTTTCAATAGGAATTACTCCGTATTTTGCCTCACCGTTTGCTACTGTTTCAAGTACTTCCTTAAAAGAAAGCCTGTTCATGGAAGTTATATCTGTTCCAAACACTTCTTCCATAGCCTGTTCAGTGTATGCCCCATGTTCTCCAAAACACACTATTCTTGTGTCACTGTCAACATCGAGCTTGTCCACCTGTTTAAATGGCAAAAGTTCATTTGTTTCACTTCCAAGAACTTTATACTGATATTTTCTGCTTATCGACATTATCTGTCTAAAGAGATCTTCTATTCCTGTTTTGTTAAATTCATCAGTTGTAAGTTCTCTGAGAGCCTTTATTTTCTCTTCTTCTCTTACGGGATCAAAAACTTTTTTTCCCGTACTTCTTTTATATGCCGCAACATCAGTTGCAACGTTCATTCTTTCTTCAAAGAGCCTTGCAATCTCCTTATCGATCTTGTCAATCTTTTCTCTGCTTTCTTTTAAATCAACAACCATAGATTTATTTTCCCTTCAGTTCTTTATTACTAATTTTTAAGGAATGCTTCATAACATTTCTTTGCTTCGTAAATATCTGCCTTGCTTGCTATTTCCCATGGAGCATGCATATTTAATATGGCTACTCCACAATCGATTACTTCCATTCCATAAAGTGACATGATATAAGCGATAGTTCCACCACCGCCAACATCAACTTTTCCAAGCTCTGCCATCTGGTAATTTACATTATTGTCATCCATTATCTTTCTGAGTTTTGCGATATACTCTGCATTTGCATCATTTGAGCCTGATTTTCCACGACTTCCGGTAAATTTGCTGAATACAACACCTCGTCCACAGAATGATGCATTTTTCTTTTCGAATGCATCAGCAAAAAGTGGATCATATCCTGCATTTACATCCGATGAAAGCATCTTGCTGTTTGCAAGACATCTTCTAAGTTTAAGATCAGTATAGTCTCCCTGAAGACTTATAAGTTCTGCGACAACATTTTCGAAGAATTTTGACTGCATTCCTGTTGCTCCGACACTTCCGATTTCTTCCTTATCTACAAGAAGACAGCAGGCTGTTTTTTCAAGTTCCGCTTTAGTCCCAAGCATTGCTGCAAGTGATGTATAAGCACATACTCTGTCATCCTGTCCATAAGACATGATCATACTCCTGTCAAATCCAAGTTCTCTTGCTCTTCCCGCTGGTACAACCTCAAGTTCAGATGACATAAAGTCTTCTTCTTCCATTCCATATTTTTCTTTTAATATTGCAAGCACACCTTTTGATACAGCTTCCTTTTCTTCATTATTAAGCGGTATGCTTCCAACTAAAACGTCAAGTTTTTCGCCCTCGATAACCTTTGCAGCTTTCTTTTCCATCTGACTTCCTGCAAGATGTATAAGAAGATCACTTACACAAAATACAGGATCATCATCGTTTTCTCCTATATTTACATCAACGACACTTCCATCTTTCTTTGCAATAACACCATGTATCGCAAGTGGAATAGTAACCCACTGATACTTTTTAATACCTCCATAATAATGTGTATCAAGATAAGCAAGATCACTATCCTCATATAATGGATTCTGCTTTATATCCATTCTAGGAGAGTCGATATGTGCCCCAAGTATATTCATTCCACTCTCAAGCGGCTCTTTTCCTATCTGGAACATCGCAACGGTCTTGTTCATACAAACTGAATATACCTTGTCACCACATTTAAGCTTTTCACCTGATCTAATATAAACATCAAGATCTCTATAACCTGCGCTCTCAGCCTGTGCAATTATCTGTTTTACACATTCTCTTTCTGTCTTTCCTGCTGACAAAAA
Source organism: uncultured Lachnospiraceae bacterium (assembly GCA_934320895.1). Classification (GTDB taxonomy): domain Bacteria; phylum Bacillota; class Clostridia; order Lachnospirales; family Lachnospiraceae; genus Butyribacter. Next base: position 11,748 of record CAKRFY010000048.1, on the reverse strand, counting down.
GTCTCTATATTCTTTACAAAGTACTTCCAACTCTTTTTTGTCTTTTTCATCGTATGATTTCCAAGCATTTTTTCTTTCCATAATAAACCTCATTTCTGAGCAATCTGTTATAAAGAGATGCTATAAGGACTATTTGTTTCTATTGATAAACAAACAGTTGCAAAGAAATGTAATAAAAACCGCCAGCCTTTGCTCATAGACAAACAGCTTTATAACACTCATAGCATTTCACACACCCTTATATTTTATATCCTGAACACCAATAATGCAAGTATTACTGCAATAAATCCCTGCCTTATCTTTGCAGCAACATACTTTTTGATTGAGAGGTCTGTTCCTGATAATACGCTGTATGTCTGTGCAACACTTGATATTCCTCCAAAAGCACAAAACCAAATCGTTAAAATTATTTTTACATCCGTCATAAAAAAACTGATTTCTGATAAAATATCGTTTTCTGCGAGCTGCATTGCTCCGGTGCTTACCTCAAATACTCCCGCAAGTACACAGCCTACAAAACTATACTTTTGAGGAATCATATATTCTATTATGCTCGTTATTATTGAAAATAATATTATGTATCCACCAATTTTTAATATTGTTTCGCACGAATCAGCAATGCTCTCATCTACAGCATCCATTATCGGATAGTTTCTGTCACTCTCCAATTGTTTATCCTTTATATTATTTTCAATATCTATGTCTACAGTTTTTTTCAAAGAGTTAACTATTCTGTAAAAAAAGGCATTTATCAAAGCCGATGTCACGACAACTCCAAATATTAAAACAGGCTCTTTTACACCAAGACATTTCACACCAATAAATTCTATAAGAAACATAGGGCTGAGATTATTACAGAATGTTATAAGATACTGCGACTCACTCTTTTTAAGTTCTCCATTCTTATAAAGCTGTGCCACTGATTTTGCCCCTATCGGACATCCTGCAAGAAATCCAATAAGTACAGGATAACTCCCATCCTCCCTTATACCAAACAAAAATCCAAAAACAGGCTTTAAAATTCTGTTTATATACTTTGTTACTTTTAATTTAATAAGAATATTTGATAATATCATAAAAGGGAACAATGATGGAACTATTGCCATAAACCACAACAATAATCCTTCTTTTGCTCCCTCACTAACTACAGTAGGCATTACCGTAAATAAAAATACAGTCACAACTATCAGAAATATAAAAATTTTTCTCTTCATGATATTACCGCTATAAATGTTTTGTATCATGTTTATGTAATCTTACTATATTTTATTACTTCGTTTTTCAATCTGCCAAATTAAGATATACCTCTTCTTTTGTATGAAAGCCGCTGTCAATTATAACCTTATCAATATTGCTTTTTGTCACCATAATAGGTTTCAATGAATAATACGGCACTTGATTACTTCCATCATTTATTGTTTTTGATGCAATATATTTACTATTTGTTTTTGTTTTTTTCTGTTCATTTTCAGATTTTGACAAGTTGATATACTTTTGTCCTTTTGCCATTTTAACTGCAAAATATGCGGCCGCTTTTGCAAGATCTTCAACTCTTTTAAACTCAGTCATATTTTGTGTACTCTCCACAATCCGCTGACATGCAAGCAGATCCGCATCCTGTCCTATAAGTGCAACTTTCCCTGAAAGTCTGTTTTCAGAAAGTACTCTTGCGACCTCACTGGCAAGGTCATCATTTCCACACATTATACCATTCACATCCGGATACTTTTCCAAAGCTTCCTCTGTATATTCACCAGCTTTTCTTGCAGACCATCCAGTACAATAATTTGAATACACAATGTCGATTCCTGCTTTTTTAACCTCCTGTGTAAATGTATTTTCAACCTGAATAACATTATTATCCGCTTTAGAGCCATTTATCGCAAATATCTTTCCTCCCTGCAAAAGAGCACGTTTCATTGCATTTGCCATGTCTTTTCCGACCTGCACATTATCAAATGATATATACAGATCAGTATTGGCATTTTTTATGAGCCTGTCATATGATATAATTTTTATTCCCTTCTCTTCTGCCTTTTTTACAACATCTGTTACAGCCCCACAATCTACTGCTATTATAACTATAACATCCACATTTTGGGATATAAGATAGTTTATCTGCGATATCTGTTCATTGACATCCCCATTTGCATTCTGTACATTTACTTTTGCACCGAGTTCCTTTGCAGTTGTAACAAATGTGTCCCTGTCTCTGATCCATCTTTCTATTACAAATGAATCAAAACAAAGTCCGATACTTATAGCTTTCTTTTGATCTGATACTTTTTTAGGTTTTCTGTTATAACTGCATCCTGTCATTACAGACACTACTAATAATGCTACAGCAACTACTATCGCCGTTCTTTTTTTATTTTTATCAATGCACTTAACTTTTTTTCTCATACTTTTTCTCCATTATCCCCTGTATTCACTAGGTGTAACATTTTCTTTCTTTTTAAATATCCTGCTAAAATAATTCGGGTCACTGTAACCACACATTACGCACACCTCTTTTATACTGTATTTATTATCTTCCAACAGCTCTTTAGCATAGTCTATCCTTTTTTTAGTCAGATAATCAATAAAATTTACACCAGCCTCTTCCTTAAAAAGTTTACTAAAATAATACGAACTGATATTTACAGCCTTTGATACATCATCTAATGAAATATTTTTAGTATAATTTTCATCTATATAATCCATAGCTTTTGATATTACAGTTTCTGACCTATCCTCATGTTTTGAGGAAATATTTTCACAAACTATACTTATTTTTTCTATAAACCACTGACAAAGAGAGCCATAATCCCGCATTGCAATGACATTTGATAAATAATCTTTTCTATACCTGAATCCATAGTCAAGTCCTCCTGCATTTACTCCCATCATTTCTGCACGCATAACAAGTTCCAGAACTTTTAACTTGATATCATCATCATACTGGCCAAATTTATCACATAGAATGTCAAAGAATATTTTTGCCTGCTGTTTTGCCTGTATCACATCTCCCTGTTCTATGTATGAAAACAGCTTTTTCTCAACATCTATTGGATAATCATCTTCTATTTTTCCGGCAAGCGGCAGATCATCTACATGTGCCACATGTGATTCTCCCTCTTCAAGACAACGCATAGCTTCAATATATGATTCCTTAACCTTATCTAACTCCATTGTATGTCCTATACCTGCCATAAACCTAGCATCAGTGCTCTCCTCAAGAGTATACACCAGATTTCTTGTTCTCTCTATGATCGAAATTCGTTCATCATAATCCACATCCTCTTTATTGCTGAAAACTACAATAACTATTTTGTTGGATATCATTGAACCAATGATACAATGAAAAGAGTCTGATATTTTCTTCCTTATCTGATCATATTCTTTTTGTAATCTCATACCTGTTCCAACAGGATTAGTAAGAACACCATTTTTGTAATCCTCTCCAAATTGCAGCAATATTATATATGCATACTTCTCCTCAATATTCATTATCTCCTTATAATACTCATTCTCACTATTGCTGCCATTTTGTAATAAAAGATTGCTCACAAATCCATTTTCTATAATCGGTATAACAGTTTCTAATTTTTCTCTTATTCTTATATTGTCTATTTTATTTTTTCTTTTTTCTTCAACATTTTTAATCGCTCTTGTGAGAACATCTATTATAGTTGCTTTAGCTACAGGTTTTGATATAAAGTCAAAAACGCCTATATTTATTGCTTCTTTTGCATAATCAAATTTATTATAAGCTGTTATGACTATAAACTTTATATTTTTATTTTTTTCTCTTATCTTCTGCATTGCCTCAATACCATTTAACCCCGGCATATGTATATCCATCAGCGCAATGTCCGGTTTTTCCTCATCGGCTATCTCAACTGCAACCCTTCCGGTTTTAGCTGTAAACACTTCACATTCATCACCAAAATTAGTAGAAATTATGGTCTTCATTGAATTAAGCATAAGCCCCTCATCATCTGCAATTAAAATTCTTATCAAAACAACTCTTCCTCCTTTGGTATAATGATAGTTGCTGTAGTTCCACACATACCTCCATCACTATCAATTTTAAATAAACCTTCTTTTTTATAGTATAACTCCAACCTTTTATTTACATTTCCAAGACCGATCCCTGTTGATTCACTGTCATTTTGTTCTTCATTTTTTATATTTTCCATGACCTCCCTTATCTTATCTTTTTCCATCCCCTCTCCGTTATCCTGAACCTGTATTATTATATTTTCGCCATCGTCTACAATATAAAGCGCAATTCTCTTCTCACCTTCATTATTCCTTACGCCGTGGTTTAAAGCATTTTCAACAATAGGCTGTAATATCATACTAGGTATCCTTATCCCAACATTATCTATTCCAATGTGTTTTTCATAATGAATCTCTCCATCATACCTTACATTTATTATATATATATAATTATCTACAACTTCTATTTCTTCTCCTAATGTAGCATCGTCCTGCATCTTTTTTACATTGTATCTAAAAAAATCTGCCATTTTCTGAACAAATACACTAGTTCTTTCAGCATCCTCAAGCATTGCAAGCTGCGCTCCTGCATTAAGACAATTAAACAAAAAGTGCGGATTTATCTGCGCCTGAAGATATTTAAGTCTAGCATCCTTCAAATGATTTTCCATCAACAACTGTTGTTCCTTTAGCTTTCTTTCTTCCTCCATCCTTCTTTTTACCTGTTCCACATAATGTCTCAGACTTTTAACCATAGTGTTAAATGCATTAGTTACGATTCCAACCTCGTCTGTCAGCTTTGAATCATTAAGTTTCGTATCCAATGCTCCATTCGCTATTTCATCTGCTGTCCGTGCAAGCGACACAAGCGGATTTATTATATTTCTTACAAAGAGCAACAATATCGTCATTGATAAAACACATATCAGTATAATAATAATTACACTTACAAATTCAGACAATTTTAATGAACCTAAAAGCACTAAATAATTATTTGAATTTTCTTTAAACTGACTTTTATTTAATAACGAAATATATTCATTTATATAATTATATATTTGAGTGCTTTGCTCATAATAATTCTTATACTTTTCAACATTTCGCCCTCTTTTCTCCTGAATGGTAAGCTCCGATAATTCGAGATATGTTTCAGACATACCTCTGATATTCTTTTGAAGCATAAAAATTTCATTATCAGTATTTTTATCATTCAGACCATCTAACAACTTTCTATACTCATCTTCATAACGATAATAATTCTCTAATGATTCCGCATTACGTGTATTCAAATAACCGTATAAACTATTCTGGATATTTTGTATCGAAGATGACAATATTCCGGTCGTTACATTCGACGAATAAACATTATTTATGCTCTTTAAAGATATATTTATAAAATAAAATACCGTCGCAATAACTACAAAAACAATAATAACAACAAATGTATAAATTGATATAAGTTTTGTTTTTATTGAGCCTGAATATGTATTTTTTAACCATCTTTTCATACCTTTAAACATATCTGTCTCCTAATTTTTTTGTATATTCTCATTATTCTCTTTTCTATCATAATCAGCAACATTCTTTTTTGATATAACATTCATATCAACACTTATATAATCACTCACATGACCTGAATCGATATAATCGCTAAGTGCCTGCACACTGTTTTCACCAAGCTGTTTTTCATCAAGTTCTATTGATTTTGATACTATCCCCTTTTTTATTGCTTTTAACGTGGAAGTAGAGGAATAATAATTCACGATTTTCACACTTCCAACTTTATTGTAATCAATAGCTGCCTGACATACACATTCTGATGCTGTTTCATTCAAACTAACAACTATATCAGGTAATTTTGACCTATTCAAAAACAGATTTCTTATTCCTTCTTCAACATCAAAAGCAGTTTTATTTTCAAGATAATACGGCTGTACACTTATATTTATTTTTGACCCTATTCCCCGCAGCAATGCACTTTTTATCTGACCAAAAATAATATCATTTCCCGCAGTATTTTTTTCCGTCAATATATATACTCTTCTTGTTCTTTTATCCATAAGACCACTTATTTCCTTAGCATATACCTGCCCCATCTGATATGTATTTATCCCTACAAACGAAACCCTTTTTGTATCAGGCGCATCATTTATCACTGTTACAACAGGTATACCAAACTTAGCAGCCTTATTTATCAATCTTTCTACCTCCTTACTCCCATCCGGTTCAATAATTATACCATCAACCTTAGATGCCATACATATCCTCATATAATCAGAAATTGTGTAATCATCAGGAAGATTTTCACCTATTTTTTCTACAAAAATTCCTTTTTTTCCTGCATACTCCTTTGCTTTTTCACACACATTGTTCCAAAACTGCCCTGAGAAATCCTGAGCTATCATAACAAAATGCTTGCTGTATTCATTTGCATTACTTTTGTACGATTTTTTTGCAACACGCTTTTGTACAGTCCATATATACCCAAAACCAAGTATAAAAACCAAAATTATTATAACCGACAAAACCATAGACAAGCTAATCTTCTGTTTTAAGTAATTTCTGTTTTTCCTATTCTCTCCAACGCTTTTCAATTTTAATTCCTCAATTTTTCTCTATACTAATACTATTTTGATCAGGCGGATATTCGCAATCCGCTCTGCTACTTGCTCATAACACTATTAGCTGCTATCGCAGCATATCTGAAGGGCCAATCCCCACTCCTGATACAAGCAAGCCCCCACCCCCACTTCTATTGCGTAGAGCAATAAGTGAAGGATTTTCTTGATAGTGTTAAAAAATAATTACTTTCTAAATACTGATGTTACTATAATTCACTTAAAAAAACAAGGAGACTTTCGGATTTGAAAGTCTCCTTGTTTATCATAATTTGATGTTTGGGTCAAAAGGTATTTTGCATAATTATTATATATGCAAAATATATTTTACTACTCCTCATCACTATCTGTTTTTTCCGTGCATTCTATATTTTCCTCTGTCTGAGATTTTGTCTTTTTCATCAGCTTTGTCGCATATACAATAACACCGATTGCCCCTGATGCAAGAATAACTGTGAAGATGATAGCAACCGGCCATGACATTGTGTCATCTCCATGAATCCTGTTATTTAAAATTCCAAATGCCATATATCCGATATATGCTGCAACCAGATAATATATAATTGATTTAGTGTTTATATTATTGCCTGTCATATCCTCTTCACTCCTATTCTGCTGATTTTGATATATCTGTGCTAACTTGAACAAATACACCAGATCTTTATGTTATGATAATGATAATCTATCTTATTTAATAACTACCTTTTAACATTACTTATCAAGCTTTTGTCATATTTTTATTATTAAACTTGATATCAAAGATAACAGCTATAAGAAGAACTGCACCTTTTACTACATACTGCCAGTTTGAGTTAAGTCCTATGATAGACATACCCTGGTTGATAACACCAAGAAGTATAGCACCAATAACAGCTCCGCCTACTGTTCCTGATCCACCATATGCAGATGCACCACCAATGAAGCATGCACCGATTGCATCCATCTCATATGAGTTACCTGAATCACCATTTACAGAGCCTACTCTTGCTGCACAAAGCAAACCACAAAGACCTGCAAGTATTGCAACCTGAACATATGCTATAAAGAATACCCTATTTGTATCAATACCTGAAAGTTTAGTAGCTTTCTCATTTCCACCAATTGCATAGAAATGACGACCAAGTGCTGTCTTACTTGTAATGAATGCATATAATAATACTACTGCGAGGAGCCAGAGAAGCATTACAGGAATACCTTTATACTGTGATAATTTATAGCAGTAAAGCAATACACATACACTTATTACGGCCATCTTTATATATGTACTTGAAGCACTCTCAACATGATAGCCTTTTTTCTGTTTTTTCTGTCTTCCAAGAACTGTAGCTGCGATATATCCGATAACTACAACAACACCAACAATAATTGCTGAATATTTCTGACCATCATCAAGTCCTGGCACATTTATATATGATGTAAATACATTGAGGAATGATTTGTTCTGAATAGATATTGTCTTACTGTCAAGAACTACACGACCAAGTCCTCTAAACACAAACATACCAGCAAGTGTTGTGATAAATGGTGGGATTCTTGAATAACCTATCCAGTAACCCTGCCATACACCTATAATTGCTGCAACTACAAGACCAAGAAGTATTACTCCTATTGCAGGAATAGATGTTGTTGATAAAAGTTTTGCTGCAATTGCACCAACAAGACATACAACTGAGCCAACAGATAAGTCAATGTTACCACCTGTCAATATACAAAGCAACATACCACAGGCAAGTATAACAACATATGCGTTCTGCAAAAGCAGATTTGATAAGTTCTGGGCATATACCATTTTTCCGCCCGTCATCTGATTAAATAATACGAATACGATTAATAATACAAGTACCATCGTATATTTCACAAGAAAATCTTTTACTTTAGCGTTCATCTTTTTCTCCTTTCCATGGGTGCAAGCCTCCATGCCAGATTATTTTTGATCATCTTTCAAGATGTTTGACATAATAAGTTCCTGAGTAGCTTCCGATGCTTCAAGTTCACCTACTATTTTTCCTTCATTCATTACATAGATTCTGTCACACATTCCTAAAAGTTCCGGCATTTCTGATGAAATCATTATCACGCTCTTTCCCATCTCAACAAGCTTATTCATAATTCCGTATATCTCATATTTTGCTCCGACATCGATACCTCTTGTCGGCTCATCAAGAATAAGCACTTCAGGATCAGCAAACATCCATTTAGATAAGAGTACTTTCTGCTGATTTCCACCTGAAAGGTTACCTACAGCCTGCTCAACACTTGGGCATTTTGTACGCATTTTCTGTCTGTAATCCTCAGCTACCCTACGTTCCTCATCCATATCTACAATTCCATGTTTGCAAATCTTTTCGAGTTTCGCCATAGTCGTATTTTCTCTGATCGTCTGACTAAGCACAAGCCCGTTCTCTTTTCTATCCTCAGTAACATACGCAAGCCCCGCTGCAATAGCAGCTTTCTCATTTTTCAAGTGAACTTCCTTACCACCTATAAATAACTGTCCTGTTATGTTCTTTCCATAACTCTTTCCAAATATACTTCTGGCAAGTTCCGTTCTGCCTGCTCCCTGAAGTCCTGCAAAACCAACTATCTCACCCTTATGCACATTGAAAGATACATTCTTATCAACAATTTTTCCTTCAAATGTCGGATGATGTACAGTCCAATCTTTTACTTCCATTCCAATCTCTTTTGAAATATTATGCTCTCTTTCAGGGAAACGATCTGTCATCTCACGACCAACCATTCCTTTAATTATTCGACCCTCATCAATATTATGATCTGGGTTATCCATTGTCTCAATCGTTGAACCATCTCTGATAACCGTAATCCTGTCAGCCACATAAGCAATTTCATTTAATTTGTGTGAGATAATAATCGAAGTAAGCCCTTTTTTCTTAAATTCAAGCAGCAGATCAAGCAACATTTGTGTATCTTCTTCATTTAATGATGATGTAGGCTCATCAAGAATAAGAAGTTTTACATCTTTTGATAATGCTTTTGCAATCTCAACAAGCTGCTGTTTACCTGTTCCAATATCTTTAATGAGAGTCTGAGCAGATTCTTTAAGACCGACCTGAGCCATATGCCTTTCAGCCTCAGAATATGTCTCGTCCCAGTTTATTCCAAATTTACCCTTTTTTTCATTTCCAAGGAACATGTTTTCACCTATACTCAACATTGGGATAAGTGCAAGTTCCTGATGAATAATTACAATACCTTTTTCCTCACTGTCGTGAAGAGTATTAAATTTACAAACTTCCCCGTTATATATGATATCTCCTTCATAGCTTCCATATGGATGAATACCACTTAAAACTTTCATCAGGGTAGATTTGCCAGCTCCGTTTTCTCCACAAAGTGCATGAATCTCGCCGCGTTTAACTGCCAGATTGACATTATTTAATGCCTTTACACCGGGAAATTCCTTCACAATATTTTTCATTTCGAGAATATAATCAGCCAAATCAAAACCCTCCTTTTCTTTTTAAAGGGGCCAACCGGGTTCCGGCAGCCCCTCAATTTTGTTATATCATTATTTTGTTTACAAGATAATATTACTCAATTGCCTGAAGATATCCATCTGAACCTTCTTTATAATATCCTGTATCAACAAGTTTCTCTTTGTAGTTGTCTTTTGTGATTACTTCTGGTGTAAGGAGGTATGATGGAATCTTTCCTGTTCCATTGTCATATGAATCTGTATCATATGAGCATTCACAATCAAATTTCTTTGTAAGTGATTCATCAGGAGTTTCTCCATTAAGTACTGATTTTACAAGCTCAAGTGTAACTACGGCTTCGTTTGCAACAGCTTTGTAAACTGTCATAGCCTGTTTGCCATCAAGAATATTCTTAAGGTTTGCAACATCACCATCCTGTCCTGTGATAAGAGGTGTGTTCTTTCCTGCATAATCAGATTCAATTGCCTGTGTAACACCAAGTGCTGTTGAATCATTTGAGCAAAGTGCTATGTCAAGCTGATTCTTTCCATCTGCATAATATGATGAAAGAATATTCTGCATACGGTTAAGTGCCTCATCTGTGCTCCACTGAGGTGTTGCTACAGATTCAAAATCCTGCTGTTTTGAAACAATCTTGATAGTTCCATTGTCAATGTACTTCTTCAATGTATCCATAGCTCCATTGTAGAAGAATGTTGCATTGTTATCTGCCGGATCACCTGCTGTAACCTCCATATTGTATTTCTTCTTTGAACCATCAAGTTTTAATGTATCAATTATGTACTGACCCTGTAACTGACCTACCTTGTAGTTATCAAATGATACATAATATGAAATTGCATCCGTATTCATGATAAGTCGGTCATAAGAAATAACTGGAATGTTCTGATCTTTTGCATCTGCAAGTACTGTTGATAATGTATCACCATCGATAGCACCTACTACAAGGATATCTACATGATCTGAAATCATATTCTGAATATCATTTACCTGCTGGTCTGTATCATTGTCAGAATATGTAATCTCTACATCATATCCTTCTTTCTTAAACTGCTCTTCAAGATATGAACCATCTCTGTTCCATCTTTCAAGAGATTTTGTTGGCATTGAGATACCAACTTTCTTCTTTCCTGAATCTCCGCTGCTTGCCTTGTCCGAACTTGCACCTTTATTCGCTGTAGGATCAGATCCACAAGCTGTCATAGATGCTACCATTGCTGTTACAAGTAATCCCGCTAAAAATTTTTTTCTCATAATATTCATCCTCCTCTATATAAAAATATGAAAATTAAGTTTTAGAAAAAACATTTCGTAATGTTCTTATCTGTTGTTAATAATATATCACAAACCCATTAGCATTATCTTTTATTTTTCTATACATTTTTACTAAATCACAAACATAAAATAAAAAATGATAGCATTTTTTTACCAATTATTGTAAAAAATTGCTATCATTTTTTTGCTATAGACTACTATTGGCTGATTAGGCCCTTTGTTTTCTTTAATTTTTCTTATTCTTTATTGCATTTTTAATCAGTGCTATTACGCTTACAACAATATATAATGATGTGTAATTAATAAATATATCTCTATATGCACTACTTGCTAATGGGTGAACTACCCATTGTCTAAAGCCAATGGGCTTCCTGCTTCATCGACCTCGCAACCTACTAGCTCCACAGGCGTTA
>CAKRFY010000047.1 GCA_934320895.1 uncultured Lachnospiraceae bacterium | reverse complement strand
AGGTATTATCATGCCTGCCGGGTTATTTATTCATCATAATGTCCTCGGCAGGCTATTATCTTTATGTTTTGTAATTCATCTATTACATATACAAGGCGGTTGGCGTCATCTATTCTTCTTGAATACTCAGGTCTGTTTTTTAACTTTTCAGGTTTGCCTATAACATTTAATGCGCCATTTTTTTATATCTTCCAATAATGAATTTATCTTTTTCAATGTTTTTTTATCTTGCATTTGCCAATGTAAATAGTTTTTAAACCCATTGGCGGTAAATGTGAAATCATTCATTGTTTATTTTCTCGATGAAATCGAACATTTTTTGGGATGGTTTCCAATCATCTGATTCCATTGCCTGTAATTCATCCAATGACAGTGATATGGTCTTTCCCTCATTGGCTTGAGCCATACTTTCATTTAGGCGTTTTAAGTATTCGGCATTTCGTTTAGCTTTTTGTAGCTCATTATATTCATTTTCAGAGATTACAACTACATTTTTATTTTGTTTTCTGGAAACTATAACGGGTTCTCCAGAAAATGCAATGTCAAAATATTTTTTTAAGTTCGCTCGTAAATCCACTTGTTTTGTTGCTATCATAAGTCAAACCTCCTTTGGTACTAAAAATAGTACTGTTTATAGTACGTAAATTATATAACATTATTATGCACAATACAATCATTTTTATGTTTATTGACTATTTTCCCAAAATCTCTTTAACTGTTCCCTCATACTATTCCTAGTCACAATCTCATAAGGATACCATTCTTTAGGAAACAATTTCTGGTACGACATCTGCGTAAATCTTTCATCCAATAAAAGTATGGCACCTCTGTCAGCGTCAGTTCTGATAACCCTTCCAGCTGATTGTAAAACCTTATTCATTCCTGGATATCTGTAAGAGTAATCAAATCCAGATTTATCTTTCCTGTCAAAGTAATCTTTAAATAGTTCATTTTCAGTGCAGACCATGGGAAGTCCCGTTCCTACAATGACCGCACCGATAAGTCTGCTTTCTTTTAAGTCTATTCCCTCGCCGAATATACCACCCATAACACAGAAGCCCAGTGTTGTTATTGGAGGATTTTCTTTGAAATTCTCCAAAAATTCCTCACGTTGCTGCTCATTCATTGATGGGGACTGTATAAATATATGAGGTGCTATATTTTTTTCATTGTTGTAAGTGTTTGTTGTATCTGATATTTGCGAAATATTCTTTGAGCTGTCAGTCTGTTGTTGATTGATAATGTTATTTGTTCTGGCTGATATTTCGGCTTCTTCTTTAGATTTATTATAATCATCTGTTTTTATATCAACATTATATGATTCAGTAAAATTCTCCTGCACAAAAGGCAGAACATCATCTATCATTTTATATGATGAGAAAAATATAAGATAATTTCCTGTTTTTGCTGATACAAAGTTCGTGATATAGTCAGCTATTTTTTTATATTCTGAAGGACCTCTTCTTGTATATTTTGTGCTTGCATCACGCCCTATCATTATAAGCCTGTTTTCTGAAAGAAATGGTGATGGTGCATAAATGGCATAATCATCTGTCCCACCGGCAAGTTGTTCCATATAATATTTAATAGGAAGAAATGTTGCGGAGAAGAAGATGCCGCATCTTCCTTTTTTAAGACAGTTATCAAGGTTAGTAGATGGATCCATGCACTGCAAATGAAGTCTGAAAGTGCCTTCACTTGAGTAATCAGAGTAGATGATATACTTTTCATCAAGCAGTTCATATATGTTTAAAAAAGACCTCACTGAAAAATAAAAATCGAGCAGACGTTCTCTTGTATCAGGAACAAGTTTGCTGTTATCTATACCTTCAAATTCCATAAAATTTAGCTGTCCGTTTACATTTTTTGAGCCGTGTTTATTGTTGCGTGAGTCCTGAAGATATTCGTCAAGATAATTTGCAAGCTGCATAAGTCTGATAACAAAATTTTCTATGCTAAGAATGTCCCATTCCATCAAAACATCACAGTCTTTTTTGAGCGCGAGAAGTGACTTATTGCAGGATTCAAGTGCATTTGTAATTTTTTTGCTCATAAATTTTGTGAGTTTTTTCATTATGAGAAAATCTTCTTTTACAAGTGTGGCAGAGTACATTTCTCTTGCTCTGTCAACAAGATTGTGAGCCTCATCTATAAGAAAAATATAGTCATTTGATGTTGTTTCTGTACCAAAAAAACGCTTAAGACAGGCGTTTGGGTCAAAAGCATAATTGTAATCACCGATGATGGCATCTACCCATGTGGATATATCAAGACACATTTCAAACGGGCAGACATTGTGTTTTCCGGCATATTTGGTTATGGTTTCTCTTGTGATATGTTCTTCGTGGGTTATAACATCAAAAACTGCATCATTAACTCTGTCGAAATGTCCAAGTGCCCTCGGACATGAGCCGGGATTACATATGGGTTTATCAAGAATACATATTTTTTCTTTAGCGGTTAAAGTGACATATTTTAAATGTATACCATTGTCTGTCAAAATATTAAATGTATCTTGCGCTACTGTTCTTGTAATAGTTTTTGCAGTGAGATAAAAAATCTTTTCGCTAAGATCTTCGCCCATCGCCCTTACAGCGGGAAAAATTGTTGAGATGGTCTTTCCAACACCAGTAGGAGCTTCTATATAAAGTTTCTTTTTTCTGAGGATTGTCTGATAAACCCCTTTGACAAGAGTATTTTGACCAGGGCGGTACTTAAAAGGAAATTCAACATTTTTGATAGAGAGATTTCTTTTTTTATGCCATTTAATTTCCCATGCCGCCCATTTTGCGTATTCGTGAAGAAGATCATAAAACCATTTTTTTAGTGTTTTAAAATCAATATATTCATTAAAGCGTTTGATTTCTTCGGTTGGAATATGACAGTAAGTCATCTGGATACCGATGCCGTCAAGTTGATGCGTTGCTACCCAAATATAACCATAACACAGAGCTTGTGCTCTGTGAACTTCAACGGGGTTTTCAAGTGATGCAAGTTCTCTGTAAACACCTTTTATCTCATCAATATTATAGCCAGTTTCATCAGTGAAGATACCGTCAGCACGTCCATCTACGCATATTTCAAAATCAATATCATCATAATTTACTGGAACGGTGAGCGACAAAGCAACTTCAGCCTGATATCCAGACTTCATTTTTCGTTGTATTTTTTTGTGGATACGAGCACCTTCCTGCATGGCATCAGGATCTTTAAGACCTGATGAAGTCGTCAGGTCACCGCTTCTTAGTATAAACTCGACAAGATTTCTGACTGATATTTTAATGGTGTTCATAAATAAAAATCTCCATTCTGATATCTGGGTAGCAATGTGAATAAAATTTTTATGCTATAAGAATTCCTTAAACATATCCCTGTCCCACAAGACTACTCCGATTTTGTCGGCAAGTCTTTGAGCTGCTTTTGAAAAATAACTGTTGGTAAGGACAACAGCTACATTACATTCATAAAAATCACGACCAGCATAAACCTGTTGTACTGCTTCAATGCCTACAGGGCCTTTGTATCTTTTACACTGTATGGCGTAGATCACGCCATCCCTTTGTGCTATGACATCTACACCAAAATCACCACTGCTTTGTGTACTTTCGGCAATCTCAAAACCATTTGCAACAAGGATATCACATGTAAGTTCTTCAAATTCAAAACCGTCCATATCATCAAAATCAACAGCGTCATATCTGCCTTTTTCAAAGAAGCCTGTATATTTTCTTGCCATGCATATCTTATAGACGCAGAAAAGAAAGAAACAGAACCAGATGCCAATGGAACTAAGGATAAATTTTAGTTCTTTGTTTTTACTAAAATATAAGATAAATATTAAAATTACAAAAGTGATTATAATATATAAAGTATATGTAATAACCTTTAAAATATTGGTATTTCGCTTCATTTATATCTCCATTATTCTTTTTTTGAGAACATATGTTCAATAACATTTTAACATTGTGTTTAATGAAAGTCAAGAAACCAAATAGTACAAAATCACATGTAAAAAACACATTTATGCACAATTTGTGGATAACTTGTGGATAACTCTTAAAATGCATGTGGAAAATAGGTGGAAATATAGTTGAATTGTTGTTAATTTGTGTTGAGAAGTTTTACAAAAGCTGTCGATATATAGAAAAGGGAGTTAATGATAGTTTTATGAGCAAGTAGCAGGGCGGATTGCGAATATCCGTTTGACTGGAGAGTTTGACATTACAAGTTAAGCTATGTGCCAATGATTAAGGAGGGAGTAGGATGGCAGTAGGTATAAATAGCAGCACTTTGTTTCAGGTAGGTAAAAATCAGACAGGACAAAAGTCTGGAAATTCTAAATCTAATATTACAAAGAGAAAAAAGAAAGCAACAGTAAGCAGTTATAAGACAAATAACGGAAAAAATATTCAGAAAAGCAATTATAAGGCGTCTAATGTAACTGGACAGTTATCAGATGAGTCGGAAAATGCAAATGACAATGTGGCTTTTGGTAAAAGAGGAACTACCGGAGTTGACATTACAACAAAAAATGGCATTGGAATTTCAGTAAATAGGGCAAATTCAGGCAGGGGAAGTACTTATCTTACGGAAGATGATGGTGTAATGCTTGAATTAAGTGAGGACAACGATGCTTTAGTTGAAGAAACAGATAAAAACAGCATATTATCTGATAAAGATACTCAGAAAACAAAAAAAGAAGAAGAGTACGAAAAGTTTCAAAAGCAGCTTGAAGCTTTAAAAGATATGCTTGAGAGGACAAAAGAAGCTCAGAAAAATATTAAAAAAACAGAGACAAAGACAAAAAAAGTGTTGAATTACAGCTATAAAAAAGTATCTTCTAGTATTCAGTCTGCTAAAAGTGTATCGCAGGCAAGTAATGCTGTTTCAAGTGCAAATTCAAATCTTTCAGCTCTTAAAAGGAAAGCAGCAAGTGGCAATTATGATGACGAAGAATTAAACATTGCCATTTCACATGCAAAGAGAATGATAGCCGTTGCAAAAAAGAAACTTGCACATATCAAGCAGGAAGTTATGAACAAAAAAGATGATGATAAATATGTTTCATCTAAGAAAGAGAAAGTTGTTAAGATTCCTGATGAAAAGATAAGAGCAGAGCAGCAAAAGGAACTTAGAAGGATTGAAGATGAGATAGAAAAAGAGGAAAAGAAGGAGAAACAGGCACACAGAGGAGAAGAAAATAATAAACTGCTGGATGCAGATATGACATATCTTAAAGCAAAAATTGAAATCTGGAAGCGAGGCGGCGGAGATTTTGGTATTATGATGGCACAGAGTCAGGGAGCAGCAATGAATATGGATATGACACAGACGCTTACTGATACATCAAAATTAAACACAGAGCAGATTGAACTGTCGGCAGAGCAGAGTCCCGAGGGACAGACAGAAGTTGCGGCGAGTATAAATTTGTCAGTGTGATAGTATACAATTTTATTTAAGGCAGAATATTTGTAATTTAACTTGTGGATTTGTCTAAGATGAATTCTAACATTGACATGATAAATGTGATGAAATATCATAATAATAGATAAATATTATATTAGGAGGTCTAAAATGGCAGAGAAAAAGAAATTTTATTTAACAACAGCGATTGCCTACACATCAGGCAAACCACATATCGGAAACACTTACGAGGCTGTTCTCGCAGACAGTATCGTGCGTTTTAAAAGACAGCAGGGCTATGATGTACGTTTTCAGACAGGAACTGATGAACACGGACAGAAAATTGAAATTAAGGCTGATGAAGCAGGCATAACACCAAAGAAATTTGTTGATGATGTATCAGGACAGATTAAATCAATCTGGGATCTTATGAACACATCATATGATAAATTTATCAGAACGACTGATGAATACCATGAGAAACAGGTTCAGAAGATTTTTAAGAAATTATATGAGCAGGGAGATATTTATAAGGGATATTATGAAGGAATGTATTGTACACCTTGTGAGTCATTCTTTACTTCATCGCAGCTTGTAGATGGAAAGTGTCCTGATTGTGGAAGAGAATGTCAGCCGGCAAAAGAGGAAGCATATTTCCTTAAACTCAGCAATTATGCGGACAGACTTATCGAGCATATCAATACACATCCTGAATTTATCCAGCCTGAGTCACGCAAAAACGAGATGATGAACAACTTCCTTCTTCCGGGACTTCAGGATTTATGCGTATCACGTACTTCATTCAAGTGGGGTATTCCAGTAGACTTTGATCCTGGTCATATCGTATATGTATGGGTAGATGCCCTTAGCAACTATATTACAGGACTTGGATATGATGTAGATGGAAACAACGATACAAGCGAGACAGGAACAGACCTTTTTGAAAAATTCTGGCCTGCTGACCTTCATCTTATAGGTAAGGATATCCTTAGATTCCACACAATTTACTGGCCAATCATGCTCATGGCACTTGGACTTCCACTTCCAAAGCAGGTATTTGGTCATCCTTGGCTTCTTCAGGGCGAAGGCAAGATGAGTAAGTCAAAGGGAAATGTAATCTATGCAGACGATCTTGTAGACATGTTCGGAGTAGATGCTGTTCGTTACTTTGTACTTCATGAGATGCCATTTGAAAATGATGGTGTGATCACATGGGAGCTTATGGTTGAGCGTATGAACTCAGATCTTGCAAACACACTTGGAAATCTTGTCAACAGAACGATTTCAATGACAAATAAATATCTTGGCGGAGTTGCAGAAGATAAGGGTGTTACGGAGAGCGTTGACGATGAACTTAAATCATTTGTACTCTCTGTACCAAAGAAGGTCGAAGAAAAAATGGATAAACTTCGTGTTGCAGATGCAATTACAGAAGTATTTACTATATTTAAGAGATGCAACAAATATATTGATGAGACAGAGCCTTGGGTACTCGGAAAAGATGAGGCAAAGAAAGACAGACTTTCAACAGTTCTTTATAATCTTATCGAGAGTATTACAATCGGTGCAAGTCTCTTAAAATCATTTATGCCTGACACAACAGACAAGATTTTAAAACAGCTTAATACAACAGAGCGTGCACTTGAAGATATGGATAAATTTGGCCTTTATAAATCAGGAACAAAGGTAACAGATGCACCTGAAATTCTCTTTATGAGACTGGATGCAAAAGAGGTACTTGCAAAAGCTGACGAAATACAGGCAGCACAGAAAGCGGCAGCAGGAGTTACAGAAGAAGCAGAATCAGACGAAGAGGTAATAGATATAGAAGCAAAACCTGAAATCACATTTGATGACTTTGAGAAAATGCAGTTCCAGGTAGGTGAGATAATTGCATGTGAGGAAGTTAAGAAATCAAAGAAGCTTCTCTGCTCACAGGTAAAAATCGGAAGCGAAGTAAAACAGATAGTATCAGGAATAAAGAAATATTACTCGGCAGAAGAAATGGTAGGCAAGAAAGTAATGGTACTTGTAAATCTTAAGCCTGCAAAACTCGCTGGTGTATTATCAGAGGGAATGTTACTCTGTGCAGAAGATGCAGAAGGAAACCTTTCACTTATGACACCTGAAAAGAAGATGCCGGCAGGAGCAGAAATCTGCTAGTGGATACGGAGGTTTAAATGCAAAATCAATTTTCGCGTTCAGAATTGTTAATAGGAAAAGAAGGGATTGAAAAACTTCACAAATCAAGAGTTGCCATTTTTGGTATAGGCGGAGTTGGCGGTTATACTGTTGACGCACTTGTCCGCAGTGGAGTGGAGCAGATAGATCTGATAGATGACGATAAGGTTTGTCTCACAAATCTTAACCGCCAGCTTATCGCAACAAGAAAGACAGTAGGAAAAGATAAAGTAGATATTATGCGTGAACGTATTTTGGAGATAAATCCAAAAGTAACAGTAAATGTTTACAAGACATTTTTCCTGCCTGAAAATGCAGATACATTTCCATTTGAAGAGTATGATTATGTAGTAGATGCAGTAGATACCGTGACAGCAAAGATATCACTTGTCATGAAGTGTCAGGAAACGAAAACACCGATAATAAGCTGCATGGGAGCAGGCAACAAAATGGATGCTAGTGCATTTAGGGTAGCGGATATCTACAAGACAAAAGTGTGTCCACTTGCAAAGGTAATGCGTCGTGAACTTAAAAAACGAGGTGTAAAAAAACTTAAAGTAGTTTATTCGGAAGAAAAACCAATGACACCTATCGAGGACGAAAATGATAACTGTAAAAATCACTGCATATGTCCACCAGGAGTACAGCGTACATGCTTGCAGAGAAGGGCAGTACCCGGAAGTATGGCATTTGTGCCGGCAGTAGCAGGACTTATTATTGCGGGTGAGGTTGTAAAAGATCTTATTGCGGAGTGATTCTAGATTGTCAATGTTATGGCTGCGATTTCTCGCAGCCTTTTGTTTTGTCTATTGTATTTTTAAATAATAAAACTGTATTTCTTTAAACTTTCATTTCTATTTTTGAATTAATAGTTTTCGTGATATTATATTACTTTACTTTATTCTTCCCGCAGCTCTCCCGTATCACCAGTTCACACGGAATCTTTGCCTTAAGTGGCGTTTTTATACTAAGATTTGAAGCAACAAAAACAAGATTTGCCCCATGTTGCCCCATATCATATGCAGGGGCGTGTATTGTGGTGAGTGGAGGCTCGATGTAGGCACTTGTCTCCTCGTCATTAAAACCTATAATAGATATATCATCAGGAATTGTAAGCCCGTTTTCACGGATTGCTTTCATGGCTCCGAGTGCAATAACATCATTGGCTGCAAATACTGCGGTGGGGATATTGTTTTCACGGAAAAGCTCGTTCATCATGTTGAAGCCTGATTCAAAGGTAAAACTTTCTTCTTTAAAATAAGTTTCACAATCCATTTTTCTGTGATTCATATATTTTTTATAGGCTGTGGCGCGTGCATCAGTTATAAGTTCGTGATTTCCTACATATTCTTTTCCGCCTAGAAATGCAATTTTTCTGTGTCCAAGCTCCATCAGATAATCTAGTGCGCTGTAAACAGCGTGTTCAAAATCCATTGATAATGAAGTGATATTAAATTCGTCTACAGCCATGTCAAGAAATACAATATTATTACATATGTTAATAAAGTTTCTAGTTTCCTGACGGCTAAATTTTCCTATACATATAAGTCCGTCAACTTCATTTAGTTTTGAAAAGTTTTCTGAATCTCCAGGAAATACCCGAAGTATGTTTATACCATTTTTTTCGCAAAAGTCCTCGGCGCCCTGTCTTGCTTTAAGGTAGTAGTTATCTTTTAATTCTTCTTCTGCAGAAAACCATAAGACGATTCCCATTGTAAAGGAATTTTTTGAAACAGGTGTATTTGCTCTTGGAATTTTTTTATAATTTAATTTTTTTGCGGTGTCTAATACTTTTTTTCGTGTTTCTGCTGAAACATGGAGAGTTGTGTCATTGTTTAATATTCTTGAAACTGCGCCCGGAGAAACACCGGCGTCCCTTGCTATATCGCGGATTGTTGCCATATTGATCCCTACTTTCTTTTTGATTTTCATAAAAAAGATTTAATCTTATCTATTATCTATATAAATGTTTACTAAACATATGGTAACACAGCATGATAAAATTGTCGAGAGAATTTTAAAAAATATATATGCGTAAGTGTGTTTAAGTTTGTTTTTTAGAGGAATATAATTGTGAAGATATAGTAAATATCAGCGTTTTGACAATTATATGGCTGAGCTGCTGACACATAATTGATTCTGTATGTCAATGAGTAAATATTTAGTAAAAAATATAGTAAACAGTGCTTGACATTTTAGTAAACGAGGACTATATTATAATTAAATTATTAAGATTGTTGTGAGAATAAAATTATATTGAGATTATGACATAAGGGTCAAAAGGCATTTTGGCTCAAATATCAGATTTTTAGATTAGGAGGATTTCGTGCATGAAAAAAACAACTGAATTAAAAGAAGTATTAAAGAACGGTGATTATAAGGATTTATTAGCAGATATTTATATTGATGAGAGTAAAATTGATTATCAGACAGAGCGTTATATCAAGGCGATTGAAAAGTTTGAGCAACTTTATGGAGAGGGTGATGTAGCAATTTACAGTGCTCCAGGAAGAAGTGAGGTTGGAGGAAATCATACTGATCATCAGCATGGTGAGATTTTAGCAGCATCTATTAATCTTGATGCTATTGCTATCACAAGGAAAACAGATGATAATATGATTCATCTTATTTCAGGTACATATAAGGAAATAGTTATTGATGTGAATGACATTTCTTATGATGAAAGTGAAAAGGAAACTACAAAGGCCTTGATAAAGGGTGTGCTGAAAGGTGCGAAGGATCATGGCTTTAATGTTGGAGGATTTACTGCTTATGTTACAAGTGATGTTTTGATTGGTGCTGGTTTATCCTCATCAGCAGCTTTTGAAACTGTTGTAGGTACTATCATCTCATATCTTTACAATGATGGAAAGATGGATGCAGTTACGATTGCTATTATCGGTCAGTATGCCGAAAATGTATATTTTGGAAAACCTTGTGGTCTTATGGATCAGATGGCATGCTCAGTTGGAAGTCTTGTTCATGTTAATTTTGCAGATCCAAAAGATCCTGTTGTTGAAAAGGTTGAATTTGACATGGATAAGTATGGTTACAGTTTATGTATCACGGACACAAAAGGATCCCATGCAGATCTTACGGCTGACTATGCAGCAATGCCACAGGAGATGAAAGAAGTTGCCGCTTATTTTGGCAAAGAGGTTCTTTTAGAGGTATCAATGGATGATATTATAGAAAATATGGCTGAGATTAGGGAAAAATGCGGTGACAGAGCTGTGCTTCGTGCAATTCATTTTGTAAATGAAAACAAGCGTGTAGGCAAAGAGACAGATGCATTAAAAGCAGGTAAGATTGACGAATTTTTGGAATTTGTAAAGGAATCAGGTGACTCCTCATACAAGTATCTTCAGAATGTATATACAGTAAATGACATCAGACACCAGAATGTATCACTTGCGCTTGCAGTAAGTGACACAGTGCTTGAGGGCGGAAAGGGAGTCTGCCGTGTACATGGTGGTGGATTTGCAGGAACTATACAGGCATTTGTAAAAAATGAAGCGGTACCCGAATATCTTGAAAAGATGGATAAGGTATTTGGAGATGGTGCCTGCAATGTGCTTAAGATTCGTAAGTATGGCGGAATGAAAGTAATTGATTAGACGGGAGGACATAGAAATATGATTACTAAATATATCAGTGAACTTGTTTTATATGGAAAAGAAAATGGCTTAATTGAGGAATGTGATGAGATTTATGTTACAAATAAACTTTTAGAGCTGTTTGATGTGATGGAATACAATGAAGAGGATAAAGTCACATCATTCAGGCCGGTTCATGAGATACTTGAAGATATGATGAAGTATGCTTTTGAAAACGGCATTATGAAAGAAGATACAATTACTGCCAAAGACTTATTTGATACAAAGATAATGGGTTGTATAACTCCGGCACCAAGTATCGTGCGAAAAGAATTTAAGGATAAATATGCAGTTTCTCCAAAGGAAGCAACGGATTTTTATTATAATTTCAGTCAGGCGACAAATTACATAAGAAAAGACAGAATTGCAAGAGATGAGAAATGGGTAACAGACACAGAGTACGGTGAGATTGACATTACTATAAATCTTTCTAAGCCGGAGAAAGATCCAAGAGATATTGCAAAGGCAGGAAAGGCTAAAAAATCAGGATATCCGGCATGTCTTCTCTGCAAGGAGAACGAGGGATATGCAGGTCATTTTTCACATCCAGCAAGGCAGAATCACAGAGTTATTCCTGTTACACTAGATGGACAGCAGTATTTCTTACAGTATTCGCCATATGTTTATTACAACGAGCATTGCATTATATTTAATGCCGAGCATACACCGATGAAGATAGATCATGCGGTATTTAAGAAAATACTTGATTTTGTAAGACAGTTTCCACATTATATGGCTGGCTCAAACGCAGACCTTCCTATAGTTGGAGGTTCTATTTTAAGCCATGATCATTTTCAGGGCGGCGGCTATACATTTGCAATGGCAAAAGCAGATTATGAGAAAACTTTTGTACTTCCGGGATTTGAAGATGTAAAAGCAGGAATTGTAAAATGGCCTATGTCAGTAATCCGTTTACAGGGTGAGGATGCAGATCAGATAGTAGAGGCAGCAGACCATATTCTTGCAAGCTGGAGAGCATATACTGATGAAGATGCATTTATTTTCAGCGAGACAGACGGAGTGCCACATAACACGATTACTCCGATTGCCCGTATGCGTGATGGAAAATATGAACTTGATCTTGTGCTTCGCAATAATATAACAACAGAAGATGCACCGTGGGGAGTATATCATCCGTCAGCAGACCTTCACCACATCAAGAAAGAAAATATCGGACTTATTGAGGTAATGGGACTTGCGGTACTTCCAGCAAGACTTAAAAAAGAAATGAGTGACCTTGCAGATGCAATCTTAAACCACAAAGACATTCGTGCAGATGAAACACTTGAAAAGCATGCTGACTGGGTAGACGAGTGGATAGGAAATTATACGATTACTTCAGAAAATGTTATGGATATAATTCATGATGAGATAAGCAAAGTATTTGTTAAGGTACTTGAATGTGCAGGTGTTTATAAACGCACAAAAGAGGGTCAGGAAGCGTTTATGAGATTTATTGAGAGCTTGTAGGGACAAAAATTGTAAATAAAGAATTGTACAAGTAGTGATAAAATCACTGTTGCTAGTGGCACCATAGATGTGAACAGCAATGGTGATTTTTTGTACTTTTGACAGAAAATTTCTCTACTTGTTCCAGACCTGTTTTTCATGGTAATATAAAATAATTATACAATAGAGTAATCGGGGAAGGATATAAAAAATGACAGCAAACGAAACATTAAAAAAATACTTTGGTTACGATTCATTTCGTGACGGACAGGAAACAATCATAAATACGATTTTATCCGGGCGTGATGCACTTGCTATTATGCCAACAGGTGCCGGAAAATCAATCTGTTATCAGGTGCCTGCTCTTATGATGAGTGGTATCACACTGGTTATATCACCACTCATATCTCTTATGCAGGATCAGGTAAAATCACTTAACGATGCTGGGATAAATGCAGCATACATAAATTCTTCTCTTACGGAAAAGCAGGTAAGTATGGCTCTTGATTATGCAGCAAAGGGAGTATATAAGATTATTTATGTTGCACCAGAAAGACTTGAAAATGAAGAGTTTCTTTATTTTGCAGATAATGCGGAAATTTCAATTGTTACAGTAGATGAAGCACACTGTATATCACAGTGGGGACAGGATTTCAGACCGAGTTATCTTAAAATAGCAGATTTTGTAAACCGTCTGCCTGTAAGACCGGTTTTAAGTTCTTTTACAGCTACGGCAACAAAGGAAGTTAAGAATGATATTTTGTGTATTCTTGGATTAAAAGAGCCTGAGATTGTGATTACAGGATTTGACAGGAAAAATCTTTATTATAGTGTTGAAAATATAAAAAGAAAAGATGAGTTTATCATTGATTATATTGAAAAACATCGTGATGACAGTGGTATTATTTATTGTTCCACAAGAAAAAATGTTGATGCTGTACAGGAAATGTTAGCTTCAAAAGGAGTTGCTGTCACAAAGTATCATGCAGGTATGAACAGTGATGACAGAAAGCAGAGTCAGGATGATTTTATATATGATAGAAAGTCTGTGATAGTAGCGACTAACGCATTTGGAATGGGGATTGATAAATCAAATGTGAGGTATGTTATCCATTATAACATGCCTCAGAGTATGGAGAATTATTATCAGGAGGCGGGACGAGCTGGCAGAGATGGTGAGCAGTCGCAGTGTATTTTACTTTTTTCACCACAGGATGTTATGATAAACAGATTTTTGCTTGATAATAAAGATTTTTCTGATATACCGTCTGAGGATATTGAACTTATAAAAGAACATGATAATAAAAGGCTTCAGGCAATGGAAGGATATTGCAGGACTACGGGATGTCTGAGAAATTATATATTGGAATACTTTGGAGAAAAAACAGATGCCCCTTGCGGCGATTGTGGGAACTGTAATCAGGAATATGAAGAAGTTGATATGACAAGAGAGGCGAAGTGGATAATAAACTGCGTGGTAGAAACAAAGAGCCGTTACGGTATAAATGTAATACTCGGAACACTTCTTGGGGCGAATAGAGCCAGACTTAAAGAACTTCACATGACAGAGTGCAGGACATACGGAGCGTTAAAGGACAGTAATGAAAAAATTTTGAAGGATCTTGTAAATCAGATGGTTCTTGAAGAATATTTACATAAAACAAATGACCGTTACAGTATTCTTAAAATAGGTAATATTTCATCATTGAGGGATGAAAATGCAAAAGTAATGATGCGTATGAATAAAGAGCAGGAAGAGACAAGGGAAAAGAATATAAAAAAGAAACCGCTTAGCAGGCGGAGTACGGATGAACTTACAAGTGCAGGATTTGAATTGTTTGAACTGCTTCGTGGTCTAAGACTTGAAATCGCAAAAGAAGAAGCAATGCCGCCATATATTATTTTCAGTGATAAGACATTGATAGATATGTGTGTGAAAATGCCGCTTGATGCAGAGCAGATGCTTGATGTATCAGGTGTTGGTATGAATAAACTTACAAAATACGGAGAGAGATTTCTGAGTGTCATAAAAAAATATGCTGAGGAAAATGCGGGGAGAGCGACAAGTATAAATTATGACAAATAATATATCAGTAAACAGCCAGTTCAATAATGATTCGTTATATAGATAATGGAATAAAAAAGTAATATCACAGGCAAAATGCTGTTGGTATTACTTTTTTATTATGGGAATTGTCATTATGAAATTTAACACTATCAAGAAGGTTCCCTGCTTTTGATTGCGTAGGACAATAAGTGCTGGGTGTGGACTTGCCTACAATTTTATCCCTTTAAGCAGTTTTGCAAAAGGACTCTCGTCTGCAGCTTCTTCTTTATCAGCACGAAATTCATCAGGGATTTCATAAGTATCTTCTTCCTCGTCAGGAACGTCATTTTCAAGTGCTTTCATACTGAGAGATATTCTGTCACCGTCAAGTGCTATGATTTTTGCAGATACGGTATCGCCAAGTTTTACAACTTCTTTTGGCGATTTGATGAATTTATTTGTAATTTGTGATATGTGACAAAGTCCAATAAGGTCTTCGCCTATTTCAATAAATACACCATAAGATTCCATACGCACGATTTTTCCAGAAACAGTTTCGCCGACAGCAAGTTTTGAAACTTTCTGTGAATGTTCTAATGCTGCGTTTTCTCTTGCGATTTCTTTTGCTGATAGAACGAGTCTTTTTTCGTTTGCATCAACAGTGATGATGATTGCATTTAAAGTCATACCGACATAGCTTTCAGTGTCATCCACATACTCAAGTCCAATTTTTGAAGCTGGAATAAATGCTTTTACACCTTTGACAAAGCCTGTGACACCACCCTGATTTGCTTCTGTTATCTTGACAGGAAAAACAGTGCGGTTTGCCATATCATTTTTAAGCTCGTCCCACACAAGAAGATTGTGAGCGGCTTTTATTGATAATACAACAGCACCATTGTCACCCTCTGCATCAATAACCATTGCACGGATGGTATCACCGATATTGCAGTCATTTTTGATAGAAAATGCAGGGTCGTCACTACATTCTTCAAGAGGAATGACACCCTCTGTATAGTAGTTTAGATCGACAGTAAGTTCAGTTTCAGAAATTCCAATAATGGTAACATCTAAAATATCACCTTCTTTTATAACTTTAAAAGAACTCTCAAGTTCTTTTTCAAAATCTTTCATGCTAGTAGTTGTGCTTTCAGTCATGTTTTTGAGCCCCTTTCTTTTGTTTTGTGTAAGATAAATAACATATATTTATATTCTATTATAGTGTGTGCAAAAATACAATAAGACAGAAAATGAAATACAGGGCAAACGCATAAAAAATAATTACAATAATCACTATTAAAATCACCACTTTTCGGTTATAATAAAAGAAAAGT
>CAKRFY010000046.1 GCA_934320895.1 uncultured Lachnospiraceae bacterium | reverse complement strand
CTTGCTAAGGCTGCTAAAAAGTCTGGTCGTATCGCTGCAGAAGGTATCGTTGCAGTTGATGTTTCAGAAGATGGAAAAACAGCTTCTATCGTAGAAGTAAATTCTGAGACAGATTTCGTTGCTAAAAATGAGAAATTCCAGGATTATGTTGCAGAAGTTGCAGCTCAGGCTAAGACAACATCAGCAACAGACATCGATGCTTTTCTTGCTGAGCCTTGGGCACTTGATACAAGTGTAACAGTAGATGAGAAGCTTAAAGCTATGATCGCTGTTATCGGTGAAAATATGAACATTCGTCGTTTCGCTAAGATTGAGACAGAGGGAACAGTTGTTTCTTACATTCATGCAGGCGGAAAGATTGGTGTTTTAGTTGAAGCTGACACTGACAATGCAAATGATGCAGTTAAAGAGTGCTTAAAGAATGTAGCTATGCAGATTGCTGCATTAAATCCAAAGTATCTTTCATCTGATGATGTAGATGCTGAGTATAAAGAGCATGAAAAGGAAATCCTTCTTGCACAGGCTAAGAACGATCCTAAGAATGCTAATAAGCCTGATGAGATCATCGAAAAGATGATTACAGGTCGTCTTAACAAAGAGCTTAAAGAAGTTTGTCTTCTTGAGCAGGAATATGTTAAGGCTGAGAACAAAGAGAATGTTAAGAAGTATGTAGAGAGCGTTGCTAAGGCTGAAGGCGTAAGCATCAACCTTAAGAGTTTTGTTCGTTTTGAGACTGGTGAGGGTCTTGAAAAGAAAGAGGAAGACTTTGCAGCAGAAGTAGCAGCACAGATGAAATAATTTTATTTTGGTAGTTCTTCTGATCTGGCTTTTAGTTCATGGTCAGGTCATGGAATTTATTAGCTTTCATAAATAGGCACTGTGATTCAATTATTATTGGATTACAGTGCCTTTCCTGCCATATAAAATGAATAAGGGAATATAAGTAAAATGACAGATAAAAATATATTTAAAAATTATCAGAATGAAATTGTAAGATTAAGGAGATATTTTCATTCACATCCTGAGCTTAGTTTAAAAGAATATGCTACCGCTGATCATATCCAAAAATATCTTAATAAAAATGGAATTTTAACAAAAAGAATAGGAGAATGTGGTATAATTGCCGTTATATATTCTGAAGATCCTAATGCTAAAGTTATTGCAGTGCGTGCTGAGATGGATGCGATAGCTGTCAGAGAAGAAAATGATATTGAATACAAAAGCCTTAATAAAGGTGTTTCGCACGCTTGCGGTCATGATGCTATTATAGCATGTGCACTTGTGCTTGCAAAAATATGTAATGAAAACAAATCCAAATTAAATAATACGATAAAATTTATCTTCCAGCCGGCTGAAGAAAATGGAGAAGGAACAGACATAATGCTTAATGGAGGTGTTATGAATTCACCTGATGTAGATTATTTTGTTATGTTTCATTTTGTAAATGATGCACCTTACGGAATGGAAGTACAGTATGGTTCTGCCTCTGCTGCTATTGGAAAAATGGAAGCAAACATAAAAGGCAGATCGGCACACTGGTGCAACTCAGATAAAGGTGTGGATGCAATTGTTGCAGCAAGCGAATTTATATTAAAGTTAAATGAACTAAATAATACATATAAATCAGATCTTCCATTTATAACAGGTATAGGAATAATAAACGGCGGTTCAGCAAAAAACATTATAGCATCGGATGTCTATATGGAAGGGACACTGAGGGCATCAAAACCTAAAGATTATCATAAACTGTATGATATTATTTTTGATATTGCATCACGGATTGAAGAAAAATATAATGTAAAAATTGATATGGATATAACAAAAGAGCCAATACCGCCGATTATAAATGACAAATACCTTGTAGATACCGCACTTAAATGTGGCAGTAAAATCTGGAATAAAAACTGCCGATTGGTTGATAAACATTTTCTTTCCGGTGACAGTGCAGCATATTATTTTAATTATGCAAAAGGAGTATTTATCGTGTTTACAGCGGAAATTGAAGGTGAAATAAACTATCCTATACATAATGGAAGATTTAATATGGATGAAAGCTGCTATTATAAAGTTGTAGAAACTATTTACTCTCTGATTGAGATAATAGAATAAAAATGGCAAAAAACCACAGAAAAAATAGAAGTACTTTTTCTAACTCCATTCGTAAAAAAAAATAACTTCTATTTTTTCATAAATTATTTACCAATATTTATCCAAAAATCCTATTTAAAAGATAAACCCTGTTAAACGGAAAACTAAAATAATAACCGTCAGCAAAATCATCAATATAGGATATAATTTCTTTTGCAAGTTCCACGGCCACTTTTTCGCCTTCCTCTTTTGAGCCATTTTCGGGATAGCGTTCTACTATCTCATCTGTTACATTTATGCCAGCTATTTCGTTTTTCATAAAGAGGGCATTTCTTCGGCTTATAAGTGGCATTATTCCAGCAAAGATACACGCACCAGTTTCTTCCTTTATTTTTCTGAGTCTCTCGGCTTCTTCCTTTGAAAATACAGGCTGTGTAAGGAAAAAGCTTGCACCTGCCTCCATTTTCCTCTTAGTAGTATTTATTATCGAATCGAGATTTATAAGGTTTTGGTTTATTGCACCACCATAAGTTAACGGATTTTCATTAAACACTTCCTTGTTCATTTCCTGTGCGATTTTCATAAGTCCTACTGAACTAAAATTAAACACTGATTTTACCAGATTTCTAGCTGACGCCGGAACAGGATCACCAGTTATTATAAGGAAATTTTTGATGTCATTTATCTTTGCTCCCATAAACATCGCTCTCATGGCAAATGCATTTTTGTCACGACAGCATACATGTGGCATAACCTCTATGCCTGTTTCCCTGAAGACTTTAGCTGCCATAAGTACTGAATCGACTCTTGTTCTTCCTGATGGAGAATCAGGAAATGTAAGTACATCAACCCCTGCGTTTTTAAGATAATGAGCTGATTCGAGCAACTTTTCATCATCTGTATTAAATGGAGGAATAAGCTCAACGGCAATAAATTTTTTATCTTTCTTTTTACCTGTTTCATCATATAAAAAGCCACAGTTCAAAGAATCATTTGGTATAGTAGCATTAGATTTTTCTATATGTTTTTCAGATTTTACATCCATCATTGTTATCTCTGACAGACATTTTATAAATTCAGGTGATGTTCCACAGCATCCACCAATTATATCTGCACCAAGTGATAAAAGCTCCTTTGTTTTTTCTGCAAAATATTCCGGACGACTGTTAAATTCCATTCTATTTCTTGTAAGGACAGGATATCCGGCATTTGGAACTGCTATAAGGATTTTGTCTGTCGGAAGTTCAATTTTTTCAAGAATATTATACATATGATATGGTCCGATACCACAATTTAATCCTAAAGCATCTACACCATCTATGCTACATGCTTCTTTTATGAGATTTTTTGCACTAAGCCCTGATGCACTGTAACCTAACTGGTTTACGGAAAATGATACCATAATATAAAGTCCAAGTTCTTTTTTTATCTTTGGTATTACATTATTTAAAGTTTCCATGCTCATAAAAGTTTCAAATTGTATTATCTGTATGCCTTCATCTGCAAAGGTCTTTGCTATATCAAAAAATTCAGCTTCAATGCTTTCACTTGAGAAACCTGATGCTGTTGAAACAGGACCTATATCTCCAACTATAAACACATCTTCTCTGCCTGAAAGTTTCGCAGCTATTTTTGCAAGTGAAACGGCTTCCTTTATATTTTCTCTGACAAATGAAAAATCCTTTTGCATAGACATTGTATTTGCTGCAAATGTATTTGTTCGTATAAGTGATGCACCTGCCTCGATATACGATGAATGTATTTTGGTAACTCTATCTTTGTGATATATATTTGCATATTCAGGTGCTTCGCTTGTATGATACTTTTCCGCATAATATGTTCCAAAAGAACCATCTGCTAAAATATTATGTTTTTTTATGTACTCCTTAAAATCCATTATCTCCTCATTTCCGCCCATATTTTCTGCGCATTTAATAATTTTTTGTCTGTTTTTGTTATATATATAAGACAGCCTAAATTATACCTTTTTTTGGGTATAAAAACAAGTTTTTGAATTTTTTCGGTAAATTTTCAATGACAAATGATAATATTTGTGATAAAATTTATACTGTTTATAGTGATTTTGTAAAAAAATACACAAGAATGTTACAAAACACGTGATAATAAGAGTGCCGTAATGGCAGAATGGAGGCAATAATGGATTACAAAAACGCTGGAGTTGACATCGAAGCTGGCTACAAAGCTGTTGAACTGATGAAAAAACACATTGCAAGCACTATGAGAGATGAAGTGCTTACTGATATAGGTGGTTTTTCTGGTGCATTTTCTATGGAAGCATTCAAAAACATGGAGCAGCCTACACTGGTATCAGGAACAGATGGTGTTGGTACAAAGCTCAAGGTAGCTTTTGAGATGGATAAACATGATTCAGTTGGTATCGATTGTGTTGCAATGTGCGTAAATGACATTGCATGTGCAGGTGGTGAACCATTATTTTTCTTAGACTACATAGCATGTGGAAAAAATGAACCTGAGAAAATTGCATCTATAGTAAGTGGTGTTGCTGAAGGATGCAGACAGTCAAACGCTGCACTTATCGGCGGTGAGACTGCTGAGATGCCTGGTTTTTATCCTGTAGATGAGTATGATCTTGCAGGATTTGCAGTAGGTGTTGTTGACCGTAAAAATATGATCACAGGCAAGTCCATCAAAGAGGGTGATGTACTTGTAGGTATCGCATCTTCAGGTATCCATAGCAATGGATATTCATTAGTAAGAAAAGTATTTCCTATGAAGAAAGAAAATCTTAATGTAAGTTATGAATCACTTGGCGGAAAAACTCTTGGTGAGACTTTACTTACACCTACTATCATCTATGTAAAAGCACTTCGTTCTGTAAAAGAAGGCGGCGTTACTATAAAAGGATGCAGCCATATTACAGGTGGCGGATTCTATGAAAACATTCCTCGTATGCTTCATGACGGTGTTCGTGCCCAGATCAAGGCAGATAGTTATGAAATCCCACCTATCTTTGAAATGCTCGCAAAAGACGGTGATATTGCTAAAGAAATGATGTATAATACATATAATATGGGTATCGGTATGATGCTTGCAGTCGATGCAGCGGATGCAGATAAGACTGTTGAGCTTGTAAACAAATCTGGTCAGAGAGCATTTATCGTTGGTGAGATTATAAAAGGTGAAAAGGGCGTTACATTAGTCTAATCATATTAATCAGAAAAAAGCACTAAAGCGGATAAATATATCCGCTTAATGCTTTATGAGGAGGTTTCGTACATGAACGGACATAAACAAAGGATTGCTGTATGTGTTTCAGGTGGTGGAACAAATCTTCAGGCTATCATTGACAAAGTAAATGATGGTACTATCAGAAATACTGAAATTTCAATTGTTATCAGCAATAAGCCTGATGCATACGCCTTAGAGCGTGCAAAAAAGGCTGGAATAGATGCCGTATGTATCAGTCCAAAAAAATTTGAAAACAGAGATGATTTTGCTGATGCAATGATTGACACTTTAAATAAGCATGATATTGATCTCATTGTACTGGCAGGATATCTTGTAATTGTTCCTGTTAAAATGATACATGAGTACAAAAATAGAATTATAAATATACATCCATCACTTATCCCGGCGCATTGTGGTATGGGGTATTATGGACTTAAGGTGCATGAGAGTGTACTTGCTACTGGAAACAAGGTGACAGGTGCCACAGTTCATTTTGTAGACGAGGAGGCTGACCATGGACCTATAATTCTGCAGAAAGCTGTTAAGGTACATGAAAATGACACACCTGAGATTTTACAAAAACGTGTTATGGAAGAAGCAGAATGGAATATTTTGCCAGAAGCAATTGATCTGATAGGTGCCGGAAAAGTTAAAGTGATTGACGGCATTGCACACATTGAAGAATAGAGTAGAAGAACAAGCTATGTGTTTTATACAAACCTGATATACGCAGAAAAAAGCGCAGGAATGGAGGATGATTATGAAAGTTCTTATAGTAGGAAGTGGCGGACGCGAACATGCTATAGCATGGAGTGTTTCACAAAGTAAAAAGGTGGATAAAATTTACTGTGCACCAGGCAATGGTGGTATAGCGGAAATTGCAGAGTGTGTTGATATTTCCGCAATGGAGTTCGATAAACTTGCTGATTTTGCCGAGGCTAATGAAATTGATCTTACGATCATTGGAATGGATGATCCGTTAGTAGGCGGAATTGTCGATGTTTTTGAAGCAAGAGGACTTCGTGTATTTGGCCCACGCAAGAATGCAGCTATTATTGAAGGTTCTAAGAGTTTTTCAAAGGATCTTATGAAAAAATATAATATTCCAACATGTCATTATGAGACATTTAATTCACCGGAGGAAGCTCTTTTATATCTTGAAAACGCAAGTTTTCCAATTGTATTAAAGGCTGATGGTCTTGCCCTTGGAAAAGGTGTACTTATCTGTCAGACTCTTGAGGAAGCTGAGGCTGGAGTTACAACACTTATGCTTGATAAACAGTTTGGTGATGCTGGAAATACAATTGTAATTGAAGATTTTATGACAGGTCGTGAGGCTTCAGTTCTTTGTTTCTGCGATGGTACACATATTAAACCTATGACAAGTGCACAAGATCATAAACGTGCGAAAGATGGAGATCAGGGATTAAATACAGGTGGTATGGGAACATTCTCACCAAGTCCGTTTTACACTGACGAAGTAAAAGAGTTCTGTGAAAAACATATTTACCAGCCGACTATGGATGCTATGAAGGCTGAGGGAAGAGACTTTACAGGTATTTTATTTGTTGGACTTATGCTCACGGATGATGGTCCTAAGGTACTTGAGTATAATGCAAGATTTGGAGATCCAGAGGCACAGGTTGTACTTCCGCGTATGGAAAATGATATAATTGATGTTATAAATGCCTGCATAGACGGCAAACTTGATGAGATTGATCTTTCATTTGAGGATAATGCAGCGGTATGCGTTGTTCTTGCATCTGACGGATATCCTGAACATTATGAAAAGGGAAAGCTTATCAAAGGTCTTGAAAATTTCAAGGGTAAAGATAAAGAAGGTTATTATGCATTCCATGCAGGTACAAAAAAAACTGATGAGGGTATTGTAACAAACGGTGGCCGTGTTATTGGAATAACTGCAAAAGGAGCAACATTAAAAGAAGCAAGATCAAACGCTTATAAAGCTACAGAGTGGATTGATTTTGATAATAAATACATGCGTCATGATATTGGAAAAGCGATAGATGAGGCATAAATAATTTTTGAAAACAAGGAGGACATTTGAATGTATTCATTTAGTGAAGTTCAGAACTATGATCCAGACCTGGCAAAAGCTATGGCGGATGAGACCCAGAGACAGAGAGACAACATTGAGCTTATTGCATCAGAAAACCTTGTAAGTAAAGCTGTTATGGCAGCTATGGGAAGTACACTTACAAATAAGTATGCAGAAGGTTATCCAGGAAAAAGATATTATGGTGGATGTGAACATGTAGATGTAGTGGAAGATCTTGCTAGAGATAGAGCCATGAAACTTTTCGGATGTACTTATGCAAATGTTCAGCCACATTCAGGCGCACAGGCAAATATGACTGTATTTTTTGCACTTATGCAGCCTGGAGATACCTTTATGGGAATGAATCTTGACCATGGCGGACATCTTACACACGGAAGTCCTGTGAATTTCTCAGGTAAATATTTCCATTGTGTGCCATATGGTGTAAATAGTGACGGATATATAGATTATGATGAAGTTGAGCGCATTGCAAAAGAATGTAAACCAAAACTTATTGTTGCAGGTGCAAGTGCATACGCAAGAAAAATTGATTTTAAGAGATTCAGAGAAATTGCTGATGAAGTTGGAGCATTTCTTATGGTTGATATGGCTCATATAGCAGGTCTTGTTGCAGCTGGATACCATGAAAGTCCAATACCATATGCTCATGTTACAACAACTACTACACACAAAACACTTCGTGGACCTCGTGGTGGCATGATCCTTTCAAGCAAGGAATTTGCAGAGGAGCACAAATTTAATAAAGCTTTATTCCCTGGAATCCAGGGTGGTCCTCTTATGCATGTTATTGCAGCAAAAGCAGTATGTTTTAAAGAAGCTCTTGATCCTTCGTTTAAAGAGTATGGAAAGAACATAATAGATAATGCTCAGGCACTTGCAAATGGACTTATCAAACGTGGTATTAAGATTGTATCAGGAGGCACAGATAATCATCTCATGTTAGTTGACCTTGCAGATAAGGGACTTACAGGAAAAGAAGTTGAAAAGTGGCTTGATGCAGCTCATATCACATGCAATAAGAATACAATTCCAAATGATCCACAGTCACCTTTTGTAACAAGTGGTATCCGCCTTGGAACTGCTGCCGTATCTACAAGAGGTTTCAATACTGATGATATGGATAAAGTTGCAGAAGCTATCGCACTTATCATTGACGATCATGAGGCTAATACAGAAAAGGCTGCAGCAATAGTAAAGAGTCTTACAGATAAATATCCTCTTTACGAATGATCGTAAGAAGCCTGAATTATTAATTTGTAAAATAATTTTATGGGGGATTCAGTAATAAAACACTGAGTGCCCCATTATTTGCCAATATATAAATAAAATATACAGGAGGAACAAGACATGGATGATTTAGAAATAACAGAACTTACTCCAAAGCAGGAAAATTATCAGAATCTTGCAGAAACAATAATAAACAAGTTTAATGCAAGAGGTATCGAGGGATACTATTGTGTAGACAGAGAGGAAGCAAATGCGAAAGCAAAAAGATTTTTGACACCTGACTGTAGTGTATCATGGGGTGGCTCCATGACTCTTTCAGAAATCGGTCTTATAGATGACCTTAAAGAATCTGATGATTATATCATATACGACAGAGCAAATGCTAAGACACCCGAGGAAAAAAGAGAACTGTTTGGTAAAATCGTTACATCTGACTATTATTTTATGAGTTCAAATGCCGTAACGATGGATGGTGAACTTGTAAATATTGACGGAATAGGAAACAGGGTTGCCTGTCTTTGCCACGGACCTGAAAATGTTATACTTATCGTAGGAATGAACAAGGTTGTAAAAAATGTTGAAGAGGCAATATCAAGAGCAAGAAATATTGCTGCACCACCAAATGCAGTACGACTTTCAAGAAATACACCATGTTCAAAGATCGGAAGATGTGCTGACTGTCTTTCAGATGAATGTATCTGCAGCCAGATGGTTATAACAAGAAGATCACTTGTTCCTGGCAGGATAAAAGTTATACTTGTAGGCGAAGAACTTGGTTATTAGATTTTTATCTGCACAAATCTGATATACAAAAAATATGTGCAGAAATGGGGAATAATATGCTTCAAAAAGAATTGATAGATAAATTACACAAAAACAGTATATTATCTGCTGACGAATTTTATAAACTGCTTTCAGAGCACGACGAGAAAGATGCTGAATATCTTTTTTCTCTTGCAAGAAAAGTGAGAGAAGATATATATGGGAAAGATGTTTATATAAGAGGCCTTATAGAATTTAGTAATTACTGTCGTAATGATTGTTATTACTGTGGTATAAGAAAAAGTAACACAAATGCATCAAGATACAGGCTTACTAAAGAAGAGATACTTAATTGTGCCGATGAGGGATATAGACTGGGATTCAGGACTTTTGTGCTTCAGGGCGGCGAAGATATGTACTTTACTACTGAAAAAATAGCAGAGATTGTAAAAGAAATAAAATCAAAACATGATGACTGCGCCGTGACTTTATCTGTTGGCGAAAGAGACCACGACACATATAAATACTGGTTTGATGCAGGTGCCGACAGATATCTGTTAAGACATGAAACTGCTACTGATGAACATTACAAAAAGCTGCATCCTGAAAATCTTTCACTTGAAAACAGAAAAAAATGTCTTTTTGACTTAAAAGAGATCGGATATCAGGTTGGTGCCGGGTTCATGGTGGGATCTCCGTATCAAACAACAGAATACCTTGTAAATGATCTGTTGTTTTTAAAGGAACTTCAACCGCATATGATAGGAATAGGACCATATATATCGCAACAGGATACACCATTTGCAGATATGGAAAATGGAACTCTTGAACAGACGCTGTTTTTACTTGGAGTTTTAAGACTTATGTTTCCAAATGTGTTATTACCTTCGACAACAGCACTTGGAACGATTGCACCGAATGGAAGGGAACTTGGTCTTAAAGCGGGAGCAAATGTAGTTATGCCAAATCTCTCACCTGTCTCAGTACGAAAGAAATATCAGCTTTACGACAATAAAATATGTACAGGAGAGGAATCTGCACAGTGTGCAGGATGTCTCAGACGAAGAATAGAATCTGTGGGATATGAGATGACTGTTAGCAGAGGAGATTATAAAGAATAAAACAAAGTGTTTGTAAATTAGATATATTGTTATGTGCAGATAGCTGCACAAGAATGGAGGTTGATCATGGAAAAAGGAACAAGAGTAAATGTAGATATAAATGTAACAAAAATCGTTAAATATGTTTGTCTTGCAGGGGTCGCAATCGTATTAGCGATATTTAGCCATAAGAGTTATACGGCCTTTCTTGCTGATAGAAAACCCTGTGACAAATAAATTTAAGGATAATTATAATGAGCAAAAATTTATTTATAGCTGAGAAGCCGAGTGTAGCTAAAGAATTTGCGAAAGTTCTTAATGTCACTGGAAATGCCTCTAATGGCTATCTTGAATCGAATAACAATATTGTGACATGGTGCGTAGGTCATCTTGTTACAATGAGTTATCCCGAAGTATATGACTCTGTACTCAAAAAATGGAGCTTTCAGACACTGCCATTTATTCCAGAACA
Source organism: uncultured Lachnospiraceae bacterium (assembly GCA_934320895.1). GTDB lineage: Bacteria > Bacillota > Clostridia > Lachnospirales > Lachnospiraceae > Butyribacter. The sequence continues at coordinate 5,590 of CAKRFY010000046.1, read as the reverse complement.
CTTTTTATACGAGGTAATTCCAGGCGTTTCAAAACAATTTAATATAGTAAAGGGTCTTTTAAATAGAGATGATGTATCCTGCATTTATGTCTGTACTGACTCAGGGCGTGAGGGAGAATATATATATCGGCTTGTCGATGATATGGCTGGAGTATCTCCCGACAAAGAAAAAAGGCGTGTCTGGATAGACTCACAGACGGAGGAGGAAATAAAAAGAGGGATAAAAGAGGCAAGACTTCTATCAGAATATGATAATCTTTCTTCAGCCGCATATCTCAGGGCAAAAAGTGATTATCTTATGGGTATAAACTTTTCAAGAGTTCTTTCTCTTAAATATGGAAAAACTATAATGGACTATTTAAATAATGGCAAATGGTCTGCTGTTTCAGTTGGAAGGGTCATGACTTGTGTCCTTGGTATGGTAGTGAAAAGAGAACGTGAGATACGTGATTTCGTAAAAACGCCTTTTTATCGTGTTATTGGAAATTTCGGATATGAAGGGCAGAAATTTAATGGAGAATGGCGAGCTGTAAAAGGTTCAAAATACTTTGGATCACATCTTTTATATAAAGAAAATGGATTCAATAAAAAAGAAGATGCAGCAAAGCTCATTGATGAATTAAAAATAATCCCTCCTTCCGTTAAAGCAGTAGTATGTAAGGCGGAAAAGAAAAAGGAAAAGAAAAATCCACCACTATTGTTTAATCTTGCAGAATTGCAAAATACATGTTCAAAACTTTTTAAGATAAGTCCTGACGAAACATTAAAAATAGTTCAGGAATTATATGAAAAGAAGCTTGTTACATATCCAAGAACTGACGCACGAGTTTTGTCAACAGCGGTCGCAAAGGAGATATATAAAAATATCAGTGGACTTAGAAACTATGCTATTTTAAGTAATATTGCCTCTGGCATACTCGAATCTCAAAGTTATAAAGGGATTGAAAAAACTAAATATGTAAATGATAAACAAATTACTGACCATTATGCAATAATACCTACAGGACAGGGATTTAATGCTTTAAATAGTATAAGTCAGACTGCTTCAAAAGTATATGAGGTTATCGTAAGAAGGTTTTTATGTATCTTCTATCCATCAGCGGAATATCTTAAGATAAACATTATAGCCGAGAGATTACAGGAACATTTTTTTGCCAGTTTTAAAATTTTGACTAATGAGGGTTATCTTGCTATTGCTACAGCTTCTTTTGCAAAACAGAAGATTACTGACAGGCAAACTTCCGAAAATAATACAGACGGAATACAAAGTTCAGACAATAAACTTGATGAAAATGCAATTGAAAAGCTTAAACAACTAAAAAAGGGCATGGAAATAGAATTATTCTCTGCTGAAATAAAAGAGGGTGAAACATCGCCTCCTAAGCGATACAACTCAGGTTCTATGATACTTGCCATGGAAAATGCAGGTCAGCTTATCGAAGATGAGGATCTTCGTGCACAGATAAAAGGAAGCGGTATTGGGACAAGTGCTACAAGAGCAGAGATACTCAGCAAACTTGTGAATATAAAGTATCTGTCATTAAATAAAAAAACACAGATAATAACTCCGACGCTTCTGGGTGAGATGGTGCATGATGTTGTGTTTGCATCTATTCGTGCGCTTTTAAATCCCGAACTTACAGCAAGCTGGGAACTTGGTCTTACAATGGTTGCAGACGGTAAGATAACAGAAGATGAGTACATGATGAAACTAAATAAGTTTATTACAAGTCATGTACAGAATGTAAAAAATAAAAATTATCAGAATCTTTTTAAACCATATTTTGATAAAGCAGCCGCAAATTATAAAACTACAAATTATAAAACTATCAATAAAAATAAAACAAATTTAAATGTCTAAATAAATTTTTAAAAATTTATTTAGAAGAAACATATGAAAAAGTAAAAAATTATATTAGTATAGAAATGAGGCATTTATATGTATGAAAATTTAAAAAATAAGAATTTATTTAATTTTGATGAGACGATCGCAGCTGATATTTTCACGGATATTGATTTTCCATGGGATGTTCTGCCAAAAATAAAAGATTTTGTTGTAAGTTTAGGTGAAACACTTTCATCAGACGAATATGACAAAAAAGATAATAATGTATGGATTGCAAAATCAGCTACTATCGCGCCAACAGCCACTATTAACGGACCATGTATCATAGGAAAGAATACTGAAGTAAGACCAGGAGCATTTATAAGGGGAAATGCCATAGTAGGAGAGAATTGTGTTGTTGGTAATTCGACGGAGCTTAAAAATGTAATATTATTTAATAATGTTCAGGTTCCACATTACAACTATGTAGGTGATTCAATCCTTGGCTATAAATCACATATGGGTGCCGGCTCTATCACATCAAATGTAAAATCAGATAAAACAAATGTTGTAATAAAATATGAAGGTGATAAAATAGCAACAGGACTTAAAAAGATGGGAGCTATTCTTGGAAATTATGTTGAAGTCGGATGCAACAGTGTATTAAACCCTGGAACTATTATCGGAAGTAATACGAATGTATATCCATTATCAAGTGTCAGGGGATATATACCAAAAGGCAGTATATACAAAAAACAGGATGATATTGTAGAAAAAAGATAATCTGTATATTAGCTAAGATATAATAGAAGTCATTTGTATAATAATCAATGAATAAAAAAAGAACACGATCTGAAGTACTCATCGTGTTCTTTTTGATCTTTAAGCTGTTTTTCCGCAGCATTTTTTATATTTCTTACCACTTCCACATGGACATTTATCATTAGGGTATATTTTCTTTATCTGCATAAAGCTGTCTGGTGTATTTGAAGGTGGCACAGGCATATCCTTTGGGATTACATTTGCGACAAGTGGTGCAACTCCAAATATGCGGTTTTTAAATCTTATAATGCCATCATCTGAATCGCTGGTATTTTCATCTGATTCTGTGTTATCATCACTTTTTAAAGCAGAAACAATATTAGCTGCAACAGTCTCTGCGTTAGCATTTATGCTGTTTTTGATTTCATCAGGCAGATTAAGTTCTGAAACATCTGTATCTGCAAGCTGAGTTATAATAACATCTATAAGTTCAGCCTTCTTTAATTTTGAATATCCTTTGATTCCTGAATTTTTAGCTATTTCTTTAAGTTCAGTAACTTTATAATTGTTAAGTAATTTATTAAGATTTTCCATTTTACTAATTCCTCCGTACATTGTATGGATATAATAAATCCAGTAAATAATATTATAACAAATAAAACATTACAAATTCAATGCAATTATTTTACAAAGTTTTGTATAAAAAATAATAATTCAGTATATGAATTATACAAAGACTAAAAAAATTGACAAAAATTGGTAACAATACCACAATTTTGTAAAATGTTTGACATAATTTTGTTTTAAAATCGGAATTATTCGAAACTTAAGAAAAACTTAAGAATTAATAGAAAGATACTCATTTAATGAAAAATTCAAGTTGCAATGGAGGACATAATAATGAGCATAAAATCAACAATTTCATCATTGGTAAAGCGTATATTATTTAAAACATATATATATGATACGTCATGGCTTGATGCAAAAATAAAATTGCAGAATAGCGAGCATTATGATACAAAAGGCCGACAAATTATAACTGATATAGATAAAGTATTTTTTACTCCAGCTGAAATAACCCAGAGAAAATCAAAGTTAATAGAAGAACTATTAAACAAAAAAATATATTCATTTAAAAAATCACTTGTCATAATAAACCCATATGGAATCGCACCACTTTCCGCAATCGTTATCTTTAACACAGATGTAAATTGTACTGTAAAATACACAATTTTAGGTCAACGTGGCTCAGAAGATTATGTTAATTATGACAATAACTATACGACAAAACATCAGACTGCTATTTTAGGCCTATACAGCAACGCTTTTAATATTGTAAAACTAGAACTTTTAGACAAAGATGGAAATTGTATTGATTCAAAAAAAATACTTATAAACTCACATAAAAACTCCAACTTTAACTTTAAAGTAAATATAAAGAAGACATCGGATAATATAGATAAATTCTGTCTTGTTACAGGTGGATACAGTGAAGTAACATATGCTTTTGATAAAAATGGCAATATACGATATTTACAGTCAAGACAATCATATTCTTATGGAATACATTTACTAGACGACACAAATTATCTGTTTGTAGAAAAAAGGATGCGCTGTCCAAATTACGGCAATGCCCACTCTGTTATAATGCATGAAATGGATTTTTTGGGGCGTGCATATAAAACAATAAAAAATGAAAGGGGCGTACACCATTTTGCAAAGAATGAAGATGGAAACAATAAATTTATTATTTCATCAAGTTCAATAGATGACGGTTTTGAAGAAAATGTTGCTGCAGAGATAGATCTTTTAGATGGAATGGTCAAAAGGAGCATAAACGTTAAGGATATTTTTGATGATACCTATAAAACCAGACATGACTGGGCTCACATAAATGCAATTGACTATATCAAAGATGAAGATGCTGTTTTGTTATGTATGCGCAATATACACTCAATTGCAAAAGTAAATATGAAAACCGGCGTCATGGAGTGGCTTTTTGCTAATCCAGATTTTTACAAGGAAACAAAACAAATTGACAAAGTACTACAGCCTATCGGCGATATAGAATGGTTCTTTCAACAGCATGCAGTAAAAATAATTGAAAGAAAACAGGAGAGAGGTCATAATATATTAAAGATCATGCTTTTTGATAATCATACTGCAAATAGGAGACCTGTATCGTATTTTGATGATGTAAAAAAATCTTATATATGTATTTATACAATTGATGAAACAGATAAAACAGTTAAAATGAATAACAGATTTGAAACACAACTTAGTGTTACCAGATCAAATGCAGTTTTGGATACAGAAAAAAATCTTATATATGCTATGTGTGGAAATATAAAGCCTGTAGAAGATAATATTCATGCAAAAGTACTCGGTTATGATCTCAACACTAAAGAGTTAAAAGAAGAAATAGAATGTGAAGCAGACTTTTTTTGTGGACAATTTATCGACTTTGACATTACAAAAATGTCAGCATCAATGCCTGAAGAAACTAAAAACGTAATAGGTATGCTTAAATGCCCTTATAAGGCATCGGAAACTGAATTTAAATCTTTTTCAAAAAAAGATTATGATCTATTTGTTGCCTTCGATTTAAATTCACAAAAAATAAATCTCAGGATTCTCGGTGATATATTGCAAATTTATAATCGTGATCATACAGTTGAAAAAATATTTTTAAAGAGTGAAAAAAATTTATATATTCAAGATTTTACGGACACTGTTCAGGAAAATGAGATTTTTATGAAACAATGTTATCATGTAAGTATGCCTTTAGACAATTTGCCTGCTGAAAAATACGAAATCTTTTTTCAATACCTTGGAAATATTTACAAAACAGAAAAATTTATCAAAATAATTGAAAAATAAGCAAAAAAATGACAAAATTTTTCAAAAAGGTATAGACTTCACAATAAATTTATGCGAAAATATAGTTTAGGACTGCGGATAATGTCGCAGATAATAAGCATTATTGAAAGGAGCAAGAACATG
>CAKRFY010000045.1 GCA_934320895.1 uncultured Lachnospiraceae bacterium | reverse complement strand
AGATAATATTTAATTATCCATCAAATACAAATATATTAATCTGCAATAATACAAAATGAGTGAGGCAAAAAATGACTTATACAAGTACTTTATTTACAAATATTTCATTTATACATTTGTCGTGTCTTTTAATTCAGAAAGCAGAAAGAATGTGCTGACAGAAATTCAAAAATAGTAGCTGAGGATCTTTATAGAAGATTAGCAGAAGCCGAGAAGGAAAGAAACTCAAAGTAAAGATAAAGAATGATATTGTTACTGTTTTAGAGAGAAGTAGTACCAAAACCACTTTTCTCCAATTCCGTGAAGAATGCCAAATAAATGATGAAGCCAAAGCCATTACAATTTTGCAAAGGAGAATTTTAAACTAAAAAAGCAGCTTGCAGAACTCTAGAAAGAAAATGACTTCTTAAATCATAACCACCGACTTAGCCAGTGGTTGTGATTTGTGCTTTTTGATAATGCGTTATTTAAAGATTTCGCTGTGGGCAATATCTTTCAAGGAATTGATTACAATATCATAAGATGGCTGTTCTTCTAAAACCTGGGTAGGTTAAATTATCATAATCGTTCTTGTAGACTTTTTCTTCTATTATCTGTTCAAGTAGTTGTGGAACATTTACATCTGGAAAGCGAAGGAGCATGGTGATGTAATAATCTTTTTCTATTACCTATGCCATTATACTGGTCTGTTCATAAGCTAGTTCGATTGCATCCTGGAACTGACTCTTATTATTATACAAGTATGCCATTATAAATCACCCTCGTTTCTATCAGATTTTTATAAAGTTTATCAGGGTAATATGATTATCAGGGTAATATGAAAAGTAAGATTCCAGATCAGAAATTTCTAAGCCCACATCACGCATATATTGATAAAGGCGTTTTTGTAAATCTGTTCCAGACATTTCTGAATAAACATCCACATCTTTCAACATATCGAGAAACTGTAATGCCATGTAATTTTTTTATGTTACAGGGACTTTTGATGTAACCGCACCGTCTGTCCTTGTCAAGCAGATATTTATATTCCAGAACCTTCTCCAACGTAGGCTTTGAACCAGATTTGAAAATACTCTTCTTGGGAAGATAATAGATACCCTTATCAAAACAGTTTACTTTTTCAGAATCTGTCAATTTTTTGAGTTGTATAACGAATTTTGTCTGTGTATTTGCAATGATGTTTTGATACCGTATAGTGAATTATGCTTGTTTTTGGTACGTTGTACTCAGCTGCAAGTACTTTGAGAAATCATCCATCTTCAAAATGAAGACGCACAATCTTCTTCTTGAATTATGCTTTATAATTTTGGTTCATTTGTAACATACCTCATTTCTTCCTAATATTATATCTTATTAGGTCGGTGTGTTACAACTATAGTTTAGCACAACAATATGAGGTGGAAACGAATAGTTTCACTAACTTTAGCTTTTAGTTTTATAAAAGAACATAAAAAATATAACACATAGCACATAAAGCATAATTATTTACTTTTTTTTACCATAATGATACTATATAATAATAAAAGCAAAGCATTTATCAAAAAAACAGGAGTGGTATATATGGCGAGAACTATAAGTATCGGAAATGAACATTTCAGTTCTATACGTGAAAAAAATAACTTTTATGTAGATAAGACAGCGTTTATAAAGGAATGGTGGGAAAATGAAGATATAGCAACGCTTATAACACGCCCACGCCGCTTTGGAAAAACATTAAATATGGATATGCTCAGATGTTTTTTCTCTAATGAATATAAAGACAGAGGGGATTTATTTGAAGGGCTTGATATCTGGAAAGAAGAAAAGTATCGCACGATACAGGGAACTTATCCGGTTATATTTTTAAGTTTTGCAGAAGTCAAAGCAAAAAATTTTAGAGATACAAAAAATGATATGGTATCAGTTATAAATGATCTATATAAACAGCATTCATATTTACTTGAAGGAAATATTCTTACTGAAGCAGAGAAAAATCTTTTTAGTGAACTTGATGCTTATTCAAAAAATATAGATATAAATAAAGAAATATCAAATGAAATTGTATGCAGGGCGATAAAAGATCTGGCTGCAATGTTGTATAGATATTATAAAAAGAAAGTTATCATACTGCTTGATGAATACGATACGCCTATGCAGGAAGCATATATAAACGGATATTGGGATGAAATCGTATCTCTCACAAGGAGTCTGTTTAATTCGACTTTCAAGACAAATCCGTATCTGGAACGTGCTGTTATGACAGGAATTACAGGGGTCTCAAAAGAAAGTATTTTTTCAGACCTTAATAACCTTGTAGTTGTCACAACAACATCAAATCAGTATGAGGAAGCATTTGGATTTACGCAGGAAGAGGTGTTTAATGCTCTTGATGAACAGGGATTAAGTGGTAGCAAACAAGAGGTAAAATCATGGTACGACGGATTTAGATTTGGCAGAAAAAATGATATTTACAATCCGTGGTCCATAATCAATTTTTTGAAAACAGGTGAATTTGCCACTTACTGGGCTGACTCAAGTTCCAATGGACTTGTAAACAAGCTTATAAGAACAGGTTCGGTAGAGACTAAGGAAACGATGGAAACTTTGATTTCTGGTGGTGTTGTAGAAAAAAATATTGATGAGCAGATAGTGTTTGATCAGATAGAAACAAATAAAGATGCAATCTGGAGTCTGTTGCTTGCGAGTGGTTATCTGCGTATAGAAGCATTGTGTAGAGTGGGAAGGTTAAATAAAAAACTATACACCTTGAAACTTACAAACTTTGAAGTAGAGCAGATGTTTGGCACAATGATAGAACAATGGTTTTGTGGCAATAATGTTCCATATAATAAATTTGTAGAAGCACTGCTTTCAGGGGATTTAGAAAGCATGAACGAATATATGAATGATGTCGCATTAAATACATTTAGTTCGTTTGATACAGGAAAAGATATATCTGATAAAAAAGCTCCTGAATGTTTTTATCATGGTTTTGTTCTGGGATTGATGGTAGATCAGATAGATAATTATATAATAACTTCAAATCGTGAAAGCGGTTTTGGAAGATATGACATAATGCTTGAACCGATAGAAAAAAATAATATGAATTATCCAGGGATTATAATAGAATTTAAAGTGATAAATGCTAAGAAAGAAAATTCTCTTGAAGATACTGTGAAAGCTGCATTGAAACAGATAAAAGAGAAGAACTATGATGCTGAACTTATCAAAAGAGGTGTAGGTCCAGAAAACATACGACACTATGGTTTTGCGTTCAGAGGAAAAGAAGTGCTTATTGGTAATTAGAGTTTAAGGTGCGTTTTTTTTGCACCTTAAACTCTAACTTTGTTATAGAAATTTTACATCCAACCACACTAATATCTTTTCACACCAAATGTAAAAATCTCTCCACTTTCCCTGTTATGATCCACGGCGCAGGCTGCTGTTTGAACATATTGTTGCTTTCAAGTGTTGAAACGCTGACCTGGATTATTTCAGGATTTAAGATTCCGAAAGGCTCGAGCAGTTCTTTCATACCTGCTGCCACAGTGAAATCAAGTGTATATATAACTATCCTTACCTGTGGGTTTATTCTTATAAAGTATTCAAGTTCCTGATTCATGCTTGCAGATGCTACCATAAAGATTACATCTGGAACAGGGCGTTCTTCCATTGTTTTCTCATCTACATGGTCTACTATCGTAATATTATGGAGACAAAAGTGGTCTATATTATCCTCCATTGTATTTCTGTCAGCGCTGCTGTATTCAACGGCGGTCACATTTCCCTCTGATGCTAATAGAGCGGCTTCTATGGCAATGCTCTCACCGCTTATAACACAGATATTGTCCTGCGGTGCTATCATCATTTTGTTTAATATAATGGAGCGTATCTCGCTGCCTACATAATGTATAGAGCCTTTTTGAAAAAGTTCATTTGACAGGCCTATCTTTGCTGTATTTCTGGCCTTTTTATTGATGATGAGCATACCTGCTGATGCGTTGATGCCGCGGTTTATCATATCTGATACTTTTTTATGGTATATTTTGCCTACAGGTACATTTCCTTCGTTAAACCAGACTTCACAGTCACCAAGTCCTGCATTCCAAAGGCGGTAAAAGATATCATCATCGCCTGCTTTTGTAAATACCAGTGTTGTTTTATGCGCTTCGACGGTTGGAACAACGTTTTTATTTTTTTGTGTAATATCAAGTATCTTCACATGTTCAAGGTCTATAATGGTATTTGATGAAAAGAATTTGAGCCATGCAAGTATCGATTCGTTTGAAAATATGTTGTTGTCTGTATTCACAAAATCACCTCATTTCAGTTATTTTTCGAAATTCATATTTAATTCCCAAAAGTTATATAGTATAATGTAGCAATGGCATGTTTTATAACCTGGTTATAATATATTATCGGGATGCCATTTTTACAATTATTATAACATATAAGCACTTTTAAGGTCAAAATGATTTGGTAGAGAATTGATGCTTAAAAACCGGGAGGAAGCTATGGAACAGTTTATTGGAAAAAGTTTATCTGGAAATTTAAAAGAAGCTGTTTATGGTCTTAGTGAACCAAAGTTTATTATTTTATTTTCTAAAGAAGAATATTTTGAGAAACATGTTCGTGAATTAGAAAAGATGTATCCTGATATTCCAAGTATAGGATGTGTTGGCACCAGCTATACAGGGGATATTTATAATGGAGATGATGGATGCAGTGTGATTGCTTATACAGGCAGTATTGAAGCTGTTACGGGTGTTCTTACAGACATTGAACAGGCACCTGTTCTTAAGATAAGGGAATTAGATGAAAATATGAGAAAGATAAATGCAGAGAGTGATAATACTGTATGTATCGATCTATGTACCGGGAATGATGGTTGTGTAGTGACAACATTAAATATGGTACTTCGCAGGTTTAATATTTCCCTTGTAGGTGGGACATCATGGTGTGATAAGGTTTCTGTAAACGGAAAGGTTTATTCGGATGCATGCGTTTATGCTTTCGTGAAAAATCTGTCAGGAAGGATAAAGACATATAAGGAAAATATATACAGACCTACTGACAACAGATTTGTTGTGACAAAGACTGACACTAAGGAAAAAAAGATAATATCACTTGACAATACTCCTGCTGCACAGGTATATTGCAGGGCATTGAATATTCCAGAGTCAAAGATTGAGACGCAGACATACGAAAATCCTTTTGGCAGGTTTATTGGAAAAGAAATATATATTATTTCTATAAAACAGCAACAGGAAAATGGAATAGTATGTTTTAAGCAGGTTAATGAGATGGATGTTCTTACGATATTGCAGCTTGATGATGTTGACAGAGTTGTAAACAGTACTATTTCTAAGATAAAAAATGATTTTCCGACAATATCCGGAATTTTTTCGGTAAATTGTCTTTTCAGATATAATTTATTCAGTGAACATGATTATTTTGGAGCATATTTAAGCCGTATGCAGGGACTTGGCTGCCATGCAGGTTTTGTTGGTATGGGTGAACATTACAATGGCCAGCATATAAATCAGTCAATGTCATGTGTCGTTTTTGAGTAGATATATAATGGAGGATACGTATGTTTAGAAATAAGAAAAATGAACAACATTCAGAGATAAGATATCCTGTTTCATATTCTGCGGAGTATCTTACAGAAAGATATAAAGATTTAGCTACTGAAGAACTTCAGACTTCACAAAATATTAAGAATATATCTGAGTCGTTTGGTGTTGTTATGTCTGAAATGTCGATTCTTACAGAAAATATTGAATCATTCAAAAATATGTTTTCTGATATATCAGATACGGTGAACGGACTACAGGATGTTAAAAATGGAATAAATACTTCTGTGGAACAGGCTGAACAACAAGTGGAGATTCTTAAGGAAAGTTCTGAAAATGTCAGAGACAGTTTTAAAGAGATGGATTCGACTTTTGTCAATCTTAAAGACGCAGTTAGGGATATTCATAAAAGAACAGAAGGAATAGTTTCAATAGCAAACCAGACAAATCTTTTATCTATGAATGCGGCGGTAGAAGCAGCTCATGCCGGTGAACAGGGAAAAGGCTTTGCTGTCGTTGCAAATGATGTGAAGATGCTTTCAGAAAAGATAAAGTCGCTTGTTGATAGTGTTGATGAGAGTATAGAAAAAGTCACTGACGGTATGGAAATGTTGAATGATTCGATAAGCAGATCACGAAATGCGATTAAAAACAGTATTGAGCAGGTTGAAAAAACAGACAGCATATTTGATACCATAAAAAATGAGGTGGCAAAAACAGATCAGACACAGGAATCTATAAATAATGCTGTACATAATTCAGAAAAAAGTGTCGCAATGATAGGTGACTTTGTTGTTATGTCGAGAAAGAATTATGATAAGGTTTTAAGGTTTATCGATAGCATTGATGAGCATGAGACAAATAAAGGTTTTATATTTGAGGATATCGACAATGTGTTGAAACAGTTTCCAAGATTAATGGAAAAATAGTTGATAAGTGTTTGGAAAAAACACAATAAAAGTACAAGTACTGGAGGATATTGATAATGAGTCAAAAAGTTGAGATGTGGGATATTTATGATAAAGATAAGAAAAGAACAGGACGCACCATGAAGAGAAATGACTGGTGTCTTAAAGATGAAGAATATCATCTTACAGTTCTTGGTGTTATAAAAAGACCTGATGGAAAGTTCCTTATAACCAAACGTGCTATGGATAAGGCGTGGGCACCTGGCTGGTGGGAGATTTCAGGCGGTGCGGCGATGGCAGGAGAGGATTCTTGTGATGCTGTTAAAAGAGAAATTTTAGAGGAAACGGGGCTTGATGTAAGTGGAGCTTTGGGAGGATTTTTATTTTCATACCACAGGGAAAATCCTGGTGAAGGTGATAATTACTTTGTAGATGTATACAGGTTTGAGATGGATTTTGATGAGTCTGATGTAAAGCTTCAGGATGCTGAAACTAAAGATTTTATGATAACTGATCTGGATCAGATAAAAGAATTTGCAGAACAGGGAATTTTCTTACATTACGATAGCATTAAGGAGGCATTTAAGTAGTATGCGTTATTATTATCCTGATTATTTCAAAGATTTTGTGTGTATAGGCGGAAAAGCCTGTCCTGATAGTTGCTGCCATATCTGGCAGATAACTGTTGATAAAAAAACTCTAAGAAAATATAAAAATGTCAAAGGGCAGCTTGGAAAACGTATGGCTGAAAAAATCGACCAGAAAACAGGTGATATCTGCCCGCACGGTGAGGAAAACAGATGTGAGTTTTTAAATGATGATAATTTATGTGATATAGTTGCAGAACTTGGCGAAGATTATCTTTGTGAGACATGCTATACACATCCACGCCATGAGGAAGTATATGAGAATGTCAGAGAGCGTTCACTTGCTATTACTTGTCCTATTGCGTGCAAACAGCTTCTTGAAAGAAAAGAACCTGTGGAAATTATTTATGAGGATAAAGATGAGCCTGTGGAACATGATAAAAAGTTTGACAGAGAGCTTTTTGAAGTGTTACTTGATACGAGAGATAATCTTTTAAAACTTCAGCAGGACAGAGAACTTACGATTTCTCAGAGAATGGCATTGTCTATGGGAATTGCACATGATATTGAAAGACGTATCAGGGCAAGAAAGCTCAGAGGTAATGATATAAAAGGATTTAAAGCTTTATTTTCAAATAAAAATTCATTTACTGATGAAGAAAAACAGGAAATTTCAAAGATACTTAAATATTATAAAAAGTCAAATGCTTTTGAAAAGATGCGTAAAAATATTGAGGATAGTGAAAATTCTGACTGGTTTGAAACTGATGAGAAGCATGAAAGAAAAGATGTACTTAGTGACATACTGTTTACACTCTGTACGATGGAAGCGTTAAAGCCTGCATGGATACCATATATTCAAAGTGTTTTAAATATCAGACAACAGATGGAACATGAAGAATACCTCAAGCTTTATTTTGAATTTGAAAAAAGTATAGATGATATAGAAATTGAACAGCTCCTATTTTATTTTACGTACGTATACTGCTGTCAATCGGCTTATGATGGTGCACTTTTAGCTAAGATAAAGATGGCTGTTGTCAATACGCTTATCATAAAAGAGTTATGGTTTATGAACTGGCTTGAGAATGACAAAAAACTTACAATAGATGACAAAGTCGAGTATGCGCACTGGTTTGTAAGGGAAGTTGAAAATTCAGATGAAAATATGGAACAATGGGATAGCCTTATGCAGAGAAATCCTAGATTTTCTTTGGAAAATATTTTTAAATTGTTATAAGACGAATGTATTGAAAAGAGGATGACTATGGAATATTTCAATTTTATTTTGTATATATGCATCCGTTTTGTGATGGAAATGGAAGAATATCAAGGCTTATCACGACAGATTTTTTGATAAGAAGCGGTCTTAATAATTTTAGCGCCCTTACACTCAGCAAGACTATAAATGAAACTGCCAATGAGTATTATCAGACACTTGAAAACAGTGAAAACTCATATCATGATGTTACACCTTTTATACATTATATACTTATAACCGTTTATAATAACCTTTATGAGGTTTTGTCAAAGCAGAATAAATATGTTGTCGAATACACTGACTGGAAGAAGGTGCTTGATTGAAAAATGACAAGTTAGACAATATAAGAAATCTTATAAAGACGAGATATATTATTATAATATCTATAGTTCTTGGACTTATGGCTGGCTTGAAAGAAATGAAAGATTTTGGAGAGATATCCTTAAGGAATATCCAGAGCAAATGATATATATTGAGAATATGTTTGATGATGCTCCGGATATGTTGTCAAATCTCTATGAGCGTATGTCAGATGAGCCGCGTTTTAAAGTGTGTCTTGATGTGGCACATGCATTTATTTCAGGGAGGCCTGTTGAAAACTGGTACGATGTTTTTAAAAATAAGATTGGTCATCTGCATATAAATGACAACGATGCCGATCAGGATTTGCATTTATCAGTGGGAAGTGGTAAATTTAACTGGTCAAACTTTGATAACTGGTGCAAAAATTCAAAGACAGAGCCATCAGTTCTTATAGAAGTAAGAGGGTTTAATGACCTGTCTGAATCAGTGGATTTTATGATAAAGAATCATATTTATCCATTTGAATAAAAATAAAGATTAGTATGAGGTGAGTTATGATTTCTAGTGGTATAGTAAATTTGATAATGCAGATGTCAGTTTTTGGCTTTGTGATTCCTGTTGTTTTTATACTGGCATGGAAGGTTAGAACAAAAAAAAGTCTTATTCCTGCACTTGTAGGTGCAATTGTCTTCCTTATGTTCACTTTTGGGTTTGAGTCTGTTCCAAATATGCTTTTTTTACATACTAAAAATCCGATATCGGATTTTATAACATCAAATGGAGTGGTCTATGCCATTTATGTAAGTCTTATAGCTGCTATATTTGAAGAGGCTGGAAGATTTGTGTCATTTAGATTTTTCCTTACAAAACATATTTCCGATAATGAAACTGCTGTATTTTATGGACTTGGACATGGTGGTATCGAATGTATGATCGCTCTTGGAATTACTCAGCTTCAATATTATGCATATGCACAGCTTATAAATCAGAATAAGATAAATGGTATTATAAATGCTCTTCCAGATGAACAGTCGAAGGCTGCAATGACAGAGCTTGTAAAGAGTATCAAAAGTTTAACTCTTTCTGAGAGTCTGTGGGCAGGTGGACAACGATTTTTTATAATGTTCATGCAGGTGGCGTTGTCTGTTCTGGTATTTAAGGCAGTAAAAGAGATAAATTGTAATCATTATATCGTTATAGCTGTCATTTTACACGTTATAGGCAACTTGCCAGCAGCACTGTATCAGAGAGATCTATGTCCGAGATTTGCATCAGAAGTATTCTCAATAGTATATTCAACAGTAGTATGTCTTTTTGCATACAATGTTTATAAGGGGCTTCCTAAAAAAGAAATAGTGAAAAAAGAAAAGAGTTTTGATATTGCTAGTAAGAAGCTTACAAATTAACGGGGATTATTATGGAAATACTTTTTTTGGAAACGAGAGAACTGTCCTATTTTTCATCAGCGGTATTTATGGAAGAACTAAAAAGAGCATTTTTAAATCTTGGGGATAATGTTCAGCATTTTATTGTGAGGGATATAAATGAGAGTGAAGAAGTTTTTGAAAATGTTTTAAAAATTTCACATAAAAAACACTTTGATTTTATTTTTGATATAAATTCAATACTTCCTCTTTTATATGAAGATGATAAGCCTTATCTCGACTGTTTTGATGTACCCTTTGTTGATTATATAGTAGATCATCCTGTTCATCAGGCACATGTACTTGGAGAGAGGTTAGAAAATTTTAATGTTATCTGTCTTGATAAGGAACATTGTGATTATATAAAAAAAGGTTATCCGTATATTAAAAATACTATGGCTATGCCGCTTGCCGCAACGACTTTCATGGAAAAAGAAAATATTTTTGATAATGAACGAAAAATAGATATACTGTTTCCAGCGACATATACACCTGTTTCTTATTTTGAAGATATACTAAAAAATAAAAGCAGATCATATTTCGATTACGCTAAGGAGTGTATTGAAACTATAAAAGACGGTGGTTCTTTTGCAGTCAGCGATATGCAAAGACAGTTTTATGATGTGCAGGATCGTAATAAAAATTTACTTCCTGATATTTCCAGATATATCGATAAGTACATAAGAGAAAGTTTAAGGCAGATGGTGGTAGAAGCTGTTCTTGGTTCTGGATTCACACTTGATGTAGTCGGTGCCAGATGGGAAATGTATGAGGGAAGATATCGTAGAAGATTGAATATCCATAAACAAACTACATATAGTGCTATCCCAGAATATATGCGTCTTTCAAAAGCTGTGCTTAATGTTCAGCCTTTGTTCAAGAATGCTCCACATGATCGCATATACAATGCAATTGCAAATGGTGCTGTTGCGGTTACAGATCGTGTTTCAGGACTTTCACCAGTATATGAGGCTGAAAGAGATTACTTAGAATATAATTTTGTTGACCTTGAAGAAGATTTTGAAAGAATAAAAAATGTAATTTTTGACAATAATGTAATTGAAAATATACGCTATAGTGCATATCAGAAAGCAATGCAGAACGATACATGGATCAACAGATGCGAAAAAATTAAGAAATTTGTAAAAAACTTGCATTAGTCATCCATTGACAAAATCCACTATTTGAAGTTATTATATCAATCGAAAGAAAGAAAGGTTTATAAAAATGTTATACAAATATTTTAGGTTTAGCAAAAAAAGAGTGTCGGTATTTGCGGTACTTCTCATAATGATCATAAGTGTACAGGCTTTTTTTACAGGATCTCTTATGTCACAGCAGTCAGTGACTACAGAGGCAGGAAATTCAAATAGTGCAGTTATCGGAATAATCGATAATGAGGAAATCATTCGACAGAAATTTTCATTTAACAGAAAGGTAGTTCTTTCACAATTTGTATTAAGCTTTGGTTCTTTTGAACGTAAAGATGTAGGTGATACACTTCATATACAGATGACAGATGGAAATAATAATGTCGTTTATAATACTGATATCTCAGTAGATAAGATAAAGCCAAATGAGACATATCCGATAAAAATGGATAATACTGTAACGATTCCCAGAGGAGTTACATGTTGTATAAGAATTACATGTAGTTCAAATGGAAATTCTTATGCTGTAATACCGACACTTAATACAACAAACAGGACAGATCCAAATACTTATATGTCTACTCTTAAGATGCAGACACATGCAAAATCGTTAAATATAAGTTATACATATCAGTTCAGACAGATATATCCGTTGATTGTGATGATTTTTGAGCTGGTTATATTATTTGTCCTTTGTTTTGAACATATCTCTGAAATGTCGGCTATTTATAGGAAAAGATATTTAAGGGAACTTAAGAAGAGAAGAAGCCAAAAACTCGCAGATAAAAAAGCTGATGAGAAGTTTGAACATTCAAAAAGTGAGAATGCAAAAATAAAATATTCAAAAAGATCAGCATTAGTTAACAGCAATACAAAAAATAAAAAGAAACATATAAATAAAAATAGTAAAAAACATTCAAAGAGATATAATAAATCTTTCAGTATCAAAAATGCTGTTAAGTGGTGTCTTGCGCATAGAAAATTTATTATTTATGTAAGAAGGATAACATTTGTAGTGAATCCGTTTGTCATATTTTTTATGCTGGAAGTAATGAATGGAACAATAGAGCTTATGCGTCCGGGGGTATGGCCTTTTACATGGCTTTTATTGTTTGCGATAGAGCTTATTGTTTATGCTGTTTGTCACAGGCAGTCTCTCTCGATGCTGATTTTGAACTTTATAATGTTTCCGGTTGGGCTTGCAAACCTTTTTATCATGAATGTAAGAGGAACACCTTTTCTTCCGGCAGATATTCTTGGAGTGGCGACGGCCACAGAGGTAGCTGATCATTATACATTCAGTTTGTCCCCTTCACAGTTTATTGTTATTCCAGCTTTCTTTATCTGGAATCTGTTCATATTCAGGATAGCTGTGAAAAAGAAAAAGCCAGAATCATTGAAAATGAATATTATAAAGAGAGTTGTTCCAGTTGTGGCATCTGTGTTTATAATTGGTGTTATGTACAATACGCCTATACTTGAAGCATGTAAGATAACAGATGATGTCTGGAATAAAGTAGGTTCATGTCAGAAAAATGGCTTTTATATGAACTATTTTATAAATCTTCATTATCTTAAAGTTTCAAAACCGTCAGGTTATTCACAGGAGCGTGTTAAGAAGATAATTGAAGAAACAAAGAATAACAGTATAAATGCAACACAGACAGACAATGAAAAAAAAGTTGTTTCAAACAGTGATTTTAAAGTGAATACATCTCTGAATGGCAAGAAGCCAAATATTATCTATATAATGAATGAAAGTCTTGCAGATTTTTCAAAGATAGGTAAAGTAAATTATAACAGAGATCCGCTTGAATTTATTCATAGTATGAAAGAAAATACTATATCAGGACTTGATTATGTTTCAGTGTTTGGAGCAGGGACAAGCAATTCTGAATTTGAGGCAATGACTGGAAATACTATGAAGTTTTTCCCAAGTGGTTGTAATGTATATCAGCAGTTTATGCATGATTCGACGTATTCGATGGCATATTATTTAAAGTCTCTCGGATATGACTGTGATGCTATACATCCTAGCAGTGCCAAAAACTGGAACAGGGTAAATACTTATAAGAGTATGAAGTTTGATAAGTTTATTTCGATAGATGATTTTAAAAATCCTGAGTATATAAGATACATCAGTGATAGGGAAAATTACAAAAAGGTAATAGAAATGTACAATAAAAGAGATAAGTCAAAACCACTGTTTTTGTTTAATGTAACTATTCAGAATCATGGAGGATATCTTACAAATACAAATTGGAAGCAGCCTGTTGAAGTTGAAGGAAAATACTATACTGAAGCTAATGAATATCTTTCATCAACAAAAGAATCAGATAATGCTTTTAAGTATCTTATAGACTATTTTAAAACACAGAGTGAGCCGACTATCATATGTATGTTTGGTGATCACCAGCCTTCGATAGAAACCGAGTTTTACGAGGATCTGCTTGGCAAAACGCAGGATGAGTGGGAACTTTCAGATATACAGAAAAGATATGCTACACCATTTGTTTTATGGGCTAATTATGATATTGAAAATGCAAAAGATGTTGTTCTTGGAAATAATAACCTTGAGAATCTTTTGTTAAAGACAGCAGGAATTGAACTTCCCGTATATAATAAGTTTGTAGAGAAAGTTTCTGAGGTTATTCCTGTTATGAATGTCAATGGATATATGGACAATAGTGGTAACTGGCATAATTATGGCAGTGAAGAGACTGATGAGATAAAGAAATTACTTGACGATTATGATATACTTCAGTATGGTTATTATAGTGATACTGATAAACAAAAGTTATTCGGTAAATAAAATTTTATATGGAGGCAGAAATGGAAATAGATAACAAAGAAATAGAAAAAATACTTGACAAAATGAAGGAAACACAGACAAACGAACTTGCAGCACAGCTTACAAAGGCTTTATCAGAGGCACATGTATATGTCCCTGCAACAATGCCTAAGAACACAGACCCTGAAATTTTAAAAAAGATGATGGCAAATCCTGGGGTTGAAACTCCTATTCCTGAAGGTGCACAGCCACAGCCGTGTATTCTCCAAAATGATAATGGAACAAAATTTTTCCCTGTATTTACATCAGAAGAAGAAATGCAAAAAGGGGCAGGAGTACCTAAGTTCCCACTTACATTAAATCTTCCATTTAAAACATGCCTTGATATAATGTCTTCTATTGAGGGGATTGATGCTGCAGTTTTAAATCCATTTAACCAGAACATTGTCATGAATGTTTCTAAGAATGCTACTAAACAGACACAGCTTACAGAAGCACAGTATCATGCTGTCATTAGACAGCAGATGGAATCAAGAGTATTTCCTCATAAGATACATACAGAAGGTGAGGCTTACATAGAAGACCTTTGTAAAAGACAGGGCGAATGTATAATAGAACTTTTTGAAGAACCATATGCAAAGACGCATAACTGTCCATATAGTGCAGAGGATTATGAATTTATGATATTAAATATAAGCGATACATTGAGACTTATAAGAATAACAATGCCTACAGATAAACAGTATCCAGAAATGGCTATAGCAGTATTCATTGCATGGAATCCGGTAGAGAAAAAATCAAGATATTTTGCTGTGATCAAAGGACGTGAAGGTGAGGATAACAAATTATATGAAGTGACAGCCGAACAGAAGGTTGAATCTCTTGGAGCTGCGCCTGATGAAGGAATGGAACTTCAGAGTATTATTGATATAGCTTCAAAATAAATATAAGACAAAAGGGTAAGGTATTGTCCTGCAAGCAGGACTAAAAGAGAAAGGAACAAAACAGAATAAGCGATGATTATATATTTGATACGTCATGGTAGACAAAACAGTACTGATTGTAATGTTAATGTGCCATTATCAGAAGAGGGAAGAAAACAGGCAGAACTTCTTGGAAAGAGAATGAAAAATTATAAGATTGATGCTTTATATTCAAGTGATCTTATCAGAGCCGTAGAAACTGCCCAGATAGCATTTAAGGATAGAAAAGAGTTATCGGATAATATCATTATTCGTCCGGGAATTGCAGAAATTGATTTTGGAAGTCTTACGGGAGTTGATGATTCGGAAGTAAAACGTTTCTATAGAGAGTATTATGATGAGCAGCTTGATGATTTTATGGAGGGAAAGAGCCAGAAGGGAACAGCACTTGATGAGGTAAATGAATTTGTAGGAGAATTTTTTGTACCGAATTCAGAAATGTGGTATCCTGACGGAGAAAATGGTCCCCAGGTTTTAGAGAGGGTTATGCCAGTGCTACATGAGTGGATAGATAGTGGAAAGCAAAATATTGCGGTAGTCACACATGGCGGAGTTATCAGGATTTTATTGTGTGCTTTATTTGGCGGAGATTTTGCAAAACGCCTTATGTTTGGAACTTCTCTTGAAAATTGTAGTATAACGCAGCTTCATTTTGATGAGAAAAAGCATGGTTTTTATCTTGACAGATTTAATGATTTTGCACATTTGGAAAGTTATCCTGAACTTATGCGAAGCAGTTTTTTAGCACCAAATGGCGATATGTAATATAAAAAAGTCCCGAACTTTATCTAAATTATGATAAGTTAGGGACTTTTTTATATTGAATTTTCTTTAAAAAGGTTTTAAAGAAAAATTATTTGTCATCAAGTTTTTCATATGACCCCTGTTTCATTGCACGAACCTTAAGTGAAAGTCCAAAGAGGTTAATAAAACCTTCAGCATCCTTATGATTGTAAAGTTCACCAGTAGTAAATGAAGCAATTGATTCACTATACATAGAATATGGAGATGTTGTGCCCATTCTGATGATATTTCCCTTGTAAAGTTTGAATTTTACTTCACCTGTAACATATTCCTGTGTAACTTTTATGAATGCCTCAAGAGCTTCGCGTAATGGTGTAAACCATTTTCCTTCATAAACAACATCTGCAAACTTATTTCCGAGATCCTTCTTAACTGTGTATGTATCACGGTCAAGGATAAGTTCCTCAAGCTGCTGATGAGCTTCCATAAGAATTGTTCCACCTGGAGTCTCATATACGCCACGTGATTTCATACCTACAACACGGTTCTCAACGATATCAACAATACCGATACCATGTTTTCCGCCAAGAGTGTTGAGTTCACGGATAATGTCTGAAACTTTCATTTCTTTGCCATTTATTGATTTTGGAACACCCTTTTCAAATGTCATTGTTACGATCTCACCTTCATCAGGAGCTTTTTCAGGTGTTGTACCAAGTACAAGAAGATGATCATAATTTGGTGCGTTTGAAGGATCCTCGAGTTCAAGTCCTTCATGGCTTATATGCCAGAGGTTTCTGTCACGGCTATAGCTGCTGTCTGCTGCGAATGGAAGGTCGATTCCATGTGAACGGCAAAAATCGATCTCATCTTCACGTGACTGGAGTTTCCACTTGTCATCTCTCCAAGGAGCGATTATCTTTAAGTCAGGAGCGAGTGCCTTGATACCAAGTTCGAAACGAACCTGATCATTACCTTTACCTGTAGCACCATGACAGATAGCTGTAGCGCCTTCTTTACGTGCGATCTCAACAAGTCTCTTTGCAATAAGAGGACGTGCCATAGATGTTCCAAGGAGATATTTGTTCTCATATACAGCATGTGCCTGAACACAAGGAACAATATAATCATCACAGAATTCATCGATAACATCTTCTATATAAAGTTTTGCAGCTCCGCAGACTTTAGCTCTCTCGTCAAGTCCTTCAAGCTCGCTTTCCTG
>CAKRFY010000044.1 GCA_934320895.1 uncultured Lachnospiraceae bacterium | reverse complement strand
TTTTAATGGTAAGCCTACGGCTTGCCTGTTTATTCTGTTATCTTGATTTCTTCAATAGTCACATTTTTTTCTTCATCTATGATAAATGCCTTGAGAACAGGATTTTCTCTGTCCATTAAAGACAAGATGAGATAATTGACTTTTGAATCATATGCAAGTCTTTTATCTTCCTCAGATGGTCTTGACGGTGATTCCGGATGAGAGTGAAAGTTTCCGAGAAGTTCAAGTCCATTCTGACGCATATCCTTTACAGCCTGAAGCTGTTCTTTTGGATCCATTGAAAAATGCTCATTACTATGGTCAATGTTTGTAAGAAGATAAACTTTCTTGATATATTTATCATTGCCTTCCTTTGTTCCACCGATAAGACCACAAGCCTCATCAGGAAGTCCGGCTTCGCAATGTTTTAAAACCTTGTCATAATCATTTTTTGTTAAAAAAAGCATATTATTCCTCATTTCTGAGCAACTCATTGCAAAGTGGTGATGCAAAGTTCAAATCTGCACCTGCCATAAAAGCTATTTGCTTTTGCTCAATACTATTTACCGTCACACTCTGCCTGCTCGTAATCAATAAGCTCTGTTATCGTCGGATGGTCACCGCAGACAGCACATTTACCGTCAGCTTTTGGAAGTTTAACTGTTCTAAACTGCATTGTGAGTGCATCATATGTAAGAAGTTTTCCTACAAGAAGGTCACCTACACCGATAATGTATTTGATTGCTTCCATTGCCTGAAGGCTCCCGATAACACCGCCCATAGCACCGATAACACCAGCCTGCTTACAAGTAGGAACTGCATCCTTTGGAGGTGGATTTTTGAATACACAACGATAGCATGGTCCTTCTCCCGGAACATAAGTCATGAGCTGACCTTTAAATCTGATGATTCCTGCATGAGAAAATGGTTTCTTTGCCATTACACAAGCATCATTGATAAGGAATTTTGCTGGGAAATTGTCTGTTCCGTCAATAATAAAGTCATAATCTTTTATAAGATCCATGATATTTTCTGATGTAACAAATGTACGATATGTATTTACTGTAACATCAGGGTTCATTGCATTCATTGTCTCCTTTGCAGACTTAACTTTTGCCTTGCCTACATCAGCAGTTCCATGAATGATCTGACGCTGAAGGTTTGAAAGATCAACCTCATCAGCATCTGCGATACCGATAGTACCGACACCTGCTGCTGCAAGATACATTGCGGCAGGAGCACCAAGTCCACCTGCACCGATGATAAGCACCTTGCTGTTTAACAGCTTTTTCTGTCCTTTAACGCCTACTTCCTGCAAGATGATATGTCTTGAGTAGCGTTCCATCTGTTCATTAGTAAATGCCATTAAAAACTTCCTCCTCCCATGAAATAAAGAAATTCAATAGAATCTCCTTCTTTAACTGTTGTTGTATCAAATGTATCTTTATCAACAAAATCATCATTTAATGAAACTGTTACATAAAGTGGATTTTCTACCTTTTCAGCTTCAATAATCTGTGCAATAGTTGTTCCTTCTGCGTATTCTTTCTTTTCGCCTGCTATTGTAATCGTCATTTCTTAATCCTCCTATTTGCTCTATTTATATTTATTTTTTATTATCTTATATTTTTAACGGATAGACCTGATTTTAAAGTTCTCCCCGATTATTTTCATATGTGTACTAAAGTAAAGCACCAAGCTTTTCTTCTATCTCAGCTTTCTTTACAAGACCTCTTGTTCTGTCTTTTTCCTCTCCACCCTTAAAAAATACAAGAGTTGGCGAAGCCATGACTTCATATTTCTCCATAAGTTCTTCATCAAAGTTGATATTTACTTTTACAACTTTTGCTTTATCCTCGTAATCATCTTCTATATCACCGAGGATAGGTGAAAGCTGTTTACATGGAATACATGAATCTGAGTAAAAATCTACAATTACCGGAAGTTCTGACTGTAATACTTCCTTTTCAAAATCATCCTTAGAAACTCTCTTTGCCATTCTTCGCCCTCCTGTTTTAGAGTGATATGCCACTTTTACATGACATATCACATTTTATTTTTATCTTTAAAATTTAAAAAGCAACTTTATTCTTAAGCACTTTGCTTTTTATTTGTAAACTGCCCATTTATTTAAAGTCAATGGGATTGCAGCAGCTTTTATTCCTCAACCTTTTTAACGATAAGGTCATATGTTCCATTTTCATTGTCAATAAGTTTAAGAATCTGCTGTCCTTCTTCCTTAAAACTTCTTGGAACATTCTGAACCGGCTCACCCTCGTTCATCGTAACTGCGAGCACCTGTCCTACTTCTATCTCTTCCATAGCTACCTTTGCCTTAACGAATGTCATAGGACAAACCACATCAGTGATATCTACTCTCTCATCAATCTCGAAATCAGCCATTGTACGCCTCCTTTATAACCTTTTCAAATTTATCTAATCCTACTCTTTCCAAAGTGAACTTAAATCTCTCACTTGGTTTTGCATTGTCATCAAAGAACTGAATAGCCGCATCAGTAATTCTGAAAAGCTGTTCTTCCGAATCAACAACTGGAAGCAACTCCTGACCTTTAACAATGTGGTTTCCAAATAATCCACCAAATGATACAAGATATCCTGTCTTTACATCCCATGCATCAGTAGGACAGGCTTTAGCACAACGTCCACAGTAGTTACACTTAGATTCGTCAACTTTAACAACACCATCTGTTATAGTGATAGCACCCTCTCTGCAGGCTTTCTCACATACACCACAATTTATGCAGGCATCCTGTTTCCATGAAACGATAGCTGCTCCCTTGATTCCGACATCATTCTCCTCTGCCTTAAGACAGTTATTCTGACATCCTGTTACACCAAATTTAAATTTGTGTGGAAGCTCTCTTGCATAATATCTGCTGTCAAGCTTCTTTGCAATATCATATGAATCAATATTTCCACCAGGACATATCTGATTTCCCTGACAGGCTGTGATAGTACGAACTCTAGGTCCGCATACACCAGGCTTACATCCGCCCTTTGCAAGTTCTTCCTTTACTTCATCAACATCATCAAGTTTGATAAAAGGAATCTCAACACTCTGTCTTGATGTGAGATGTACATGACCATCTCCGTATTTTTCAGCTACTTCGGCAATCTTTACAAGATTTTCTGCTGTAAGATTTCCACCTACGACCTGTAATCTGAGTGAAAAATTATTTTTCTGTTTCTGACGCATAAATCCGCCTTTTTTTAATGCTGCATAATCTACTGCCATATTTTTTCTCCTTATTGGTAATCTTAGTTTTCTTTTAATACTCTGTCGAAATCCTCGATAAGATCTTCTATATCTTCTATTCCGACACTTATGCGAATCATATCATCAAAAACATTTGCATCCTTCTTTTCCTGTTCAGTACTATGAACATTAAGCGTTGATGAAGGATGGACTATAAGTGTCTTTGTGTCACCTATATTTGACACGATCTTCGGAATCTTAAGACCATCCATTATCGAAAATGCTCTTTCTTTACTTCCGACTCTCACTGTTATGATAGCTCCAAATCCGTTGTGAAGTACCTTAAGTGCTGTTTCGTGCCAATTACTGCTTTCAAGTCCCGGATAATTGACAGTAAGGTCATTATATTCTTCAAGATGTTTAGCAAGCTTAAGTGCGTTACTACAGGCTCTCTCCATTCTAAGACCGAGAGTTTCCATTCCAAGAAGATTGTAAAATGCTGTCTGAGGCGCGATGCACGCTCCTATATTTCTAAACAGTCCGTTGCGTAGTTTTGCAGTAAATGCAAGTTTTCCAAACACTTTAAACTCTTTCATTCCCGGATATTTTTCAAAATCCCATTTGAACTTTCCGCCATCTGTGATAACACCGCTTATCGCATCACTGTTTCCATTTATATACTTTGATGTTGAATTGATAACGATATCAGCACCAAGTTTTAATGGCTGTGTAAGATATGCTGATGCAACAGTATTGTCAATAATAAGTGGGATACCTGCTTCATGAGCAATAGCTGCAAGTGCTTCGATATCGGCAACATCAAGCTTTGGATTTCCAATCGTCTCTGCAAATATAAGCTTTGTCTTTTCATTTATAGCTGACTTTACAAGTTCATGGTCATTTATATCTACAAATTTTGTAGTAATACCATACGCTTCAAAGTCATGGAAAAGATCTATCGTTCCTCCGTACAAACCTGTACTTACGACAATCTCATCGCCTGCCTGAGTAATGTTTAATAAAGCACATGACACTGCTGCCATACCGGATGCACATGCCACCGATGCCATACCACCCTCAAGAACAGTCATTCTGTCCTCAAACGCTGCTATCGTCGGATTGCCGATTCTCGTATATGAAAAACCTGGTGCCTTGTTTGCAAACAGTTTTTCATGCTGTAAAGCTGATTCCTGATAAAACGCACTGGACTGGTAAATAGGTGTAAGCGTAGCTCCTGTAGCCTTATCTCCCGGTGCAGCACTATGTAATAATGCTGTATTAAATCTCATATTCTTTATCACCTTTCCTACTAAACATATAATTCCTATCTCTTTAATATGAATTACTATGTTTAGTAATATACGCTACTTTAATGCACTTGTCAAGATGTAAATTCGCAATTACCTGATAATTATATTAAATTTTTTGGTGTGGGACAAGTTTTTGGATGATTTTTGTGTTTTTAAACGGACGCAGAAAGGGACTGTCACACGAAGCACCATTCATACAATATGCAGATAAATAAATCTGTTATTAACATCTACATATTGTATAGATTATGCTTAATGCGACAGCCCCTTTCTGCCGAGTTTCGATAGTTTGTAATTATAATAACCCAGACTTTTACTGTACTTCTTTTAGAAGTTCTTCAGCCGTAACACCAAATAGCTTTGCCAAAGAGTTGCTCCACCAACTATCACGCAACTATTACGCAACTTTCAGGTTGCATGCTGTTTTTATGCCCAATGTATCAAAGATTTAATTTTCGTTGTACTAGTGTACTGTATCATTGACATTTTGCCAAATAACTTGTATAAATTTCCATCTGCTGCGTTGTCATCAATCGCCGTAGCCCGCTACGGCTCATTCTTCCGTCTTGCAGACTGAAAATTTACCCTGCGTTATTTAGCTGAAAGTCAGTGATACAGTACACTAGTCAAGCGGATATTCGCAATCCGCTCTTCACCTTCCTGCTGCCTTATCAAATTCGGCTAATACTTCCTCTGATGGCTTCTCTGTGAGAAGACTCACTATTATTATCACTGCCAATGATACAAGAAATGCCGGTAATAATTCATATATGTCAAATGCACCTCCGAGTGGACGCACAAGATATTTCCATATAAATACCATTACTCCTCCCGCTACCATTCCAGATAACGTTCCTGCAAGTGTGCTTCTTCTCCAGAATAATGCACAAAGCATTACTGCTCCAAAAGCTGCTCCAAAACCTGCCCATGCGAATGACACGATTCCGAACACGCTTGATTTTGGATTTCTCGCCATAAATATACTTACAATAGATATACCTATTATAGTAAGTCTTGCTGTAAAAAGACTTTTCTTTTCATCCATCTCTATATGGAAGAAATCGTGAAGTATATTCTGTGATACGCCAGATGCAGCTGTAAGAAGCTGACTGTCAGATGTTGACATTGTCGCTGCTAATATTCCTGCAAGTATAATGCCCGCTATAATCGCCGCAAGTACACCATGTCTACTTATAAGTCCAGTAATTCTTACTATAACCGTCTCACTGTCTGCAAGTTTTTCAAGCGAACCTGCTTTTGTCATTGCAAGTCCTACTACTCCGATAAATATACCAACTGTCATTGCGATAACAACCCATACGCTTGCTATCCTTCTTGAAAGTGTAAGTTTTTTCTCATCTTCAATTGCCATAAATCTTACGAGGATATGCGGCATACCAAAGTATCCAATTCCCCATGCAAGTGTTGACACGATTGAAATAAAACTAAAACTGTTTGATGCATTGTTTGCAGCATCAAATGTGTTATTCAATGATAGATAACCCGGAAGTGATTTTGCATTATCCATAACCGCTGTAAATCCACCTGCTGAATCTATACCATATGTAACTACAGTTATAAGTGCAAGTGTCATTACGATGCTCTGGATAAGGTCTGTCGTGCATACTGCACCGAAACCACCCATGATAGTATAACCTATGATAACAAGTGCTGACACTATCATAGCTACCATATAATCAACACCAAATAATGTATGGAAAAGTTTTCCACAAGCTGCAAAGCCTGATGCCGTATATGGCACAAAGAATATTATGATAACAAGTGCCGCAATGGCGTTGATGATATTTTTCTTGTCGTGGTATCTCTTTGAAAAGAAATCGGGAACCGTGATAGCCCCGATATTGCTTGAATATCTGCGAAGTCTTCTTGATACAAAGAACCAGTTAAGCCATGTTCCAATCCCCAGACCGATAGCCGTCCACGCCGCACTACATATTCCTGAAAGATACGCAACTCCTGGAAGTCCCATAAGAAGCCAGCTTGACATATCACTTGCCTCGGCACTCATTGCAGTTACGACAGGTCCCATTTTTCTTCCGCCAAGATAAAAATCCTCGGCATTGTTGTTGTTCTTGCTAAAAGCAAAGCCAACATATAGCATTGCTCCAAGATATACAACAATCGCTATGATAATACATACATTTGCATTCATTGATAACTCTCCTCATTTGTTTATTTCAGCCAGATTTAGAATCAATAATATCTTATTCAACTCTTTTTTGACCACTCAATGAGTTATATTATCACAAATTGTAATATTTGTCATTACATTTTGTAATATAAAGTGTAATGACAAAGCAGGCAGCTTTGAAATAAACTGCCTGTTATAATTATCATATATTATTTCTTCATATATAAAAATCATTCTCCTGGACTACTTGAAATCACCTTTCCCGTATTCCAAAGCATTACTGTCCTTTTGGCAGCATCCAGTCTTTCTTCTTCAGAATGAAAATCAATAGTCACTGAATGACAACCACATTCCATACACATGACATAATAACCACATCCACATTCTTCCTCTAATAATGCTCCACCATCACATAAAGGACAGTCATTGATATCTAACATTTCCTCAATATTCATAGTTTTCCTCTTTTCGTTTAATTTGTATATAACTTTCATTATTATATTGTAGTTTTTCTTTTGATGCAATACTATGTTCCATATTACTGATATCCCGCTTTATTGATAAAATTTTCCATTTATATATTTTTTGTTTGACGCATCTAATTCAATATAGTATCAAAAAGATAAACAGGCTTCTGGTTATGAAATAGTTTACTCAGCAAAAAAATCTTTCAGCGGAAAGAAAACTATTGTTGTGAAAAAGAATACTACAACTAATAAAATTATTAAAAAGTTAATTTCAAAAAAGAAATATTATGTTAAAGTACGCTCTTATAAACAGAGTGGAAAAACAAAAACTTATGGTAAATACAGCATTGTTAAAAATATAACGATAAAATAGTCTCCCTTTGATTTCTATAAATAATATATCAAAAAGTTTCCAGTATCTTATCTGTTACCGGAAACTTTTTATTTGTTAATATATACACTATTTTAAGACACGGAAATTTTTTTCATTATCGTAATCTTTATGAATTCCATCATCCCGATACAATTCATATTCTGCACCTTCGTACCCAATAAGAGAAATCTTATCTTCATCAATATCTCCCGTGCATTCTGCCTTTGGAACTATAGGAATACATTTATTCTCTCGGATAAACAAAGGAACCTCATTTAAAGCTACACTTATATAATGTACTCCTGCATCCATCTTCTCCTGATGAATGTTTCCGTCTCCCATAAATTTCACAAACACCATATCTTCCGGAAGATATACAAATCTTCCGTCCGCATTCTGTGTATAAACCGGTGCTATCATAACCTCATTGCCAAGCATCATCTGATCTTCTACCTGAACTGCAATCTTATCATCCGGGTACACAAATGCCAATGGTTTAAACATCATATCGTCCTTTAAAACTGCTTTCATAAATTCGCTGTACAAATATGGAATCAGACGATACCTTACTGATATTACATTTTCAAAATCAGACGAATCCTCAAATTGATAAAATTCCTGTTCTCTTGTACCAATAGCAGAATGATTTCTCATAAGTGGTGTAAATACACCAAGTGCCAGCCAGCGAAGTAATAAATCTCTTGAGGTATCTGAACCAAACCCTCCAAGATCGGCTCCTGTATATAAAATGCCTACCATATTTAATGACGGAAGCATCTTAAGATTCATAATGATGTGGCTCCACCAACTTAAGTTATCACCCATCCAGATTCCACCATAACGATGCATTCCTACATATGAAGAGCGAGAAAACATGAGAACTCTCTCGTCTGGTTTTATTCGTTCAAAAGCTTCTCCTGCTGCTCTTGTCATATTATAGCCAAACAGGTTGTGAACATCTGCATGATTGATTTTTTTGCCATTTACATTATGATAAAAACTCTTGTAATCATCCGGATTGTTTGCCAGACTACTCAATGCACCAAGTACATCAAATGATGATATTTTTTCAGAATCCTCAATAAAATCCATCAGAACTGCCTTTGCTTTTTTCAATCCTTCCGGAGTATGGAAAATTGCAGGCTCGTTCATATCATTCCAAAAGCCATCGATTCCCATATCCAGAAGTATCTTATATTTGTCACCAAACCATTTTCTTGCATCTGCATTAAGAAAATCCGGAAAATGAGTTTCTCCCGGCCACACAGTTGCAACGAATTCACTTCCATCTTCTCTTTTACAAAAATAGTTGTTTTTTACTCCCTCCTCATAAATATCATATCCTTTTTCAATCTTTACTCCTGCATCAATAATAGGAACAAGATGTATATTCTGTGCTTTCATTTCTTCTACAAACTCAGGAAAATCCTTAAATTCATCTTTATGTAATGTAAAGTCCTTGAAATCATCCATATAGTCAATATCCATATAGACCATATCAAGTGGAATATGCTTCTTTCTATGCTCATTTACCACTTTTCTAAAATCATCTTTTGTCTTATATCCCCAACGGCTCTGACCATAACCAAATGCAAATTTAGGTGGAATATAACTTCTTCCGATTATTTTTCTAAATTGTTTTACGATATCAAGTACATCTTCTCCTGTTATAACATATAAAGATAAATCACTTCTGTCACATGTGATAACCAACTTATCTTTTGTCCGATAAGCAACATCAAAAGTCATCGAAGACGGATAATCAAAAAAAAGACCAAATGTGGCATCACCATCTACTACAAGAAAATTATGTGCTCCGTACAGACTTTTTGTATCTTCATAATGTCTTGGCTGATCTGCACAGTTACTGATGTACTCAAAACCTCTCTTATTTATTCCTCGTACATTTTCACCAAGACCATATATACGATCCTTATCCCCCAAAATATATGTGTAACAAAATTCTTTTTCTGCTAAAACTTTTCCATAATCTGGAACACCGGTTTCTATCTGAATATCTGCTACTACTGCTTCTGTTTCAAAAGGATTTCCATAAACATATTTCTTTACCATTTTCTGCCTCCTGTCATTATTTTTTATAGATTATTAACGATTAGCTGATATTTTATTTATATCATAGACATACCTGCTTGCAATTTCTTGCATAATCTTATATGCTAATAACACAAAATTGACTTTTGGAGGAAATCATGGCAGAATTATCCAGAAAAAATAGTACACTTTTAGAATCTGTCCCACATGGCACATCTTACAGACCTATAGAGGAAATGAGTTTTCACGTTGACAGACAAAAAGATGCCAGCAGTATATTTTCTGTTGATAACCACTGGCACCCGGAAATAGAATTTGTATACATCGTCGAGGGACGATTTTATGGAGAAATTAATTTAAATGAATGTATTCTTAATCCGGGAGACATTATGATTGCCGGATCACAGGATTTACATGCTTTGAAAGGACTATCTGACCAGAGTACACATGAGGCATTGATTTTTCATCCAAAAGCTTTTTCCTTTTCTTATGACGATGAAATGCAACGCACCTTAATATCACCTATCCTGGCAAGAAGCGTTTCATTTCCTAATTTTATAAAGTGTGATTCATCTTATTACTCTATAATAGTAACACCACTACTTGAGATTATAGATATTGCAAAAAAACAGACGCAAAACTGGTATATTGAGTGTAAATTGCGTCTGATGCAACTATTAAACATCATGAAACAGCAACAAATTCTTATTCCTGTCGAAGAACTTGTTTCATCCAATGAAAAACAAAAAATTGAGAGATATAAAATTTTGACTTCTTATATGGAAGAAAATTTGTCAAAAAATATCACATTAAGTGAGCTTTCAAATCTTACATCAACAAACCCACAATATCTCTGTCGCTTTTTTAAAGAAATATCAGGTATTTCTCCGATTCAGTATTTGATTAACCGCAGGATAGATATGGCATGTGCCATGCTTCTTGAAACAGACAAAAGCATCCTTACAATCTCAATGGATTGTGGATTTGATAATGTAAGTTATTTTATTAGGAAGTTCAAGCAAAAAAATGGTGTTACCCCTAGAGAATATCGAAAAAGGACTTGTTCTTGCAAAAAACATAGCTGATAAAATAGGATGTTTTGCTAAACCTATCATTATATGTATAGCAGAAAAAGCCCGCCAACCCGCATAAACTCAAGGTTTCTTTGACAGCAAGCACACAGTCTCCACATGAAAACTTCCGCCAAACATATCGCAGGCTCTTACTCTTTTTACCTCATATCCCCTGTCTGCAAGCACTTTTACATCTCTTGCAAGTGTTCCAGGATCACAGCTTACATAAACTATTCTCGATGGTGCCATCTTAACAACAGTATCTAATAATCTTTCGTCACAACCTTTTCTTGGCGGATCAAGTGTTACTACATCTGCACTAAGTTTACCGCAACTTTTTTCATACTGTTTGGGTACCACATCCTCTGCTGCCCCGACAAAAAATTCCGTATTTGTCATATTGTTAAGTTTAGCATTCTGTTTTGCATCATCTATTGCCTGCGGTACTATCTCAACTCTGTATTCAGACGGCTCTATTATTTCAAGCATTCTCGCATATCCGTAATTTTTCTTCCTCCGAGATAAAAATCCTCGGCATTACTGTTATTTTTGCTGAAAGCAAATCCTACATACAACATTGCTCCAAGATAAACAACAATTGCTATGATAATACATACATTTGCACTCATAGATAATTCTCCTCATTCGTTTTTTTAGTGGTCAATTTCTTATCTGACCACTAAATGAGATATATTATCACAAATTGTTATGTTTGTCATTACATTTTGTAATAGTATCGCTTTATACCGTAACAACTCAGCTTTTTTCCATATAAAACAAATTATTTCTGTCCAATTGCAGACTTAATTTGTTTCATAAGCTTGTCATAATTTGACTGATCATCAATTCCACCCATAAACGGCTTTCCAACGATATTTCCATCTTTATCTACAAGAACTGTTGTAGGAAATGCCATGATGTTGCCTGCATATTTTCCAACAGTTGAATCAGAGTCGAAAGTCAGATTCTTATAAGAAGCACCTTGAGCTTTTAAAATTTCTTTTGCTTCTTTGATACCATCCTCATTGTTATTCAGAGTATCAGTATTGATGCCAACAACTTCGCCACCCATTTTTTTCAATGTCTCATTTAATTCATTCAGCTTAGATAACTCTCCAACACAAGGTTTACAGCCGCTAAACCAAAAGTTTACAACTGTAACTTTATTTTTAGAGAAAAAACTGCTGTCTACATCGTTTCCATCCAAATCTTTTCCTTTGAAATCTTGGAACAAACCTGTTGAATCCCCTGATTCAGAAGATGCACTGTTGGAAGATTTGGCAGCAGCGATTTTTTTCTCAACCTTTGCAATCTCCTCTTCAATGCCATGAATTTTCTCAATATCTTTGCTCAAAGTTTTGTATTCTTCTTCGGAAAATGAATCTTTGTTTGCTTCTACCGTACTTGCAAGGAAGTCTGCATAGTTTTCGCTCTGGGCATCCCCTGCAGTATTTTTACTCATAAAACTAAATGCTTTGTCCCATACATCTTTGTGATCAGCAAAAAACTGATTCTCCTGCTGGTAAAGATTATCCCGTTTTTTGTTGAGTTCATCTGAACTGCTGACGTCCGCTGTCGAAGCGGCTTTCTGTTTCTTGTTTTCAGTAACAGCAGAATCAGATGATTTTCCACAACCTGTGCATACAAAAAATATTGAAATGACAAGAACTGCTGCAATTACCTTTTTTAACCTGATTAAATTCATTCTAATTGATTTGTTTTTCATAATTTTAAATCTCCCTTTAAATTTTATTAGTTTTATCTTATTTATCGTCATCCTGTTTTTTATTTGAAAATCCATACTGGTAGCAGATTGCACCTGTTTTGCATGCTTTCATACATTCCCCACACCGGATACATTCCGGGTGATTTGGTGTATCTGTTACATTGACATCCATTTTACAGACATGACTACATTTCTGACAGCCAACACATTTCTTGTGATCTACATGGATTTTAAGAAATGAAACTCTGTTAAACAGTGAATATATGGCACCAAGTGGACAAATCCATTTACAGAATGGACGATAAAACAAAATACTTAAGATGATAACAAGCACAAGGACTGTAAACTTAAAAGTAAATAAATGTCCAAGTGCAGCACGTATTCCCGAATTGGCAAGTGACAACGGAATTGCGCCTTCAAGTACTCCCTGTGGGCAAATATACTTGCAGAAGAACGGATCTCCCATACCAAGTGAATTGGTTACAAATGCCGGAAGCAGTATAACAAATATAGCCAAAATTATGTATTTCAGATACCTCAGAGGTTTCAGCTTTGCTGTTGATAACTTCTTTCCCGGAAGTTTATGCAGCAGATCCTGAAACCATCCAAACGGACAGAGAAAACCACAGATAAATCTTCCTAACATAACTCCTATAAGAATAAAAAATCCGGTAATGTAATAGGTGAATTTGAATTTTGATGAACCTACTACAGCCTGGAAAGCACCAATCGGACATGCACCTGTGGCAGCAGGACATGAGTAACAATTCAGTCCGGGTACACACATTGTCTTTACATTTCCCTGATAAATCTTCCCTTTAAAAAGATTTGGGATATGAATATTGGTCAGCAGCGTTGCAACTGCCTGAATCAGTCCTCTAAAACGGACT
This sequence comes from uncultured Lachnospiraceae bacterium, assembly GCA_934320895.1. Lineage (GTDB taxonomy): Bacteria > Bacillota > Clostridia > Lachnospirales > Lachnospiraceae > Butyribacter. The sequence continues at coordinate 4,644 of CAKRFY010000044.1, read as the reverse complement.
ATATAATTTTTTTTAAATTTCTTTTTCTTATCCAATTCCAACACACTCCATACATAACTTTATTGCCTTACTTAATACAACTGCCGCTTCTCCACGAAAAATTCCAACAATGAAAAATATCAGACCTGACGCAAGTAAAAAAAACTGTGATGCTCTTTCACATTTCATAAAATACTCCTTTCAATACTATTTCAATGTTACCGTTTAAATTCAGTTCATTGACCTTTCGATGTATACATTATACAATAGAGAATGTAAAATTCCTGTTAAGAATACGGAGGAAAGTAAATTGAAATTATTAGTTGTTGAAGATGAAAAGAAATTATGTGAGATGATTGCAAAAAGTCTGCACCGGGCAGGCTATGAGGTAGATACATGTAACGACGGTGAAAAAGCATTAGATATGATTTATGCTGAAATGTATGATTTAATCGTACTTGATCTTAACCTTCCGGGAGTGGATGGAATGGAGATTCTCCGGGAACTTCGCAAAGAAAATGAAGAAACAAAGGTATTGATTTTGTCCGCAAGAAGCCAGATTGCAGATAAAGTTGAGGGATTAGATTCCGGTGCAAATGATTATATGGAAAAACCATTTCATCTGCAGGAACTGGAAGCCCGCGTAAGAAGTTTGACAAGAAGAACGTTTGTACAGAAAAATATCTGTCTGGAATGTGGCAGCCTTCGATTTGATACCAGAGAAAGAGTTGCATATGCAAACAGCAAACCTATAACTTTGACCAGAAAAGAAAACGGAATACTGGAGTATCTTCTTCTGAATCAGGGAAGACCAGTCAGTCAGGAAGAGCTGATTGAGCATGTTTGGGATTCTTCTGTAGATAGTTTTAGCGGTTCAATCAGAGTGCATATGTCCTCTCTTAGAAAGAAACTGAAAACAGGACTTGATTATGATCCGATTGTCAATAAAATCGGTGAAGGCTATAAAATAGGATAAGGAGAAAACACATGAGAAAAATATCTCTCCAATGGAGACTGACGATACTTACTACCGTACTGATTACCATATTGTGCGGATGCCTTACATTTTTCTTGTATAAGAACGGAGTCTATTACTTTGATACGCTTCAGGAGTCTGTAACTGATCATGGCACAAAACCTGAAGCAGTATACATTGATATTCCGGATAATGAATGGGATGACTTTGTAGCACAATTTTCCACAAAAGTTTATAATTCAAAATCAGACTACAGAACCAAAAGCCTTCTGATTACTGTCGTTGTGGCACTGTTTGGTGGAGCAGTCACTTATTTTATCAGCGGACGGGCATTGAAGCCACTCAGAGAATTTTCAGAAACCGTTGAGAAGGTTCAGATACAAAATCTGACAGACTATACAATTGAAGAAACTAAAATTGCAGAACTTGACAGACTTCGTACTTCTTATAATAAGATGCTTTTGCGGCTTTCGGAATCTTTCGAGATACAACGCCAGTTTACCGGCAATGCAGCACATGAACTGCGGACTCCTTTGGCATTAATCCAAGCTCAACTTGATCTCTATCATTCGACAGAAAATGATGCAGACTTAGACGCAGCTCAAGAGACAATACAAATGATAACGGAGCAAAACGAGCGTCTCAGCAAATTGGTCAAAACACTTCTGGATATGAGTGAGTTACAGACAATAATGCGCAATGACAAGATTGAACTTTTCGGACTAATTGAGGAAGTACTGACAGATTTGGAACCGTTAGCACTTGAAAAAGGTATTGCACTAATACAGGAGCCACAGGATACAACTTATGATAAAGAATATATCATAAGTAATGAGCTGATGCTTACGGGCAGCGATATTTTAATTTACCGTATGCTTTATAATCTTGTTGAAAATGCGATTAAATATAATCATGTAAACGGAAAAGTTATAGTGTCGGCAAAACAAACAGGAAACGATATTGTTATTACAATTGCAGATACGGGAAGCGGGATTGATGAAGCATTCCGTGAGAAAATTTTTGAACCATTCTTCCGGGTTGACAAATCAAGAAGCCGTGAAATTGGTGGCGTAGGTCTTGGTCTCGCAATGGTACGCGAGATTGTGCGAGCACATGACGGAAAGATTGACGTTCATCAAAATGTGTATGGTGGAACAACATTTGAAGTAAAACTCGGCTTTTCAGCATCCTTGGAACTGTCAACTCCACCCTCTGAATAAAATACAAGCCAATCATTTCTAAACTGCCAATGGTGGGCGTACAATATTTTACAGATGATGATTTCATTGTTTTAAAGTAAAATGTCACAAAAATCTGACATAAATTTTGTTATGGGTTACACGTTTAACCTTTGTAAAACCCACATTTCTGTTGTAACATATAATTAGAATATCAGAAAAAGAGGAAATAAATATGGCACAGAACAGGGTTCGAATCGTAGATGTTGCAGATTCGTTAGGTCTTAGTACCGCAACTGTCTCAAAGGTAATTCATGGTAAAACAGAAAAGATTTCGGAAGAGACGGTAAAACGTGTCCAGCAGGAACTTGAAAGTTCAGGATATATTCCTAATATGGCGGGCATTTTACTTGCGAGAAATAATTCCAAAATTATTGGAGTGGTGGTGAATGACCATGTTAAATATGAGGGCAATGTTTTAGAGGATGGATTTGTGATGTCATCACTAAATGCTCTTTCTCATGAGGGTAATGAATGTGAGACGGAAATAGTGTTACTTGTTGAGCTAATAATAATAAAAAGAGAAAGTACGGGTGAATTATAATGTCAGAGTTTATGAAATCGTTATGTAAAATAGCAATTCCTGTCACATTGCAAAGTATGCTGCAGGCATCTTTTTCTATCGTTGACCAGATTATGATAGGACAGCTGGGAGAGACGAATATATCAGCTGTTGGATTATGTGGCAATTTTTCCTTGATTTTTTCTGTGGTGATTGGTGCAGTAAGCACAGTTGCAGGGATATTAATTGCACAATTTATTGGAGCTGAAGATATAAAAGAGGCATGGAGCAGCTTTGATTTGAGTCTCATTTGCGGAATTATAATATCAACATTGTTTCTTTTGGCAGCCGGAGTTTTACCGTTGCATATACTTAAATTGTATACTAAAGATATGAGTATTATAAATACCGGTGCGGTCTATTTTAGAATTGTAGCATTTTCTTATATCCCAATGGCAGTCAGCAATATTTTATCAGCATGGCTACGCTGTAGGGAGCATGCCACAATACCATTTTTAGCAAGCTTTGGAGCAGTTGCGGTAAATACTGGGCTTAATTATCTGCTGATATTTGGAAAATCAGGATTACCCTGTATGGGAATAAAAGGTGCTGCGATAGCAACACTTATTTCGCAGTTATTTAACCTTATATTTATTGTTATCGGATTTATTTACAGTATCAGAAAGGATGGAGATAAACCGGTACTGTCACTGCATTTTAAAAAGCTCACAATCAGAGATTATTTGATTATGATTATGCCGATTTTGGCCAGTGAATTTTTATGGAGTCTTGGACAGAATGTGGAGTCCGCAGTATATGGTCATCTTGGAATATCAAATCTGGCAGCATACACACTTACATGTCCTATACAAGGACTTATTGTAGGCGCATTGAGTGGATTATCAGCGGCTGCCGGCGTTATGATTGGTAAGAGACTCGGAGGAAAAGAATACGATGAGGCTTACGAAGAGTCTAAGAAGATTATGTATGCGGGCTTAATCGGTTCGCTGGTTGTATCTGCATTACTCATACTGCTAGCAGGAGAATATACCGGACTGTACCGTGTGGATTACAGCGTAAAGGAGCTTGGAAAAATCCTGCTTATCATATTTGCTCTATATGCACCGGTCAAGTTGGAAAATATGATACTTGGAGGCGGTATCATACGAAGTGGAGGCAATACTAAAATCATCATGGTGATTGATATTGTTGGTACATGGTGCATCGGAATCCCATTGTGTCTGCTTGCAGCATATATATTTAAATGGGGTATTGTGGGGGTGTATACGCTGCTTACCACGGAAGAAATATTCAGGCTTGTTGTATCGTTAATTATTTTTAAGAGGCGTAAATGGATGATTAGTTTATCATAACCTTTAATTGTATATGCAATAGCATCTACCGTTCTGTATGTAAACAATCGTTCTCCATATGCACATACATTTCTATACTTGACTTGGTAAGAACAGATAGAAACTGCTCCATTTGATGCTGATTCAGTGGGTGAATATGGAAACTTTTCGTTTTTTTATTTTTTCTTGTCTACGGGTGAATTACAATCTCGAACAGTTACAACATATTCCTCATTGATACGCACAATTTTTCCTTTATAATCAAGTGTCAGCCAGTCATCCTCATATATCACAAGTCTGCCAATCTCATTTCCATTGATAGTTGTAACCTGTACCGGCTTTCCAAGATATACTTCAATCGCTTTCTTCATATCATCTACTCCCTTTTTCTTTTTTATGTGTTGGCTTATCGCTTTTTCACGTTTCATTTTCTGATAATACAGTATATAAAAAAACGAAAAACAGCTTACCAGACTTATCCATACTGCAGGTGTCATTATTTTTTCTCTCCCTTATGTTCGTGAACTACCCATTGTCTTAAGCCAATGGGCTTCCTGCTTCATCGACCTCGTAACCTACTATCTCCACAGGCGTTAA
>CAKRFY010000043.1 GCA_934320895.1 uncultured Lachnospiraceae bacterium | reverse complement strand
CTTTGTTTCTTATCGCTTTTTGCGACAGCGATATGTATCTTACAACATCTTTTCGACATTGTCAAGAACTTTTTTCATTTAATTTCATCATTTTCAAATGAAACCAAATTACTTTTCGTTGTGCAATCTCTCAATCGCGACAACAGATAAAATCTTATCACACATTCAGTATCATGTCAAGAACTTTTTTCATTATGAAAATTAAATTCTTTTGAATTGTTCCAACCAAATATGCTATATACTAAATCTTCACTATTGCACAAGCTCTCACTTTCCAGTCGTCTTTGTGCGACAGCGAAGACTATATTATCACACTGAGATATCAATGTCAAGCATTATTTTCATTTTTATTTTGACAAATGTAACAGTTCAAGCACTTCTACTCCAACTGTTTCTCCTGAAAGTGCGGTTACGCAAACCCCTGCTGCTGATATGCCAACCTCTCCGGGCACAACTGGGACAGCTTCAACGCAAGCCCCAAGCAGTACCTCCGAGACAGTTTCAACAAAATCACCGGACAGCACCTCAGATGCAGCTTCAACTTCTTCACCTGTAACAGCAACTCCGACTGCTTCACCTTCGGAAACGGCAAAACCAACTACTTCACCTACAGCCGTTCCGATTTCAACACCAAACCACAGCTATTATATCGGTGATGATTCATTGTCAGATTATGTAACTCCTACCCGTACTGTCTATGACACCTTCCACTACTTACACTGCGGGTATTGTTTGCAAAAAAGTTCCATTAACCATCAACGGAACAGGAACATTAAACATTATCTCTACAAACGGTGGCAATGGTGCATTGGATTATGGTGATGGTTCAGATTGTGTATGTGAGATTTCAGGCGGCAGCTCAAACGGTGGGGCACCAAATGACATCGTCTATTTATATAGGCAAAAAATACATTAAAAATTGCATATAGTTGCTAAAATTAACATTAAAAATCAGACATGATTATCAGGCATAATTGAAATACTTTCTCATAAAAGTTATAATTATCTAAGGATATCCGGCTTTGTTAATATTGCATTTTATGCTATATACCCGTAAATCACACGGTATTTTTACATTATATAGTAAAAGTTATGTATGACAACAAAATACGAATATCTAATTTAAAAAAGAGAGTGAGGATCTTATATGAGAAAAAAATTTTTTAAAAAATGCCTGGCTTCAACTATGGCATTAGCACTGGTTATAACCGGCACAAACTCAATACCGGCTTTAGCTGCAAAGAAAGCGAGTGTAAGTTTAAAGAAAACATCCGTATCAGTCACAGTCGGAAAAAATGTAAAATTAAGTGTTGTGAAAAAAAATGTAAAAAAAGTCAAAACCACTACTTGGACTTCCAAGAAAAAAAGTATTGCTTCTGTAACTAAAAAGGGAGTGGTAACCGGAAAAAAAGCAGGTTCAACAACTGTCACCTGTAAGATAAGCTATCTTCCTGTTTCATCAAAGAAGTACATAACAAAGACATTAACTTGTAAGGTTAAGGTTATCAAAAAATCTGCTGCAACACCTACATCATCTCCTGTCAATTACAAAGGAGACGACACTTCTAATATAGGTGAAGCAAGAGAAGTTTCAATTGCAGGTGGTATTTCCGACAAAATGACAGTAAAAGATAACGGCAAAATGCGTACAAATCTTTCATCTCAGGAGCTTATCAAAAAAGAGATGGGTATCGGTATAAATCTCGGAAATACAATGGAAGCAACAAAAGCTGCCAACGAAAAAGACAATTTCAGTAATGCTACTGATTATGAAACAGCATGGGGTGCACCCGTTACCACACAGAAATATATTGATTCTATACATTCGTATGGTTTTAACACCATTCGTGTCCCTGTTGCATGGACCAGCATGGTTAAAGAAAACGATACAACCTATACAATTAACGAAAAAATGCTTGGTCGTGTAGAAGAAATTGTAAACTATGCACTTAACGATGGTATGTATGTTATTATCAATGACCACTTTGATTATGGATGGTGGGGTAAATTCGGTGCCTGCACTGAAGATGCAAACGGCAATAAAATTGCTGATGAGACCACCCGTGCCGAAGCTTTGAAGAGATATGAAAGATACTGGGAGCAGATTTCAGAACGCTTCAAAGGCTATTCAGATCATCTTATTTTTGAATCTGCGAACGAAGAATTTGGTAACCACATCAACGATTATAACTTAGGTTTCAACACAGCAGTAAATGGTGTTACCGGAAACTTAACTGTCGCTGAATGTTATACTCTGACTAATAAATTAAATCAGGATTTTGTTGATATTGTCCGCAAATCAGGCGGAAACAATGAAAACAGACATTTGCTTTTAGCCGGATACAATACTAATATTAAAAGCACCTTAGATGACAGCTACAAGATGCCTAAAGACACTGATGCCAATGGTACAAGCAAACTGAGTGTATCGGTTCACTACTATGATCCATGGGGCTTCTGTGGTGACGATGCACACGGTACCTACACTGAACAAGATAAGAAGCATACAGCAGAAACATTTGATTCATTAAAGAAATTTACAGATGCAGGATATGGAGTCATTATTGGTGAATGTGGTGTATGTAATCCAAAACAGGTCGGTGTTACAACCTGCCTTAACGATGTTATAACACTTGCAAAAGAGCGTGGTCTTTTACCGGTACTCTGGGAAACACCAGGCAGCTATTTTGACCGCGAAAAATGCATTATGCTTTATAAAGATATTGCAGAATTTTTCAATAACCTTACAGGCTCTAATGGAAATACCAAAGACATAACAGCACGTTCAGATGATCCTGTTGTAGAAATCACACCAGTTGATGTTCCTGCCGATGCAACTCCAGTTTGGTCATGGACAGGAAAATGGAAAAAGAACGATGGTAGCAATATCGGATTAGATGGAAACAAAGTGGCAAGCACTGATGAATCAAAATTCATTCAAAAAGAATCATGTACAGATGATTCTAAGATTCAGTTTAACAGCTGGGGTTATCAGACATTCTTACAGCTTGACTGGAGTCAGTTTAAAAAACCTTGCATAAAAGTCACATTTGAGGACAGTTCGGAAGATGCCACCGGAGATCTTATGTTATCAACAACAGATAAGGCAGACGGTTCTTCAACAGACAGACAGAACTATCCAAACAGTTCATGGGCTGGAAAAGGTTTTATCCTTCCTGAATCTATGATTACATCATTGAAAGGAAGCAACCCTGTACTTAATCTTACATTTGGAAATGCTCCTACTGTTACATCTATTGCAGTTTATGAAATGGGACAGTAAAACAACTAAATTATTGAATTTGTATTATCACGATTGCAACAATTCAGTTTTGGAGTCCCTATAACTACATACAAAAAGCAGGACTGTCTTTTCTAAGATGGTCCTGCTTTTTATTAATTATTCTTTTGTGATATTGAGGCAAATGCCTTAATTTACATCATTTGTCCATTTTAAAATCACATCTTCAGCTTTTCTGCGAAATCGTCTCACGGCATCCTGCTCACTTAATTTTATTCCCTCTAATGGTTCAGTGTCTCCCTCAAAAGCATCTATTATTTTGGCAACCGTAGAATATTTTTTCTTTGCTTTCTCTTTATCTCCGGCATCTTCATAAAACTTAGCCATTATCATCTGCATTTCTATAAGAGTATAACCTGATACCTGCTGTTGCAATGACGCATTTTCAAGACTTTCCTGTCCTTCGAGCAGCCTTGCCTTTAATTCCGTAGCCGAAAAATATAATTCCGGTATTTTTTGTATAACTTTCCTGCACGCACTCAAATCACCAAGTTTATGATATGTCTCTGCCATAATCCTAAATGAATCCAGCTTTACTTCAAGTTCAACATTAGGTGTCTCCGTTAAAACTTCCGCAATCTCTATTATTTCTTCTTCTCTATCTTCCTGAATCATCATTGGATATAACAAATTATTTAATATCAACACATTTCCCGGAAACTTTTTCAAGCCCTCTCTAAGGATTTTTTCAGCCTTTTGGGGATTGTCATCTCTGATTTCATAAGCCTTATGGCAGACTGTGATAACCTTTTCTTCTAATTTCATTCTGTCATAATCAAACAATTCATCAATCGAAATTTCAAAAAAAAATGCGATTGCCGGAAACATTGTAACATCAGGCATGGCAAGTCCATTCTCCCACTTACTGACCGCCTGAAATGACACTCCAAGATACTGTGCAAGGGTGTCCTGTGAAATCCCCTTTTCTTTTCTAAGTTTTCTTATTTTCTCTCCTATATTTACAACTGTCATATATACTTTCCTTTCATCATAAACGCAACTGTGCCATTGTGAAACCATCACTGCAATTAACTTTTGCACATATAGTAAGTTTCACAATTACCTATTGTATATGTAACCCTGCAGAGTTTATGTTAAAAGTATATATTTATATAGCCCAAAATACCATAACGCAACAATAGAAAATCATTCAACCTTTGGTTGATACATAATTTTGCTAATCCTGCACGACATTCTATACCTTTCATGTCTGTGCCATTTCATGTGCTATTTCACCTGTTCCAGTAATTCTAAATTTATCAAATCATTTAGCATTTTTATACCCCATCTTCTTGACTTTCAGCTCAGTCAATCAATAATTTTTTGACTAATTATATTATGTTCATATATTAATTAACCAAATTTTATCATGACTACCATGCTGTTTTTCCTGTTTTGATAAGACTGTCAATGTCCATATATGCGTTTTCTATGGCTTCTACATGATATATTTCATACATATTAAAAATAAAATCGGTAAGATTTTTTTCATCTAATATTTTTAAAACATCTGATGCCGACATATTTTTTTCCCTTGCATAGCTTTCAATTAAAAATGTAAAAAATCTAAATTCTTTACTCAATCTCATCACCTCGCAAATATAAAGAATTTCCCGGATCTCCTGTTGCTTCTTCATTTTCCCACATATCAAAAACCGCCAACGGACTAAAATGCCACAATTTCATTTCGTCATTCTCTAACATTTCATGCGTTTTAGATGCAAGAAATATCCTAAGAGCATCCATTATGGAAATTCCACGATTTTTTGCTATCAACTCCGCAATTTCCGTATCGAAATTTTGAAGAATTGATGGTTCTGTCCTTTTTGTCATACATTCTCACCACCCAAAAATCTTAATATTGAAATTCCTTTTTCTGTTAAAAAAGCATATTGGTCTGAAAGCTTTTGAGGTTTTAACAAAATCAATGCTGTTTTTTCATCAATTATTCCAGACATATAATTACTTATAACAGGCATAGTATTATCATTTGCAACCGGTCCTATTACCAAGTCATATTTTTCACCAATATACTTTCCTTTCCGATTATCAGCAACAAAATTTAACCACTCTTTATCAGCCGATTCAAATCTGCAAACAGATATTCCGTCCAGTTTTTCTTCATCAAAATCATACATAGAAACAATCGGCTTCCCTTTTCTTACGCTCGCTTATAAATAATTGGTTCATCATATCCAAAAGTTCTTTTTCCGTTAATTTCCATGATTTCAGATACTTCCAGGCATCTATCGGAAAACTTTTCCCATAGCTTAAACATCATTACCGGAGTAAACTGGCTTGTACTGCCTCCTTCCCAGATTCCATCCTTTTCATGATAGAGCACAGGAGTAAATTTTTCGGATTTTTTCAATTCAGTGTAATCAACATTTTTCATAGAACCATATGAAAATGTACTCTTATCTTCTCCTTCAGGTATTTCATAAGAAGACAGTACAATTCCATCTTCCCTCTCTGTAATAAGGAAAAGATGCGGGGAAGCATGGCGTTTCCCATTTGTCTCATAGTAGCTTTCCTCAACAATAAATTTACCATTAAAATCTTTAGGAAGGTTCAAAATTTTTCCATTACAAATTGTATTAATGTGTTCTGCATAAGGATATATTTTTCCTTCTTTCTGCATCTTATCAAATTGCTCTTTGTTATTAAAGTGTCCTGTCATCATTTCAATAAAATTATCGAGTTTCCTCATGTTTTTTACCTCCAGATTTCGATTATTAAGTTTATTTTTTTCATTCAACAATAAATTTCTAAGAAACAATTCAAGATACTCAGTAGTTTCATGAATACCTTTTTGAATAGCTGCACCATCAAGTACCAATTCTTTTTTGTAATATTGTAATCATTTATCTGTCCTGCATATTTGTATATTCCCTGAAAAAGTTTGCGATGTATTGATATATACATTCGTAGAAAACGAAAATGCGTTTTCAGAAAGTATCTCAGCAATACGGGACAATACCTTATCTGCTTCTTCGGTACGCTCATCATCAGCTAATTGCACAGGTCTTTCCGGATTTCACTCTCTATCTTTTCAATTTTCCCAAAAATCACATCCGTCGGCTCATATTCAACCGGTTCATACACTATTTCCTTATACTTATTGATGGAAAGGTCATATCCATTAGCCTTTATTTCGTCAAAATCAACCATAAAACTTTGCTCAGTTCTCTCCCTCTCTGTTTCCGCTTCGAGATTTTTAAATCTGTCAATTATATCTGGAATGTCATTTTCGCTCACTTCCTGTCTCTTATCGTCAAGACTATAACCGTCGGCTTTCATATCGTAAAACCAGACTTTGTCCGTTCCGCCTGAACCCGTCTTTGTAAATATCAATATCGCAGTTGACACTCCTGCATATGGCTTAAACACACCGCTTGGCATAGAGATAACTGCATCCAGTTTATTATTTTCTATAATTTCTTTTCTTATCTGTTTATGTGCTTTACTGCTGCCAAACAACACTCCATCCGGCACGATAACGGCTGCCCGTCCGCCCTTTTTTAGTATTCTCAAAAATAATGCCAAAAATAATAACTCTGTTTTCTTTGTTTTTGTTACCTTTAACAAATCTGCCGAAACAGCTTCATAATCCAAACTTCCCTTAAACGGTGGATTTGCCAGTACAAGTGAATACTTTTCAACATCCTTATTTTGCTCGGATAAACTATCCCTATAAGAAATATTAGGATTGTCCACTCCGTGAAGAAGCATATTCATCGCTCCGATGCGGAGCATTGTTCTATCCATGTCATTTCCATAAAACATATGATTAGCAAAATGTTCCTTAAATGCTTCATCATAAAATGACTCCTCATGATACTTTCGCAGGTACTCCTGTGCTTCTATCAAAAATCCTGCTGAACCCATTGCCGGGTCGATTATCACATCATCCGGATTTGGCTGTACTAATTCCACCATCATATTAATTATATGACGCGGAGTTCTAAACTGTCCGTTAGTTCCTGCCGTTGCAACTTTTGACAAAAGATACTCATATAAATCTCCCTTTGAGTCAGTGTCGGTATCTTTTTCGTCACCAATTCCGAGATTGTCAATTCCATCAACGATTTTTGAAAGCATCGCCGCCGTCGGTATCTTGAATATTGCATCACCCATATATTTAGAATATGCCGACTCGCCATCCTGATGCAGATTTTTAATAAACGGAAATACACCGTTCAACACAAGGTCATACATTTCATCGGCAGAGCCTAAATTTTTAAACTTGCTCCACCTGTATTTCTGGCAATCCCCCGGAAACATGGACTCATATTCAAATCCCAGAAAATTTGCCTCATTTTCCTTAGTTGTCTCTACATCATCCAACTGCTTTATAAACAACAGATATGTAAATTGCTCAATAACATCAAGCGGATTTGTAATACCACCCGTCCAAAATATCTCCCATATTTTATCTATTTTATTCTTAAGTTCGCCTGTTATCATTTTCATCCTCCACAGTTTATTTGTTAATTATACAACTTCAATTTTATGCCAAGCTGACAGATTATGTTTATTATATCTTCTTTACTTTCATTACTATAACTTGACAAAGTATTATATTTCACATTATATTCTAACAGACATTTTGTTTCAATGAGAAAATTTGTATCAACTTTATATTTGCAATCAGTTCTGCTGCTTCTTTGACAATATTAAAATATTCAAAATTCTACTGTTTACACTTAATATACAAACAGTAACAGAGCATCTTTCAATACAGAGTCCGCCAATTCAAACGCATCACATAATGTGAGGGACTTTTCCGAAATAGAAAGAAGCTTTTCATTAGGAATAACCAACAGCGTATCAACATTTTCCCTCAGTTTATTTATTCCTCCCTGTGCCGCCACCATTCGTGGCTTATTCTCAAATAGCAAGCTATAAATATAAAAATATATAAACACAGGGGGATTTATAAAAGCACAGGATATAATTGAAATGGCTAGGTCAATCAAGAAAAATTGGAAAATCAATGACCCATACGAAATAGCCACACGACTTGGTATTTCAGTAATTCATACAAATTCATGCGTAAAAGATTTTACTGCACATACTATTAAAATGCCAGGATACCCAACTACAATATCAATCAATAACAAATACAGTGAAAAAGCTAAAAAAATATTATGTGCACATGAACTGGGTCATGCGTTATTACATGAACAGTGCATAAATTATTTTGCCACGACAAGTTCTAATGTTATGACTAATATTGAATTTGAAGCAAATCTTTTTGCTGTTGCACTTCTGGCAGACGACGACATTAACATGAAACTATCTATTCCCCTTGAAAACATGAATAATTATCTTTTAAAAATAATAATGGATTATAATATAAGCACGAATTAATCTTATGTGCAAATACTATAATCCCAAAAAACTCCACAATTTTTACAACTTATCAATATTTTCTTTTTCCAGTTTCCATCCTTTTTTTGTTCTCTTAAAATAATAAGATGTGCTGTCAGAATATACTACCAACGACAACTTTTTATAAGTACATTTAGTAACGGTAGTAACAGTAATTTTTGCCTTGCAAACTCCGATGCGTTTTCCAGCCATAAACCTGTCAGTATGCTCTCTGCCTTTTTTTAACAGATTATCTATCTCATTCGATGAAAGTCCCTCTTTTTCTCCTGCTTCTTCATAAATGTCCCTATCCCTATCCTGAACACGCTCTATTGCCAAAGAATAATTTTTTTCCACCATAGACATAAGTTTGTGAGAAGTAGGAACTGCATACGCAAAATAATATGCCCCAAACGACAGTATCACGACAACCGTTGAAATCGCAATCATTGCAAAAATGGTGTAATACGCTTTATCGGCATCACGGATTTTTTGTTTTGTATTCTCCAATAACGCTTCATCCATTACCAGTTCCTCTCTGATTTTTTTCATATTCTTTTGTAATAATATTTCTTCTTTATCTATAACTTTCATAATTTTCCCCTTTCTGACACAGCATATTCCGTCCATGCCTGCAAAAACAAATCAATCAGATATTCGCAATCCGCCTTTCTCACGCAACATGTTTCGTCCTCGCTCTAGTCTTTTTCTAACACTGGCATCTGAAATTCGTAAAATCTGAGCGATTTCCTTTGTTTTCATCTCCTCCAGATAATACAGCTCCACTACTTTTCGTATCTTATATGGCAATTGACAAACTGCCTCATACAACCAAGAAGATGCCATATATTCCTCTGTATCTTCATTTCTTAATTCTGTTATTTCTTCCTGCTGCATAAGTACATATCTTCCATTGCTGTTATATTTCTTCTTGCATTGATTTAATGCTACGCGAATCAGCCATGCTTTCAGGTGTTCCTCAGATTCAAAGTGTTTCCTACATCTCACCAATGCCAAAAATGTTTCCTGAAATACATCTTCCGCATCTTCTTTTTTCCCCGCACAGTGAATCATTGCAATACGATAAACCATATTTCCATATTGCTCCACGGTACTTTCCACTTTCAGTTTGTTCAAAATGGACTCTCCTCTCTTTTTTATCTTACCAAACGATTGCGAAACTATCATAATTTATTTTAAGGTACTTTTATCTATAACTACTTTTTACGAATAAAAAAGTGACATTTTGAGTTTGAATATTTCAAAAAAATAGTATCAAATACCTATTTTTATAATTGCTAAACACATCAATACTGTAATCAGTCAGTTTTCATACACTCCTCCCCAAAATGCTTATCCTTGAAAATAAAACGACCGCCAACACACTAACCTTAGTGCATTGGCGGTCTTTATTATTCATAACAAATTACTTTTGCAAAGCGAAAAAGAATTGTATTGATATATAATATACCCATAACAGTGGAAACGCGAATTAGTGTAGTACCTACTTTTAGGACACCCTCACCATTTGTATCCCTGTTTATAAACACACTCCCTAAGTAACTGAATGCTGCCCCAGCAAGAGCACAGTGGGAACAGCAGGACAGAGAGGACTTTGAACAAATCCTTACTGCCTATTTATCTACTGTCCTGGATGCCTTTACTAAGCAGATACTGTCCTATGTGCTCAGTCCATCACTGGAGGTTGATTTCGTTCTGAAAATCATCAACAAACTGGTAGAATATCACACTGGATGGTTAGTCCAAATGGCTTATGCAAAAAAATAGCCCCTACTTTCATAGGGGCTTACCGATGAATCGCCAGATTCACCACAACTGAATCAATTTTTACCGGTCAGTCGCCAGACTAACCATAACTGTATGAATACCATACACCAATATTATATGAAAAGTCAAGGATTTTATAACTATTCCTCATCCTTTTTCTTAAGCTGTTCTTTCAAATAATCTACCTTGCCAGTCAATGACTGAATTAAATTATCCTTTTTCTTTATTATACTACTTACCCCAAGAACATTCAACAGCTTAATATCAACTTCTTTCATCTCCACGGATAAATCACAAACTTTTTTTGATACAATTCTCTCTTTACCAATCGTCTTTATCTGTCCGAGGTCTATTGCACCACATAGATTCTTGGTTGTTCCATTTTCATCCACAAAAGGATATTTACCTGTTATTGGAATCTGAATATCAGGAATTGTGAGCGTACTAGAAGAAATAATTGCTACTGTAAATACAGGTGAATGAAAATTATATGCGTTCGATTGTAAAACAACAACAGGTCTGATTTTATTCTCTTCACTACCTATATTTTCTCCCAAGTCAGCAAAATAAACCTCTCCTCTTTTTACGGTCCATTTTCTTTGAGATTTTTTTCCAATATTATAATATAGCTTTTGTGCATTCCATTTGCTAATCTTTTGCGATTTAACTAAGACACTTTTTTCTTCCGGTGTCACTCTTTTCACTCCAATCATTACATTATGTAGGGTTCTTACCCCATATACTATAATAACATATATTCACACATGATTCTACAAAAACTATTGGTTAAACTTCTCTTTTTTCTCCATTTCTACCTTTTCGTGAAGATTTGTGTTATACAGCTTATAAAGGCTGGTGTCCTTGCTGATCTGGTTATCAAACGAAATGACTACATTACCACACTTAAGAAGTCCCATACCGGACTGACTGTTGGTTACGAATCGAAGCTGTGCCTCCGATACGCCGATAACCTCTGCCATCTTGGAGCTGTCCGTGTTTGCCTGCTCCAAAAGTGCTACAAACTCACTGTTTGCAAGCATTGTAATAGGACTAAGCTCTGTACCTAAGTCTCTGATTCCATAAACAACAAATCTGTTATCAACATCCACATTTGTCTGATGGTTGAAAATATTAAGCGAATCATTTACAAAAAGCTCAAGGGATAAGGCAATCTCCTTTTTCTTGCATTGATTTAATGCTACACGAATCAGCCATGCTTTCAGGTGTTCCTCAGACTCAAAGTGTTTCCTGCATCTCACCAACGCCAAAAATGTTTCCTGAAATACATCTTCCGCATCTTCTTTTTTCCCCGCACAGTGAATCATTGCAATACGATAAACCATATTTCCATACACTCCTCCCCCAAATGCTTATCCCTGAAAATAACAAGACCGCCAACACACTAACCTTAGTGCATTGACGGTCTACTTCATACTTACACCAACATAGACTCTTTACCTTCTATAATATTCTTTACTTCCTCTTCGCTTAACTCAACAATATCCGCTATCTGTTCTGTCGCATATCCTTTTTTATGCATATTTATAACAACCTTTTCACTTTTTTTGTTCTCGCCTATTGCCTCGCCTCTCGCTTTGCCTCTTGCCTCAGCTCTTTCCTCTATTCCCAAACTCAGATTACACATAACGCTCACATCCTCTCTCAATTCTGTATTGACCGGAATATTATACTCTTTTTCAAGAATATCAAACTTCTGATTTTCACTCAGTTCATTTGAAAACAATGCACAAATCAAACGATGCAGAGCATATTTCTCATCTTCTATGACTATCCATATATTTCTCTATGGCTTCCACTCCCAACTCTGTAGTTCTTTTTACAAAGCACTCATACTCATCCTTAGACATACCGATATATGGGTACCGGCTAATTTCTTTTTTCGGCATATATCCCATCACCTTTATTTTTCGGACAATCGCCCCTTTAGGAAGATAATCAATATAATCCGGGAATTCTTTTAAACACACAATATCTGTTATGTAGCCTGATTCCGGATTTGCTTCTAAATAATCAGCCTCTATAGCATATATATCCTTCATTCTTTCCCGACCACCTATAAGCTTTTTCACAGAATCCCATGTTTCTTCCATACCGACTGCCTGCTTGCTTAATTCCGGATGCAGCTTAATTCTATCCCAAGACGCTTTTATTCTATCCTCATCACGGATGTATCTTTGAAATTCCGCATCTGTTATAAGATGCGCATAATATCCCAAAAGAAACGATTCTTCTTTAACATCTAATATTCCTTTTGGCTCTATATATTCGTGCAAAAATCTTTCACAATCCGTAGCTGTTTTCCGCTCATTTTCCATCCAGTGCGTCACTTCTCTTGATGGAGTAAAACTTGTCCAATCTTCATTTTCCACATTACAATCGGGTGCTATATTTCCCACAAAAAACTCATGCCTGCATAAGGAAGGAATTTTCTTTATAACCTCATCCGCAATCATTAAATGTGTAACCCATGTCGCCATAAAAACACCTACTTTCTACAATTTATCTCTATTCATTTATCCTGTGCAACATCTGTATCATAGAAACCAACTTACAATACTTATCATAATAGGCATTTACATAGACTCTTTATCTTCTATAATATCCTTTACTTCCTCTTCACTTAACTCAATGATTTCTGATATCTGCTCTATTGTGTATCTTTTATTATACATATTTTTAACAACCTTTTCATTTATCTCTTTTCTGGTTTTTCTCATTCCTATTGCCTCGCCTCTCGCTTTGCCTCTTGCCTCGCCTCTCGCCTCAGCTCTTTCCTCTATTCCCAAACTCAGATTACACATAACGCTCACATCCTCTCTCAATTCTGTATTGACCGGAATATTATACTCTCTCTCAAGAATATCAAACTTCTGATTTTCACTCAGTTCATTAGAAAACAACGCACAAATCAAACGATGCAGTTCGTATTTCTCATCTTTTTCCGGAAGTTCATTTGTTATCCCTATCATCACAATGTTTAGTAAATCAAGGTTTCCTTTCCATTCATAAGATTCCAGTATTCTATCTTTTGTCAGATGAATGTGTTCCATACTGTTATTTTCCATATTCATACAAACCCATATGCTGAACACCTGCTTTATATCATCATAGTTTGAATTTACAAAATCTCTTTCTTTTTGCGATGATATAAGCCTGCTCGCATAAAAGATTGCCCTGTTTAATATGCTATATGCAGTTGGTTCATCTTTTTGACATTCTATGTTTACTATAATTTTTGTCAATCTTTTTTCTTCATTATCTTTGGACGGTATCCTGACATAAAATACTATATCAAACCTTATCATGCCCTCATTTATCTCAGCATTTTCTGTGTTAAATCCTATTATTCTCTGTCCTGAGTCATCCGTCTTTTCTGCATTTGTTAACCCCGGCTCAACCGGTATAATCCCAATCTCAGGCTCGCCCTCAATATAGTTTACCACTTCACTCGGATTCATATCCTTAAATTCAGTAACAGTTTTCACTAATATATTTGCCAGTACGCTTTTTTGTGCAAGAAGTCTCTTTGCATAAGTATCATACTGTGTTTTTTCATCTGCTGCGGCAATCGCATTTTTTATTTCTGTATTCAAATTTGACATCCCCCCTCCTGCGTTATGCATCTCCATTTATATATAATCAAAATGTTCTATGCTTTGATATTATTATAAACAACGGTTATCATGAAATCAACCTATAACTAAAATTTCAAAAACTGCATACTATTTTACATAAATTTTTATATACAAAAAGACCGCCAACACACTAATCTTAGTGCATTGACGGTCTATGTTGTTTAATCACTATATTTTGTAGAATATCTCTACGAAAATCTACTTTTTCAGCTATAATTATTTAGCTGCTTTCTCAGCGATAGCTGCCTGTGCGGATTACACGATACCACAGTCATATAATATTTATATTACTGATGCGTTGATATTAAGTTTACAGAGTGAATGATGAAAATACTGTCTCATTACAGTATATACATATTACACTAATAAATTAACAACCTACATTTAGTTACATATAGATTGTAACATATCTTACAAAAACTACAAGAGGTTTTCAACAAAAAAAGAAGATTTTTCTAGAATCGTACCTATTGTACCTTACAAAAAAAATTGCTTTTCCGAAAACATTGTACCCATCGTACCTGTGCTGGCTGTCTCTTGGCAGAAAAGACAAAACAGGACTGTTTCCAGTTCACCGACTTGGCAAATCTGATTACAGTCCTATCATTTGCTTTCTTTACATTCCTATATTAAATCTTTAAGTAAACCTCAACTGTAAGGTCTTTCCATTGATTACTTCTTAAGTATTTACCCATGCTCTTTCTATACGCTCTTGCTTCGTCAAATCCTAATTTTAATGTATTGTACAAATAGTAATCATCTGTTGAAAAGTTACTGTTTTCCTCCCCTAACAGGTTTATGTAAAACTTAAAAACCGTAGCTTTATCAGATGGTACAACTCTCTCTACCAGCTGTTCCACAAGTCTGCTGTCAATGCTTTTCTGCTGAAAATCTGTACACTCTTTTAATGTCTGCTTTATGACTTCCAGCTTTTCTTTTTTCTTGTCTATGCTTTCTTTTTGTTGCTTAGTATTTATGTTTTCTATATATCCCATTTTTCTTAAGGCTCCATCTAAAATATCGAGATCCTTTTCATACACTAATAAGTCAATATCATTTGATCTTCGTGCACCTAATTCGTACATTTCAGATGAAAAAAAAGCACCTTTTAAAGCCGCAAAATGTATTTTACTCTTTGTCAATTCTTCATTTATGCTTCTAATTTCGCATATAAGTTCCTGCTGATTTTCCTTCTGAACTTTAACAACTGCCTTTAAGACCTCTCTAATTTCTGTCGGCAATTTTTTTCGCTGCGCCTCAGTTAATCCACAGTAAAAATACCCTCCCAACCTGTGATTGAATAGAATTCCAGCTATTTCCTTCCATGATAAATATTCTTCTAATAATGTATTAATTTCGTTTTCACTACTTTTATTAACGAGGCATCCTTTTAATATAAGACTATATTCCTTCTTCATTTACCTTTCCCCTTTTTTATATTGTTATCGATTTTACACTCAACGCTTCTTTTTCAATTCAAACGGCTATATACAATAAACCACTATCTACAATTCATTTATCCTTGCCCGACATATAGCTTGAATAAGTTGAGCCACATTATTACTGTTCCGAATTTCCATTAGATATTCATCTAAATCCATTTCTAATTTTTCTTCTAACAATAAAACCAATGAAACTATTCCTAATGAATCAAATCCTAATTCATTTGTCAGACATGTATCCATATCAACCTCAATATCACTGTGATTTTCTGAAACCACTTCTTGGCAACATTTAATTACAATATTTTCAAATTCTTGCATTATATTTTCTACCTTTCTCATATGTTGTAAACTTGTGCTTTATTCTAACAAAATGGTAATTTTTTACGCAAAACTATACATCATTTACACTATGAAGAAATCTGATTATATCGTGCATAAAATCTCTTAAATTTCCCTCTAGTATTTTTTTCATTATAAATTTTTTCTTGCTCAAGCTTTTTCTTGATTTTTTCTACGATTTTATTTTTATATTCAATTTCCAGTTCGTAATCCGTTATCCCTAAATAAGAATTCCGATCTAGCGAAATAATATTATCTTCACAGATATAATTTCTCCTCTCAGTAACAAGTATATCAAGAAGATATCTGTCTTCAAAAAAATCAACACCACAAAGATTATTCAACTCTTCTTTAGTGATAATATATGGAATAATCTCTATTTCTTTTTCATACTCTCTATTTATATGAATTCCTTTTTCTATAGAACAATCTATTTTAACTTGTAAAAAAATTCTGCCCGACTTGCATCTAACCCTAACTGTATTATTATCGTCTTGCTTGCTGATATAATACAAATTCACCTGAACAAGGGCTTCTTCAAAATGAAATACTTCTAATAATCTGATATATTTTTCGTAGTTCAGCATTGTTTTATATTCTTTTTCTATCATATTATTTTCCCCTTTATGATGCTGGTAGTGTCAAGTAAAATCAGGGGCTTCAAGGCTGTGGAGCCTTTATATTCCCTTTCTTTGGCTTAGGTGACCAAAATTTTGCTTTGGAAAGTCCAGTCAAGGTCGAACTGAAAACCGGTTAAATCCAGCCTTGACGGAGCTTACGTAAGCAAAATGCAATCGGTCAACCCAATGGAAAGGGGGGCAATTTTTCATATTCTGTTTGCCACTACCATAATATTTACGAAAACGACACACCGTATCCTTTTTTAGTTTCATCCGCAATTCAATACAGTTCAATCCTAGCAGCTATCATCCGGCACATACTCTCAGTTTTGTCTGTTTTTGACATCCAGCGCACTTATCAGTTTTTCTATATTAATTGGGCGATTTAAATGTTCAACATCAGGTTTTATTTTATATTGCTTGGATTGTTCGCTAATAAACCATGTTGCTTGTACCGCCCTAATTCCTACGCTTTTTGCCGCGTCTAGTTCATTACTGCCACCATCGCCAATATAAATGCATTCGTTTTCTTTTACATCTAACATCTTTACACATTCTCGAAATATTCTTTGGTCAGGTTTTTTTATCCCCATTTCATAAGACAAGCAACACACATCAAAATAATTATATAAAATACTATCTTTTATTACTTCTACTTCCTCAGAAAAGCAATTGCTGATTAGGCCAATTTTTATTTTCTTTTTTTTCAAAATGTCAAGCATTGCAACTATTTCTTCAGATATATTTTCAAAGCATTGTTGTTTGATCTTGACTCTTTTTTTAACAACAAAGCGAATGGCATCCAATGAATATTTATTGTACCGTGTTAAAATATCTGACAAAACAAATTCAAGATCTACTTTGCCAATCGTTCGTTCTTCTTCATATTCGTCCCATATTTTCAAGAAGTCCCTCGTATTTATACCTAAATCATCGGCTATTTCACTGCCAAAATACAACGGACATTTATAATGCGTTACCAATGTTTCAAACATATCAAAAATAACTCCTTTTATCATCATAAAATTCCTCCTTCTTCACCTTGATGAATATTTTTGAACTAAGAAGCTCTAATTCCGGAAGGATGGAAAACGGTGTTTCGGAGCACAAAAACCGTCATGATTGGCTTAGGTACAATTAATCAATTTCAACGAAACATTCAAGTCCAGCACCGCTTTGCAGTACGAAGCAGGCTTTGCTAATAAGGTAAAACTGATATGAGCTCACAAACCAATCAAGTATTTTTTATTGGTTTCCTATTACCGGACAGTCGGAACTTAATAGCCGAAATACTCACCTTGAGATTCTTCTCGCTATTTTGGGGACACCTATTCAATTTTTCTCTAGTTTTTGTATTATAAATTATCAATCCCAGAAAGTCAAAACCTTCCTTTGACCCTTCTGGCAATATCTTTCACTAATGCCATTTTAAATCTCCCAGTCGTTCCCTAATTTCCCACATAAACTTTCGATTTATTTTCGTACTACAGGAAATCTTCTGTGCAATCGCATAGTATACTTTCTTCTTTGCAAGCGATTCGCACACAGATTGATGTCATACCATTGTTCTAACACAT
>CAKRFY010000042.1 GCA_934320895.1 uncultured Lachnospiraceae bacterium | reverse complement strand
GAAAATCTTTTCCTCAATGCAGGAACTATAGATGAAGTTGTTGAGAGAATGAATTCTAAATAGTTCGGGAGGTGTATCATGGCTGAAAAGAAGTTTAATCTTCAGATAATATCACCTACCAGAGTTTTCTTTGACGGAGACATAGATATGGTGGAAATGAAGACAACGGAAGGTGAGATCGGTGTACTTGCCGGACACATTCCGCTTACAGCTATTCTTGAACCGGGTGTACTTCGCATAAAGAAGTCAGACGGTGACAAAGAAGCAGCACTTCATGACGGATTTGTAAAAATTACAAAAGACAAGGTAACAATCCTTGCCGAATCCTGCGAGTGGCCTGATGAGATAGATGTAAACAGGGCAAATGAAGCAAAGATAAGAGCAGAGCGCAGACTTAAGAGCGGCGAACCTGCTGTAGATATGCTTCGTGCAGAACTTGCACTTAAAAAGGCACTTACCAGAATTGATATTGCAGGAAAATATAAATAAAAACCAAAAGGTTTTCGGGCATAATGTCTGCAAACCTTTTGTTTTTTTTAGAAAAATTATTTGTGAAAAATGAAGGCTTTTTGAAATAATGGTGTCTTATAATGTTATTGGATAGTAGAATTATTCATCAATCAACACTTCCTTACCTTTGAATGCGAAGCCATAGTGCCGGATATTTTCTTTTATAAATGATGTTTTGTCTATATAAAAACAATTTTTTTGGCGTATTGATTCAAAACTCTGATTTCCGATACTTATTGTTCTTGCCATATGCTCCCTCCTGTTTTTATCAGCATGTTTATATGTAGCTATATTTTAGCATTGAGGTATATCAATGTAAAGATTGGCATAATTCCATGACAAATTCTGCGTTTAGTTTCAATTGTTTTTTTAACATTATTAACAGTTCATTGCTGATTATATCACAAACAGGTTTCTGCTGTGAATTATTAAAAACACAGTTCTTACAAAAATCTTACAATATATTAAAAATGTTGCAAAAGTATTAAACACATGATATAATATTAATGTGAGTACGGGTATAGAATTTAGCATGATAGTTACTTGTGTCACGTATACTAACGTATAAAGGGAAAGTTGAGTGGGAGGTACATATTTATGGAAAAAACAATGTTACGCAGAGTTATGGTTGGTCTTACAATTCTTGTTATTGCTCTTGGTGTCGCAAATGTTGTCAGAACAAATATTTCAACATCAAATGGAAACAGTTCATTTAAAAGCAGTGTGACAGCAGCTGAGATTTCAGAATAAGTTTTATTTTTGAAAAGACCGGTGTGGTCATATGACGTATTTATATCATAATAGTATGCAGGAAAGAGGAAAAATGAAGCGATATTTCAGGCTTATAGCAGTTATGGCACTTGTATTATGTGTGCTTGCAGGTTGTGGCTCTAAGAAGAATGATACATCTTCAGATAATGCAGGTTCATCATCACAGAATACAGATACACAGCAGGAGGAAACGACTGCTCCGGAAAGCACAGATGATTCCGAACAGGATGCAGGAGCAAGTGATGTGGCATCAGATGGTACAGAGCAGCTTTCGGGTAAACATCATGTAGTTATAAAGGTTAAGGGTTATGGAAATATTAAGGTAGAGCTTGATGCAGATACAGCACCTATATCGGTTACAAATTTTGTAAATCTTGCAAAGAAAGGCTTTTACGATGGGCTTACATTTCATCGTATCATAGATGGTTTCATGATTCAGGGTGGTGATCCCAATGGTGATGGGACAGGTGGCTCAGATGAGACGATAAAAGGTGAATTTAGTGAAAATGGTGTTGAGAATAATATTTCACATGTCAGAGGCACTATCTCAATGGCTCGCTCA
The DNA here is from genome assembly GCA_934320895.1 of uncultured Lachnospiraceae bacterium. GTDB lineage: Bacteria > Bacillota > Clostridia > Lachnospirales > Lachnospiraceae > Butyribacter. The sequence goes on along the minus strand of CAKRFY010000042.1, from coordinate 18,657 downwards.
TCAGATAATGACAGTGCAAGTTCTCAGTTCTTTATCGTGCAGTCAGACAGTACATATCTTGATGGACAGTATGCAGGATTTGGAACAGTTACGAGTGGAATGGATATTGTAGATAAGATTTGTAAAGATACTCCGGTCACAGATACAAATGGTACGGTTGAGAAAGAAAACCAGCCTGTTATCAAGACTATAAAAGTTGTAGACTAATAATGAATTTAAAAATAGAAATCCTTTTAATACAGAATTGTAATATGTATTGAAAGGATTTTTTGCTTATTTAAGATGGGTTTAATTTACATAAAATATATATTTATGACTGATATAGTGAAAATTAAATATTGTTTGATATATCAATGGTAAAATATACTATGCTTAGACTATCATCAAAGATAAATAGTGTATTTTTTAATGATATTTGGGGTAATAATCTGCATCAAATTATGGTATAAAGATTTATAATAAACGCCTGAAGAAAGTGAGGAAGATATGGCTGATAAAAAAATAAAGAATCCTTTATGGAACTCTGAACTTGATATTAAAAAGAGACTTGATTTTCTGGTGCAGAATCTTACCCTAGATGAGAAAATCAAATGTATGAGCAATGCGAATCCTGAAATTGAAAGACTTGGGATAAGGGCTTTCAATGTTGGAGGAGAAGGTGCACACGGAGTGCAGGCGAGGCATGATCAGGGATGGGATTTAAAAGAGCCGGATTATACGACGATTTTTCCAAATCCTATCGGTATGAGTAGGTCGTGGGATAAGGAATTACTTAAAGAAGCTGGAAAAGTTACCGGAACAGAGACAAGGGGATTGTTTGAAGCTGGAAAGAGTGGTTGTCTTTCAGTTTGGGCACCTACTGTAGACATGGAGAGAGATCCGAGATGGGGAAGAAATGAGGAGGCGTATGGAGAAGATCCTTATCTTACGGGTGAACTTGCAGGTGCGTATGTTGAAGGTATGCAGGGGGATGATGAGTTTTATCTTAGATGCGCGGCAACATTAAAACATTTTTATGCAAATAATGTTGAGGAGGATCGTACTTTTGCATCTTCGTCAGTTGATCCAAGAAATAAGCGTGAATATTATCATGAGCCATTCAGGCGGATTATCATGGAGCATGGAGCAGAGGCGGTCATGACAGCGTACAATGAGATAAATGGGACACCATGTATGCTTATTTCTGATATTAAAGATTACGCAAAAAATAAATGGGGGCTGCATCATGTAGTAACAGATGGCGGTGATGTGCTTCAGACAGTAAATCAGCATGAATATTTTGGTACAGATGCACAGACAGTTGCTGCTGGATTGAAAGCTGGTATCGATAGTTTTTCAGATAATCCTGTTAAGATAGAGGAAGCCGTAAGAGAAGCCTATGAACAGGGACTTATTGATATAAATGATATCAATGAAGCAATTATAAATCGATTTGGAACTATGATAAGGCTTGGATTGTTTGATGCATATGGAGACAATCCATATTCGTATATAACAATGGAAGATGTTGGAACAAAAGAAAATCAGGAAACAGCACTTAAGGTCGGACAAAGTTCTATCGTACTTCTTGAAAATCAAGGAATACTTCCGCTTAATGCATCTGAGGCTGTCGATGATATATGTGTACTCGGACCTTTAGCAGATGTCTGGCAGCTTGACTGGTATTCTGGATTGCCGCCATATTATGTGACGGGGCTTGAAGGAATCAGAAAATATGTTGATGCTCCTTTTGAAAATGGCGTATGTGAGTTTAAGATAAAGGCAGATGGAAGGTATCTCGGGCTTGATAAAGATGGAAGGATTATCGTTACAGATAGTGCAAATGCGGAGGTATTTCAGGTAGAACAGTGGGATAAAAAGCAATTTACATTGAAAAGCATTTCAAATAAAAAATTCCTGTCAGTAAGGGATGATATGGAAGGGGGAGAGAGCGGAGACATATGTGCATTTAAGGACAGGGCATTTGGATGGTTTGTAAAAGAGGCATTTAGAATAAAAAATGATGAGATGGATAATGACATTGTTTTTGATGGTTCACTTTCGGGGAAAGTGACAAGCTGGAATGATGAAGCTTTTTACATAGATGAAAACGGAGTTCTGCGTGTCGAAAGTGCGTTGGATAAACTGCAAAGTAGTGGAAGTGATTGGAAAAATGATGCTGGTGCTGCTGCAAAAATATCAAAAGTAAGCAACTTTGAATTTGAACTTGTTTTAAATGGAATTGAGGAGGCAGCTAAACTTGCAAAAAATGTAAAGTATCCTGTTCTTTTTCTTGGCGGAGATCCAATGGTCACCTGCAAAGAGGATGTTGACAGAGATGATATAGATTTTCCTGCATATCAACAGAAATTGCTTGAGGCAGTATATGAAGCAAATGAAAATGTAATAGTTGTTTTAATATCAAATGTTGCATTTGATATATCATGGGCAAAAGAACATGTGAAAGCAATGATATTATCGGCATCGGGATGTATGGAACTTGGAACAGCGATTGCAGACAATATTTTTGGAAAGGTAAGTCCGGCAGGAAGACTTAGCACAACATGGTATAAGGATATTGCAAAGCTTCCAGCGAAAGAGGATTATGATATAATAGCTCATCCGAGAACTTATGCTTATTATGATGGGGAAGTATTGTATCCTTTTGGATATGGAAAAACATACTCGGACATAAAATACCAATATATGGAAGTAAAAATTAAAGACTATACAGAAATTGTAGTCAGCGTAGGCATTGAAAATGCAGGTCAGTATATGACAGATGAAGTTGTACAGATTTATGTAACAAAGAGGAATTCAAAAGTTCCACGTGCGATAAGAAAACTCAGGGCATTTGAACGAGTAAAGGATCTGAAACCAGGAGAAAAGAGAACTGTTGATTTTAAAATAAAAATAAGTGATCTAAAATATTATGATGTTGTTGAGGAGAGGCTTATTCTTGAAGATGGAGAGTATATTATACAGGCAGGTTCATCAAGTTATGATATTCACTTAAAACAGACAATAAATATAAAGGGAACATCAAGAGGTACAAGGGATGCATGGCAGACGATAAAGGCAGATCATTATGATACATATGAAAATATCTATCTGCACGAGGGCACAAATGGATTTGATGCGGTATGTACGCTGGATAATAAAACAAAAGGTAACGTTTCATATAAAAATATGTGTTTGAACAAGAATAATTTAAATGGTAATAATAATACAACTAATGGTGAAATATCAAAAGCTGAAAAATTGGATGATGGCAAAAACAAAATGAGTATAAAAAAATATACTCTCAAAGTATTGGCATCAATAGAATATGGAGGGATGGTCGAAGTTTTTGCAGATGATGAGATGATTGGAAAGTTTGTAAAAGGTCAGACTAAAACAAATGATATACATAGTGAGATAGGCCAGGCAGCATTCAGGACGGATAAAAAGATGCCGTGGGCAGCATTTGGAAGAAAAACAGATTTCAAAAGGTATGATATTTCAATTGATGGAGAGAAGATTCCTGATGGGATTTTTGAATTAAAATTGAAATTGAAGGGGTATATAAGACTTTGTAATTTTCAAATTATATAATGATCAAAGCTGTTACTATTTACAACTTGTGTGATTGATAATATACAGTCCGCAATATTTTTTTATTTTTTTGAAAAAAGATTTTTACATTTTGGTTTTATATGTTATACTATGAGTAGCGGCTTCATGCGGAACGGAGAGTGTCGTATTTATTGATTGACATGGGTACAATTCTTAACGCAGGGTATGTACCGGTTTCCTGCCTGGCAGGAGATATAGATATATCTGACATGAAGTCAGTTTTGTGCCGGAATTTCATTTTGAAATGATGGCGGTTGCAGCGCGATTGATATCGCGGACAATTATTTATTCATATTTAGGAGGTAACTTTACAATGGCAAACAAATGGGTATATATGTTTAGCGAAGGCGACATGACCATGCGTAACTTACTCGGTGGTAAGGGTGCTAACCTTGCAGAGATGACAAATATCGGTCTTCCTGTACCACAGGGATTTACAGTAACTACAGAAGCTTGTACACAGTACTATGAAGATGGACGTCAGATTAACGATGAGATCATGGCTCAGATCATGGACGGTGTTAAGAAGATGGAAGAAATCAACGGAAAGAAATTTGGAGATTCTGAGAATCCATTATTAGTTTCTGTTCGTTCAGGTGCTCGTGCTTCAATGCCTGGTATGATGGATACTATCCTTAACCTTGGTTTGAATGACGACGTTGTAGCTACAATGATCAAAGGAAACCCAGACCCAACATTTGAGCGTTTCGTATATGACTCATACAGACGTTTCATCCAGATGTTCTCAGACGTAGTTATGGAAGTTGGTAAGAAATACTTCGAGCAGCTTATCGACAAGATGAAAGAAGAGAAAGGTGTTAAGTATGATGTAGATCTTACAGCACAGGATCTTAAGACTCTTGCAGAGCAGTTCAAGGCTGAGTACAAGAATCAGTTAGGAACAGACTTCCCTTCTGATCCTGTAGAGCAGATGAAACTTGCTGTAGAGGCTGTATTCCGTTCATGGGACAACCCTCGTGCAAACGTATATCGTCGTGACAACGACATCCCTTACTCATGGGGAACAGCAGTTAACGTAATGCCTATGGTATTCGGTAACTTAAACAATGAATCTGGTACAGGTGTTGCATTTACTCGTGACCCTGCAACAGGTGAGAACAAACTTATGGGTGAGTTCCTTATCAACGCACAGGGCGAGGACGTAGTTGCCGGTGTTCGTACACCAATGCCAATCGCTCAGATGGAGCAGGAATTCCCAGAAGCATATGCTGAGTTCGTTAAGGTTTGTGATACACTTGAGAATCACTACCATGACATGCAGGATATGGAGTTCACAGTTGAAAACAAGAAGCTTTACATGCTTCAGTGCCGTAACGGTAAGAGAACAGCTCCTGCTGCATTAAAGATTGCTTGTGACCTTGTTGATGAAGGACATAAGACAGAAGAAGAAGCAGTAGCTATGATCGATCCTCGTAACCTTGATACACTTCTTCACCCACAGTTCGATGCTGCTGAGTTAAAGAAAGCTACTCCAATCGGAAAAGGACTTGGTGCTTCTCCTGGAGCTGCTTGTGGTAAAGTCGTATTTACAGCAGAAGACGCTGTAGAGTGGGCTGAGCGTGGAGAGAAAGTTGTACTTGTTCGTCTTGAGACATCTCCAGAAGATATCACAGGTATGAAGAGTGCACAGGGTATCCTCACAGTTCGTGGTGGTATGACATCTCATGCAGCCGTAGTTGCTCGTGGTATGGGTACATGCTGTGTATCAGGATGTGGCGATATCGTTATGGACGAAGAAAACAAGAAATTTGAATTAGCAGGAAAGACATATACAGAAGGTTCTGAGATTTCTATCGATGGTACAACAGGTAACATCTATGATGGTCTTATCCCAACTGTAGATGCAACAATCGCTGGTGAGTTCGGACGTGTTATGGCTTGGGCTGACAAGTACAGAACACTTAAAGTTCGTACAAACGCTGATACTCCTGCAGATGCTAAGAAAGCTCGTGAGCTTGGTGCTGAAGGTATCGGACTTTGCCGTACAGAGCATATGTTCTTCGAGGAAGACAGAATTGCTGCATTCCGTGAGATGATCTGCTCAGATACAGTAGAAGAAAGAGAAGAAGCACTTGCTAAGATCCTTCCTTATCAGCAGGGAGACTTCGAGGCTCTCTATGAGGCACTTGAAGGAAATCCTGTTACAATCCGTTTCTTAGACCCACCACTTCATGAGTTCGTTCCTACAGAGGAAGCTGATATCGAGAAGTTAGCAAAGGCTAAGAATAAGAGCGTAGAAGAAATCAAAGCTATCATTGATTCACTTCACGAGTTCAACCCTATGATGGGACATCGTGGATGCCGTCTTGCAGTAACATATCCTGAAATTGCTAAGATGCAGACAGCAGCAGTTATCCGTGCAGCAATCAATGTAAAGAAGAAACATCCTGATTGGACAGTAGAGCCTGAGATCATGATTCCACTTGTTGGAGAGGTTAAAGAGCTTAAGTATGTTAAGAAGGTTGTTGTTGAGACAGCAGACGCTGAGATCGCAGCAGCAGGCATTGAGATGAAGTACGAAGTTGGTACAATGATCGAGATTCCAAGAGCTGCACTTACAGCAGATCAGATTGCTAAAGAGGCTGAGTTCTTCTGCTTTGGTACAAACGATTTAACACAGATGACATTCGGTTTCTCTCGTGATGATGCAGGTAAGTTCCTTGATGCTTACTATGATGCTAAGATCTTTGAGAGCGATCCATTTGCAAAACTTGACCAGACAGGTGTTGGTCAGCTTATGGAAATGGCTGTAGAAAAAGGAAAGAAAGTTCGTCCATCACTTCACTGCGGTATCTGTGGTGAGCACGGTGGAGATCCTTCATCAGTTGAATTCTGTCATAAGATTGGTCTTGACTATGTGTCATGCTCACCATTCCGTGTGCCTATCGCAAGACTTGCGGCAGCGCAGGCAGCTATCGCTGAGAAGGCAGCTAAATAATTTTAGCTGAGATCAGAAGAGCTTCGTAAGAGCTTTCTGTTACAATGAGTTAATAAAAATAATAGATTCCCATTCCGGGCTAATGTTTAGTCTGGGATGGGAATTTTTTCGCTTGCAGTGGGCCTGCTGATGGTGGCTGGTGTTGGTATGGAGAAAAAAGAGGTCTGATAAAGAAATATAAAAATAGTTGATTTTTTCTGGAAAATAGCATAAAAGATCAGTAATAGGACTCCCCGCACCTCTCACATATGTGATGTGTCCCATGGGGAGACATTTTTTTTAAGGAGACAAGGATTGGATAATTCAAGCAAAGTAGAAATGGATTACAAACAGAGTAGTCATTACGGAGAAACAGTAATGATGAAATCACCTAAAACTTACGGTGCATTGGGATATTTAAACCCGGATATATATAATGAAAGGCATAATGATGACAAATTTAAGAGGCTGCTTGATATTTGCATTGAAGAGAACAAAATGACATTAGTGGTGCAGCATCATAAGAAAAAGTATAGCGGACATTTTCTAATCTGGGTGATTACAGAGTTCTTCTCTATGGGGATGCTTTCATATCTATATGCTGATTTGAAGTCGGTGGATCAGAAAAAAATTGCAAGAGAGCTATATCATACATCAAGTGTGTGTCTAAAAAGCTGGTTGCGTTGCCTAACGGATTTACGCAATCCTGTGCTCATTATTCAAGAATATATTACTGGTCATTTCCGGCATTGCCTAGGATGCCGAAAAATGTGTCGTTTAATACTAACCGGAAATTGTTTTCGCAGATATTGACGCTTAAATTTTTATATCCCGATAAAAATGAGTGGGAGAGCAGAATTATGACAGAGTTAAGAGCATTGATGGAGGAGTATGGTGATAATATTTCGTTGTCACATATTGGATTTCCGGAAAACTGGAATGAAATGATATAAATATCGTTTATGGAAAAGTATACAAAAAGAAAAAACTTCTTTTGTTTATTTCTATTTGGATTATTTGTATTGGAATATGTTTTTTTGCTTGCTTTTATTAAACTTTTTTAATTAGTGTCTGCTGATTAACTTGAAAAGCCTTGAATTTGCTGACCTTTCACCCGTTATCTGTTATAATATCTGCAAGGGTTTCAATAAAATGAAATCATTTTCTTTGCAGATCATCGAAGAATTTTACAAGTAAAGGTGTGTTATAGACATGTACAAAAAAACGGACAGATCACAACTGGCGAATCCGGTAGAAAGTGAGCTGACCGGTTATGACGCAGTTGAACTCACCAAAACAAAAGTAACTATTTCAGAATATTCACTTGCGATGAGTAGTGCGCCTGCCATGCCGTTTTCTTTTCAAACAACATCTGCAGAGGAAGTTTCCGGAGAAGTTGCAGAAAAAGCAAAAAATGCAAATCTTGGTGAAGTGGGAGCAGCATTAAGCAATGCAGTGCAGGGCGTTGCACAAACAACAGCTGCGGGCGGTGGTGTCATTTGCCCGAACTGCGGTGCTACCGTAAAGAAAGGTAAGAAATTCTGTCCTGACTGTGGAAAAGAAGTGGTTGAGAAGCCTTTGATCCCAAAATGCAGTTTTTGTGGAGCAACGTTGTATTTTGGTAAAAAGTATTGTGTAGATTGCGGAAAGAAAGTGGAAGAGAACTAAAAAACTATTTGCAAAGAATCATGTAATAGATATTTTATTCTTTTCTTCCGTAAATATCCCGATACTGCTTTGGCGTGTATCCGGTAGTTTTTTTGAACTGCTTTCCTAAGTGGCTTTGCGAAGAAAATCCCAGATAGGTGGCAATTTCAATATAAGAATAATCGGAGTAGATAAGCAGATTTTTGGCACGATTAATTTTTTCGCGAAGAATGTAGTCAGAAATGCTGATTCCTTCACATTGCTTAAAAAGCTGAGAAAGATAATTAGGGTTGCAATCTGCTTCTGCTGCCAGATCATCAACGGTGATTCGGTCGTGCAGATGAGAAAATATAAAATCCTTGCATTTATTAATGCGGGGATTTTTTCTTTTCTGCAGCGTTCCTTTTTGCTGTTCTTTTATTTCGTGTACCATGCCCGCATAGTGAAACTCTGCTTTGTGAGTTAAAGGAACGATAAGAGCAATATCTTTACATTCTTCAATCTGTTGGATATAGGTGTCGCTCAAAGAAAAGGAAACTTCCGGTGACAAGCCTCCACGAATCGCATAGCGGCTGGAAAGTGTAATTAGGACAATGCCAAGATTTTTAAGATTGCGCAGCGGATCTTTTGCCAGAGTTCCGAGTTTACCGTCATAATCTTCCTGCATGCTTTTTTCCAATTGGACAAGATCACCGTTTTCAATACTGCTAAATTCACGTACTTCCTGATCGTATGGATTATGATGTACCTCGTTTTCGTGATTATCAAAAAGCAGTTCACTAAAATTTTGCTGCACATGTTCTTCAAAATCATTGTTGCTGCAATTGTCCTGTATGATCTGCTCTACTGTCACGGCTGTATTGGTTATCATATGATGCAGAAAGATCATATCCTCCAGATAAGAAAGCAGTTCAGCTGTTGGAACATATTTTTCGGTGGCTTCCTCCAAAGCTAACGCGTTGTAGCTGCAGTTTAAGTAAACGGAGGCAGAGAAGCAGACAGGCCCTACGATATAAATAGCGTCTTTTCCATGTACGACACAATAGATATTTTTTTGATGGACGGATTTCAGACAGGGCGTAGTCTGGGAAGCATCTTCCAGTAAAAAATCCAGAAAATCAGTGTTCTTTATATAAGAATCCTGAAAGGAAAGAACCTTGCAGTAAGAATATAACATTTCGCCATTATGAGAAAATTTATAGGCATAGGTGTGCAATTTTTTTGAAAGGTATTGAAGTAAGATGATATCCTGCATGTAGAAAACCTCCTATCTTGTATGCTTGCAAGTGAATCTGCTTCTTGTCGGTGTCTGGACAGAGCAGGTCAACAGATAGCAATTTGTATGTGATCATATATTGCGGTCTGCTTTTACCGCTGGCATTATTGTATCATATTATCTAAGAATTGTGTTAAAAAACTAATATTTATGATATAGGATCGTGATTTTGGACGCTAAAATGTAGTTACAAATTAAGAGAAGCGAAACGATGCAAAGAATAATTAAGCGCAGTATGTGCGCAGAAAAGAGGAGTGCTATGAAGGTAAAAGGTGTTAATTTTGGAAACTGGCTGGTTCTTGAAAAGTGGATGAATCCTGCGCTGTTTGAAGGAACCACCGCAGAGGATGAGTATTGGCTTCCAAGGCAATTACCAAAAGAGGTGTATGAGGCAAGGATAAAGATTCATCGCAGCGAGTACATTACGGAACGTGATTTCGTTACGATCAAGTCATGGGGATTAGATGCAGTGCGCATACCGGTTCCTTACTTTATCTTTGGTGACAGAGAACCATTCATTGGCTGTATCGAAGAGTTGGACAAGGCATTTAACTGGGCAGAAAAGTATGCATTTTAATCCATTTCTATATCTTAGGAAAAAAAGTGATGTCACAAAGCTGGTATCTAATCTGATACAGAATACAAACAATGCAAATATCAAGAATAACTCGCAAGATCCATTCTGGGAGAGAGCGGAACGAATGTTTTTGGAAAGTCTCTTCTTATATGTGTGGATGGAGTGTCCGGTTGGTGTATACAATCCTCAGACTGGAAAGCCAGAGCTTCTTGATCGTAACTGGAAGTCGTTACTGTATCTTTTGGATGAGGCACAGTTTGGTGATGGTGATAAGCCGCCAAAACTTGATGGACGTATGAGTAAACTGGAACAGGAAAAGCCAAATCACCCTGCGGTAAAAGCTTATCGAAGATACCGAGGTGGCCCAGATGAGACGATACGTTCTGTCATTATGACAGTAAATGCCAGAATGCAGCCATTTGATAATGATCAATTACTTGATATCTTTTCTAAAAATGATATTCCTCTTGATGAATTTGGTGTTGGAAAGGATGGAGACGGAAGAACAAAGAGTAATTTATTCATAGTGATTCCTGATGACGATGATACCTATAATTTTGTACCAAGCATGATTTATACACTTCTTTTTCAGGAATTATATCGACAGGCTAGATTTTTTGGAGGTAAACTTCCCATGGATGTAGGCTTTTGGTTCGACGAGTTTGCCAATACGAAGATGCCAAATAATTTTGATAAAATACTTGCAACTTGTCGAAGTCGAGGTATCTATTGTGTGCCTATCTTACAGTCTCTAGCTCAGATAAAAATACTTTTTGCTGAAGGGGCATGGGAAGGGGTAGTAGGAAATTGTGATACTTTTCTTTATTTGGGCGGAAATGAAGCCAGTACATATGAATACATTTCTAAGCTGCTGGGTAAATGGACTATTGACAAGAGAACTAGCGGAGAAAGTAAAGGTTCTAGTGGCTCTTATAGTGAAAACTATGATGTACTTGGCAGGGAACTGATGTTAGAGTATGAAATCCGTTTGTTGCCTGATGATGAATGCATATTGTTTGTGCGTGGCGAAAAACCGATTAGAGATAAGAAATGGTTCCCGTGGGAGCATGAAGAACATGCAAATGCAAAGGCTGCAGGAGAATTCAATCCTTCAATTTTGCAAGTCAAAGCAGAACAAGAATCAAGTAGTTGTCAGTTTATGGGTAATAAATCATATGAGTATGTAAAAAAACAGATAGATAAAAATGATAATATTAAAATTCATAATGTGGATGCATATGAATTCATGATGATGGATTTAGATAAGGTAATGGGGCAGCCGCATGGAATAGAAACAAATGATAGAACAATAGAAGAAAAAAGCAATAGCACTGAAATTTTGATAAAACTAGAGCTTATACATTCTGTAATGGCAATGGACACAACGAGAAGAGAGAATGAAAAGAGGAAGGACATATTGCAGGATTATGATAACCTTTCGTTGCTTGATATATATAGTTCTGGAGTGTTAAGTAATGTAAGAAAAAATGTTATAAGAGAATTGATACAGCTTGGTGCAGATGAGGGAGAAATTAAAAGTATTGTATCTTTAGAACTGTCAGAACAGGAGGTGCAGGAAAAGAAGAACGTGAGGATGATTATGCATGGTAAATAGGAATATAGAAAGAAATATTATTGGATTTAAAGACTAGTAAAACCAGATATATGCAGTTTTGATAGAAAAATTGCATCTCTTATTGAAAATGATCTTGTAAGTTTCTGTAATACTATAAATAATTAAACTACAGGAGCATTGATTTATTATTATGTACTATTGGTAATGAAATCAAGAATGGTAGGTTCTTACCTAAAATGGAAATTATTGGTAATATAAAAATATGAAAAGAAAATTTTTCTGACTTTAAGTCTGACTTTTAAAGCACATTTTTAGCGTATGCGAAAATAAAATATCCAGTATAATATTATAAATACGAGTAATGTAAGAAGAAAGACAAGGTCAGATTTATACGAGGGAGACTGTCCGAAAGCTATCGGATTGAATTATATTAACTAATCATTTGTTTGTACATTGAAAACTGAATAAACCACGCGTAAACATAGGCTTTATAGAGCGTTTGTAGTAGAATTAAAGCATAAAAATTATTGTATAGGAGATACGAAATGCCTTGTGTGAAAATATTTGATAGAAACCAAATAATGTTTTGTTAATGGGGCATTTGTAGATGAACAGAGCACCGCAGGAATAATTGATGATTTTGTTAATAGTCTTTATACGAAGGAACTTGGAGTAAAAGAATCAGCTTCTGAAAGTGGACCAGCATATGATCCCAAGGGATGCAGACATTGTAAGAATTGAAATAAATGTTACAAGGGTAAGAAAAAAGGTGGAAGGAAAATTTGCACTCTTTTGTTTGGAATATAATTTGGAGAGAAAAAAATTACTTGGATTTGAAAAAATAATGGAACTAATGGATACAGTGTATGCACAAAAGTGCCATTATTTTCACGCGTGATTTATTCAATTTTCAATGACAATAAAATGTAAAAAATTGTACAATGTCAACAAAATCTGGAAAAATGTTGACGCATAGAGTGGATCATTATATAATTAGGAGCATAAATACAGAAGCTTATTTGGGGTGAAAGATACTAGTTGATATTCAAGACAGTAGCGAATTACATTTTATATTAGTGTAATTCGCTATATGTTTGATGAAGTGGGGAATGGTTAGCAGTTCTGATTGACTATAGATGGAAATCAGAACTGCTTTGTATACAAAGAAGGAGAAAGATATGGGTTTTCAGGAATTTAATAAGATTAGAAAAAGACGAAGCCTTTTTTTGATGTTTTTAATTGTAGTGGTTACTCCGATTTTGTTTTTGAATTTCTATGGTGGGATTGCCAGTCAGGGCAATGTTTCATGTATACGTGAAGGAGAAGTAGTTGAAGGTATCAGGGGATTTCAACAAAATGAAAAGATGGCACAATCCTACGAAGGAAAGATTACGGATGAATTGCTGGAAAAAATTCACGAGGATTACATTAATGCACCAAAGGGAAATTATTATGGGGAGGAAATTCGTAATACTACATATAGTTATTTTGAGAGCTTTTTTCATATAGGTGATGAAAATTATCTCAGCGTGGCCCAAGCTTATCCAGACTACGAAGGTGAATTGTACTATGGATATTCGGATAACTGGCAGGCTCTTTTAACCAGTGTGGAAGATTTCTTGAAGCTTTTTGTTCTTTTTATTGTAATAATGGTAGCACCGCTTTTTTCGTGGGAAAGAGAATGTAATATGACAGAACTGCTGCAAACTGCGAAAAATGGTGGAAGGAGGTTAGTAAGCTGCAAGGTGAAAATGGTATATGCTATCATGAATTGTATTCTTGTTGTGATGTTGATCTTTATATGCGTATCCCATCTTGTCAAAATGGGATGGAGTGGTTTTAATACAAGTATTCAATGCGGAATTATGCCATATTTTTCGTTATCTGCTTTGAAATGCTCATATGGTGAATTACTTTTGTACACAGTTTTTCTTGGAATAATAGCATGCAATTCTATATTGACAATCGTTTTGCTTAGTTCGCTAAAGGCACGCAAATCCTTATATGCTGTGATGAAGTCTATTTTTGTAATGTATGTATTTAGCTTTAGTATCTGGCAAAATATAACAAACAACGGAAATATAAATAGATTGTTGAGCCTTTTTCCAATAAATGCGTTGGATATATATAAGCTTACCAATGCTGTGTCTTTTGGATTGAATGGAGCAATGCACTTTGTACTGCTGGTAGTGTATCACCTTGTGTTTTTCTTGATAACATTTACAATTCTAAGAAAAAAGATAAAAAGAATATAGTTTTCAATAAAACTATAAATGTAATATTTGTTAAAAAGATATACTTTTTGAGTTAAAAATAGGCACTAAAGGGGATAAGTGGGTATGAGGAATGAAATAAAGAAAAGTTTTGGAAGCAAAGGGATTATTTTTCTGATTGTGTATGGATTATTTTTGATTTATGCATTTTGTGAATTTTCGACGATTTCTTATACTGATTATATTTGGTCAGAGTTTAATGATGAATATAATTTTTCGATTAAAATATTAGTCGTCGTATTGTCTGTGGTGTTTGCTCAAATCTTTCCAATTGAACAGGAGTGTGGAATGTATGAGCTAGTTACTACATCAAAATATGGAAAAAACAGGTTGCCAAGGATAAAAATAAAAAGTGCTCTTGTCATTGGCAATATGCTGTTACTGCTTTTTTTGATAGTTACTGCATTTAGTATTGGCAGATGGGGAAAAGAAACGGGAAACAATGTAATAATGGAGGCAAAACTATTACCATTTTTGAAAAATCCATATATACATACAAATATTGAACTTGTACTTCACAAGATGTTTGAGTCAGTGTTTGCCGTAAATATGTCCATATTATTGTCTTTGTGGTTGTCGGTGCATCTAAAAAAAGCAATAGAGACTGCGGTGATGATGATTATATTTCATATAGTGTTTAGCTCTTCTGTTTTAGCAAATGCATTGAATTTTGATGTGATTTCTTTATTGATTTGTTCATTGCCGGTTAATATGATCTGTCAACCTGTTTTGCATACATTGCTGTTTTCATTTGGAGATAAAAACATGAGTGTAATATATTTAGTAAATGTAATTTATATTGTGGTAATGCTGGTTTTAAATTGGCGAATTAGAAAATATACACGTAGACATATATGGTAGGAGGATTGTATGATGAAGTTGGATATTCAGAATGTTACAAAAAAATATGATAAAAAGGTACTAGATAATGTTAGTATGACGTTAACAGGAGGTGTTTATGGTTTGCTTGGACCCAATGGAGCAGGCAAGTCAACGCTTATACGTACAATTTGCAATATTGAAACACCAGACACAGGTGAGATTTTTTACAATGATAGCCCTGTCTATGAATTAGGTGAGAAATACAGGGAGATTTTAGGATATGTACCGCAAAAGGTTGGATTTTATCCGAATTTTACGGCTGAGGAGTTTTTGCAGTATATGGCTTCATTAAAAGGAATTGATAAGTCTGAGCAAAAGCTGTGCATTGACAGAGCATTAATGCAGGTTAATTTATCAGATACAGGAAAAAAGAAAATAAAGAATTTTTCAGGTGGAATGAAGCAACGCTTAGGGATTGCACAGGCAATTTTAAACAGTCCACAGATTTTGGTACTTGATGAACCTACGGTTGGACTGGATCTTGAGGAACGAATGCGTTTTAAACAGTTCGTTTGTGATTATGCAAGCGATAGAATTGTAATATTTGCTACTCATATTGTCTCAGACATAGAGGATATCGGTGACGAAATATTGATACTCAAAGATGGTCAGATAAAAGCGCAGGCAGTTCCTGAAAAACTGCTTTCTGCCATTAATGGAAAGGTGTGGGAATGTACTTGTCAGAAAGACGAAATCACAGCACTGAAAAAACAGTATAAAATTTCCAATACAAAAAGACAGGATAATAATATAGAAGTGCGCTTGATTGCTGACAAAAAGCCCACAGACAACGCAGTTCTAGTTGACGGAAACTTGCAAGATGCATATCTATACTTTTTTTAACGATGGTAGTTTAAACGAGAAAAAAACAGATTGCTTTGATATGAAATTAAAAAAGTTTAGGAGTTTAAACATGCGAAAGGTACCTTTTATCCCACAATTTAATACAACCGAGTGTGGTGTATGTGTTGTGACAATGATATTGCATTATTTTGGGGCGTACTATCCAATTAAGTCGGTAAGAGAGACGTTACCCTCAGGTAGAGATGGTATTACTATACTAGAATTGATTAATTCTTTAAAAGAGTATGGGATTGAGGCAAAAGCATTTAGTGGAGTTATTGATGGAAATACAGAGTGTGAGCTTCCAGCGATAATTAGTTGGGAAAAAAATCATTATGTAATATTAGAAAAAATAACCACCAAATTTTTTGGGATTGTAGATTCTAATATAGGCAGAATTAGGGTGCCATATGATGAGTTTAAGGATAAATATTCAGGGATAGTAATAATGCTTTCCACAACAGAAGATTTTGTGAAATTGAAAAAAAAAATAGAAATAAAAAAATCTTTTTTTTCATTGATTTTTTCTTATAAAAGACAAGTCTTTTTTTTAATGCTTTTATGTCTTTTAACAAAAGCGTCATCTCTCGCTATTCCTATTGTTGTAAGATATTTGATTGACGATATGAAAGATTTATTGATGAAAGGCAGCCAATTAATTTTGTTGTTAGTGGTTATATTGCTGAATTTAATTTTTTTATATGCAAAGGGGCATTGCCTTTCGATTTTAAATGCAGATATTGATAGGGAAGTAAGTAATAAACTAGTATTAAAGTTATTGAAGGTTCCATATCTTTTTTATGATAAAAAGGATAATGCTGAAATTTTTTACGCATTAGACAATGTGGTATGTGTAAAAAAAATATATCTCGAAAGTGTAGTTAGTTGCTTATTTGAAATAGGCGCAATGGTATTTATATTTTGTTATTTGTTTAAAACAAGTGGAACATTGTTTATCGTATTATTATTATTAATACCTGTTATTTTAGCACTATTATTAACCGATGAACCAATACAGCGTGATGCAAAATTAATGGCCAAGCAACAGGGAAATCTAGCGGGACATCAAGTGGAGATTGTATATTCTATGTTAGGAATTAGAGCGGCGTCTTTGGAAAAAAATATATTTCGCATATGGCAAGATACATATGATTCATTTTATAAGATGAATAAAAGTTATCAGATTAAATTAAATGCGTATAATGTTATGTTGTCCACATTAGTTACATTGTCACCTATTATTATATTAGTGATTGCTGTTATATATACTCAAAGAGGAATAATAACACTAGGAATAGCTGTAACTTTTTACACAATGTCAGATTTTTTGTTTAGTTCATTGTATAGTGCTTTATCAGCAATAAGGACCATTCGGAATAACTTGATTTCGCTCGAAAGGATAGATGATATTATGCAATACGAAGAAGAAATATCATTTGCAGATGACAGAGATTGTATAAAACTAGATGGAGAAATTGAAATTAGAAATGTGTCGTTTAGCTATACTCCTAATGGAAATGATATATTAAAAGGGATTTCTTGCAAGATTGTTAAGGAAAGTAAAGTAGCTCTTGTGGGAGATTCAGGCGCAGGAAAAAGTACATTACTAAAAGTTATTTCTAGAATTTATGGAGTAAAGAATGGAGAAATTTTGTATGATGGACTTAGCATAGAAAATGATGTATTAGGGAACATAAAGGGGCAAATTGGTTATATAGCACAGGATATGTGGTTGATGAACAAGACTATTATTGAGAATATTATGATGGGATTGACAGATATATCAGAAGAAAAAGTCCAAGAAGCATGTAAGTTGGTAAACATACATGAAGAAATAATGAATATGCCAATGAAATATCAGACAATTATTACTGAAACTGGAAAAAATGTTTCTGGTGGTCAACGTCAAAGAATTTTATTGGCTCGTATAATTTTACTTAATCCAAAGATTATCTTGCTAGACGAAGCTACCAGTGCATTGGATATAGCAAATGAGAAACAAATATTATCATATTTTTATAAGATTAGGTGTACTGTTATTATGATTACACATAGGCTAGAACTGCTAAAGAAATGTGATAATATTATTGTGATGAAAAACGGAAAAATTATTGGGCAAGGAAAGTATGACAGATTAATAACTGAGAGTGTGTATTTTAGAAATTTATTAAAATGATTAATGAAAAAGAGTCTTTAAGTGAGTATGTAAGCATTCTCTACATCGCCTGTCAATAATGCTTGTACCTGTTGCTAGATGCAAGCGTTTTACTCTATTTGATTCAGGCAGCTAGCAATCACGTTCTCACACCATGGTGCGAGTTTTTTCAACTGCTTATCTGACATAGCTTTGTTTGGACATTTTTTAGATAGTACGTCAGATATTTATACATGCTTAAATTATTTGATTTCGCCATTTCGACAATGCTCTATACTATTGCACTGGCAGCTGTTCCCTTTTGTGTTGCGCTGAATAGCCAGTTTTTCTCTTTATGTTCTGTAATACATTATGATTGTAGAAATCTATAAAAATATTTTCGTATAATATTTTATTTCTTTTTCAAATCGGGTATGTTATCTACTGTTTCTTTTATTTTGATTTTCTGATTATTACCAAATCACATTTCATTCGCAAACGCTTTATCATGGGTACCTTGACAACTAAAAGGTCATTTTCATGACCCTTCGTAAACGCGCCATAGTGAGTACATAGATTTTGTTATACGCGTATGAGGAAATAGACATAGTCAGTTAAAAAAGTTGCAATAAAACTTTTTCAACACATTGAGAGAGCATGTTGAAGCAGGTGGATGCTTCACACTTGTTTTTTTATGGAAAAGATGTATTTGTAACACTACTGTTTTGCTTTAAATCAGTGATCCGCAACGGAATGGAGCGTATTTGCTACTGTATTGCAGCAATTGATATATCATTCGGTATCCAGTGATTGGGATTCAAGTAATCATAACTAGTAAACACTAGTATAATCCACGCAAATTAGAAGCCTGTTTCAAATTAGCATTTTATGCTAATTCTGGATAGACTTTCTCTTTC
>CAKRFY010000041.1 GCA_934320895.1 uncultured Lachnospiraceae bacterium | reverse complement strand
TTTTTGTGTTCATAATAATTCTCCTTTTATGAACACATTATATCATTTTAAAACACGTTTGTCTACATTTTCAATCGCTTAAAAATCCTCCTTTCTCATCTTCTTTGAAATATCGGACTCGATCTGCCAAGATTTTATATTTCATATCCTTGGCATCGGTACAGGAAAAATCATGCATCAGTTTTCCTAATGCGGATTCGTCTTTAATTTGTGAGTTCACATATATAATATGTGATTCATCACCAAATAATTCGCCTGTTTCTTTTACCGTTCTATCAATATGATAGATTGGTAATCCTGCTTTCATTATATCATTTTCTGTAATAAAAATAACATAGGATTCACACAAATTTTCATATTTTTCACCCGGCTCTGTTACATTTGCATCGATAAGGCTACTGTTGTATCTTGCTCTCTTCACTCCGGC
This sequence comes from uncultured Lachnospiraceae bacterium, assembly GCA_934320895.1. GTDB lineage: Bacteria > Bacillota > Clostridia > Lachnospirales > Lachnospiraceae > Butyribacter. The sequence goes on along the minus strand of CAKRFY010000041.1, from coordinate 21,561 downwards.
ACCCTTATCATTTCTCTGTATCTCGATATTATATACTCTGTTGTCTACATCAACTGCCAGTATATCCAATCTTACCGAACGTCCCTGAAGATTCTTAATGTCCTGCTGTCCATTCACACGTAATACCCTTAAATCCGTTCGATTCAAAATAATCTGAAGCAAAAACGCTGTACACGCTTTATCCTCAAATACCTTTTGCATGAAATCATCGTCCAACAATCTCAACCCTCGCAGACGCTGTAAATCTTCCTAATGCTTTCGGTCAAAATCTAATTCTTTTGTATTATTCTGTGCCATAGTATCACCTCCCTATATAGTCAAGTCTTTTTTCCTTATTTTTCAAGGAATTTTTAGTTTCTTATCTCAGTTAAATGAGCCAATGGCATGGATATTTTTCTGCATCTGGTGCTAAACATAGATGATTTGGGTATACAAAATAAAACATCATTATTTCTCGCTTTACATGACCTTGTGTATCCCCTTCCTTCTATGGCCGTCAACCTCCCATGTCTAACAGGATCTTTGTCCTAACTTCCTTCGTTTGGCATATCCATAATCCGGGTGTCAGCTCAGCTCTTTCTTTTTCCGTATCTTCCTTTTCTTCCGTTTGTTTATAACAGATTAACATAGTTTCTTCTCCTATACAAGCTCCATATTTTCTACTAATCCAACTTCAAGTTTGACCACTTCTTGCTTTGGTGATGAAACAGTGTTTTTTTCATATGCATGTTCAAAAATATCATAATTTGATTTATTAGAGCATTTTTAATAATTTACCTGACACTAATCCAATCTATCATCTTTTTAGCCATGCTATAGTAATCAATCCCTTCCAAAAACTCCATATTCAACTCATTAGAAGCGTTATTTAACTCTTTCCAGCTGTTTTTCTCATACTCAACCGCCACCTTACTTGAACAGCCACCAACACTTCCTACAATAAAAACAGGAATATTACATTCTCTTGCAAGTTTAATTTCTTCCCTTATACCTTCCTCCTTTTTGTCTGGTTTTATCTTTCCTCCAAGACAAACCAATGCTTTTACATCTTTTCTTTGTATCATTTCCTTACGCATTTCTCTAAGGCTTAACTTTAAATCTTCTTTTTTATCAATGATGTTCATACAGTACTTTTGTTCATATATTTTTTCTTTTTCTGGTTCTTCATCTAAAAACCATTTAGAAATATACATATTTATTTTACTCTTATAATCATCTGGTTCTGTCTCCTTTGCAACTTCATAAAAAAGTTCCTGAAATGTAGGATGTGCTCCAAATGTCAACTCATATCCGTTTTGTATTATAACTTTTGCAAAAATTACTAATGCATCAGTAAGACTTTGCTTAAATATTTCGTCAGCATCCGGAAATGCACCAGAGATAACTATTTCCATACTATTATTTCCTTTCTTTTTACCATTTATATAACTATCCCAATAATAACAAAAATCCTGAATATTATCAAAATATACATGACCTTTTAATTTTCCTGAAACAACCCTATTTGATAATATAACAAGCGAATCTTTACACTCTTCATTCAACTCAGTGCTTAATTTTACTGCATCTTCTTCTGTCGGAGTGCGCCCATAAAGCTGATAGTATTGTTCAATACTTCTCTGAGGATAATGATAACCTTTCCTATCCATAGATATATGATAGACCATCTTTTGATTATCCACTATACTCAGATTGTTTCCAAACAAATTTTCAAGATAATCAACATATCCCAAAATCTGTTTTGACCTTTCCATTATCAACTTAAAAGATTCCTCTAATATTTTATCAACTATTTGTGTAAGTTTTGTTTCGTCTTCAAAATCTTCTAATTTGTATTCCAAATGAGGTTTTTCAGAAGGTTTAATAGACAATGCATCCACATCTGCATTATCTATCTGAACCCATAAAACAGGAATATTTCTTAACATTGCAAATCTTAATTCTTTTAATATCCACTCTGATCTTGCTGCTTCGGGAGTATGTATAAAAACAAATATGTCACTTTTTCTCATTGCATCATCAATAATTTCCTGTGCGTTATCCCCTACCTCTACATCAACTACATCCCTAAATGCCTGTGACTCTCTTGCCATAATCCTCATCTTGTCATAAAGTTCTGCTGTTATTTCCTCACCATCAAGTCTTTTGTGACTTAAAAATATTACCCCTGTTTCAGAGTAACAATTATTTAAAACATCTGCTATAAGTTTTCGAGAAAACATTTTTGCCACAGTAGTAATATAACCATTATCTAAATTTCTACACCTAAGCTGTTCATATACATCATAACTCTGTTTTTTTGATATAGCCCCCGTTGGAATTCTACTCTGTTTGTCTAACGAAACAGGAAATATTGCAGCATCACATTCTAATGCTTTGTTCAGAAATCCCTTTACCGCATTTTGTAAATTTTCTTCATTTTTGTACTCATTATATATTACTACAATCGAATCTTTATCAATATCATTTTTTTTAGTTAGTGCCGTAAATTCATTAATTAAATTACACAAAACACCATAATGACTGAGCTCATCAATAATCACCCTGTTAAATATATCTGCATCATCTGTTTTTGACATAGTTATACATGGTTCAATTATAAAAACATTCCTCATCGCTCTCCTCCTTCTATGCTTGTAGATATCAATTATTTTTATCAAGATAATCCTTCATAGTTTTTTTCATTTTATCAAACCAGCCCTCTTTGTTTATGCTTAATGTAATATTTTCATCTGGAAAAGCTTCAATTATGCATTTAATTTGTTCTGTCCCCCATACTTTTCCTAATTCTTCATTATTAAATTTACATATAGTTTCCCTCAAAATAGCTGTAGTATTAAAATTTTTTGTATCTAAAAGGCTTACTGCAAAATAATCTTTGCTACAGGGACTCTTATTGCACATATCATAAACTATCTTGATCTCAAAAATCACACTTTTACTGCTAAAACTGTTTGCACTTGAAAAAAATACTACTCCTTTGCAGTTATCAGAATTTAGCCTTTCCTTAACCTGATTCTCCCACGACTCTCCATAAGCAAGCCCCTCATCATACCAAACTGGAATGCCTTGCTCCTTTAATTTTACAATGATGGGATATACCTGTTTGTAATCGTCATTTGAATAACTTATAAATATATATGGTTCATTTATAATGTTCTCATCTAGAGGTATTACTGCCTTATCTATTGTATCTAAACCAAGTGCTATAATTAAGCATTCCTTAAATATAGCATTAGCATGTGAATACTCCGAAAAATTCCAATCATTGTTGTATAACTTCCATTTATCTAAAACATCTATTCCTTTTGCTTGTTTCTTTATCAAAAAACTATAAATCAAAAATAATGTATAATTATTACTTACAGACTTATATAAACCGCCATCATTAATACCTGCATATTCATTAGCTTCTTCTACAAATAAATTCAATGATTTTTTATTTATGAACCAATGTTGAAGATTACTATATTTGATATATGTATACATTTTATTTAAATTTTCATTACTTTTTTTATCTTTATTATCAACTTTATTTATTTTTAAAATTTCTGTTAATAAATCTTTTTCTAAAATATTCTCTTCTTTCTTAACTACAAAATAATTAACAAGAAATAAATCATTGTACTTAAAATGAACTTTCTCATTATTTTGTATAAATATCTCTTTAATTTTATCTAGAACATCTATAAAATAAATTACTTTCTTTTTTATATTTTCATCATTAATTTTCCCATTATGAAAAAAACGAATGCAATTTTTTTTCTCTATTTGATTTTTTATAACATTAACCAACTTATGTATTTTTTCTGTTGTTATTATTGCTTTTTCTGTTCCATCTGTAACCAACTTTGTCTCAATAAAAAATTCCTGTTCACTCTTCCATAATCTAAAATTTAATAATTCAAATTTTACACCAGCTAAATTCTTATCATAAAAACTATATGTGTTAAAACCTTTACTTATATTACCATATATATCTAATTCTTTCCTCAAAGAAAAATTCTGCTCATTATCTAATAACTCATAACATGTAATTTTTTCATTTAATCCATCATTATTTATGAATTCTTTCCTTCCTAAATCGGACCACCATGTTTTATCGTATTTTATTATTTTTGAATATTCCTTTACTTCCGGTTTTAATATTACACCTTCTTCTCCTTTAGCTGCTACAACAGGAATAATAACACTTATTGACATATTTTTGTATTTCATGACTTTCACCCTTTATCCTTTCATTACTGTTCGTCTTTTATCTAACTTCAACTTGTACCTTTAATTAATTTTCACACATATTCTCAATCTGTAGTTACTTCAAAAATGATTCCAATAAAATTGCCAACCGCTATTCTCGGTTAGTCTCCATTCTCACAGGATGCATGGCGTTTTATTGAAAATTGTATAGGCAGTCTTGCAACCACTATTCTCGGTTAGTCTCCATTCTCACGAATCATTTGATCGTGTTGAAGGATTGTTGGAAAGAGATCTTGCAACCACTATTCTCGGTTAGTCTCCATTCTCACGCAGAACTTCAGGTTGATGAAAATGAAATAAAAGTCTTGCAACCACTATTCTCGGTTAGTCTCCATTCTCACTCTCCCCTCTGGAAACGCCCATAAATAGGACTTTCCCAAAGCTATTTTTGCATATAATTGTCTGACAATTGACCGAGCTGAAAGCGAGGGATGCTTCTTGAACAACAGTTCAAGAAGACTCCTTTTATTTTTTGCTGTTTTTATGTCTCTTTACATTTTGTTCATATTTTATCGTTATTTTTAGCGTATTTGTACGATTATTTGCATTCTTTGTATTCCAATATCTTTTTTACTATTTCCAAAAATTCTTCACTCCGGGCATCTACATTCACTTTCTTTTGCTTTTGTTTTCCATTATAAGTTTCTTCATATTTATAAGTAAGTTTATCAGAGTACAATGTTATATCAAAGCCAAATTTTTCATTTTCTTCTGACGCATGATGCATTTCTGTTTTCATTATAATAAAATATCTTGCTAATATGTTATGTGATACAAATGACACACTCTTTTTTAATTTGGTATCGTACATAAGAAAACCATTATACATATCTGCAAACATCTCCATAATACTTTTTTCATGAAATATATAATATTTCATGTGTGCTATATCCTTTCTGTCTAGTATGAATCCATCTCTATTAATTTCATTACCAAAAAAATCAAGACCATCGTTGTAAGTTTCGGCTTTTCCTGTTTCTGCCTCCTCGTTACAATAATTAATTATAAATTTTATTAAAGATGTTCCTGCCGTTCCTGATGCAAGTGCTATTTTATTATGTTCGTTTTCTTCCCTGCTTCCATTTATTATCGGAAGCATATAATCATAGACTGCTACTATCTGATGAAGCAAAGCTCCTTCTGTAATATTTATTAATTTATCCTCTTGAGCTACAAATGATAGTTTATTATACTGTTCTTTTAATTTATAATTTTCTGTATCTGTCTCGTTTTTCCAAAAAAGTTTAATATAATGGTATCCAAGCTGAAAATATAATAAATCTCTTTCTCGTAAATATGCCCATGATACAAACTGTGCTATAATGTCATTTACTAAATCTATGTATGTCTTTATATCATAAAGTTCTATCTTATTTTTAAGATTTTGAAATTGTTTAAGTTTAATCTGTTCGTCTTTGCTTCTACACTTTCCATTATCAAAAACATTTTTTAAATCTTTTCTTAAGTCATAATAATTTTGAATGTCTTTCCATTTAACTCTATAATCATAATCGTTTCCACACAAGCACTGATGCAGCATATGACTTTCCCCATAAAGCTTTGAATATACAACATTCCTATTTAATATCAGATTCTTTTGGTCATAATATATTCCCATTATTTCATCTGTCGAATCTGTATTCTCCATATCCTGTTTGCAATATTCTTTTAGTGCAGTCGCATAATCTACCTTTCCATTTATTTTATTTTTTGTAATAAATTCACTGTAATCAATGAAATTTAACATATACTCTGCATACTCTTCCTCGTCAGCAAAATAATCTTCTTTATTTGCCGTAATTCTTCCTTTAAATTGTAAAACAAACTCTAATACCTTTATAACCTTGTCACAATATTCGACAATATTCTCTATTTTATCTTTATTCATTTCTTTATGTGCATTTCCTGTATTTTCTGCCCGCTGTTTTATTTTTCTTATATACTGTTTGAATGCCCTAAAATCTCCGATAAGAAGATTAAGCTGTTTTCCTGCCAAAAAGTGTGCTGTCATATACCATGCATACAGATTATATTTTGTGACTGAATTTTGCAGACTTTGATATATTTTAATCTCTATACTTTGTGACATTTCATTTATGAATTCATTTATTGATCTATCATCAAAATCTTTCAATGATATAACTTTTGTATCTAATGATATACATTTTGGTGTTTGACTATATTTCGGCATTTTCAGAAATGCATACACATTTTCTTTCCCATTACTAAAAGTTTCTAAATACTTTTTAAAGGCATTCCCCATAATCTTATATAAAATCAAAACATAATGTTTATATTTTTCTTTTTCACCTTTTCTTTTTAATTCATTTTCCTTATTAATTGTCATTACATCCTTCAAATCCTGATTCTGCATATTATAATCAGTCATAATCTGCTGACAGAATTCTCCAAATGTTATATTCTTATTTTTCTTTTTCAACTCATCCAAATGTTTCTTAAAATCTTTTACAGCGAAATATTCTTTATTTCGCCTATTCTTCATCGTATTTTGATAATACTGTTCAAATGCCTTAGAAAACTGTTCCATAAGATCCTTTGATTTTAAAAATCCATAATAATATATTTCTTTTAAGATAAAATACATTGTCGAAAAGAAAATATTTCTTATATCTTCATTTGAATATATTTTTTTAATTTCCTCCTGTTCAATACTAATAAATGGCTTGTCTTTAGCATTTGAAGTAAACAAAAATTCGTCAATATACTTTCGTTTTATAACAGATGCAAATGCTGGAACCTGCGCTTCACGCACCGACTCCCCGCTGTACAGATAATTAGCCAGTTTAAATATAGCATTATTATCAAAAAATAATGGCACATTATTTGAAAAATATTTTTCTGCAAACATCTTCGGCAGTCTTGAATATTCATCTTTAAAAAGATAAGCTGCTATCTGCTTTTCTATCAATACTTTATCGTCACCAACAAATTTTCTATCTGTAGTATAATGAAAACTATTGTTTCTTAATGCCGCTATACACTGTTTTATTGCAAACGCAAAATTCTTCTTAAATTCTTCCTGTGTGACATGGTATTCTCCATCTTTTTTTTCATTTTCAGTATCTGTACCAGAAGCCTGAGCAAATAAAAAATCTAAACCATGCCATGTGCTTGCACCTCCAAAATACTGAAGTATATGTTTAAATGCATTTTCCTGCACAGCTTCCTGGTTTTGAAAAACCTCACTGCCATATACCAATACATCATTTCTTATATTTTTATCTATTTTTTTCCTGTATTCTCTCTTTATTACAACATTCGAGAATGTATTTGCCGCAAATACAATGCTTGTAGCTATATCGCGTGTAATATTCTCTTTTGCCTTTACCATTTCGTAATCGAAACTTGTTATCCCATCCTGATACTCAGGCAGCACTGTCCCTAACTTTATCTCACCATCACTTAAATTGTGCAGATCCGGCATTGCAAAATTAAAAATAGCCTTACCTAAATCTATATACTTCATACAAATAAGAGAATTCCACTCATTCCACAACCTGTTTACAATCCACGAACATCTGCAATTTTTCAAGCTTCTCTTGTTCCATCTTTTAAAATAAGATTCAATGTTCTCCTCAAATATGTTTATCCAATACAAATCCTCTTTTGCTTTCATAAGATTCTTATTTGTTGAATCATATCCTTTATTAGCTATAAGTCCATCCTTTTCAACTTTGTATTGTTCGGACAACCAATCTTCCATTTGCTTATATCTTTTAAATAATTCTTTTCTAAACAACTCGCTTAACTGAATATGTAATTTTTTATTATCTTTCCATTTTCCATTATTTGAATTCTGTTCAATTTGTTCAAGTATATTCTTAGCATCCTCACAAAATATACATTCATCAGTCTCGTCTAACCTTTTATATGGATTTTCCTTATTATAAAATTCAGGCTCTTTCTCCCCATAAACAAACATTACTATAAGCTTTTTAATATGAAGCAATTCTTCAACTTGGGCAGTTCGCTCTAAATTTGCATATCTCTTAATAAAGTCCACAACGAATCTTTTTTTCGGATGTTCTGCATTAGAAAGCATCAACCGACATATTTCATCTTTCTTTGTAATCTGCACCTTCACATCTTTTCTTTTTATCGACTCTGCAATCATTTCTGCACGAGTAATATTAGAACCAGCCTTTTTCACTTCTCCCATTTTATCACTAGCTATATATCCAAAAAAAGCCATTAATTCATTATCTGTAACAGGACCATTTCCATTTTTCCAGTCATCTTTTTTATTTTTATAATAACGATTGTTTAACACCATATAATAAAATAATTTTGCGGCAATATCAGCAAGATCATATGTTTCAGCTTTATTATCATCCTGCGGCCATCTTATCTTTTTATTCAGAGATTTCCTCAAAGTTTTTTCTATAATAAGTCTGGATAATGCTTCTAAACCTTCATCAAAATTAACTTTTTCATTTATATTCAAATCATTAATTATTTTAGCCACACCACAAAGCTTAATTTTTTCTATAAATTCATTCCTATTATTTTTAAACTTGGAACAATTTTCACAAAAAATCTTTACTGCCTCTTTACATATCTTCTGTTTTTTGACCATTATATTATCTTTTCCATCAAAAATAACAACATTTTGATTTAATACAGTATATAATTTGCTAGCATCTTTATAACGCTCTTCAATCTGGGCATCCACGTCCAATACACATTCATTATTTACAGCCGGTTCTTTATACATCATCCCTCTGTGTCCACTGTTTTTCTCATTCTCAAATCCTACAGCCACACGGCTGTTTTTTACCTTTGTAAACTTCATGTTTCTACCTCCTCGTCTTGTATATCCATCACAAAATACATTGCTAAATTCTTCTGATATCTATTCAAATATCTTACCATAATTTTTTGCATTTTCTGATGTTTTGCTACGAGTGGTCGTTTTTTGTCAACGAATGGTCAATATTATTTATTCTATTTTTATAATTTTGAATTTACATGTGATAGTTTAAATTTTATGAGTATTAGAAAATTCTCTACTTTTTAATTTATAATTTCTGTTTTTGGTTATTTTTCATTTTCACGCTATAGGTCCTGCGATACTTTTGGTAATAGTAGAAATACTTACAACCACTGTTTTCGGTTATTCTTCATTTTCACTCCATCTAAACAAGCATATAGAAATGCGAAAGCAGTCTCTTACAACCATTATTTTCGGTTATTCTTCATTTTCACAGGTATCTGTTGATACATTTACAATCATAACAGTGATCTTGCAACCGCTATTCTCGGTTATTCTTCATTTTCACATTACAATTTTATCTTAACGGATTTTCAGATTTGGCTTGCAACCGCTATTCTCGGTTATTCTTCATTTTCACCATCTTCTTCCAATTGTAAATGATATGATTTTAAACACTTGCAACCGCTATTCTCGGTTATTCTTCATTTTCACTAATGATATGATATGTATCATGGAAAAGTAATTTTTATTCTTGCAACCGCTATTCTCGGTTATTCTTCATTTTCACCCTACCCTCTCAGACTCCCTATAAACAGGGCTTTTTCAGGGTTATTTTTGCAGATAATCGTCTGACAATTTGGTTTTTGGTGATTTTTTGTCTATTTTTATGTCTATTTACATTTTGTTCATATTTTCTTTAGTTTTATAATAACATACTCTTTTTATAAATACAAGAATTTTTCATTTCCTTATAAATCAGTAGTTTTTCTTAATACATCTCTAATTATATATTAATCTCATCCATATATTCACCACATTAAGATAAATGCATATCAATCTACTATTATATTCTAATATTTCAAAACAACACTAACAATAATTCCTACTGCAATCAACCATATAATTCCATAAAGCGGCAATAATGTTTTTGAAAAAATAAACTTCATAATGCATGAATTTTTCTTATTTGCTTCTTTCCACATTTCCTTATTGTTTGGATTCAAATCATAAAAATTGTCCATATTTTTATTTAAGCGTTCTTCTATTACCCATTCATATTTCCATCTATATAAGGTTTCTGTTTTTAAGAAAAATGCATCTAAGCACCAAAACACTGTTGTCACACCGAACAACAATAAACCAATAATTGATAATTTACATTTCTGACCTATCAACAAAGTTAAGGCTAATGTAACGAGTGAAATATACCATCCTTTTAGCTTAAATGAACAGTCCGCCATTCTTGTTATACATGCCTGAATCAAATCTATTTCTTTATGCAATATTTCCTTATTTTTATTATTCACTATGTAACACTCCTTTTATTTATATAGTACAATATTATCACTTTAAACCTTTAATCTTTTCCTACTAAACATTTAGATACTATTACTTATCATTACCGATACAACTATATTTTTACTTTGCTTATCAGGTAAGACAATTTTACAATATCATTTTAGTCATTCATAATCAACTTCTGCAAATCTATGTTGTTTTGAAGATAAAAATCGTCTAAAGCATCAAATTTATTTTTATACATATCAGCATTTTCCCCAAATTTTATTAAATCATCGTCTTTAATATCAATCAAATGTTTCACATCAATTGTATATTCAATATTTAAATTATTATACTTTTCGTAAAATGTCTTTTGATCCAATCTTCTATGATCTTCTCTCGACCTGTTTCTTATAAGCTTTGATGCTAATAACTCACCATAAATCCACGGCGATAGAGTTGTTGATTTTCCTGAAACCATATCTGACCACTTTAAAGATGATGGCGTATTCATAAACATAAGACACTCAGTCCTATCAATCATTTTCATTAAAGCTGTATAAAGTATCATGTGGACATTACTTGTAGATTTATTCCTTGATTTATAACTATATGTTTTTATATCACCATTATCATTTCGTGAAGAAACACAATACTTATTATCAATCTTTCTTAACAAACTATCCGAATTTTCCCACACACAAGAATCTATAAATGCTTTAATTTTAAATTTCTCATATAACCATCCAGCAAACGATACTACAAACTTCAAATCATCATGAGAATGTGAAAGAAAAACCTGTGCCTCTATATCTGGGAACCATTCATTTTCTATTTCTTTTCCATTCAAAGAACCATCAGGATTAATATACTTTTCTAAATCATTAACAAGAACTATTTTATCCTTAGAATAAATTTCTAAACCACTATCATAATAATCGTAAAACTCTTCTTTATCTTCAATAGCAACATTAAATCCAGCAAACATTCCTTTTCCCCCTTGTAATTTATTTTGTCAAGCGGATATTCGCAATCCGTTCTGCTACTTGCTCATAACACTATTAGCTGCTATCGCAGCATATCAGAATGAGCCCATCCCCCTCCTGATACAAGCAAGTCCCCACCCCCACTTATTGCTCTACGCAATAGGAGTGGGTGACTTCCTTAATAGTGTTAAATTATGATACATTTGTAAAAGTTCAATAATCTTTATAGTTTAACTTAATATAAAAATTTACATTGAATATATTCTTTACTTTTTTATCTAATCTACTTTTCATTTTATAACTATATTATAAATCGTTCTTTTTAGAACTAATCCCGTACATATTTTTTCTATTGTAATAAAATTAAATAAAAAACTTTTGTGCCACCATATTTTTTTCATACCATGATTTTCTATTAGCTATATGTTTATCTATACTTTTATTTTTCAATGTATAAATATCTTCATTGTCCATAACTTTATTTATAATAACCGGAATTAAAATTCCCAAAACTAAAGCAATGGTTATACTTAATAAATACTTAATTATTTCAAAAATTGTAAATTTTACATTTAAAAACAATTCCCCTACAAAACATATTAACAATACCATTCCAATTGCTCCAAATATTAACAAAGCATAGTAACAAATAATACTTACTATCTTCGAAAATTTATTTTCTATGTTCAACTTTAATGTCTGATCATTTTTTCTCATATGTACATAATCATAGATTAATATTTCATACAATTTTTCTGGTTCATTTTCCATGATTTTTATTACATAAGGTGGTATACATTCCATTTGCTTTCTCATTTTAGCTTTGATAAATTTATCACATTTAAACTTATTACATTTTCTGTATTTTTTACAAAACGGTAATAATATCTTTTTATAATATTTATCCTGCAAACTAATTTTTGTGTTTGCTTTTTTAAATTCAAAATATGCTTGAACAACACACACTAGCACCCCAAAAAAACTTATTAAAATAGTCATGTACTCTTTAATCATGATTTCTCTCCTTTATTAATTACACATTGTCAAGCAGATATTCGCAATCCGCTCTGCTACTTGCTCATAACACTATTAGCTGCTATCACAGCATATCACAAGGAGCTTGTACCTCTCCTAATACAAGGAAGTCCCCCAACCCCACTTATTACTCTACACAATAGAAGTGTGGGACTTCCTTAATAATGTTAAAACATGCAAATTTTTTGTTGATTCTTTCTTTGCACCTATTTTTTATCATACCACACTTTTTCCCATTTTCTAATTTTTTGCTACGAGTGGTCGTTTTTTGTCAATGAGTGGTCATTTTTGTCGAATTAGAATAAAAAATCACTAAAAAACAGCCTATATGAACTTTTTATCCATATAGACTGCCTTTCAGTACAAATATACAAATTTCCTAAACCATAATATCAATATTAGATCCAAGATTTGGATTGACTGACCTCTCCATTGTGGAACGATTCATCATGTCAATCATGCCTTCGCCGCTCTGCTTCATGTTGTCAAGACTCTTTGCTAGAACTGCTGTTCCAATATTGTTCATTACACTTGCCTGTGACATACCTACTGAAGCTGTTGCAATATCCATTGTGTCCATATCGATTCCTCCTTCCGATTTTCACGTTTGTTTATATTCTTAAATTTAATGCGTCTTGTCAGATACCATGAGAAATACTTTTTCCAATTGGTATCTTATATAAATATACCACAAATGTTCTCGTGAACTACTCCGACTTATAGAAGTCGGAGCTTCTTGATTCAACCACCACTGCTTGGCTAATACTGAACAGCATTGCTAAGTCTTACACGATGTCCTCAAGCGTTAGGTTCGGCTGATTCCCAGCCTACCATATTTTTTGAGTTTATGCCACTTCCTCACGGAGTATACGCAAGCCCTCGTTTTTTATGTTTATAGCTGCATTATGGTCACGGTTTATTGCTAACCCACATTCACATTTATAAATCCTTTCTGTTAATGTTAGTTTTCTTCGCCTGCCACAACAACTACAGATCTGACTCGACGGATACCATTTGTCTACCTTGATAAAGTATTTTCCTCTGTCAGTAAATTTATATTCAAGCATATTCAGGAACATTCCATAACCATTATCCATTGTGGCTTTTCCATTACCAAAGCCTTTATTGGACATTGCTCTCATGTTCAAACTTTCTACGCATACTACATCATACCGATTGGCTATCTCAGTAGATTTTTTATGCAAATTGTCTAAACGCTGATTTGCTATATGTTTATGTATCTTTGAAATATGTCGTTGCTGTTTTTGGTAATTATTACTACCAATAGTCATATGCCTTAACTTTCTCTGTGCTTTAGCAAGTTTATCATGACTGTCCCGATAATATTTGTGGTCTGTTCCAATATTACCATTTGAATCCATGTATAATCCTTCAGATTTATAATCCAATCCTAACGCATTATCATTTTTTTCAGTATAAACAACAGTCTGTTCAAACTCAAAAAGAACTGATACATAAAATCTACCATCTCTATCCTGAGATACGGTGGCTGATTTTATAACCCAGCCAGTTTCAGGCAATCTATGAACTTTACATTTCACTCTACCTATTTTGGGCAGTTTAACAGCATTGTCTATTATAGCAACAGTTACTTTCTGATTGTTGGTTGTATATGATCTTCTACTATGTTTTGCAGACTTGAATTTTGGAAAACCATTGCGAGCCTTTCGATTTTTGTCAAAACAGTTTTTCAAAGCACTTTGCAGATTAAGCTGCACATTTGCAAGTGCAAGGCTGTCTACCTCTTTAAGGAAAGGATACTCCGTCTTATACTTAGCAGGTGTCTGTTTACCAAAAGATGAAGTTTCTTCATAGCATTTAATCTTATCTGCAAGCATAAGATTATAAACTTTACGGCAACAACCAAAGGTCTTTGCAAACATAACTTTTTGTTCAGTTGTAGGATAAAGTCGATACTTAATTGCTCTGTTTGCCATTTTTCTCTCCTTGTGACTGTATGTATTGTTTGATAATATCAATATCTGCATCTATCTCCCCCTCTAACAAATCATAAACACATATTAGTTTTTGTCTACTTTTCCAAAAACTCCATAAATCCGTTTTTATTTTCTCTAGCCGTTGTAGTTGGCCTTCCCAAATCTTCTCTTGCACCTATCGCTGCCTTTACTTCTATAAAACATAATTCATCTGAATTCTTTGCTTTTTTCAAAACTCTGTCTAGTTCATCAAGACTTGTTGCATACATTATACTGTTATAGCCACATCCTTCAGCTATCTTACATAAATCAATTTTTGAAACAACTGTTGGCATTCCACCAACTGTTTCATGTGCTCCATTATTTATAACTACATGCACCATATTTTTCTGATGACTGCTTCCAAGTACCGCCATTGAACCCATGTGCATTAAGGCGGCTCCATCACCATCTATACACCATACCTTCTTTTCAGGTTTGTTCATTGCAATTCCAAGTGCTATTGAACTGCTATGTCCCATCGAACCCACTGTAAGAAAATCATGTTCATGTCCTTGTCCATTCTGCTCACGAATTTCAAATAACTCTCTGCTTGCTTTCCCTGTAGTTGATATAATCGGATCATCACCCGTCACTTTTACTATCTGTCTGATAATTTCTTCACGTTTCATCTTATTATCATTTTTATACACTACATTTTTATCATACGAAAGTGCATCTTTTCTTACAACAAAAGCAACATCCTTTCCCAGCTTTAATAATTCTGAAAATCTTTCCATCACTTTGCTCAATTCAGCTTTTTTGGTATCTTTGGATAAGATAAACACTTTAATTCCCATATCTTCAAGTAATCTTACAGTTACTTCTCCCTGATATACATGCTGTGGCTCATCATGAACACCAGGTTCTCCTCTCCATCCTACAACAAATATACATGGAATAGCATAAACTTTATCATTTAAAAGTGATGCAATAGGATTTATAACATTACCTATTCCACTATTTTGCATATACACAACAGGTACTTTTCCAGTTGCAAGATGATAACCTGCTGCAAGTGCCGTACAGTTTCCTTCATTTGCCGCAATCACATGCTTATCTGATATACCATATGTATTTATAAGATAATCGCACAAAGGCTTTAACTGCGAATCTGGAACTCCTGCATAAAAATCAGCTCCTAATACTTCTATAAAATCTTCTACTCTCATAATATTATTATAATGCCCCCTAACGCTCCTTAAATCTTGAATTTATCTCTTCTAATTCTTTAACTGTATCTATCTCAATTATCTGGTCTGCATTTATCTTATGTATCCTAAGTTTTAACTTATCAAGATTTCTATTTACCACATCATCCCAGAACAGTTCCATATAATCCCCTTTTGCATACTGTTCTTCAATAGCACTTTTTAATATAACAGCATCTGCGTGCTTAAAGAAAGCTATCCCCGTCATGTTAAAACAATCAGTACCATTCTTTCCTACTCTGATAATGTCACCATTTTCATTCAAATCGAATACCCAGTCGTCCGAAAAGCCCTCTATCATCTTTCCAAAATAACACGAAGTACTGTCTGATATATTAAAATTTTTATTATCTAAAATACTTTCATCTTCTATATATAAATCTGCTTCACAAATAAAACAGTCTCCTTTATCTAACACATCTCTTGCCACATATATAGAAGATATATTATTTACACTCTCATATACAGTATTTTTTATTATATGTATATTGTCATATTTATTAGTCAGATATTCAAACTGTTCTCCAAGATATCCGACAACAATATATATATCATCAACCTTTCTGTACTTAAGTGCATTTATAACAGTCTCAATCATAGGTATTCCATTTACTTTAATTAAAGGTTTTGGCTTTTTTTCTGTCAATGGTCTCATTCTTGTTCCAAGTCCTGATGCCATAACTATCGCATTTTCCATTTTAGCCCCCTAATCTCATAATTCATCTATTAATGTAATAATATCTTTAATCGGTAAAAGTCTGTCATCTACTTCCTTCGCTCTATGATACTTCAAAATATCAGTCGCAGTCTGCTGCATTGCGGGAAATGCACTTCTCGTGAGCTGATTTGCATATATTACTAAATTTATGCCATGCTCTGCAAGTTCTGCCTCTGTAGTGGCATTATACGATGTTGGAACAACTACAATTGGTGTCTTTCTATCTTTCTTACGGAATTTATCACAAAACTCAAATATTTCATCAGGTTTCTTCCTTCTGCTATATATCATAATTCCATCGGCACCTGCATTTACATATGCTTTTGCCCTTGCCAAAGCATCATTCATACCTTTTTCAAGAATAAGGCTTTCTATTCTCGCTATTATCATAAAATCATCTGTAAGCTGTACCTTTTTACCTGCAGTTATCTTCTCGCAAAAATGCTCAATGCTATCCTGTGTCTGTGTAACTTCCGTCCCAAACAAAGAATTCTTCTTAAGTCCCGTCTTGTCTTCTATGATAATTGCTGATACTCCCATCCTCTCAAGAGAACGTACCGTATATACAAAATGTTCAATAAGTCCGCCTGTATCCCCATCAAAAACAATAGGCTTTGTTGTGACTTCCATAACATCATCTATGGTTCTGAATCTCGATGTCATATCAACAAGTTCAATGTCAGGTTTCCCTTTTGCAGTTGAATCACAGAGTGAACTTATCCACATAGCATCAAACTGATCAATCTGACCGTCATGTTCAACTATCGTTTTTTCAGCAATAAGCCCCGTAAGCCCACTGTGAACTTCAAGTGCCTTAACAAGTCCCCTTATTTTTATAAGTTGTTTTAATCTTCTTCTTCTGTATTCAGGCATCGCAAGTTTTTCCATAACCCTTGCATCCGCCCTCTTAATATCATCATTATACATATACGGAACATCTATTATTTCTCCTCCATATACGCTAAGAAGTTTCTCAACATTTTGTCTTATTGCTAACATCGGACCTTCAAGCCAATTTGTGCCATGTATGACATAATCTGGTTTAATTTCATCTATAACATCATTATACATAACTTCATTTTGGATTATAACCTTGCTCACCCCAGCTATACTTCTTACAAGATCAACTCTCTCCTTAAAATCCAATGTAGGAAATCTATTAAATTTTACCATTGCTTCATCACTTAGTACTCCTACAATTACTTCTCCATATTTTTTTGCTTCATTAATTATATTAAGATGTCCCTCATGTATAATATCCGTACAAAAACATGTATATACTTTTTTCATTCTAATCCCCATTTCTGCACACGTTTTTTGTGCATAGCAAGTTTGTATCAAGTGTGCGCAGACACAAATCTTGGGTGTGAAAAATCTTGCATATATGGATTTTTCACACTATTTTCCCCTTAAATCTGCATCAATATTTTACCGGAATTTTTATTTGATAATATTTCAATGCCTGCTCAAAAACATCAAAGAAATTTTCAATGTCGTCTTTGTCAATCGCACCCAAAGCACATAATCTAAATGTATCTGTCCCAGTGATTTTTCCCGGATAGATAGTAAATCCTCTCTCATAGCAATAATCATGTATTTTCTCAAAATTCCAATTTTCATCATCAGGATATATAGCCGTTACGACAAGTCCTGACTGCCATTCTCTCTTTATAACTTCTTTAAATCCTAACTTTGAAAGACCATCATGTATAGCCTCTGAAACTCTAAGATGTCTTTCCCACTTATTTTGTTCACCCTCTTCAAAATATTCTTTCATAGCCTGAACGGCTGCATACACTGTCTGTACAGGTGGTGTAAAATGCATCTGTCCCGTAGTTTCAAAGAAATGATACTGCAAATAAAGATTGCAGTAATAGGACCGTCTAGGATAATCTTTTGATTTTTCTATAATCTCTTTGTTTCCTATAATAAATGAAAGACCAGTCATTGCCATTAATCCCTTTTGAGCCGATGCCATACAAAAATCAATATTATCTTTTTCTATGTTAATCGGTCTCATAGCCAAAGTTGATGTAGTGTCGACTGTAAATACAGCATTATATTTATGAATAAGCGCACCTATATCACGAATCGGATTTAAAATTCCTGTTCCTGTTTCATTATGTGTAGTATGTACAAGTGCAATATCATCATTTTCAGATAAAACTCTTTCTATTTCTGAAAGATCCGGTAATTTATCAAAATCATACTTTAATTCTATATATGGAAGTCCATAATATTCACATATTTCTACGGCCCTTGAACTGTATGCTCCATTGTTTATCACCAAAATCTTTTTTCCAGCCGGAAGCAATGAATTTAAACACACATCAATATTGAGCGTTCCTGAACCACAAAACAATACTGAAGTATACTTTTCAGAATCTGCATGTACAATTTTTAATAAGTCTTTTCTCAACTGATCCATAACCTGCGAGAACTCTTTTTCTCTCGGACATATGTCCGGCACCACCTGAGCCATCTTAACAGTATCTGTTGTTGTAGATGGTCCTGGGTTTAATAAAATATTTCTTTGCATATAATTCACTTCCTATTCTGTCCTATCTCAAATTTTTTTACCTCTTTATCACTGATACCAAATATTGAAATGTTGTAAACATATGCTCTTCTGCTCCTGATGATATTTTCATCATTCTCTTTACAAATTCCATGTCTTTGTCAGTTTTCACTCTACCTACCGATGATATATTTTCAATTTCATAGCCAGCTTCGTTAAATAAACGCAAAATTTCATTAAATGTAAAGAAATGAATATGTGTTCTATCTAATAAACCTGTATCACGATACGTAAAGTTTCCATTTAATAATTCTTTCATAACCGAATAATGCATCAAATTGGGAATACATGCAATAATTCTGCCATCTTCCTTTAATAGATTTCTGCAGTAGGAAACTACCCTTTCCGGTTCATGAAGATGTTCTAAAACATCTCCAAATATAATATAGTCGAATGAATCCTGTTCATATTGCAGATTTTCTTCTTCAATATTTCCAGTCTGTACATTAAAAACATTTGATGCTATTTTCGCTGCATCTTCATTAATTTCTATGCCATATAATTTGGCATTTCTGTATGCATTATGTATTGCAATAAGATTTGCTCCACAATCACATCCAACCTCAAGTACTGTAATTTTATCATCAGGTTTACTTTGCATCATATAAACAAGCCCCATGTTAGGTATTGTATTAAAATAATTCATATTCCATTTTTTCTTTAATACCTGACGATCATGCTCATTTTGTTGCATATTATATGTTGCATCATCGTTATATTCTACATTTTCATTAATTTGTTCAACATAACATTGTGCAGCAAATTCTTTTTGATTCATTGCCGTAAATATGTAATCTTTTAGCACATTTTCAGCTGTTATCAGATTTTCATCCAACATTCCCATTTTTTTCAGCTTATTCACATCATACAACACAGATATGGAATTCAAATCAAGACTTTTCCAATATTCAGATAAATTTTTATAATATAAATCAGATGGTGATACGGCTATAAAGTGCTCTTTTTGTAATGTACACCACTTTACAACTTTATAAATGATACCCATGTTTCCTAAATACTTGTTTTATAGCATTTATCACGGATTTTGATTTTATTTGGGTTTCGACATTTTGCACGAAACCGGTGAAAAATATCTGCTCACGGATACCTTCACTTATGGCAAAACGAATTTCCTGCACACTTTTATCTTTATAGTCAGCAAATTCTTTGTCAACATAAGGTAGCAGTTTCATTGCACAATAACTGATGTTGATAAGATTTACCATCATTTCGATTCCTTTGCAGCTTCGTACCATATAACTGCATAAAGACAAGAATGTTTTCTGCTCATAATAACTGACTTCAATATTCCATCGGAATGAATATAAAAATAATGGTATATATTGCATCCAATCACTGCCGATCTGATTTAATGGAACCTTTTCCTGCCATGCACAGAAAATATCCAACTGTTCAGGAGAAACTGTACTGAAAAACAAGCGTTTCGCCCCACCCTCTTTTACGGTTGATGTGACATATGCAAGGACTTCTCGGACTCCGAAAAGATTTGTAAGTACACGGCGTACACCTGTATAATAATCACCAATCTTTTCAGCTGACAGTGCAAAATCTTCATCTATGGAGAGCCTTTGTCCGTGTTTTGCAGGTCTTCCCTTTCTGCCTGTAGGTGCCGGTGCCAGATCATAAATAACAGAGTCTGACCTTGCATTACCGATCAGGTCGAGATTAGGGTATTCGTCAACAACGGAAACAAGACTCTTTTTCATATACCAGCTGTCACAAAGGATGATAACATTTTTCTTTTGTGAAAATTCAGGCATAACCTGGCGGACCATAGATGCGGCAAGCTGCAGTTTTGATTCTTTTTTCTGCCACATCCTGTAACCTAAAGGTACAGCAAGATAAGAGATCTTATTGTGTTTCCAAACCGGTACGCAGAGCATCAGGCTTACAAAACAATGACCATTTAAGTAATTAGAGCCATTGTGTGCAGCATGGTCAAAAAGTTTTGACACATTTTCAAATTTCGTGCCAAATTTTGTAACCATAGTATCGTCTATGCAAAGAAATACCGGCTGCGTTTTTAATAAATCCGGAATCAGGTGTAAAGCAGTCCGTGCTGTCACATTCATAAACCTGGAATAATCAGCCTTAGCATAAGAACAGGCATGGTAAAAAGCATTTAAAGATTTCTTAGTTATTCCGGATAAAAAATGCTGATACAGGAATCTTATTGAATGAACTGATTCCAAAGCCAATATTGAGAGTATCAGTAAAAACAATGTATCTGCCGTAGGTGCAGAAAAAGTTTTAAAATAAATAAAAAAATATTGATTAAGTCTACCAATCAGTGTTTTTTCGTTGTATAATACTTTTGTCGTACAGGGTCACCTTCCTTTGTAATGTTTTAGGCAAACTCATTATACATCAGAAAGTCCTGTACGATATTTTTTTTATGAAAAAGTTGTAAAGTGGTGTTTACTAATAAATCTGTATATATTTTGTTCTATCTAAAACAAAGTCAACAAATTTATCTATAATACTTTTATCAAAAACTTCATTTCCATCAGAATCATACAATTT
>CAKRFY010000040.1 GCA_934320895.1 uncultured Lachnospiraceae bacterium | reverse complement strand
ATAACATCTTCTATATAAAGTTTTGCAGCTCCGCAGACTTTAGCTCTCTCGTCAAGTCCTTCAAGCTCGCTTTCCTGTCCGACATCTATACAAACGCAGACAACGTCATAACCATAAGTCTCTTTTAACCAAGGGATGATAGCTGTAGTATCAAGACCACCTGAATAGGCAAGAATTACTTTTTCTTTCATAAATCAATTTCCTCCTAGAGTTTATTTTAAGTTTCTTAACTTTAATGTGGTATATATCACAACCACATTTATTTTAGTACATATAAAGTATAATCTCAAAATATGTACTCTGCAATCACTTTTTAAAAAAAAATTCAAAAATGATAGTTTTAAATAGTCAGATCACAGTGTGAAAAATATATCTGTGTATGACTGCCAATATTATAATAAATATGATTTGTTAATAAATATACACTTATCTGAATAAATATGCAAGTGTAAAATATCGAAAATGTGTAAAAAAGGAAGCGTATATATTGTTTTTAGAACTATATTAAGCATAATGGTGTGAAAATATGCACTAAATCTGATATTGAATATTTAAAAGTTTTTGCTGAATATTTATAAATTATTCTTGCATTTTTATAATTAGGGGAGTATAATACGAAAGCAGTTAGATTATATATAGAAAGGCTGGTAAGATTTTATGATCAAAGTTGGTATTATTGGTTCGACAGGATATGCAGGTCAGGAATTGGTAAGAATTCTTCTTCAGCATCCTGATGCAGAGATAGTATGGTATGGTTCAAGATCATATATAGATAAAAAATATAGCGAAGTTTTTGGAAACATGTTTGAACTTGTAGATGAAAAGTGTATGGGTGAAAACATGGACGAGCTTGCCAAAAAAGCTGATGTTATTTTTACAGCTACACCACAGGGACTTTGTGGTTCACTTGTAAATGAAGAAATATTAAAGAGCACAAAAATAATAGACCTCAGTGCTGATTTCAGGATAAAAGATGTTGCAAAATATGAAAAATGGTATGGTATTAAACATCAAAGTCCTCAGTTTATTGAGGAAGCCGTTTATGGACTCTGCGAAGTAAATAGGGCTGATATTAAAAATGCGAGACTTATTGCAAATCCGGGATGTTTTCCTACATGTTCAACATTATCAATATATCCTATGGCAAAGGAAGGGCTTATTGATATGAACAGTATAATTATCGATGCAAAGTCAGGAACATCAGGAGCAGGAAGAGGAGCTAAGGTTGCAAATCTTTACTGCGAAGTAAATGAGAGCATCAAACCTTATGGTGTTGCATCACATAGACATACACCTGAAATAGAAGATCAGCTTTCATACGCATCAGGTGAGGAAGTACTTATAAACTTTACACCACACCTTGTACCTATGAACAGAGGTATACTTGCTACTTCATATGCAACACTTAAAAAGAAAGTATCATATGAAGATGTAAAAGCTGTTTATGATAAATATTATAAAGATGAATATTTTGTTAGAGTTCTTGAAAAGGATGTTTATCCAGAAACAAGATGGGTTGAGGGAAGTAACTTTGCAGATGTAAACTTTAAGATAGATGAAAGAACAGGCAGGATCATTATGATGGGAGCAATTGACAATGTCGTCAAGGGTGCTGCCGGACAAGCTGTCCAGAATATGAACATTATGTTTGGACTTGAAGAAAACACAGGACTTAAGATGGTTCCTATGTTCCCATAATATCAGGAGGAATAAAGATGAGTGAAGAAGAAAAAGAAAAGTATATGGATCAGATAACTGTGAAAGCTGAGACTCTTATAGAGGCTCTTCCATATATCAGAGATTTTAACAATAAAATAGTAGTAGTAAAATATGGTGGCAGTGCCATGCTCGACAAAAAACTTGAGGAAAGCGTTATAAAGGATGTTGCGCTTTTGAAACTTGTCGGAATGCGTCCTATAATTGTTCATGGCGGTGGAAAAGAGATAAGTAAATGGATAAATAAGATTGGAAAAGAAACAGAGTTTATAGAGGGATTTAGAAAGACCGACAGAGAAACTATGGAAGTAGCAGAAATGGTTCTTAACCGTCTTAATAAATATCTTGTTCAGATGGTTGAAAAGATTGGCGTAAAAGCTATCGGTATCTGTGGAAAAGATGGTGGAATGCTTAAGGTTGACAAAAAGATGCCAAATGGGAAGGATATCGGTTTTGTAGGCGATATCAAACATGTGGATACAGAGATACTTGAAACACTTCTTGACAGTGATTATATTCCTATCATTGCTCCTATCGGAATGGATGACGCTGGTGAGACATATAATATAAATGCTGATGATGCAGCATGTGCTATATCAGGGGCGATAAAAGCGGAAAAACTTGCATTTTTAACAGATGTAGAAGGTGTCTGCATGAATCCGGAAGACAGTAGCTCACTTATCTCAGTTCTTGATCTTAATGAGGCAAACAAACTCATTGAGGCAGGAGTTATTTCAGGAGGTATGCTTCCAAAAGTAACTAACTGCATCAACGCTGTAAATTCAGGTGTAGGAAGAGTACATATCCTTGACGGAAGACGTGAGCATTGCTTGCTGCTCGAATTCTTTACAAAGAAAGGTATTGGAACTGCCATTATTGGTGATGACAGTGGCTATTATTCAAATGAGATATAGAATAGTACTATAGGAGGATTTATTATTATGACGTTACAGGAAGCTGATAAGCATTTTATACATACATATAACAGAAGTGTGATTTTTGAAAAAGGTGAAGGAATGTACCTTTTTGACAATGAGGGAAAGAAATATCTTGATATGGGGGCAGGCATTGCGGTTTCTGCACTTGGATATAGTAATGATGAATATAAACAGGCATTAAAGGATCAGATTGACAAACTTATACATGTGTCAAACCTCTACTTTACAGAACCTTCTATCAAGGCTGCTGAATATCTTTCAAAGGCATCAGGAATGGATAAGGTATTCTTTACAAATTCGGGAACAGAAGCTATAGAGGGTGCGATAAAACTTGCAAGAAAATATGCCTATAATAAAAATAAAAACAGTAAAGGCGAGATAATTGCTATGAATCATTCTTTCCATGGAAGAAGTATGGGGGCATTGTCTGTTACCGGAACAAAACATTATCGTGAACCTTTTGAACCGCTTATTGGTGGCGTTTCATTTGCAGAATATAATGATCTTGAGAGTGTAAAAAAACTTGCTACTAAGGATACCTGTGCAGTTATTCTTGAAACACTTCAGGGTGAAGGTGGTATTTATCCGGCAACTGATGAATTTATAAAGGGACTTAGAAAGTTCTGTGATGAGAATGATATTTTACTTATATTTGATGAAATTCAGTGCGGTATGGGAAGGACAGGTAAGATGTTCACATATCAGCATTATGGCGTAAAACCTGACATTATGACATCTGCAAAAGCACTTGGCTGTGGTGTGCCTGTTGGGGCATTTGCCGCTGTAAAGGAAGTAGCTGATGCGATGTGTCCGGGAGACCATGGAACTACCTATGGTGGAAATCCTTTGGCGACTGCTGCTGTATGTAAAGTTTTTGAGATATTTGAAAAAGATGGTATACTTGACCATGTTAACGAGATTGCACCTTATCTTGCAGAAAAGCTTAATGAACTTAAAGATAAGTTCCCCGATAAGATTAAAGATGTTCGTGGAAAAGGTCTTATGATGGGAATGGAGCTTTATGGACAGGCAGGTGATGTTGTTTCAGAGATGCTTAAAAAAGGTGTTATCCTTATTTCAGCTGGAACGAGCATTATACGTTTTGTGCCACCACTTATCGTCGAAAAAGAGCATATTGACATTATGTGTGAGAAACTTGAAGAAGTATTTAATGCATAAAAATGTAATAAAAATTTAATGATTTTTGTTCATTGTATCTATTGTAATAATATTACAAATTGTTTAAAATATTGCTAGTGTGTTAAGAAAATGTTTATAATGATAAACTATGACACACTGGCATTTTTTTACTACAGACATTTGGAAATCTCCTGATAGATCATTTAGGAGGTTTTTATGAAAAAAAACAAAAAAATAATATTGATAATATGCGGCTTTTTTATTGTACTGTCGGGTATATTATATACAAACTCTGATTCTATAGGCAGATATATGTCTGAAAAAAATACTTCAAAAAATGAACTAATTTCATCTGTACAGAGTTATAAAAATACATCAGACAGTAAAACAGGTCAGACAGATGTTGCTATTGCAACAGAAAATATAGAGCATAAAGATGAAAAAATTATTGTTTACATATGCGGTGCAGTAAAAAAACCGGGAGTATATGAATTTAAAACCGGAAGTCGTGTATATGATGCAGTAAAAGCTGCGAAAGGTTTTAAAAAGGGCGCAGCAAGGACAGTTATAAATCAGGCAAGGCGTCTGGAAGATGGAGAACAGATAGATATACCGACATTAAAACAGCTAAAGAAGAACTCCAGATTATCAAACTCCCAAACAGGAGAAAATCAGCAGTCAGAAACGGATTCAGTATCAGAAAATGACGGACTTATAAATATAAATACCGCATCGGCATCGGAACTTACATCATTATCAGGAATTGGGCAAAGCAGAGCTGATGCGATCATTGAATATCGTGAGACAAATGGTGGATTTAAAGATATATCTGATATCATGAAAATTTCAGGCATAAAAGAGGGAGTTTTTAATAAAATTAAAAATAAAATATCTGTATAGAGATAGAAAGAGGGAATGGTCATGGCGAAGAGAGTATTGGTAGTTGACGATGAGAAATTGATTGTAAAAGGAATAAGATTTAGCCTTGAACAGGATGGTATGCAGGTTGATTGTGCATATGATGGACAAGAGGCTATAGATTTAGCGACAAGTAATAAGTATGATATAATTCTTCTCGATGTTATGCTGCCAATACATGATGGCTTTGAAGTATGCCAGCAGATAAGAGAGTTTTCTGATGTCCCTATTATTATGCTGACAGCGAAGGGCGATGATATGGATAAGATACTCGGACTTGAATATGGTGCTGATGATTATATTACAAAACCATTTAATATACTTGAGGTGAAGGCAAGAATAAAAGCTATTATAAGGAGAAGTTCAAGTAAAGAGCAGACAGAAGTGCAAAAAATATACTCGTACAATGGACTTAGCATTGATCTTGACAGCAGGAGAGGTTATATCAACGATAATGAAGTAAACCTTACTGCTAAAGAGTTTGATCTGCTTGAATTACTTATGCTTCATCCAAATAAAGTATATAGCCGTGAGGAACTTCTTAATACTGTATGGGGATACGATTATCCTGGTGATGTAAGAACAGTTGATGTTCACATCAGACGACTTAGAGAAAAAATCGAAGATACTCCAAGTAATCCAAAATATATCCATACAAAATGGGGAGTCGGTTACTATTTTCAAAAATAATTACAGATAAATTTATAATAAATTCCGGGGGCTGCTGTGAAAAAGTTATGGTCTGATTTTATATATAATCTGCGTGGAATGAGAACGCAGATGTTTTTGATATTGTTATGTCTGGGAATATTCCCTATTATTTTTCTTTTTAATTTAATAACAAATGAATATCATTCACAGCTGATTTCACAGCGCACTGATGAATTGCAGTCATATGGAACCGTAATATCAAATCTTGTTACAACATCAGGATATCTGTCTGGTCAGGAATCAAGCGAAGTTGACAATGAGACAGAGGAAGTTGCAAATATATATCAGGGAAGAATAATACTTGTAAATAAAGATCTGAAAGTGATAAGAGATACTTATAATATAGAAAATGGTAAGACTATTGTATCTACAGAAGTTATAAAATGTTTTTCAGATGATTCTGGAAAATATGTAAATAACTTGGGTGATTATATGCAGCTTACAATGCCGATAGTAGATCCTGTTTCAAATGATACTACAGGTGCTATTATTATCAGTTATTCTACTAAAAACATACAATCGATATCGAGGGCAGTTACAAGAAAGGTTATTTTTGCAATATGTGCTATTGTTCTTATAATCATGCTTATATCATTTGTCTATTCCATTTTTCTTACAAAACCACTTAATAAGCTTACAGATTCAATAAATGAGATTGCAAAGGGAAATATGGCTGTTAAATTGGACATGCATGGATATTCTGAACTTCATAAGATTACAGACTCATTTAATAAAATGATAGATGTTATTCAGAATCAGGAAAATTCAAGGCAGGAATTTGTGTCAAATGTATCACATGAATTAAAAACACCGCTTGCATCAATGAAAGTTTTATCAGATTCACTGCTTTCACAGGAAGGAATGCCAGAAGAAATATACAGAGAATTTTTGGGAGATATAACAACTGAAATTGAGCGAATGACACAGATAATCAATGATTTGCTTTCTATGGTAAAACTAGATCAGAATACGGCAAAGATAGTTATTTCGAACATAAGTATAAATGAACTTATAGAACAGCTTTTAAAAAGACTTAGACCTATTGCAGCAGAAAGAAATATTGAGCTTATATTTGAAAGTTTCAGACCTGTAATGGCTGATGTAGACGAGGTTAAATTGTCTATGGCATTAAACAATCTCGTGGAAAATGCTATAAAGTACAATTATGATGATGGATGGGTTAAAGTAACATTAAATGCAGATCATAAATTTTTTTATGTAACGGTGCAGGATTCTGGAGTCGGTATACCTGAGGATTCATTAGATAGTGTTTTTGACAGGTTTTTCAGAGTAGATAAAGCAAGGTCAAGAGCTACCGGAGGCACTGGACTTGGACTTGCGATCACTAGAAGTGCGATACTTTTGCATAGAGGTTCTATCAAGGTCTACAGTAAAGAAAAAGAAGGAACAACCTTTACTGTTAGAATCCCACTTAACTATATGCAGTAGTCATGACCGAAAAGAGAGGAAATATGGATATAAGGATAAAAAATATATTTAATAAACAAATAAAGATTATATTTGCAGCAGTTATATTTTTATTTGTATGTGTTTCATTTTTCCTAACAGGATGCGGGAAAAAAACAGTGTATAAGGGATATTACATTTACGGACTTGATGCAACAGAAAAAAAAATCATGTATGAGAAATGTTCAATTCCTAAAAAAGGCAAAAAAGAAGTACTCATAAAAAAATTTTTGTCTAAAATGCAAAAAGAACCGGATGATATAAATATGAAAAAGGCTATTCCGGATGATGTTAAAGTTGATAACTTTGACATAAATTCATCAGGTGAGTTGTCTTTATACTTTAATGCTGCATATGGAAATTATACAGGGGTCTCTGAAATTTTAAGACGTGCAGCAATAGTAAAGACATTATCACAGATAAAGGGTATAAGAGGAGTGCAGTTTTATGTTTCAGGACAGCCTATAACAGATTCAAATATGAGTCCTATTGGCATAATGACAGCAGATTCATTTATTGATAATACCGGTGGAGTAAGTGATTATAAGCAGAAAACGACGCTTAATATTTATTTCGCTGATAGCAGTGGCAAATATCTTGTTGTTATACCGGTTGATATAACATATAATGCGACTATTCCACTTGAACAGCTTGCAATAGAACAACTTATAAGCGGTCCATATACTATTGAAGGTGTGTCTAAAAATAATGTTCTGCCTACTGTTCCAAAAGGTACAATCTTGAACAAGGTAACGGTTAAGGAAAATACATGTTATGTAGATTTTTCAAAGGAATTTTTAAATAAAGAAGATAATATAACTGATTATGTTGCTATATACTCTGTCGTAAACACGCTTGTTGAGCTTCCTTCAGTAAATAAAGTACAATTCAGTATTGATGGTGAACAGGTACTTAAATATAATCAGAATATAAATTTTGGAGAAACATTCGAGAGAAATCTTGATCTGGTTAAAGAAAGTAAGTAGGAGGTGTTAGTTATAAGGCGGCCAGCTATGTGGGTTGCTATTGTTCTTTTAATATTATATATAATTATGTATTTTATATCGGGCGATAAAATATATAAAAAACAGTATATATTTGATGACCTGCTAAAAAATAATGAAAAGATTCAGGTCAATATAAGTGGTGAATTCGTATCATCACAAACTGGTGAAAAATCAGTGCAGATTGTACTTAAACATGTCAGATTGGATGTTTATGAAACTTCAGATCATAGCTTAGAAAAGGAAAATTATCTACCTTTTATTATAATCTATACTGATAATATTTCCGAAATCATGAATCCGGGAAATATTATAAAATGTAATGGTTCTCTTATGAATATCAGATCGGCAACAAATCCGGGAGAATTTGATCTTAGGAAATATTATCGTGAAAAGAAAATTTATTATATGGCTTGGTGCTCTGAAAAAGATATAAAAATCGCAGATAGCAGAAGTGATTTTATAAAAACATTTCTTTTTAAAACCCGTGACAGAATAAAGAATGTTTATATAAAATGTCTTCCTCAAAAAGAAGCTGGGATTATATCAGCAATGCTTCTTGGAGATAAAAGTATTATTGACACGAATATAAAGGAACTCTACAGACAGAATGGGATAGGGCATCTGCTCGCAATAAGTGGATTGCATGTAACTATATTATGTATGGCTTTTACAAAATTATTGTATAAGTTGAAAGTAGATGAAAAAGTGTCTGTAATTCTTATGATATTCTTTTTATTGCTCTACGGTATGATGACAGGTTTTGGAGTTTCTACAAGCAGGGCAGTGATAATGATGCTATTATCACTTATTGCAAAGGTAAGCAAAAGAAGTTATGATATGTTATCCGCAATGGCGGTTAGTGCTGTGATAATTGTTATACAAAAACCTTTTGCGCTTTTTTCATGTAGTTTTTTGCTTTCATATGGAGCTATAGTAGCAATAGCAGTATTATATCCATTTCTTAAGGAAAACTTAATATCTAATGAAGATATGATACAACATAAAGCTACAGAAAGATTTATTGATTATATTTTTATTGAAATAAAAAAATCACTTTTAATGAGTTTTTCAATACAGTTTTTTACACTTCCAATAGTTCTTTTTTATTATTTTGAGACACCGACATATGGGCTTATCCTTAATATTATAATACTTCCATTTTCAAATATATTAGTGATATCAGGCGCTATTGGAGGGATTTTAGGACTTGTTTTTATTCCTGCTGGAAAGTTTTTTCTTGGAACCGCTTACATGATATTAAACATATTTGAAAAGTCATGTGAAATGTTTACCTATTTTCCATTTCATACTATAGTTACAGGCAGACCGGCAGTTTATAAAATTTTTCTGTTTTATCTTGTCATAATGACAGCTATTTTGTTTTTTAATAAACTTGATATGATGTTTTTTATGGATAGTATGAGAAAATCATGTTTTTATAATAATATGGTGAATTTTGCCTATAAATTCAAAGATAGGACGGTGAGTACTTTTTTTATTATAGCAGTACTTTTATTGTTCATCCTTCTTCCAAAGAAAGATAAAACATTTAATATAAGTTTTCTTGATATAGGACAGGGAGATTGTATAGTAATGAGAAGTGAGAGTGGAAAAGTATATATGATAGACGGCGGCAGTTCCAGTAAAAAAAATATTGGAAAATACATTATAACACCGTATCTAAAGTACTATGGTATAACTAAAATTGATTACTGTATCATTACACATTCTGACAGTGACCATGTATCGGGAATAATTGAAATCTTAGAACAAAAGTATGGTGATAAAATTGAAATTGATAATTTTTTGTTGCCAGATCCAGACGATACTCTTAAAGATGACACATATAAACAGATTTTACAACTTGCAGGTAATAACTGCAAAAAAGTTTCGTATATAAAAAGATTTGATATGATAAAAGATGGAAAATTAAATCTGGTATGTGTTCATCCTGAAAGTGGATATATGGCAGAGTCGGCAAATGCATATTCAACGGTGATCAGTATTACACATGGTTCAGATAGTATACTGCTCACCGGGGATCTTGAAAAGGATGGCGAAAAGCAGGTTCTTGATATATTAAATCAATCTAATTATGCATTTCCAGAATCATACACCATATTGAAAGCGGCGCATCATGGAAGTAAAAATTCAACAAGTGAGGAATTTTTACAACGCATAAATCCTGATATGACAATTATTTCATGTGGAAAAAATAATAGATATGGACATCCCCATGATGAACTTTTAAACAGACTTGAAAAAATAAATACAACAGTGTTGAGAACAGATATTGACGGAGCGATAATACTACCACTAGACAATCACCCTAAAGTTTAATATAATATATAAAGTTGATAACAACAATGGGAGGATATATTTTGGCGGGCAACAGAAAACAGCGTAAAGTTATAAAAATGAAAAAACGCCAAAATCCGTTGGCGGGAATAATGCTTGTACTATTTGCAGTATATATTTTGGTGTTATTTGTGCAATCTTTGCAAAGTGATAATATATCGATTTATGAAGTTACACAGAATAAACTTGCAGATGATGATACGGTAAAAGGAATAATATTAAGAGATGAACATCTTGTAAGGGCAAAGGCATCAGGTTACATAAATTATTATGTCAGTGAAGGTGCATATGTAGGTGTGAACACAACTGTATATTCCACAGATAGTTCAGGATTTTTTAATGAGGCTTTAGACAAGGTCGGAGCTGACAATTATTCTTTGTCTGAATCAGATACTAAAGTTATACGAAATGCTATAGCCGAGTATCGGTCAGAATTTAATTTGTCAGATTATGGGAAAATCAAAAATTTCAGGTATAGTCTTGAAAATTCATTGTTGAAGATGACTACTGCTGGATTACTAAAAAAAGCAAACAAACTATTGAAAAATAATAATTTGGCATCGCTTAATATGGTTAGAGCCGGAAAGACGGGAATTGTTTCATTTTGTGTTGATGGACTTGAAAAAACAAATATAGACAAGATAAATGAAAAAACATTTAAAAATATGGACGATAACTGGAAAATGCTTAGAGATGTAAAGAAGGTTTCAAAAGGTGATATAGTATACAAACTTATTACCAATAATAACTGGTCAGTTGTTATACCAATAACATCCAGACAATATAAAAAACTTTATAAAAAGAATTCAGTTACTGTTGTAATAAAAAAAGACAATAACCGTATGACGCCTGATGTTACAACTTTTACAGAAAATTCAAGATATTATGCGAAATTAGATTTTTCACGAGATATGATAAATTATATAGACAACAGATATCTTGATATAAAACTCGAATTTGATCAGGTCGCTGGTCTTAAAGTGCCTACATCAGCAATAATACAAAAGAAATTTTTTGTCATTCCAGGCGATTATATAAACAAATCTGAGGACGACAACAGCACAGGTGTTGAACTTAAAACATATGATAAGAATGGAAAGGAGTCTCTTACATTCCAAAAAGTGAAGATCTATTATAAGGATGAAAAAGAGCGGTGCTATATTGATGCGGATTTGTTTTCGACAGGTGATCTGATTGCTCTGAATAAAGATTCTCCTGATAAGACTATCAGTTTGAGCACAACGGCTACATTAGATGGTGTATATTGCTGCAATCAAGGTTATTGCAATTTTAAAAGGGTTGATATTAGGTATTCAAATTCAGAATATGCTATTGTTACAGAGGATGCTCTATATGGTCTGCAGATTTATGATCATATAATCTTAAATCCTGATTTAATAAATGAAAATGAAATAATCTGATCATAAAGTTCAGAATATGGAGGTATAGACAGATGGTAAAAGAAAATTTAAAAAAAGTTGAGGAGAATATTACAGCTGCTTGCAAGAGAGCTGGAAGAAACAGAGACGATGTTACACTTATTGCGGTAAGTAAAACAAAACCTATGGAGATGATCGTTGAAGCATATGAAGCTGGAAAACGGGATTTTGGTGAAAATAAAGCACAAGAGATGAAGGAAAAACATGATGCTCTTGCTGATGATATTAAATGGCACTTTATTGGACATTTACAGACAAACAAGGTAAAATATGTTGTTGGTCGCGCAACGCTTATACATTCTGTTGATTCATATCATCTTGCAGAAGCAATAGAAAAGGAAAGTGCAAAAAAGAATCTGGTTTCCGATATACTTATTGAGGTAAATGTTGCACATGAGGAATCAAAATTTGGTCTTAAAACCGACGAGGTGGAAAAACTTGTAAGAGAAGTTTCAAAACTTCCACATATAAGAATAAAAGGTCTTATGACCATCGCACCATATGTCGAAAATGCTGAAGAAAATCGAAAGATTTTTAAAGAATTGAAGGCTTTGTCAGTTGACATAAGCAATAAAAACATTGATAATATTAGTATGGATATTCTTTCTATGGGGATGACAGGTGATTATGAAATAGCTGTAGAAGAGGGGGCTACTCTGGTTCGAGTTGGAACTGGAATTTTTGGAGAAAGAGATTATTCAATCTAATTATAATATAATAAAATATAGTGCTTTTATATAAGGAGGACAACCTAATGGGTGAAAAGGGTAAGGTAAGCAGTTTTTTGAATTTTTTTAAGCTAGGTGAAGATGATGATTATGATGATTTTTATAATGATGAATATGACAGTGATGTAGACGAAAAGGAATTGCGCAAAGAGGAAAAACGTTTGAAAAAAGAGCAGAAAAAAGAAGAACGACGCGGATTTTCGAGAACATCCTATGATGATTATGACGATGACTATGATGAAGAGCCAGAATATTCATCTAAAAAGACTCCTTTAAAATCTGTTTCCCAGGGAAAAGTTGTTCCTATAAGAGCAGCTGCCAGTGATGTTGAAGTCTGCATTTTTAAGCCGGCAAATTTTGGAGAATCACAGGAAGTATGTAATATTTTACTTGGTGGTCAGCCTGTTATCGTAAACCTTGAGGGAATAGATGTTGAGGAAGCGCAGAGAATCATGGATTTTGTTTCCGGATGTATTTTCTCTATTCAGGGAAATATGCGTCAGATTTCAAAATATATATTTATTTTTTCACCCAAGACAATAGACATTTCGGGTGATTATATAAAAAATGTAACAGAAAATAATGAAGGCATAAGTATTCCTACACTTAGTAAGGAGTTTTAATAATGCAGTACTATCTTGTGTATTCATTATATATTTTTTTTATTATTGTAATGATAATAGATATTATATATATGCTAAGATGGATTATTCCTTTGGAAAGCTTCATTAATAATGTACTTGATAACATCATGAAACCATTATTATATCCCATAAGGTTTATTGTCAAACATTCTATTTTAAAATGTTTAAAGACTGATATAAGTCCATGTATCATACTTATAATATTGTCATATATGCAGTCTGTCTGCAATTTTTTATTAAACAGATAATATAAAAGAAAAAGAGGTTTATTTATGCATTTATCAAAAAATGAACAAATATTATATGATCACTTTGAAGATATGTATAATGGCGCATATAATAGAGGAACTCCCATATATAGTGATTTTGCGGGATTAAATAGTATTGAACTTGTATATATGCTTTTGGATAATAAAAGAATCCCAAAAAATTTGTATGACAGTAGAATACGCATATATGGAGGTTATGATGGTGCAATATACCAAATGATCTGTTTTTTGCCTGATAATGATTATATTGAAGTTAAAAAAGAAGATTTTCCTATTTCATGTGTGAAAATTTCACCTGTAAATAACAAATTCTGTGATAAACTGACACATAGAGATTTTTTGGGTGCTGTTATGAATCTTGGAATAAAACGGGATCAGGTAGGAGACATTGTTGTGTCAGAAATTGATTCTTATTCTAAGGCATATGCTGCATATATATTTTGCAAGTCAAATAAGGAGAAGCTTATAAGTTCAATAACTCAGATAAAACATACTACGGTAAAAACAGAAATAGTTTCAGCTAATGATATAGCAATTGAACAAAAATTTAAGGATATACCGGGAAGCGTAGCCTCGTTAAGACTAGATTGTATTATATCTGTTGCCTGCAAGTCATCAAGGTCTCAATGTCTTACATATATAAGGTCTGGTAATGTATATATAAATGGAAGATGCTGTACAGAGAATGCTAAGGAGATAAAAGACGGAGATATTATTACAATACGTGGTTTTGGAAAGTATTTGATTAAAACATCAGAAGTGACAACTAAAAAAGGACGATTTCATATTACGGCAAAACAATATGTCTAGGAGGTAATAAAATGCTCACAGCGGCAGATATCAGAAACCGCACATTAAAAACAACAATGGGCGGGTATAATAAAAAAGATACTGATGAATTTATTGCATCAATTCTTGAGGGTTTTGAAGAGTTAAGCAACGAAAACAGAAAATTAAAGGAACAATTGACTTCTCTTAGTGATGGAATACAGTATTATAAAAATCTTGAAGATAATTTACAGAAGGCGCTTATTTTAGCTGAAAAAATTTCAGATGAAACTAAAAATGCAGCAAAAGTTGAAGCAGCAAATATTGTAAATCTTGCAAAGTCTGAGGCATCCGATATAGTTTCAAAAGCTAGAAAGGAAGCAGAGGAAATGACAAGAAATGCCAGCGCCGGTATTGATAAGAAAGTATCGGATGCTCAGCATAAAGCTGATGATCTAAGTGAAAGACTTTCACGGCTGACTTCTTCTTTTGAAAAATATAAGAGAGATATTAAAGCGCTTGTTGAAAATCAACTTGAATTTATAGAAAGTGAAGATTATTCAGTTGAAACACCTGTGTTTGAACAGGTTAGTGAAGAGGTTACAAATGCAGATGATGTCGTAGATTTAGATGATAACATTTCTGAAAATGTGGCTGCTTCATCTGATGAGAATGACATTGTTGTAGAAAATATCTTAACTGAAACAGATAATGAAACTCCAGGACTTGAAGATATTATTCCAACAGACGAAAATATCAATGCTGTAAAAAATGAAAATAATTTATTTAAGTGGGAGACTGTATCTGATGATGATCAGGAATCTGCAATATTGCCTGAAACAGATAAAGATCCGATAGAGATTATTGATACAGACGAAGATGACGATGCTGAAAATAAATTGAATGGGAGTATCGATAATACATCTGAAAGTGACGATGATATTAGTGATCTGAACGATGATATTGTTGAAAATGAAAATAGTGATGATACTCGGGTTGACACTATTGATAATGATAGCGCTGAATATATAGACAGTAAAGATGATAATGATGTGGAAGAACAAACTGTTGTTGACGACGATATCAACATGGAAGCCGATAATGATGAAAATGTGGATTTTGTAGATGATGATGTAAAAACAGACGATAGTGAAAATAGTGATGATGATATTATTGTAGAAAATATTATGACAACTCCGACACTTGATGGAATTGAAGGGGCAGATATCTCAAATACAGTTTTTCCGGCACATAAACCTGATAAAAATACAGTATCATATTTAGCAGAACATCCAGATGAAAACGAAAAACAAGAGGATAATAAAAATCCATTTACTTTTATTGATTTAGATTAAAAATAGATACTATTAGTGTTATGAGCAAGTAGCAGAGCGGATTGCGAATATCCGCTTGACAATATACAATGATATATTTTATATCATGGAAATGAGGACAAAATGAGTAAATTAATTACAGTACACTATGACAGTGCGCCAATATATGATATTACAATAGAGAAAGATTATTCAAAGCTTGCTTTGGTTATAAAGAAACAGGTTGCATCAGAACATAAAATTTGTGTTGTTTCTGATAGCTCTGTTGCTGAACATTATCTTAAAGATGTAGTAGAAATTGCAGAAGGATGCGTATCAAAAGTTACATCTTTTGTATTTCCAGCAGGCGAGGAGTCAAAAAATCTCAATGTAGTAGAGGATTTATATGAACATCTGATCAAGGAAAAATTTGACCGTAAAGATATACTTTTAGCTTTAGGAGGTGGAGTTGTCGGAGATCTTACAGGATTTGCAGCGGCAACTTATCTTAGAGGAATAAAAGTTATACAGCTTCCGACAACACTTCTTGCTATGGTTGATAGTAGTGTTGGTGGAAAAACGGGGGTCGATTTCAGAGGATACAAAAATATGGTTGGTGCATTTCATCAGCCAAGTGCAGTATATATGAATTTGTCTACACTTAACACACTCACTGATAAACAGTATTATTCAGGATTTGGTGAGATTGTAAAACACGGACTTATTAAAGATACTAATTATTATTTGTATATAGAAGAATATCTTGACAAATTAAATATGCGTGATATGGATATACTTGAAGAAGTTGTAGCAGGAAGTTGTAACATAAAACGTATTGTCGTAGAAAATGATCCAACAGAGAAGGGTGAACGTGCCCTGCTTAATTTTGGACATACTTTAGGGCATGCAATAGAAAAACTTATGGATTTTAAACTTCTTCATGGCGAGTGCGTTTCCCTTGGCATGGTTGCTGCGGGATATATTTCAATGAAGCGACATATGATTTCAGAAGATGAATACAGTAGCATATTAGAAATGCTTAAAACACTTAATCTTCCTGTGACTGTTTCAGGACTTGATATTGAAAGGATAATCGAAACATCAAAAAGTGATAAGAAAATGGATGCTGGGAAGATTAAGTTTATTTTACTTGACAAACCAGGAAATGCAGTTATACAAAAAGATGTAACTGATGATGAAATGAGAGAATCTTTAGCTGAATTTGTAAAATAAGAAATGGAGTTTAGCATGAAAAATGTGGTTTATTATATCAAGTGGCTTGCAGTATTTTTATTGCTTGTGGCTGCAGACCAGTTAACAAAACAGCTTGCTGTTATCAATCTTAAAGGAAATTCTGGAATTCCGATAATAAAAAATGTATTTAAGCTGTTTTATCTTGAGAACCATGGAGCAGCGTTTGGAATTTTTCAGGATCAGAGAATACCATTGTTGATACTAACGGTTATAGTTCTTTTACTTGTCGATTATATTTTCAATAAAATACCTTATGAATCTAAGTTTTTGGCAATCAAGTGGATATTAGTTGTATTGGCTGCCGGTGCTGTTGGAAATATGATTGACAGAATAATAAATGGTTATGTTGTTGATTTTTTATATTTTCAGCTAATTAATTTTCCTGTTTTTAATGTTGCAGATTGTTATGTCGTTGTCGGAGCAATTTTGGCAGTGATTTTTATAATTTTCTATTATGATGATAATGATTTAGACAGAATAATAAAAAGACAAAAACAGTAGTGTAAAACAAATACGCAGAAATGAGGTGATTAGGAATGGATTTTGATTCGGAAATAAAAGGTGATGATAATATATCTGATGTTTTTGATTTATATGTAGAAGAGCAATATGATAATTGTCGTCTTGATAAATTTCTGACAGATAAGTTCAGTGATATGTCACGATCATTTATTCAGAAGCAGATAAAGGATGGTTTTGTTAAAGTTAACAATAAAAGTGTGAAAAGCAGTTTTAAACTTCAGCATAATGACAATGTACATGTAGAAATATGTAAACCAAAAGAAATTGAAATCGTTCCTGAAAATATCCCTCTTGATATAATCTATGAAGATAGTGATATTATACTTATAAATAAACCTAAACAAATGGTGGTTCATCCCGCACCGGGACATTATAGCGGAACTATTGTAAATGCACTTATGTATCATTGTAAAGATCTGTCAGGAATAAATGGGGAATTGAGACCAGGAATTGTACATCGTATAGATCAGGATACAACAGGTGTTATTGTTGTATGCAAAAATGATATAGCTCACAGATGTATAGCACAGCAGCTAAAAGAGCATTCGATTACAAGAACTTATTATGCCATAGTATGTGGACATATTAAAGAAAACGAGGGAACCATTGAAGGAGATATAGGAAGGCATCCTACGGATAGAAAGAAAATGGCGATCAATGTAAAAAACGGAAAACATGCCGTTACTCATTATAGAGTTTTAGATACACTGAATGATAAATATACATATATTGAATGTAAACTTGAAACAGGAAGAACACATCAGATCAGAGTTCATATGGCAAGCATCGGTCATCCGATACTTGGAGATTCTGTCTATGGTCCCTCAAAATGTCCATTTAAACTGACAGGTCAGACATTACATGCAAAAACATTGGGATTTATACATCCAACAACTGGAAAATACATGGAATTTGATGCTAAACTTCCAGATTATTTTGAAGAACTTCTTCGCAAACTCAAAAATAATTGATAAATATTTTAGGAGAAAAAATATATGAAAAAGACAACAAATGACGGCACGATCCGTCTACATGAAGGTGAACTCAATGTTATGGAATTATTATGGTCAAATAAAGAACTTGCTGCAAAAGATATTGCAAAAATAATTAAAGGATGCATTGGCTGGGAAAAAAATACAACATATACAGTAATAAAACGTCTTATAGATAAAGGAGCAATTTTGCGCAAAGAACCTGGTTTTATCTGTAAAGCCCTCGTTGAAAAATCATTTATACAGGAAATTGAGACAAAAGCACTTTTAAAGAAACTTTACAATGGTTCACTCACAAACTTTATCGTAACATATCTTGCAGAACAGGAACTTTCACAAAATGATATTATAGAATTAAAAAAGATAGTAAGTAGAGAACAGAACTAGAACTTTGTGGGGTAGTACCAATAACTCTTTGATAAATTCCAGTTTTCCAAAGAGTTAGCTTGAAAACGACAAAAAACAGTTGTAAAATATAAATAGCTATTATGTTAAAAAATTTTTACATATAAAGGAGGAAAAAAATGCCATCTCATAAACAATCACAAACTGACCAGAATTATCATCAGCAGGTTGTACTCAAAGATACTCAGAAACTTCGTGATCAGTTAAATGAACTTCCAAGTTTTTGCAAATATTTTTTTAGAGGTATTGAGCCAAAAACGACCACAAAAACACGTATAGGTTATGCTTCGGATTTAAGGACGTTTTTCAGATTTCTTTTGCATGAAAACCCTGTATTATCTGAAAAATATGCAGATTCCTCGATATCTGGTATAACTTTAAAAGATCTGGAAGCTCTGAAACCAGTTGATATCGAGGAATATATGGAATATCTTAAGTTATATACATATGACGGTAAACAATATTCAAATGATTCACGAGGTATTCACAGAAAAATTGCTTCACTGAAAAGTTTCTTTCTATATTATCAAAGAAGGGAACTCATTGCAAATAATCCAACCACAGTAATTGATATGCCAAAGCTACGTGATAAGGAAATAATCCGTCTGGATTCCGATGAGGTTGCAGATCTTCTGGATCTTGTTAAACATGCGGGTGAACATCTTACAGGCAGAAAAAAAACGTATTATGAACAAAACAGGTTAAGAAATATCGCTATTTTTACATTATTTCTTGGAACTGGTATCCGTGTTTCCGAATGTGTCGGACTAAATATAGAGGATGTTGATTTTAAAGAAAATCGAATACGAATAATTAGAAAAGGTGGTAAGGAAGAATATGTATATTTTGGTGAAGATGTTGCCGAAGCTCTTGGAAATTATATAGAGTTGTCACGTTCTGAAATTGAACCGAGAGAAGGACATGAGCATGCACTCTTCTACTCTATTCAACGTCGAAGAATGACAGTTCAGGCAATGGAGGATCTTGTCAAAGACTATGCTGTTCAGATTACTACATTTAAACACATAACGCCACATAAGCTTCGAAGTACATATGGTACAGCTCTTTATCATCAGACAGGTGACATATATCTTGTGGCAGACGTGCTTGGACATAATGATGTTAATACAACCAAAAAACACTATGCAGCTATCGAAGACGATAAAAAACGAAGTGCTGCAGGTGCTGTAAAATGGGGCAAATAATTATAATAAATGCTTAAAATGTCAAAAAAATCAGCAGATAAACAATAATATCTGCTGATTTTTAGTTCTTTTATTGAAAAATTGATAAATAAATCTTTGTTTTAGCGGTTTGTTGGATATTTTTTAAAGATATCTTCTATTCCATCATACAATGCCTTAGCAGCTCTTTCTCTGTAAACGGCTTTCTTTAAATTAGGATAATCCTTGTTGCCTGTTATAAATCCAAGCTCTACTAAAACTGATGGCACAGTATTATATTTGTTTACAACAAAACCTGCCTGACGAACGCCTCTATTTTTTGAGTTTACTCCACCTATTACTGAACTTAACATCATTGAAGCCATTTTTTTACTATAAAGTCCTGTTGAAGTAACCTTATTGTTTTTTGATGAATAATATACTTCCGTACCATTTGCAAATCTATTTCCGGCACTGTTCATATGAAGACTTAAAAACATATCAGCATTGTAAGTTTTTGAAAGTTTTGGTCTTGTATACAAATTTATAAATGTATCATCATGTCTTGTCCAATAAGCTTTTACATTTGAATTATTTGCTTCAAAATATTTGCGTGCTCTTGTATAGAGAATTTCAAGATTTAATCTTTTTTCATAAAGGCTTCCGTATTTTGCACCTGAGTCTTTTCCGCCATGTCCTGCATCAAGCAATATTATATTTTTATATATACTCTTAGGAGAACCAACCTTTACTGTAAAATATCCATCTTTTCTAGTAATCTTATACCCCTGTAATTTTGTTGTAGTTACTATTATTCTTGTGTTTCCCGTTGATGTTTTGTTTACCTTAATATTTTTTATTGCAGAACTATTATCGACTGGTTTATGTTCTTTATAAAATGAAACATGATCTCCCGGAACAATGATATAAAACTGTTTATTCCAATATCTGTCAGTTGCCGTTATTTTGGCTGGTTTTACACCATCAGGAATTAAAGCTTTCATGCTAAAGGAACCTTTTTTAAATACAATTGAAAAAGTATTTGCTGAAACTGTTTTGGTTGTAACATATCGTCCATCAAATGTAACTTTAATATGTGTATCATTGTCCTCTTCCCATATTTTAATTCCTTCAACAACGCTGTCATCAAATGATTTATCTATATCACCGAGAAGATTTTTAGTATCATTATATATATACTCTACACTATTATTTCCAGCAGTCACTTTTATTTTGTTTTCATCGAAGTCTTTAAGTGCAGTAATATTTATAACATCATTTCCAGATGAATCTTTTGTATAAATTATACTATTTACTGCATTTGAATACTGACTTTCATATTCGGTCTGATCTGAATGTTTGTAAAAGCTGATATTATCAGTTACATTTAATTCAGTTGCTGATGAATCATATCCATATCCAAGATTTTCAATAACTTTTGCTGCGGGAACATATATAGTTTCCTTTGATGTATCATCTGTATTTTGAGCTTTCATAACGGCTAATGCCATGCTGACCGTAGTTGATCCGGTGTTTATTTCAGAACTTCCGATCGTGGCAGAAACAGTCAGATTGCCATAATTGTTAGTGATATCCAATGTTTTTTTGTCCTTGTCATAATTATATGTACATCCAAGTGTATCTACAAGAAATTCTTTTACTGGAACCATCCATACATCGTCAACTCTTATTGCTGGAAATATTTCGTTATTATAATCATTACCATTATAAGAAGCTTTTAATGAATTGTCATTATCAATATTTATATAATTTCCGTCGTTGTTCTGTTCAATAGCAACAGCTGCATCTGCAAATACAGGTTTTGTTGTCATACCAAAACACATTGCGGCTGCACTGGCAATAAAAATTCCCTTTGAAAACTTTGACAGTTTATTTTTCAGATATTTTTGTGTCATATATCCAAAACTTTTGCTGTAAAATAATTTGTTCATGTTGTTAAAATCCTCCATATATAATATAAATATAAATTATAATTAAAGTTTCTCCCGATATTGTAGTATAAACCATATACTTCTTTAATGCAACGGGTAAATAATAACGGAGAATTATGTCAAACATATGATCAATACGAAAAATGAAGGCCTGTCTTATAAAAAGACAAGCCCCCACAAGCTTATGAAACAAGCAATTTCTTAGAATTTACCAGCGTCAGCTGCCTCCTGAATAGAAACTGCAACTGCAACTGTCATACCAACCATAGGGTTATTTCCGGCACCAATAAGACCCATCATCTCAACGTGAGCAGGTACTGAAGATGATCCAGCGAACTGAGCATCTGAATGCATTCTTCCTAATGTATCTGTCATACCATAAGATGCAGGACCAGCAGCCATATTATCTGGATGAAGTGTACGTCCTGTACCACCACCTGAAGCAACTGAGAAGTATTTCTTGCCCTGCTCGATACATTCTTTCTTGTATGTACCTGCAACAGGATGCTGGAAACGAGTTGGGTTTGTTGAGTTACCTGTGATAGATACATCAAC
>CAKRFY010000039.1 GCA_934320895.1 uncultured Lachnospiraceae bacterium | reverse complement strand
ATATAACATTTTTCCACTTTTGGCTATCTTAACCCACCGTCTAAAGCCAGTGGGATTGCGTTAGCCTTCTTTTCAAGCATCATTCTCACTAATGTGCCTCAAACCAATCATCACCCTGTTCAACTTCCGCAATAAGCGGCACTTTAAGCTCTGCTGCTGACTGCATGCTCGATATAAGTATCTCCCTTACCTTATCTATCTCATCCACACTTGTCTCTACAAGCAG
This sequence comes from uncultured Lachnospiraceae bacterium, assembly GCA_934320895.1. GTDB lineage: Bacteria > Bacillota > Clostridia > Lachnospirales > Lachnospiraceae > Butyribacter. The sequence continues at coordinate 23,321 of CAKRFY010000039.1, read as the reverse complement.
CTCATCATGCACCTGAAGCACTATCCTCGATCTAAGTCTTTCTTCTCTTAATCTTCTTGCAACTTTTATCATCGCTATCTTTATTATGTCTGCTGCTGTTCCCTGTATAGGCGAGTTCATTGCTATTCTCTCACCAAATGAACGCTGCATAAAATTTGAAGATTTAATCTCAGGAACTGGCCTTCTCCTGCCAAATTTTGTGTATGAATATCCCGTTTTTTTTGCATCCTCAACTTTCTCGTCAAGAAATGCCTTTATTGCCGGATAAGTTGCAAAATATTTTTTTATTATCTCATCAGCTTCTTTTCTTGTTGTTCCTAAATCCTGCGAAAGTCCAAATGCACTTATTCCATAAACTATACCAAAGTTTACTGCCTTTGCATTTCTTCGCTGAAGGTCAGTTACCTCATCAAACGGAGTATGGAATACCTTAGACGCCGTACTTCTGTGTATGTCATCTCCCTTTTTATAGGCTTCTATAAGATGCTCATCCCCCGACATATCAGCCAAAACTCTCAGTTCTATCTGTGAGTAATCGGCATCAAGAAATACATAGCCCTCCTTTGCCTTAAAGACTTTCCTAAATTCACGCCCCATCTCCATTCTGATAGGTATATTCTGAAGGTTTGGTTCTGTTGAACTGATTCTTCCTGTTGCCGTTATCATCTGGTTAAATTTGCCATGAATCCTATTATCACTTTCAATGAACACAGCAAGGCCCTCTGCATATGTCGATTTCAATTTTGTAAACTGTCTATAGTCAAGTATCTTTGATATTATCGGATCCTCTGTCTTTAATTTTTCAAGAATGTCCGCTGATGTTGAATAACCTGTCTTTGTCTTTTTTGCAAATGGAAGTTTCATTTTTTCAAACAATATCACACCGAGCTGTTTAGGAGAATTTATATTAAATTCCTCACCTGCAAGGTCATAAATATCACTTTCAAGTTCAACTATCTTTCTGTCAAGTTTCTCTGCAAGTTTCTCAAGCACTCCGATATCTGCCTTTACTCCGACTCTCTCCATCTGATATAAAAAATATGCAGTCGGCATCTCTATTTCACGATAAAGTTTCATCATACCTGTTTTTTCAAGTTCTTCTGCAAGAGCTTTATATCCTGCTGCCGCAACAAATGAAAGTTCTCCCGTATATTCCAAAAGATTATTCAGTATAACATTTTTTTCCTCGTTTGCACTCTCTTTAAGATAATCATCCTCAATCTCCGAAATAATCTCAGATAATCTGCTTTTTCCAAATCTTTCACTATACGAAGGTATCGTCATATCAAGATAATCTCTTGCAATATCATCCGCACCATAACTATCCTTAAGCGGATTTATAAGATATGCCGCTATACTTACATCTGATATCTTATTAAAAAGACTGTCAAAGTCTGAATCATCAAACGCTCTCTGTGATGGTGCTTCCTTTTCCTCTGAAAGATTTTCAACAACTGCCGTAAGATGCAATTCATTTTTCCAGTCTAATAATGCAATATGCTTTGTTTTCTTTTCTATCTCCCTGTAAATATCTACAATAAAATCTCCATCTGTCTCATCATTCCTTAATATACTTACAGTTTGGAAAATTCCATCTTTTTCATAGCTTAAACTAAGTCCAGCAAACAGATATTCATTTGTCCCATCACCCTCATCTTCAAGTGAAACTGCTGATATATCATCAAATACAAATGCCATCTGTCCACCACTTTTTTTCTTTTTCTTTTTTTTCTGAACACCTGAATTTGACCATTCATCACTGAAAAATGCTGCTCCAACAACATCAGGTGCCGTTTTTATAAGCTCACTTACAAATTTATTCACCTCGGTTTTCTTTTTTAAAAACTTAAAATTCTTTGGTCTTTCAACCGCCTGACTCATTGCATCTTTATCAAACTTTTTAACAAGTGATCTAAGTTCAAGTTTCTTTATCCACTCAAAAGCTTCAGATGTAAAGATATTTTCAAGCCTTGAATCATCAATGCTGTAATCAAGTTTGCAATCAGTCTTTATCGTTGCAAGTTTTTTACTAAGAAATGCCATATCCTTTCCGGCTCTCAAAAGTTCCCTTGCTCTCTTCGGCTCAACTTCCTCGATATGCTCATAAGCTTCCTCCACACTCGGAAATGCCTTAAGTATCTTTACAGCAGTCTTTTCACCAACACCTGCAACGCCCGGTATATTGTCAGCCGTATCTCCCATAAGACCTTTCATATCTATTATCTGGATTGGTGTAACACCATACTTTTCTATTACATCTTCTGTATGATATTCCTCAACCTCAGAACCGCCTTTTTTCGTTTTTGGAATACTTATCTTGATATTTTTTGATGCAAGCTGCAAAAGATCTCTGTCCCCTGATACAAGAGTAACCTCTTTTCCCTCTGACTCTGCCATCTTTGCAATCGTTCCAAGTATATCATCTGCCTCAAAGCCAGGTCTTTTTACTATTGTTATACCCATAGCCTCAAGTACCTGCTGTATAACCGGAACCTGCTGCCTTAACTCTTCTGGCATAGGCTTTCTTGTACCCTTATAATCTTTGAACATCTCATGTCTAAATGTAGGCTCTTTAACATCAAATGCCACCGTAAGATACTCTGGCTTCTCTGTATCAAGTATCTTAAACATAATATTCAAAAAACCATACACGGCATTTGTGTGCATCCCCTCTGAATTTGTCAGATCAGGCACGCCATAAAATGCCCTATTTAATATACTGTGTCCATCTATTAAAACTATTTTTTCACTCATATATAAAATTTTCCTTCCTTGTCGTCATTAAAGCAGATATTCTCGATCCGCTCTGCTACTTGCTTGATAGTGTTAAACAATTTATCAGTAAATAAGGATAATGCCAATGCAGATAAATATAAAAAGTATGATTTTTTCCAGCAAAACAATGCGACATCTGAACACATAAGATCTCGCACTGTCGATACGCTCCTGTGGATCAAGCTTCGTCTTTCCTTTAAGATTATCACTGTCAAGAAGTCTCATTCCCATTATAAGTGTATAATATACATCATATTCTTCTCTGCACTCCTTGCAACATTCCAGATGGTCAAGAAAATCCCCCAGTTCTTTTACATCCATATCATCATTTATAAAATCTATAATCCTTTTCTGTACCTGTTTACATGTTATCTTCTTTTTTCTATCTATCCTGAACCCATGTAATGTGACTTCCATCGTTTTCCTTTCTTACAATTATTTTTGACGGAATCTGTTCTTTAAGTTCCGATACATGTGAAATAACACCGACAAGCCTGCTGCTTCCTGCAAGATCTAAAAGTATCTTTACTGCCTTATCTCTTACATCATCGCTTAACGAACCAAATCCTTCATCAATAAACATTGTATCTATCTGCGTTTTGCCTGAATTATTCTGCACGATATCTGACATTCCAAGTGCCATTGCGAGAGAAGCCATAAATGTTTCTCCTCCCGATAAAGAATGGGCATCCCTTATCTTTCCGGTAACAGGGCTATACACATCAAGTTCAAGTCCTGTCTCTCCTGCCGTAGTAAGTGAGATATCTCTGCATTTTAATAAAAATCCGTTTGATGTCATAACTGCAAGTCTTTTGTTAGCATAAGATATGACCATATTAAAATACTGTCTTAAAACAAAAGTCTGGAAATGGATTTTCTTGCTGTTTGCTACATTATTAAGTGAAGATATGACTTTGTATCTTTCATTAAGTTTTCCCCTCTGCTCCATAAGCCTGCTGACCTTAGCCTTTACCGAGTTATTGGTACCAAGTTTTGATACCGTGATCTCATTTTCACTGCTAAGGCTCTCTGTTTCAATCTCCATCTCTACCTTCTGTTTTAACATTTCTTCTGTGTCAATTTCTTTTTCTCCTTCAAGCATATCATCAAGTACATTGATAAGCGACCGGACTTTGCTTACTTCTTCCTTATACTCTTGTATCTGGTTGTCAAACTCTTCAATATTTTCTATATATTCAACACTCTCTTGATAGGCATCTTCATTTTCAAACCCTTTTTCTTTGATAGAATTACAATAAACACTATACTCAGTTTCAAGGTTTTTCCTGTCAGTTTCAAGCTGATTTATAGTTTCCTTTATTGTACCACTAAGATTACTTTTCGTTCTGTCGGATTTTAAAACACTCTCATCAAGTTCATTTTTTCTTTTCTCAAGAGTTTCAAGTTTATTACTTATACTTTCAAGTTTATCTAAAGCCACTTCTGAACTTTCATATGACAAGTCCTTTTTAAGTATATCAATCTCAGCAAAGATACTCCCAACGCAAATGGATTGTTCATTTAACATTTTTGCGTTTTCATTTATCTTTATTTCAACCTCTTTAATATCTGTCTCTATTTCCTTTTCAAGCCCCTCACATTTTGTCTTTTCATCCTTTTTGCTACGCAAATCTTGTATTATCTGTTCATTTTCCTTTAAAGATTGTTTTACTTCTTTGATTTTATTTTTTACACTTTCTTCCAATATCGCAATGTCAAAAGTTTTTTCTTTGATACGATAAAAGCTTTCATAGTACCTTTTTATATCTGCAAAAGCCACATCTTTTTTTCTTTGACACTTCTCAAAAATTTTCTGAGCATTATTTTTTTCTTTTTCGCACTCAGCTTCTTTTGTCTTATAAGTATCAAGTTCTTCTTTTGTAACAGTGTCCTTTGTCATATCTGCCGGATGAACATGATTTGTTGAACCACACACGGGACACGGCATGCCATCTCTCAATTGTGCTGCAAGTATCGCAGCTTGTGCAGCCACATATCTGTCACTTGTATCCTCATATATTTTTCTTGCTTCTTTCCATAATAAATATTTACTGCTATATTCTTTCTCCGCAATCTGAAATTTTGTATCTTCTTTTTTATATAAAGATATAGCCTTCTTTAAAGCCTCAAATTCCAGTAATGTTCTTTTTTCATTGTCAACTGCTGTTATATACCTTTGAAGTTCTATCTCCACATTTTTTAGTTCTTCTAACGTCCTTTTGTTAGCTTCACTCTTTTTAAGATATGTATTTTTATCTTTCTCTAACCGTTGTGCTTTCTCTTTTAACTTTTCAAGTTTAGTTTCTTCTACAATATATGATTTCTTCTTTTCATCATATATTTTATACTTTTCCATTTCACTTTCAAGCCTATTTTTTTCTCTCAAAAAATTTTCATTATCCTTTAAATAATCTTTCTCAAAAGTTCTTTTTTCTGATAAAAGTTTTTCATGTTTTTGCCCTAACTTAGAAAACTTTGTCTTATTCTTCTCCAGCTGTTGTTCTTTTAATTCAATGGCATCTTTTGTTTTTAAATAAACTAACTTTAACTGTTTAATTTCACTTGCTGCTTTTGCTTTTTTTACTATCTCCGACTTTTGTTCATATGTATGCTTTTGTTCCATCAGACCTGCATATCGTAAACTGACTTCTTTTCTCTGACCAAACTTACTATTTATCTTATCTGCATCCGATATCCTCTTTATAAGTTCTGCAATATCAGCATTCTTTTTATCAATTATCCTTTTTTCTCGATTTTTCTTATCCTCAAGTTCTTTTATCTCTTTTTCAAGCACATTAAGAAGAAGCTCAGGTTCTGTATCTCTCTTTTCAAAGGCATCTCTCCATGACTCAGCATTACCGCCTTCTTCACTTATATAAGCAGTATTAAAATTTTCCTCCAGCAAAAGATTGTTATCTTTTATCTGTGCATATAACTTTTTAAACCTGTCATTTATCGCTCTCTCGATTTTTTCATATATATCCATCGAGAAAATACTCTTAAATATTTCTTTTCTGTTCTTTGTGTTTTCCATAATAAGCTCACGAAACTGCCCCTGAGCTATCATTACTATCTTTCCAAACTGCTTATAGTCAAGCCCAACTATACTCTGGATCTTTTCATCTGTCTCTTTATTCTTCCTATTAAAGATTTCTCCACCAGGCAAAGTAAGAACAACATCTGAAGTGACACCACTTTTTCTAAAATTAGTCGTTCTCTTTACAACATATACACCTTTATTTTCTCCATGTGCATATTCAAATGTAAACTCCACAAACGTTTTCTGCTTATCCTTTGCATACTCACTTCTCATCATTTTTGTTTCTCTGTCGCCGCCACCCATCTTATTGTAGAGTGCATACATTATCCCATCAAAAATAGTAGTCTTACCCGATCCCGTATCACCTGATACGAGAAAAAGACCACCTTTTATTTTTGAAAAATCAATAACTTCCTCTCCACCATAGGAGCCAAATGCCGACATAACAAGCTTTAACGGTTTCATGCTAATCCTCCACAATTTCACTAAGTATTTCCCTGAACAGTTCGCTCTCTGCATCGTTCATTTCTCTGTCAGTAAGCTGTTCAAAAAAAGTATTAAATGCATCATATGGTGACATTTCTTTTAAATCACTGACATCCTCAAACATTATCTTTCTAGTCTCAGAATTATCAACAACAACTTCTAATATATAATCAAAATATGCACTCAGTTTTTCCTTTACATCAGGAATTATTTCCTCATCCCTTAAAGTAATACTTACATAATCATTCTTAAGTTCCTCATCTGCTGCAGCTATTATATCATCAAAATATCCGGTAAGCTTTTTTACATCTCTTATCTGAGTGAGTGGAAGTTTTGTTATCTCTATCTTTTTGCCTTTTTCCCCCATATCCACCATAACAATGCTCTTATTATGATTTCTTTCACTTACCGAAAATTTAATCGGCGTTCCACTGTACCTGTTCTTTTCTTCACCCACAAACTGTCCACCATGAATATGACCAAGTGCTGCATACTCAAAATCGTCAAATGCTGATACATCAACAGCATCAAGTCCTCCTACTATAGCCGGAGTCTGCTCCGACTCACAAAGTTCAGGCTCTTTATGACCTGACACAAAAAACTGGTGAGCAAGTATGATATTTCTCTCATTTTTATCTATACCGGCATTTTCAACGAGCTTTTTTATTATTGCATCTTCTCCCGCTGCTGCCTCTCCTGGCATTGAATTTTTAAATAATGCAGGCTTTAAAAACGGAAGCATATAGATATTTACATTTCCATATTCATCCTCAAACGTAACCTTTTCAATCTTTTGTTTTTCCTCTGTCGGTGGAACAGTACATATATATATATCATGCATTTTTAAAAAATCTTTTCCAAAGCTGAGTCTTTTTGCATTATCATGATTTCCAGAAATGATAAAAACTTTTCTTCCTGAAAGTTTATTTAAAAGTTCGTCAAGCAATGTCATAGCCTCCGCCGATGGCACTGACCTATCGTAAATATCGCCTGCAATAAGAACCGCATCAGGATTATATTCCTCGCAGTAATCTCCAATCTGCTCTATAAAATTTCTATGTTCATCCGTAAGGTCATAACCATACAAAAGTTTACCAAAATGTAAATCTGAAATATGAAAAAATCTCATTTTAATCCTCGTTTCCACAAACTAATCTCAATTCTTGCGCCACTTTTTGTACATAGCAGGTTTGTGAAGTATGTTGCCTCTTATACTTTTCTTCCAACATACTGCTTTCTATTTATCATCACAAACCTGAAATATATAAAATTTAAGATAATACGACTCATTTGCAGCCCAGAGTATCGGATGATCTGGTGCCTGTGTTCTAAATTCCACCTGGCGAAGTCTCTTGTGTACATTTGATGCCGCCTGCGCAATCGTTTTTGTAAACAATTCATAATCCATAAAATGAGAGCATGAACATGTCGCAAGAAATCCTCCATCTTTTACAAGTTTCATTCCTCTTAAGTTTATTTCACGGTATCCTTTCACTGCATTTTTAATAGAATTTCTCGATTTTGTAAATGCAGGCGGATCAAGTATTACAACATCAAACTTTTCTCCTGCCTTTTCAAGTTCCGGAAGTTTATCAAATACATCTGCACATTCAAACTTAACTATATCTGAAAGTCCATTAAGTTCTGCATTTTTTCTTGCCTGCTCTACGCCTAGTTCAGATGCATCAAGTCCAAGCACACTTTTTGCACCCGCCTGTCCCGCATTAAGCGCAAATGAACCTGTGTGTGTGAAACAGTCAAGAACCTTTGCATCCTTGCACAATTTTCTTATAGACTGCCTATTGTACTTCTGATCGAGGAAAAATCCTGTTTTCTGTCCCTCTTTTACATCTACATAATATTTAACACCATTTTCAATAATCTCAACATTTGTGTCAAACTCATCACCTATAAAACCTTTAATTCGCTCAAGTCCCTCATTTTTTCTGACTTTCGCATCACTTCTCTCATACACACCTCTTATATGTATGCCCTCCTTATCTAAGATATCTTTTAATATATCAACTATCTTTTCCTTAAATCTGTCAATTCCAAGTGCAAGCGACTGTACCACAAGCACATCTGAAAACTTATCTATAACAAGTCCCGGAAGAAAATCAGCCTCACCGAACACTATTCTGCAGCTTGATGTATCAACCGTCTTTTTTCTGTATTCCCAAGCATTTTCAAGTCTCTCTCTCAAAAATCCATCATCAATCTCCTGCTCATGATTTCTCGTCATAAGTCTAACTCTGATTTTTGAATTTCTGTTTATAAAACCTTTTCCCATCGGATATCCATCAAAATCATGAACAATCACTATATCACCATCTTCAAAAGATCCCATTATTGATGCGATTTCATTGTCAAACACCCACATTCCACCGCTTTTAATTGTTCTGCCTTCACCTTTTTTTAATGTTACTATTGCCACTTTTTTAACCTCTCTTATAAATTTTATGCATATATTATAACACGCCCCTTTGCTAAAGCATAGGGGCGTGCAGAATTTATTACCATTGTACTATCATAGTGTAATTGTCTGATTAACAATATCAAGGTAATTTGTATTTGTTACGATATTCCTTGTACATATTCTTAAACTTAGGATCATCATTTTCTTTTAAATTGTCAAGATATTCATGTGTATCAAATCCATCCTCATTTGTCTGAATTATACAGACGGCTATATTAGAACAATGATCGGCTATTCTTTCAAAATTTGTAGTTATATCTGAAAGCACAAATCCAAGTTCAATAGTACACTTTCCTTTACGAAGACGCTTTACATGTTTTTTCTTTACCTCGTCATTCAATGTATCAATAACTTCCTCCAAAGGCTCTACTTTTGTAGCCATAGCCACATCCTGTTTTTCAAAAACAGTAAATGTCATTGAAACAATATCTTTTATCGCACTCTCATATACATCAAGTTCACCTTTTGCCTTATCAGAAAAATGTTCTTCTTTCCGATAAACTTCATTTGCAGTATTCATAAGATTCACTGCATGGTCTGAAATCCTCTCAAAATCACCTATACAATGAAGTATAGTCGAAACAATCTTCGAATCTGCGTCTGAAAGATCGGCATTATTAAGTTTCATAAGGTAAGTTCCAAGTTCATCTTCATAATGGTCTACCATATCTTCAAGATTTGACACTTCCTCGGCAACATCCTTATCATAATTATGAAACAGACCAATTGCCTTAAACAATGCATCCTCCGATGCCTTTGCCATAAGCACCGCTGTTTTTTGTGCCTGATTTACTGCAAATGCAGGCTTTTCAAGGAAACGCTCATCAAGAAGTGATTTAACTGTATGTTCATCTGTCTCATTATCTTTAATAGTAAGTTTTGCAAGTGTTACAAGTACATTCTTTAACGGAAGCAGACAGAGTGTTGCTATTATATTAAACGCAGTATGAATCACGGCAATACCTGCCACTGATGCCGATTTCTCAAGAAATCCAAAATGAACTACCGCATTTATTCCATAAAAACCTATCATAAATACAACGGTTCCTATAAGATTAAAATAAAAATGAACAAATGCTGCTCTCTTTGCATTTTTTCTTGCTCCTACTGCCGATAAAAGTGCAGTAACACATGTACCGATATTCTGTCCCATGATAATAGGAAGTGCTGACGCATAGCTGACTGTACCAGCAAGACAAAATGCCTGTAATATACCAACCGAAGCTGATGATGACTGTATGATCGCAGTAAGCACAGTTCCGACAACAACACCTATTATAGGGTTGTCGCTAAACATCAAAAATATTTTTGTAAATGCAGGTATCTTTGTGAGAGGTTCTACTGCCTCACTCATAGTACTCATACCTGTCATAAGTATGGCAAAACCAGCCAATATCGTACCAACATCTTTCTTAGTATTGCTCTTTGCAAACAATATCATTCCGACACCTATAATAGCAAGCACCGGTGAAAATGACGTTGGTTTTAACAAATTGATTATCAGGCTGTCTCCCTGAATTCCTGTAAGTGATAAAATCCATGATGTAATCGTAGTACCTATGTTGGCACCCATAATAATACCTACAGCCTGTTCAAGTTTCATAATTCCTGAGTTAACAAAACCTACAACCATAACTGTTGTAGCTGATGATGACTGTATAACGGCAGTTACACCGGCTCCGAGTAGTACTGCAAAAGCTGTTTTAGAAGTAAATTTTTCAAGTATAGCTTCCAACTTACCACCGGATGTTTTGGCAAGACCGTCTCCCATGACATGCATTCCATAAAGGAATAGAGCAAGTCCACCAATCATTGTCAATACATTAAAAATATCCATTGTATTCTTCCTTTCAAAATTGATAGTTTCTTCTTTTACAGGCACATCCTTATGTACTTCCCATTTTGTAAAAATGTCCACTATTTAATAATTATACCTAAAAAAATTTTACTTGCAATATACATTGTAAAATTTATGTATAATTTATTTTAAATTAGTTTCTGCTAACTTTAATTTTCTTGATATTTTTTATTTTCTCCAAATATATGCATAAGTATACACCACTAAAAATAAACGATGGTCAGATACCTTAAAAAGATTCTGACCACCATTCATTTATAAATATGTAATTTTTATTTCCCTATGATCTTTGACAGACAATTTTGAATTCCAAGTGCAACCTCAGGATTGTTCATAGTATACACATGCACATTTTTAATGCCATTTGCAAAAAGATCAACAATCTGTTCTACAACATATGCTATACCTGCCTGCTGCATCTTTTCAGGTTCATCACCAAACCAGTCAACTATAGACTTAAATTTAGCTGGAACGCAACATCCAGAAAGTTGTATACTTCTTGCAAGCTGCGCCTTCTTTGTAATCGGCATGATTCCCGCTATAACAGGTACAAATATCCCTGCCTCTCTGAGTCTGTATATATAATTGTAAAAAATCGAGTTATCAAAAAACATCTGTGTCGTCAAAAATTCACAACCCGCATCAACTTTCTTCTTTATATTGGCTATATCTGCCGCTTTATTAACCGCTTCCGGATGTCCTTCTGGATAACATGCACCGCCTATACATATCTCAGGCGCTATGCTCCTAATCTTCTCTACAAGATCAGATGCATGTTTAAACTGTCCCGGCATTGGAAATTCACTTTCATCCGGAATGTCACCTCTTAGCGCAAGTATGTTTTCAATACCTGCATCTCTTATAAGTTCAATTTGATTTCTGACCGTATCCTCACTTGACGATACACATGTAAGATGTGCCATCGAATTTACACCATATTGTTTTTTTATATCTGTTGCTATATTAACTGTATGTTCACTTGTTCCACCACCTGCACCGTATGTAACACTCATAAAATCAGGTTTTAAAGCAGCAATCTCTTTTACTGCCTTGTTGACTGTTTCAAATGCCGTACTTGTCTTTGGTGGAAAAACTTCCATAGATAATGTAATCTTATCCTGTTTCAGTATATCACTTATCTTCATCTTTTTATCCTATTCCTCCGCTTCAATCTGTTTTGAATAATATTACATTATACAAAGACTGTTTGCAAGTGTCTCACTTTTCAATCATATCTATAACAGTCTCTACTGTTTGCAAGTATTTCACTTTTTGAATTATATTTACAACTCTCTACTGTTTACAAGTGTTTCACTTTTTATGATGTACTGAACAGCCTGAACAGTTTGCACAATTTCCCGTACACCCATTCTTTTTTCCATTTATCACACTTCTAAGTGCTGCTGCTAAAGCGGCAAGAATAATAATACTTATAATAATTGTTGCAATCATTCTAATCTCCATTTCTGCACACGTTTCTTGTGCATAGTGTGAAATATAATATATTTCACACATAAGATTTGTGTCAAGTGTGCACAGACACAAATCCTGGGTGTGAAAAATCTTGCATACATGGATTTTTCACACTAATATACCCTTTCTGAATCGAAAATAAGTCCAGCGGATATTTGCAATCCGCTCTGCTACTTGCTTGATAGTGTTAAAAGATATTTTTATTGACATTTTGTTTATTATCTCTTACAATTGTTAGTATATTCTAACTGATAATCAATGTCAATAGCTATATGAATCATTGAAAAAATATATTCTATATGTTAATATATGGTATAAACAGTAAAATTGTGGTGAGGTGAGTTAAATGAACAGCAATGAATCTTCTGAGAATTATCTTGAAACTATACTTATGCTTAGCAAAACCCTCCCTGTTGTCAGGGGTGTAGATATAGCAAATCATCTTGGCTTTAAAAAGTCAAGTGTAAGTGTTGCCATGAAAAATCTTCGTGAAAAAAAACACATTACGGTTACTGATGCCGGTTACATATATCTTACTGATTCGGGTCGCGAAATTGCAGAAATGATATATGAAAGACACGAATTTATTTCAAAGTGGCTTATATCACTCGGCGTTTCTAAGGAGGTTGCTCTCGAGGATGCATGTCGTATCGAACATGTAATAAGTAAAGAAAGTTTTGAAGCAATGAAAAAAAATCTTCATAATTAATATTGCGATAGCTATATTGTGATGAAGTCATACACTATACAGACAGGAAAGACTCATTTAAGAGCAATTCCCGTCTGTATTTTTTGATTTCTTTTATTTTTCAAGATAATTTACTTGCAAATTTCACTTCTCAAACTTATACTTAACTTTTGTATATCATTATAATTGATATAATTAGTTCTCATATAATTATACATGAATTTATAAGTATAAAAACCACAAAAATTTTTATAAAAAATAAATACACACGGAGGTATATATGATATTACAATGCAGTCACATCAGCAAATCATTTGCAACAGATGTAGTTTTAGATGATGTATCGTTTCATATAAATGACAATGAAAAAGCCGCTATCGTAGGTGTAAACGGTTCCGGTAAATCAACTCTATTAAAGATAATCACAGGAAAAGAAAGTTATGATTCAGGAGATATAATTATAAAAAAAGATGCTACTGTCGGTTATCTTGCACAGAATCAGGAATTTGAATCAGGCGAAAGTATCATAGAAGAAATGCAGACAGCAAAGCCAGAAGTAAAGATTCTTGAAAGAAAAATGCATGAACTTTCAGAAAAAATGAATAATACATCAGGGGACGAACTTGACTCTCTTATAAGACAATATGACAACGCCAGACATCGTTTTGAACAGCTTAACGGCTACTCATATGAAAGCGAGATAAACGGAGTTCTAAAAGGTCTCGGATTTGAAGATAATGATTTTAGCAAACCAATATCAAAGCTCTCAGGTGGACAGAAAACAAGAGTTGCTCTCGCAAAAATGCTTTTACAGGCTCCCGACCTTATTATACTTGACGAGCCTACCAACCACCTTGATATGAACTCTATCCACTGGCTTGAAGGATATCTTGCCGGATATAAAGGAGCTGTCTTAATAGTAGCCCATGACAGATATTTTCTTGATAAGATAGTTACCAAAGTCGTAGAATTAAGACAGACACACTCAACTGTTTTTTCAGGCAATTACAGCGATTATTCCATAAAACGTCAGGCACTCCTTGACACTCTCATGAAGCAATATCTGAACCAGCAGGCAGAGATAAAACACCAGGAAGAAGTCATCACAAAACTTCGTTCTTTTAATAGAGAAAAATCCATAAAGCGTGCAGAAAGCCGCCAGAAAATGCTTGATAAGATTGACCGTATTGAAAAACCTATTGAAGAAAATACACAGATGCATCTTCTCTTCACTCCTAAGATACAGAGTGGCAATGATGTTCTTACTGTAAAAAATCTTTCAAAGAGTTTTGGCTCCCACTCACTTTTTTCTGATATTGCTTTTGAGGTAAAACGAGGTGAGAAAGTTGCCATAATCGGCGATAACGGTACGGGAAAAACTACCATATTAAAAATGATAAACAAAATGTTGGCTCCTGATACAGGCAGTATAACACTTGGAACTAATGTCCAAATTGCATATTACGACCAGGAACATCAGGTACTCCACATGGAAAAGACACTTTTTGAAGAAATTCAGGATACATATCCAACTATGACAAACACGCAGATAAGAAATATGCTCGCAGCTTTTCTGTTTACAGATGATGATGTTTTTAAGAAGATCAAAAACCTGAGCGGTGGCGAAAGAGGTCGTGTATCCCTCGCCAAACTCATGCTGTCAGATGCAAACTTTCTTATTCTCGATGAGCCTACCAACCATCTTGACATCGATTCAAAGGAAATCCTTGAAAACGCAGTAAATAATTTTGAAGGAACTGTTCTTTATGTATCGCATGACAGATTTTTCATAAACAAAACAGCAACAAGAATACTTGACCTTACTCAACATCAAATAGTAAATTATGTCGGAAATTATGACTACTATCTCGAAAAGAAAGAAGATAATGAACGTGCTCAGCTTAATGCTACAGTAAATGAAGCCACTACTAAAAATTCATCTTCTACCATTTCTGGCACAGCTGCCCAAACAACGGTCTGCGCAGATTCTTCTGTCTCTGACACAAAGCTCAGCTGGAAACAGCAGAAAGAAGAACAGGCACGACTTAGGAAAATCGAAAACGAAGTTAAAAAAATAGAAACTGAGATTGAAAAACTTGAAACCGAAAACGAAGAACTTACAGAACTTTTGCAGACAGATGAAGTTTCAACAAATTCAGTTAAGTTGCAGGAGATTTCTTCTAAGATAGAAGAAAATACAAAAAAACTTGAAGAACTTATGGAGAGCTGGGAAGCTATACAGTAGCTATAATAAGATTTCATACAATCCATTAGCCTACAATCCTTATTGATTTACTATGATTTATGTTATAT
Source organism: uncultured Lachnospiraceae bacterium (assembly GCA_934320895.1). Classification (GTDB taxonomy): domain Bacteria; phylum Bacillota; class Clostridia; order Lachnospirales; family Lachnospiraceae; genus Butyribacter. Next base: position 8,212 of record CAKRFY010000039.1, on the reverse strand, counting down.
ACTGTTATCAGTTTCAAAAAGTACAATAAACATGTGGAGGTTGTTATGAAAATATCTACAAAAGGAAGATATGCTCTAAGGCTTATGATTGATATCGCACAACACTGTAGTGAAAAGCCTGTCAGTATAAAAGAGGCTGCAAGAAGACAAAATATTTCAGACAAATATCTTGAACAGATCATTTCTATATTAAATAATGCAGGTTATGTAAAAAGTGTCCGCGGACCACAAGGTGGATATCTATTAAAAAGGAATCCTAAAGAATATACTGTAGGAATGATCTTACGCCTTACTGAAGGTTCTCTGGCACCTGTTGCGTGTGTTGAAGACGATGCCGAACCTTGTGAACGTGTAAAAAACTGTGCAACTTATGTTGTATGGGAAAAACTTTATTCAGCAATATGCGATGTCGTTGACAATATAACTCTTGAAGATCTTGTTTCATGGCATACTGAGGGTTCAGGAGACTACTGTATCTAAACTGTTAAGCGGATATTCGCAATCCGCTCTGCTACCTGCTTGATAGTGTTAAAATATTTTTTATTTCAAACTAAAAAGTGAACTGCAACATTAGTACTAAATTTCTAATGCACAGTTCACTCTTTTATTTTCCATATAAATCCAGATTTAAAATTTATATTTATCAGTCTGTAAATAATGATGTTGAATAATATCTGTCACCACTGTCAGGTAATAATACAACAATGTTCTTACCTTTGTTTTCAGCTCTCTTTGCGTACTCAATTGCTGCTGCAAGTGCCGCACCTGATGAAATACCTACAAGGATACCTTCCTCTTTTGCGATTGCTTTGCTGTATTTAAATGCATCATCATCTTTTATAGGAAGAACTTCGTTATAAACCTCTGTGTTAAGTGTCTTTGGAACAAATCCTGCACCTATTCCCTGAATCTTATGTGCTCCTGCGTGTCCCTGAGATAACACAGGTGATGTTTCAGGCTCTACTGCTATAACTTCTACATCAGATTTCTTTGCTTTAAGATACTGACCAACTCCTGTAAGAGTTCCGCCTGTTCCTACACCGGCTACAAATGCATCTACATTTCCATCTGTATCATTCCAGATTTCAGGACCTGTTGTCTTCTTGTGTGCTGCCGGGTTTGCAGGGTTTTCAAACTGTCCCGGTATAAAGCTGTTTTCTATCTCTTTTGCAAGTTCTTCTGCCTTAGCGATAGCTCCTTTCATTCCCTTTGTTCCATCTGTAAGCACAAGTTCAGCGCCATATGCCTTAATAATGTTTCTACGCTCGATACTCATTGTCTCTGGAAGTACGATGATTATTCTATATCCCTTTGCTGCTGCGATTGCTGCAAGACCGATACCTGTATTTCCTGATGTTGGCTCAATGATTGTCGAACCTTCCTTTAAAAGACCTTTTTCTTCTGCGTCTTCTATCATCTCTTTTGCGATTCTGTCTTTTACGCTTCCTGCTGGATTGAAATACTCAAGTTTTGCAAGAATCTTTGCCTCAAGACCAAATGCCTTCTCGATATGTGTAAGTTCTACAAGCGGTGTGTTTCCGATAAGTCCAAGTGCGCCTTTATATATATTTGCCATGATAATAATCCTCCTGTCACTGTTATATGTTATGTTTATTTATAAAAGTCTCTAATTTCTACTGAACTGCCTTAAATGCTTCATCAAGGTCTTCAATAATATCATCAATATTTTCTGTTCCAATTGAAAGTCTTATAGTATTTGGTTTGATACCCTGATCTGCAAGTTCCTCCTCATTAAGCTCTGCATGAGTTGTTGATGCCGGATGGATAACAAGTGATTTAACATCTGCAACATTTGCAAGAAGTGAGAAAAGTTCAAGGTTGTCAATAAATTCTTTTGCTTTCTCTGCATCTCCCTTAATCTCAAATGTGAAGATAGAACCACCACCATTAGGGAAATATTTCTTGTAAAGACGCTGCTGCTCAGGGTCTTCTGATACTGATGGATGATGAATAGCCTCTACAAGCGGCTGTTTCTTTAAGTAATCTATAACTTTAAGTGCATTCTCTACATGTCTTTCTACACGAAGTGATAATGTTTCAAGTCCCTGAAGGAATATCCAGGAATGAATTGGTGAAATAGTTGCACCTGTATCACGAAGAAGAATAGCTCTGATTCTTGTAACAAAAGCTGCCGGACCTGCTGCATCAGCAAAGCTGATTCCATGGTAACTTGGGTTTGGCTCTGTAAGCTGTGGAAACTTTCCAGATGCTTTCCAGTCAAATTTTCCTCCGTCTACGATAACACCACCTATTGTAGTTCCATGACCACCGATAAACTTAGTAGCTGAATGAACTACAATATCTGCTCCATACTCAAGTGGACGAAGAAGATAAGGTGTGGCAAACGTACTGTCGATAACAAGTGGAATCTTGTGTGCATGTGCTATTTTAGCAATCGCCTCGATATCAGCAACTTCTGAATTTGGATTTCCAAGTGCCTCGATATAAAGTGCTTTTGTATTATCCTTTATAGCAGCTTCAAAAGCTGAAGGATCAAGTGGGTCAACGAATGTTGTCTCGATATTGTAATCTACAAGTGTATGTGCAAGAAGGTTATATGTTCCACCGTAAATATTCTTTGCAGCTACAATGTGATCACCTGCAAGTGCAAGGTTCTGAATAGTATATGTAACTGCTGCTGCACCCGAGCCAACTGCAAGTGCTGCAACACCACCCTCAAGTGCTGCGATTCTTTTTTCAAAAACATCTTCTGTAGGATTTGTAAGTCTTCCATAAATGTTACCTGCATCTTTAAGACCAAATCTGTCAGCTGCATGCTGTGAATTATGAAATACATAAGATGATGTCTGGTAAATAGGAACTGCTCTCGCATCTGTAACAGGATCTGCTGACTCCTGACCAACATGTAACTGTAATGTTTCAAATTTAAAATTTCTATCTGCTCTTGCTTTCTTACTCATATATAAATCCTCCATAATTAAATTTCTATTTTATTTATCAAGTTATATTATCCTAAAAGTTATATATCAACAGCAACAATAATCATGCCACCATCTAAAATTACACATTCGACTATCTCTCATCGTATAGTCGATAACTGTTCGCCTATATCTCATATAGTCTCCTCCATATTCTAGTTGTCATATATTTCATATTACCTTAGTATGATTTGCTGACAAAAATTATAATACTCTCATATTCCTACTTTGTCAATAGGAAATATATATTTTTTTGAATTTTTTTATGCATCTGCTGTAATCCAACCGCCGGCTGCAATAACATCTCCATCATAAAATACAATAGCCTGCCCTGGTGTTACAGCTCTCTGCTTATCATCAAATACACATTTTAGTTTTCCATCCTTCTCCGGATACACTGTACAAGGTGAGCCCTGATGTGCATATCTTATCTTTCCGATAAATCTTGTAGGCTCTGTTATATTTTCTATTGACATATAGTTTATTTTTTCGGCATAGACCGTATCAGAAAATACACTCTGTCCGTCACCAAGAACTATCTCTCTTGTATCAGGACATATCTTATTTATATAATAAGGCTGTGTTGCTGGAAGTCCAAGCCCCTTTCTCTGTCCTATCGTGTAATGTTCTATTCCCTTGTGTACACCAAGAATATTTCCGTTTTCATCTACAAAATTTCCAGGAATCGTCTTTTTTCCTGTCTCTCTTTCAATAAAGCCCGCATAATCATGATCAGGCACAAAACATATATCCTGACTGTCACTTTTGTGTGCAACTTCAAGCCCTATCTTTTCAGCAATTTCCCTTATCTGGTCCTTATTATATTCCCCAACCGGCATAAGCGTTCTTTTAAGCTGCTCCTGGCTGAGATTAAAAAGTACGTACGTTTGATCTTTCTTCTTTGTAGCTGACATTTTTATTGTATATCTTCCATTATCAAGTCTTACTATTCTTGCATAATGACCGGTTGCTATATAATCTGCTCCAATCTCCATAGATCTTTGTAAAAGTGACTGCCATTTGACATACTTATTACATGCTATACATGGATTTGGCGTATGTCCCTTTTTATATTCGTCAACAAAGTAATCTATGACATATTTCTGAAAATCATCTCTAAAATTCATAACATAATATGGTATATCAAGCTGTGCCGCTACACGTCTTGCATCTTCAACCGCTGACATTCCACAGCATCCTCCCTCATGCTCTACGGTACAGGCATCCTCCTGCTGCCATATCTGCATGGTCACACCTATCACTTCATATCCCTGTTCTTTTAATAAATATGCTGCCACTGATGAATCTACACCACCAGACATTCCAACAACAACTTTCTTCTTCATATATCCAAACCTTTCTTTTTTCTGCTTAAGTCTGTTTTTTGATCAAATTAATATATTGCCCAAAAATAATAATAGCCGCATTATAAAAGATAACTATATTTCTGCAATACAGAGAAATATTTATCATCTGATATAAAATTTTAACTATACCAGATAATAATACACCATCTTTTATAATACGACCACATATTTTTATGATTCCTACTTGAAAACTATGATTTCAGAACATTTTATTAGTATTCTTCTTCTGGAGCCTCTTCTTTCTCACTGATATCATTTACAGGCTTTTCAAGTCCTTCAATCTTAATACCATTCTTCTCTGCATAATCCCAGAGTGCTGCGTGTATAGCCTCCTCTGCAAGAAGCGAGCAGTGAACTTTTACAGGCGGAAGTCCATCAAGTGCCTCCATAACAGCTTTGTTTGTAACCTGTAATGCTTCCTGAACTGTTTTTCCTTTTACAAGCTCAGTTGCCATACTGCTTGTTGCAACTGCAGCGCCACATCCGAATGTCTTAAATTTTACATTCTGAATGATACCATTGTCATCAATATCAAGATACATTCTCATGATGTCACCACACTTTGCATTGCCAACTGTACCCACACCACTTGCATTCTCTATCTCTCCAACATTTCTTGGATTGTTGAAATGATCCATAACTTTTTCACTGTACATAGTAAGCCTCCATTTCTATGCTTTTATCTATTTATTATTCTTAACAAAATCCTCATAAAGAGGTGACATACTTCTAAGTCTTTCAATAATCCCTTTAAGCTTGTCTACTGTAAAGTCAACTTCTTCCATAGTATTCTTCTCTGACAATGTAAGTCTTAAAGAACCATGTGCTATCTCATGAGGAAGTCCGATTGCAAGCAATACATGTGACGGATCGAGTGAACCTGATGTGCATGCTGAACCACTTGAACCACAGACACCATTCTGATCAAGTAAGATAAGCATTGACTCACCCTCAATAAATCTGAAGCAGACATTTACATTGTTTGGAAGTCTCTTGACCTTATCACCATTTAATTTTGCATAAGGAATTTCTTCCATAACTCTGCTTATAAGATGATCTCTAAGCTTTGTCTCATATTCCATTCTTTCTTTCATATTGTCTCTCGCAAGTTCAACAGCCTTTCCAAGACCTACAATACCTGGAACATTATGAGTACCGGCTCTTCTCTGTCTCTCCTGTGCTCCACCATGGATAAATGAACCAATCTTTACACCTTTTCTGATGTACATGATACCAATTCCCTTTGGCCCATTTATTTTGTGACCACTTGCGCTAAGCATATCTATATTCATTTCATCAACATTCATAGGAATATGACCAAATGCCTGAACAGCATCTGTATGAAACAATACGCCATGCTCTTTTGCAATCTTTCCAATCTCTGCAATAGGTTCTATAGTTCCTATCTCATTATTTGCTGTCATGACAGATACAAGTATAGTATCAGGTCTGATTGCTTTCTCCACATCTGCCGGATTTACAAATCCATTCTCGTCTACATCAAGATAAGTAATCTCAAATCCTTTCTTCTCAAGATACTCACATGTATGCAAAATAGCATGATGTTCTATTTTTGATGTGATGATATGCTTACCCTTATTTGAATAAGCATCAGCTGTAGCTTTAAGCGCCCAGTTGTCTGACTCACTTCCGCCGCCTGTGAAATAAATCTCTTCTGTTTTTGCACCAAGAAAGTCTGCAATAGTCTTTCTCGCATCTTCAACAGCTTTCTTACTGTTTCCTGCAAAACTATATATACTTGATGGATTTCCATAAAACTCAGTAAAATATGGTTTCATAGCTTCAAATACCTCAGGGTATACCTGTGTAGTTGCTGCATTGTCCATATAAATACATTTACTCATATTTGTCCACTCCTTTGTTTCTTTATAATTTATTTTAAACATTTCCGTTTTTACACTTGCCTAACGAAAACACTTATCAACAAGGATTATTATAACATTGCTTTTTTCAATGTCAACACGGTAATTACCGCATATCGCCTTTCTTGTTGAAAACATTTATCAACAAGAAATTATTACTCTCTAAATCGAGTAGAAAAAAAACTTGAACATCAAAGTACAAACTTCAATGCACAAGTTCTAAACTCTCAATATGTAAATGCACCAGGAGGGATTTGAACCCTCACGAGGTCACCCCCGACGGATTTTGAGTCCGTTGCGTCTGCCGTTCCGCCACTAGTGCATATTGCAATGTCACAACATTTGATATAATACCACTAATGTCACCAAATGTCAATAGCTTTTTTCTTTTTTCAACTCATCCCAGAATGATCCTTCTTCCTTCTTCTGAAAAGAAACTGCCACACAGATAAACATGTGGCAGAATATTTTCAATAGGAATACTAATAATTATGTAGATATTTTTAACCAATAACCTTCTTAACAGCCTCTAAAACTCGATCTGCCTGAAATGGTTTTACAATAAAGTCTTTAGCTCCGTTCTGAATAGCCTCGATAACCATCGCCTGCTGTCCCATTGCTGAACACATAATAACATTTGCCCCGGCATCAGCTTCCTTAATCTTCTTCAATGCCTGGATACCATCCATCTCTGGCATAGTAATATCAAGTGTAACCAAATCCGGTTTCAATTCTGTATATTTCTGAATAGCAACGACACCATTCTCAGCCTCTCCAACTACATTGTAACCACCTTTTGTTAAAATATCCTTTACCATCATGCGCATAAATGCCGCATCATCAACAACTAAAATATTATTTCCCATGGTCATTCTCCCTTGCATAAATTATTAACAAGCCATACCTGCCTCTCCGTTATAAAAAAGCATCTAATATGACTCGTCAAAAAACTAACTTTTCTTTTGCCAGCCTTTTTGACTACAATTCTTGTTTAAGATTATATATCTTTTAAGAACCCATGTCAAGTAAATGGTTCAATCAAAACTACTTCTTTAAAAATACTTATGACTTCCCCACAAATTACTTTTTTTCAGATCCAGATACTCGCTGTATGCTTTTTCAAGAATCTGTTTCTCATTTGAAAACTTAAGTAAATGATACGCCTCATGATATTTATAATATCCAGAATCAACAAAATATTCTTCTCTCTGAGGCTTGCTATGATAACTGTCCGCCATCATAAGATACCAGTGTACATCTTTTACTACTGTGTCATTTGGTGTGTTAAAGGTATATTGGCTCTTACCAACATATTTGATAATATTGGCAGCCACACTCGTTTCTTCTTTTACTTCCCTTAAAGCAGTCTCCTTATACTCTTCGCCTGCTTCGACTGTCCCCTTCGGAAGAACCCAGCCATCATATCGATGTTTATAATTCTTGTAGAGCAATAAAATCTTTCCTCTAAAAATCACCACGCCGCCACAGCTCGTTGCTTCAATCATTGCAATTCCTCCTTGGTGTGCGTGAACATACTAATATGATTATACTCTTTTTGATAACTCTTTGCAAGAACATTTCTCATTTCTAACTTGCATCGCAATTTTCAGATTTCGCTGTTCCGTATCATTTTGAACATCCCTGGTCCATCCCAGGCACATGGCCTTTCCTCAAAACCATGTTTTTTATAGAATTTAACTGCTTCTTTTGTACTGATCAGTTCCAGACTGACCGCCCAATCTTTCCCTATATGTTCTAATAAATATTGCTGTAATTCCATAAGGAGCCTTTGTCCAACACCTTTTCCCTGATACTCCGGCAATACTGCAAAATCTTTTATGTAAAATGACATGCCGCCATCTCCAATAAGCCTTACCATGCCGATCGCTTTTTCACCTTCATATGCCACAAATGAAGCTATTGTATTTGTGAACTACCCATTGTCTAAAGCCAATGGGCTTCCTGCTTCATCGACCTCGCAACCTACTATCTCCACAGGCGT
>CAKRFY010000038.1 GCA_934320895.1 uncultured Lachnospiraceae bacterium | reverse complement strand
CAAGCACTTTGATAAGCTCGTTCACTGCATTTTTTGTTTCCTCATTGCCAAAAGTAAGCTCTTTCATCATTCCAAGTAATGAATCCGTGCTTTCTTTTATACCTTTATCTGTTTCTGCCATATCTTTTGTCAACGCATCAAGGTCTATCTCAGGTTCTTCCTCTGTTGTATCTACATATCTCGGTATATTAAGATTAAAATCATTTGATTTAATATCTTCATAAGATGCAAGATATGCCTTTTTTTCAACTGTTTTCCTGTCCTTATAAAGTTTCAGAACACTTTCTATATGTTCATCTTTCATTTCATTCTGTTTTTTCTCTTTTTCATAAAATTCAGTACCCGATGCATCTATAAACAATACATCTCTGCCCTCACGGTGCTTTTTTAATACAACGATACAAGTCGGTATTGATGTATTGTAAAACATATTTGCAGGCAATCCTATTACAGCATATATTGAACCATTTTCCAAAAGTGTCTGCCTTATCGTTCCCTCTGCTGCCCCGCGGAACAATACTCCATGCGGCAACACGATTGCCATAGTTCCCGTCTGCTTCAAATGATAAAATCCATGCAATAAAAAGGCATAGTCAGCTTTAGATTTTGGTGCAAGTTTTCCACCATAGTCCATAAATCTTTCATCCTGCTTAAATCCCTCAGCGGCAGACCATTTTGCTGAATACGGCGGATTCATTGTTACTACATCAAACTCTGTTTCTTCGTCTGTCGGCCAGTCGGCATCCAATGTGTCACCATTTCTTAAATGCTGATTTTCAGGTAAAACCCCATGCAGGAACATATTCATTCTAGCCAGATTATATGTAGACGGCATAAGTTCCTGTCCGTAATATCTTATATAATCAGGTTCTTTTGAATAGTTTTTGCAACTAAGCATAAGCGAGCCTGAACCCATACACGGGTCATATACCTGCAATCCCCTTTTTTCTTCAAGACCGTCCATTGCAATCCGGCAAAGCAGCTGTGCCGGACCATGCGGCGTATAAAATTCTCCTGCCTTTTTTCCTGTTTCAGATGCAAACTGTCCGATAAGATATTCATAGGCATTACCAAGCACATCCCCTTTTGCATGAATCAAATCTGCCCCCTCAAGCACCTTGATAACTTCGGCTATCGTTGCACTTTGCTTCTGATCTCCTGTTCCCAAACGATTTGAATACAGGTCAACATCTGCAAATAATCCATTAAACAGTTGATCTGACTCCTGAATCCTGTTGAATGCCGATTGGAGTTTTTCTCGATTAAATGCATTATTTTTTGCACTCTTAAGCATACTTACATATGTCATATCCGAATCTAAAGTATAATGAAGTGACTCTTTTAATTCTTCAAGCAAATCTTTTGCATCCTCACTCTCCATAACTTCTTCATAACACTCTTGTGCTTCTTCAAGACTGTCCGGTTTTTCATCGTTCATCAAATCATATGCTTTTGACAAATACGAATCAGATAAATATTTATAAAAAACCAGACCAAGCAGATATGTTTTATACTCATTTGCATCCATCTTACCTCTAAGTACATCTGCCCCACTCCATAATACCTGTAATAAATCCTTTCCCTCTGTCATCTTTTGAACCTCCATTTTTTATATATATCAACTCATTTTCACAAATAACACTTTCTAAAATTATATCACAAATCTTTTTATTACAAACAATATTTTTGTCTACTTCCTTCTATTCCCCCTACAAACCGCACACCCCCCTTTGTTCCCCATACAAAATGCACAGTCCTTTATCCGCTCCCCGTACTCCTTCTTCGTTACAAGATAAATCCCCACACAACTCTTTGCTGGGTGCATATTTCCGCTTTCATCGACAGACACCCCAACTTTCCCTGCCCCTGTTATCTTTACAAGCTTTGGCACAGCCGCTATATCCATCCCATAAAATCCCGGGCCAAATGAATCCGTCACATATTTTTTATGCCTTACGCTATGTTTTCTTTCTATATAATTTCTAATCCAGTCTCTTAGCACATCTGTTGCCGCTATCATCAGACATTCAACATAATATTTTTCAAGAAGTGAACTTTCTTCCAATGCTTTTTCATCAATATCCTTTATTCCAAATGCGTACAAATAAGCACTGTCTATATCGCCGGCTGCCACATTCATTTTTTCAAGTGCATTGCATCCTATCGTCTGTTCTCCAAACACAAAACCATCGGTTGTTACCACGCTTTCATCAATCTGTTTAAGTATGACTTTTATCTTTTTTTCACTAAAAAATTTATCATATGCCGCATTTATTATCTCCATATGCTGTCTTTTCATCTCAGCATCCATTGAATCAAATCCACATGAATGCTTGATTTCGGTTTCCATATCCACAATCAGTTCACTTATATCCACCTCAAGTATCTCATCCTTTGACATTAGGCACTTAAGTACCTTTTCATAATTTGCTGCTCTATGCGGAAAAGTACATTCCGAGCAGTCTTTTATCTTTTCTCCATTTGCTGCCACAAAGTAAACAGGATTTCCGGGACACTTTTTTTTCAGGTATAACGGACAATAGCAGAAAAGGCAATTAAAGTCCTTTTCTGCTATTTCATCTGATACTCTGTGGCATGGAAAATATTCGCATTTTTTATTTGAAAAAAATGAATAGTTTTCTGCCATCTTTATTCCTCATTTCATTATTTATTTTTCCCCTGCGATTGCTCTTGCAACATGAACACCACTTGCTGATGCATGTGATAATGAATGTGTCACACCGCTGCAGTCACCTATAACATAAAGTCCTTTAAGTGGAGTTTCGAGATTTTCGTCTATCTCAACTTCCATGTTGTAGAACTTGACTTCCACACCATAAAGAAGTGTGTCATCATTTGCTGTTCCCGGTGCTATCTTATCAAGTGCATATATCATTTCTATAATGCCGTCGAGTATTCTCTTTGGCATAACAAGGCTTAGATCACCCGGAGTCGCTGAAAGCGTAGGTGTTACAAATCCTTCTGCTATACGTGATGCATTGCTTCGTCTTCCTCTTATAAGGTCACCAAATCTCTGTACTAAGACACCGCCGCCGAGCATATTTGAAAGTTTTGCGATACTCTCACCATATCCGTTACTGTCTCTGAACGGCTCTGAAAAATGTTTTGCAACAAGAAGTGCAAAGTTCGTATTTTCAGTATGTTTGCTTGGATCCTCATAGCTGTGACCATTTACTGTAACTATTCCGTTTGTATTTTCATTTACGACAACACCATGCGGATTCATACAGAATGTACGGACAAGATCCTCAAATTTTGCTGTTCTATAAACAATCTTACTCTCATAAAGCTCATCTGTAAGATGAGAAAATACCTCTGCCGGAAGCTCCACTCTCACACCAATATCTACACGATTTGATTTTGTAGGGATATTGAGTTCTGAACAGACTTTCTCCATCCATTTGCTTCCGCTTCTTCCTGCTGAGATAATACATTTGTCACACTCATAATCACCATCTGCAGTCTTTACAATATAGCCTTCACCATTTTGTAAAACATTATCTACAGGAGTATCAAAATAAAAATCTACTTTGTCTTTAAGTTCTTCATAAAGATTTTCAAGAACGACATAATTCTTATCTGTTCCAAGATGACGAACCGATGCATCAAGCAGATGTAATCCATTCTGTACACAGAGTTTCTTTATCTCAGTGTTAGCTGTAGAATAAAGTTTCGTTCCCTCTCCACCATATTTAAGATTTAACTCATCAACATAATACATAAGGTCAAGTGCCTTATTTTTTCCTATATATTCATATAATGTACCACCAAACTGGTTTGTTATATTATATTTTCCATCTGAAAAAGCTCCAGCTCCACCGAAACCATTCATTATAGAACAACTCTTACAATTTATACAGCTTTTTATTTTATCACCGTCAATAGGACAAACTCGCTTTTCAAGTGAATGACCTGTCTCAAATACGGCAACCCTGACCTCAGGATTTTTTTTAATCAGCTCATAAGATGCAAAAATTCCTCCGGGACCTGCACCAACAATAATAATGTCGTATTTCATACGCATAAATCCTCCTGTAAAAAATTTATTTATTTAAAATCAATTCAAACCACAAAAATACAGAAGCAGGGCAAAATTTATCTACAAAATTTAACTCGCTTCTGTATTTATTTTACACTATATATATGATTTATGCAATCCAATAATATGTCCACTGCAAAATATAAAAAATGGGATGCACTCCTATGAAATACCGAAAAAATCTTTATTCCAAATAAAAGCACACCCATGTATAAAATAAAGAAGGCACAAACTGAAACTTATGTTACTGTGGAAAATAAAATTTTTCTAAATTCCCTCAACCATTTTCAACAACAACAATTTATCCCCTTTATGAACAATCTCACTGTTAAGATTATTTAACTCTTTTATACTCTCGACAGTTGTACGATATTTTTTTGCTATATCCCAGACAGGAGTATCTGCCGCAGCATAATATCCAACTATTCCCGGAAGTTTATGAAGTTGTTCAAAGTCAAGCGGCGCCGTTGTTATATCAGAAATAAAATTTTCCTCAAAATTTGAAAATGCAATTGCACACAATGTTATATTTACCTTAACTTCAATCTCGGAACTGTCTATCATAATTACATTTATATTGTTAATGTCAAATTGCAGCTCATAGTAACATTCCGGATTAAGATTGTCAATCTCTATAATATGACTAAACGGTAAAACTGCTCTCTCAATCGATAACGGACTTGCATCATTTTCCGTCATATAAAGAATGTCAAGTAAAAGTACACCATCTAAGTGTATTCCACCATCAACAATCTGCTGTTCATCTATAGTTATCTTTCCCGTTGCATTACATATCTGAAGAATCTTATCCTGACTTTCAATCGGAAACTGCTCTGAAAGACGCAGTGAACTCTGGTTTTTCATAATAAGTTTGTTTAATGACATTTTTTGCCTTACAGGTTCAAGTTCCATAGCCGTTGAATATGCATCGTCAAGTATCTGTACTTCCTTATTTTCATAAAACTTCATCTGTAATTTAAGGGTAAGTTCAAAATTGACAATCCTGTTTTCACCATCCTCATCAGGTTTTGGATTCAATTCCCTTGTTCCAACACTCACATCAATATCAGGAATCATATCTTCGTTGCAGTCATTGCAGTTTATTATCTCATCAAACGAAACTTCTGTCTCAAAATATTCAAGACTACGCTCCTCATTTTCCGGTGTATAAAGCACAAAAACATTGAGATCCCCCATAAGTCTCACACCATCTTCAACAACTTTCGTCTGAACATTCAATGGTCTTATATTAAAATATAGTACTGAATCAATACTTGGTTTTGCTTTCGGAAGATTCAATTCCTCAAAAATCCTGTGAATATCATTTTTCTGAATGACCAGATGTGTGTATGTAACATTTTTTATTTTTGAATACAATCCCTCAGAATTCATGCTTTCCATATTTTCATCAGCCATAAGCGATGAAATTGCCTCATAGTAGTCACTTCGCGGCTTGCAGCAATGTATTCCTATAATAGCATTTATACTAAGTTTTCTTGAATTTATAAGATTTGCCTGACAATCATCAATCTCAAAATGACAATTTATCTCGTCCCCCTCAGATACATTGTCAAGGCTTATCATCTCATCAAAATTTATACTTCCCGAAAGGTTATGTATAGGAATAATATCATCATTACTCGTATATAAGATAAAATAATCAAGAGTTCCCTTTATATTTACCTTTCCATCAAGAGCTGAAACAACATTTGATGAAATATTCCCCTCAACTTTTATAATCTTATCTATATCAGGTTTGCTATCAGGAACATTCATATCATTTTCAAGCGTAATCTGAGTATCACTGTGGCAGACTATTTGATTTGAAGTTATCTGTGCTGTTTTAAAATCCATATAAATCTCCTTAAATATGTTCGATACTCGTTATTGTTCAACCAGTGTACTACCTCACACATTTCCAGCACACTCAAACGAACATTAACTCTTTGTTTTACTAACATTCTATTCGTCTATACAAAAAAATATTACTAAAAAACAAATAAATAACTCAAAGCAGAATTATTGTGGTAAACTATACATTAAAGACTATAAAAAATATTATTTTAAAAATCAAATGAGGACAATTATGAATAAACAAAAAGAAATAACATACATAAATAATATAAGTGTAGAAGATTACAACGCACTTAGAAAATCCGTAAACTGGATAAATGTAACAGAAAAAAGGGCTGCCATAGCACTAAAAAACTCGTTTTATCTCTGCGTAGCTGTCTGCGACGGCAAGCCTGTAGGCATGGCAAGAATAGTAAGTGACGGCGGTTATACATATTTTATAACAGATGTCATTGTGCATCCTGATTATCAGGGCTGCCACATAGGTACAGAACTCATTCGGCGTGAACTCGATTATATACAAAAAGATGTAGTATCCGGAGAAACAGTAATGGTAAGCCTTATGGCAGCATATCACCGAGAAAGTTTCTATGAAAAATTCGGCTTCCACACAAGACCATTTGGAAACCATGGTCCAGGAATGTCAATGTGGGTATCAAGAGATGTTACTGGAAATCCTATGACATTGTAAAAAGGGGCTGTCGCATTAAGCATAATCTATATATTATATAGATAACGCTTCGTGCGATAGTCCCCTTTCCCTCTTTCACAAACTACACAAACTTATTTAAACCGCTATCATATCTATAATCTATACTCGCAAGTTTATTTTCAAGTTCTTCTCTATCAAGATCAAGTGACTTACACAATTCCTCGATATCAGGATAAAAGTCCCTAAGCTGTGTATTTATATAACTGAGCAGCATAACAGGATCTTTTGGAATTGAACTATTACTCATATTAATCTCCATTCTTACTGCTTATTTTGCTGCGCTATTTATAAGACCAACTATCTTTTCAATAGAATTATTGAGCTGACTCTTATTCATAGCTGCAATATATTTTTCTTTATTGTCAAATGCTTCATTCACAGCATTTAATAATTTTTCATTAGTTACATCCTCTTCCTGAATAACAATACTATAACCAAGTTTCTCAAACGATGCCGCATTTAATATCTGATCACCACGGCTAGCCTGTGCTGAAAGTGGTATAAGTATATTAGGCTTCTTAAGTGCAAGAATCTCACATATAGCATTTGCACCTGCACGTGATATCATAAGGTCTGAAGCCGCCATAAGATCTGGAAGTTCTTCACTTATATACTCATACTGTACATATCCCTTCGTACCAACGAGTTTTTCGTCCTTCTTTCCCTTTCCACAAAGATGAATGATCTGAAATTTTTTCAAAAGCTCAGGAAGAATTCCTCTTACAGCATTGTTAACCGCAACTGCTCCAAGACTTCCCCCAATTATTAAAATAACTGGTTTTGAATCATCAAATCCACAGAATTTAAGTCCTTTCTCTTTGTTTCCCTTAAAAAGCTCCGCTCTGATAGGTGAACCTGTAAGAACAGCCTTCTCCACTGGAAGATGTTTAAGTGTCTCAGGAAAGTTTGTGCAAACCCTGACTGCACACGGAATACATATTTTATTCGCAAGTCCCGGTGTCATATCTGACTCATGTATAATACAAGGAATTCTTCGTGACTTCGCAGCTACCACAACAGGTACAGACACAAAACCTCCTTTTGAAAATACAACATCTGGCTTAATCTTTTTCAGCAGATGTCTCGCCTGTGCAAATCCCTTAAGCACCTTAAAAGGATCACTTATATTTTTCAGGTCTAAATACCTTCTAAGTTTTCCGCTTGAAATACCATAATAAGGAATACCTAACTTTTCAATTAATTTTTTCTCGATACCATCATATGAACCAATATAATAAATTTCATATCCTGCCTTTTTAAGTTCCGGTATAAGTGCAATATTGGGTGTAACATGACCGGCTGTTCCCCCTCCGGTTAAAACGATTTTCTTCATTTTAAGAAAATTCTCCTTTCAAAATCTGAAAAATCGCTGCATCCCTTAAAACAAAGAATTGCAGCGATCTTATCTGCCTGTATACTATAATGTAAACATATAAATTTATTTAATAACCTTGATCCATCCTTCAGGAGCTTCAATTCTACCCATCTGGATACCTGTAAGTGTATCATAAAGTTCCTTTGTCTTTGGTCCCATCTGTTCCATTCCACTTGGGAAGCAGATTTCATTGCCATGGTCAACGATCTTTCCTACTGGAGAAATAACTGCTGCTGTTCCACAAAGACCACACTCAGCAAAATCTTTAACTTCATCAAGATATACTTCTCTTTCTTCAACTTCCATTCCAAGATAATCTTTTGCAACAACTTCTAATGAACGACGTGTGATAGAAGGAAGAATACTGTTTGATCTAGGAGTAACAAACTTACCATCTTTTGTGATAAAGATAAGATTTGCTCCACCTGTCTCTTCAATCTTTGTACGAGAAGCTGCATCAAGATAAACATTCTCATCAAAACCTTTCTGATGAGCATCAACTATCGCATGAAGACTCATAGCATAGTTAAGTCCTGCTTTGATATGACCTGTTCCATGTGGAGCGGCTCTATCAAAATCACTTACACGGATAGTAATAGGCTTTGCGCCACCTTTAAAGTAAGGTCCTACAGGTGTTGTAAAGATTCTGAACTGATACTCATTAGCTGGCTTAACACCAATAATGGCATCACTACCAAACATATATGGACGAATATATAATGTTGCCCCTGAACCATATGGTGGTACATAATCAATATTTGCCTCTACAACTTTAGCAATAGCATCTACAAATCTATCTTCAGGAAATACTGGCATCTCAAGTCTTCTTGCAGAATCTGCAAGACGCGCAGCGTTTAAGTCTGGTCTAAAGCAGACAACTCTGCCATCCTCTGTAGTATATGCCTTCAAACCTTCAAATACAGTCTGTGCATACTGGAGAACACATGCGCACTCACTAATTGTGATCATATCATCATCTATAAGAGCCCCGTCATCCCATGCACCATTTTTGAAGTTTGACACATATCTTTTGTCTGTCTTTACATAACCAAATCCAAGATTATTCCAATCGATGTCCTTTTTTGCCATAACAATACTTCCTTTCATAACCCTTTAATTTATCGGGTGAATTTTTTAACTTCACATAGTACTAATGATACTCTCATGATTTTCTACTGTCAAGTTTGTAATTAAAGCAAGCATTATTATTTTCTCTACTTGTAACGATTAAAATCCCCAGCTTCCTACATAATAAGTAGAATAATTACTGAAACCTATTCTTTTATAATCATATGAATATGTATCAATAATTTTTTCCAATCTGCGTTGTCATTTTACTTCCAACCACATCAACATCTTTCTATTCGCGTATTGCCTCCACTATACTTCCTTTATTCAAACGATATCCCCACATTGATAATGTTACCCCAATCACAATAAATAATGCAATTTCAAATATAATTGGCACAATTGCTACACGATAGACGAAAAAATCCATTATATTAGAAATCAATTGAATACATAGATAAGATGAGCCTGTTCCAATCACAATTCCCAATACCGATATATATGCTACCTGATACATATTTTCAAATAGTAACAGTTCCTTTAACTGTTCCTGCGTTGTCCCAATACTTCTTAACATTCCAAATTCTTTTCGTCTGCTGATAATCCCTGTTATAAATGTGTTGGCATAGTTTAAAATTCCAATCAATGCAACGATAAAACTAAGTCCACCGCCTATTATCTTCACGGTACTAACAAGTCCTTCATAATTCTTTTCCATTGACTTTTTCGATACATAATCCATATTCAAATTCGATTTTGAAATATAACTGTCTGCCCAATCATTTACGCTTGTTGAATATATGGAATCCACATCCAATATCACACTGGTAAGCTCCGACTGCAATCCAATTGTCTTCAAATCCTTCAACGATGAAATCGTAATAAACGCATTGCTCGTTCTGTAGGTTGGAAACATATTATAAGGAATATCCACAATTGCCATTACAGTACGCTCTGTTTGCAAATTTTTAGTATATGCCTTGTAATCGCCATCCTGAATACTCTTAGATGTAATATCAGGATAGCTCATTGAAATCTTATCTCCTATATTGCAATAGTTTAACGCATTTTTATTTCCCTCTGTTCGGGCTTCGATAACATATTTGCCTGATAAAAATTTTTCTTTATCAATTTTACCTTTTACAACTTTCAAATCATCTAACAATCCCTCACTGATAAAATATCGATTTTCCGACAGTGACTTTTTCCCCGACAGCACCTCTGCAAGCGTATCGTCGGATTCATCCAGTTCGCCTTGTTTTAAATATTCAGTCATCTTTTGAATCATACTTTTACTTGCTTTATCAATATCCGATTTATAATACACCTTATATGCATCCTTTACACCTTCTACATTCTTCACTTCCTGATAAACATCATATTTTATCGCATAATCAATTATTCCATCCTTTGATATTTCTGGATTATTACTATTCCAATTTTTATTGAGCAACTGAACATCTCCCAAAGCTGTTTTTCCAACATACTTCTCAATACTAAAACTATCGGCAAATGAGAATACACACATAAAAAGTACACATGACATTGTCATAGACATTATCGTCAAAATTGCTTTCTTTTTATCCTTAAATACATTCTCATACGCCAAAAATGCAATCGTAGGTCTTTTACTGCTTTTCTTTGTCTTTACATTCCCGTTGCAAGACACATCAAAACGAACAGCTTCAACTGGCGTGACACCAGCTGCTGTCTTGGCAGGTTTTCTACAGCTTATTGCCACCGTAACAAATACTAGCAATGCACTAATCAAATAAATACCTGGCTCTATCGATACTTTTCCAACTGCATCTGCATATTTTCCAACACTCAACCTCATAAACTTTGGCAAAAAATACATTCCTGCAAAATGCCCAATAACAAGTCCTATTGGAATTGCTATCACACTCAAAATAAGAGACTGCATCCGAATAATTTTTGCAAAATGCTTTTTCGTTGCTCCTATCATATTTAAGATTCCATACTGTGCAATATCCTTATAAACTGATATCTGAAATATATTGTAAATTGTCAGATACCCTGCAAGCATGACAATCACACAGCATATACCAAGAAACGCCAATGAGGAAGAATCCAGAGAATTTCCTATATAGGCAGGATTCGCATAGGACTCCTTTTTCTCTGTTTTAATTCCTGACTCTTCCAAAAGGCTTCTGCAATATTCTTCCGACAGCTTACTCTTGTCTCTAATGTTATACATAATGCTTCGTAACCCTGCACCATAATATTGCTTCTTTGATATCTCAACAAAGTTTTTTATGTCAATCTGACGATAAAGCTCTTTCATATAGGCAAAAGATATATATACCTCCGATGCAATAGAACTTTTATTCTCTGGATAATAACCTACTATTGTAAAACTTTTATTATACTTTTTATTCAAGAAAGAAAAAGACATATCTACTTTTTGATTCAGCTTTTTAGGAAGGTTAAATGCTTTGAGTACATAAGTATCCACTAAAATCTCATCACTTTTCTTAGGCATCCTGCCAACCTCTGGCTTGGAGTACATCATTGCCGCTGCCTGCTCATCTGCTGCCCAGCGAATCTCAGTAGACCTGTTTGCAAGCTTTTCATTATCCCACCATCCAACCAATACATTATAAGAAATTTCCTTTATCTTCTGGTTACTCTTTATCGCATTATATTCTTTCTCTGTTGCCTTATCATACCAACCTTCCGCCAAAAGTCCCGTCCTTCTTGCTTCTTCATTCTGCATAACCTTACTACTCTGTACTCCCAATATAAAAATCACAGTAAAAAGCGTCGTTGTCAACGCAATTGTCAGAAGCATCATAATATTTCTGAATTTTGACATCTTGATACAATTGAATATATAGCGATTTAAAATATGTGTTTTATGTTTCATCAAACCACCCCCTAGTCAACCTTTGTATCGTTTACCAACTTTCCATCTTCTAAAGTAATGGTGCGCTCACAAAAAGATGCAATCTCTTGATCGTGCGTAATCAAAATTACTGTTTGTCCCAGCTTTTTTGCAGTCATTCTTAACAGCTTGATTACCTGTTCTGTATTTTTGCTATCCAGATTACCTGTCGGTTCATCTGCAAGTATAATCATTGGCTTCATAGCCAACGCCCTTGCAATGGCAACTCTTTGCTGCTGTCCACCAGATAGCTGACTTGGCATATAATTTTTCTTTTCTTCAATTCCAAGCACTTTGATAATTGCATCTACAAACTCCCTATCCACCTTTCGCTTCGCAAGCTCTAACGGAAAAATGATGTTGTCATATACATTCAAAACTGGAAGAAGATTATAGCTTTGAAATATAAATCCAATCCTCTCACGCCTAAACTCAGTTAGTTCCTTCTGCTTCATTTGAAAAATTTCCTTACCGCAAATCATCACCGCACCTGATGTGGCATCATCCAGACCTCCAATCATATGTAAAAAAGTACTCTTACCACTGCCTGACTTTCCAACAACTGCAACAAATTCTCCCTTATGTACTGAAAGTGATACATTGTCCAATGCCTTTACTTCCTGATCGTCCTGCTTGTAAATCTTCGATAAGCCTTTTACCTCTACTATATTTTTTTGTGTATTCATTTTTCTCCCTCCACTTTAGATACGGTAGTCATATATATAGTGTGCTAAGTTTTCAAATGAATAAAAATCTTTCACTGCTAATTCTTGCATATTAATTTTTACTCCCAATTTTTTCTCACACTCTAACATTAATTCATATGTCAATATAGTTTATTATTTTCCAACATTCTAAAGAAATTTTTATACATTCACCTGTAATTTTATTGTAAGCAATAATTCTATTTCCTTTTTTGAGAATTTTACATTTTTTTGAAAAGAAATATCTATCCATAATATTTTCTCCTAGTATTCTATACTTTTCATCAAGATATCATATTTGATTTTATAAAATGGTATATCATAATATCACCAAATATTTTAATTAACATTGAAGATTAACTCTGTAAAAAATATAAACTTTTTAATTACTTTTTTAATTTACAAATTTCTTGTTGGAATTTGAGTTAATATGCAACTCAAATCCATGTAGAATTTACCATTTTATACAACTAAACTAATTTCAGCCAAATATTTTTTTCAACCATTCATATATACTATTTGTGTCATATGTACTCATTTTCACTTTCACCTACCAATCAGTATTCTTATTTGTATTGTCTTTGTTTCTGCCAAATCTCTATATTTGCATTATAAAAGACTTTGTATTACACTTTCAATCCAAATGTTCCCAACGCTTTTTTTTTGTTCCTAACGCAAAAAATCCTTCAAAGAATAACTATTTTTCTATAAAAACAATGCCAGAGTTGAATAAAAATTTTTAATTCTACTCTGGCATCACTCCATAAAAGCTAAACGAAATATTTTCTGAAAATATGTATTCTATTTTATATTATATATTTTAAGATTCAAATAAAAATTTTAACTGTAAATATGTTCTTTTCAAATAAAAATTCAATTGTTCCACCATACTTTTCTACAACTCTTTTCATGTTAACAGTACCATAACCGTGTCCCTGCGTAATTCCGTTATATAAATTCTTTGTATCTTCAGCCAATGCCGTATTCTCAATTGTCAAAAAAATTCTTTCCTTATAATTTTTTATAGCAATTCGCAACTCTTTTTTACCATCAACCTTTTTTAATTCATTTTGTGCATTTTCTAAAGCATTCGCTAATACAATACATAAATCATTGTTACTAATTCTTATTTGTTCAGGAAATTTTCCAATAATCTTATATTCAAATTCCGGCTCACTGCGTAAATTATCTATTGTAGAACTAATAAAACAATCTGAGACAATATTCCCAGTATATACAACCTCATACTGCTGATAATCAACATACAATAAATCCACATATCTCTTTGCCTCTTCTATGTTATTTTTTTCACATAACTTTTTAATTACAGACATATGCTTAGTTATATCATGCCGAAATTGTCTTATTCCCTCATCCTTTTTTAATACATCTTCGTAATATTTTTGTTGACTGTCTAGACGCACTTTTTCAATTTCTCGCGCAGTTTCTAATTCTTTTTTAGAATACAGCGTATATATAAACGCTATACATCCTATTAATACTAATAATGTTACAATCAACCCCGTAAGTAAAGAAAAACGCCGTAATGTTTCTGGAAAATTTTCTTCTAGCAGACTAAATTGAATGCTTCCCACCATAACTGTTAATCCAAGAAGAATTGATAATAAAGCGAAAAAATATCTTTTGGGCATTTGAAAAAAACATCGATTTATAATCTTTTTTTCCTTTCTCAGTAAGATAACAGTTACTAACCAAAAAAATACACCACAAGCATTTGCAATCTGATCGACAAATACACTATCTTTTTTTAAATCGCGAAAAATCACATTAATGCAAATACTCCAAAAAAACAAATCTATTATTGATACCATAATATATTCCAAAATAAATGCCTGTATTTTTTTTTCAATTTTTCCTTTAAACAAAACAAAAATTATAATTATTCCCCACATAGTTCGATATAGTAAAGTATTTATATCAAAATATATAAGTACTGGAATCCCCACAAACAAATATAAACTGCAAAGATACTTTCTTTTTGCATCTCTAAATTCAAATCCAAACACACCAAAAGTAATCAAGAGATACTTAATCGTTTCTGTCACTATCCATAACATCCACTCTTCCAATCCCATTAACAATACCTCGCATTTTTTTCACAGTATTCTCTGTACTTTCGATTCACCTCGCCCTGTAATCTTATTGAAATCGGTATTCTTTTTTCTTCCACATAAACTTCTTTTTTTAAAATTTTATTAATCCATCTTCCATTCACCAAATAGGTTCTATGCGTACGAATAAATCCAACAACTTCCAATTTCTTCTCAAGATTTTTTAAAGGTATGCGCAATAGCTTATTCGAACCATCAGACATATACAACTTGCTATATACTCTCTCTGATTTAACATATAAAATTTCTCGACTATCAATCTCTCCAGCAAGCATTACATATTGATTGATAATCATAATCGCAGATTCTAACATTGTCACAAGTTGTCGCTCTAATGTCTTTTTTATTACAAAACCATATACATTAATGCCAAAAGCTGATAAAACAAGTTCGTCATGATTTGTAACAAAAATTATCATTGTGCGTTTTCCCATCCTCTGCAAATGTTCTTTTACATCAATCCCTGATAATTCTGGCATCTCAATATCTAAAATAATAAGTTCCATGTCTGTATCGCTTGCCATCAGTTCCTTGCCATTTTCAAATTCCAAAATTTGATATGCACCTGGCAGTTGTGCTAGAAATTTTTCACAAATTAATTTTATTTTCTCTCTGTCCTCTTTACAATCATCGCAAATTCCAACCACCATTTCTACATTTCCTTCCTGCTGGCTTTTATTTAATATAACTTATCAGAAATTATAAAGTAATTTCTGATAAAAGGCACTGCTCTTGTGCCGCCAATCGATTATAAGGTTCGCGAAGCGGTTCTTATAATATAGTCTGTTGCATATTATCAAAATCATCAAGTAGGAACTAAATTGCACTAACATAATTCATTTTCCAAAAAACAATAAACAGGTATGTTAAATTGTTTTAAAGACTCTTTATCAACTAGATTTTGAAACAGCAAAATTTATTCTGAACTGTCAAGTTTGTAATTAAAGCAAGCATTATTCTTCAATAAGATTAATCCTTCTGATATGTCTCTCATCATTTGAAAATTCTGTATTTAAAAAAGTATCAACTACTTTAAGTGCATATCCTGGTCCTATTACTCTTGCACCCATAGCGAGAATATTTGCATCATTATGCTCCCTTGTCGCCTGTGCACTAAATGTATCATGACAAAGAGCTGCTCTTATACCCTTAATTTTATTTGCTGCTATTGAAATTCCTATACCTGTCCCACATATAAGTATTCCTTTATCGCACTCACCATTAACGATTGCGTTTGCAACTTTTTTTGCATAAATCGGATAGTCACATGAACTTTCGTCATAACATCCATAATCTTTATATTCGATCCCCTGTTCTTTCAAATGAGATATCACTTCCTGCTTAAGTCCAAAACCACCATGGTCACTTCCAATTGCTATCATTTTTTTACCTCCACATTTTAATTTTTTGTATTTATGTCAGAATCCTCATTTTCATGATACTCTGCTTCCATATGCAATATTACTTTTTCAATTTTTTCTGAAACTTCTTCAAAAAATTTATCATATAAAGTCTCATCAGGATCAAACGGATCCGATATATCCGCATCATCCTCTATATATTCACCTAATGTATATACATTATTAGAGACTCCAAGATCCTCAATAACCTTTAACTTATCACTAAATGTCATCGTAAGCAAAAGTGTATTATCAGTTATATCCTCCTGTATAAGCTGTTTTGAATTTTCATGATTACTTATATTCATATCATGACTACTAAGAAGAACGTTCACTTTTGGATTTATCGGTTCAGAAAATAATACGACCGTCCCTCTGGATATAGAATTTGGAAGCCAGTTCGGAGCCTTCATTCTATAAATAGCCTCAACAAGTGGACTGCTGAATGTATTTCCCTTGCTTACAAATATGACTTTGTCATAGCTTTTCATATACTTCTCCTTTATTTCACAATCCTCTGTCATTTAACATTTCACCGTGTTTTTACATCTACACATGAATCATATGATGACCAGCTGCCTTTATCATCCTATTCATTATAGCGCCCCCAAGCCTGTCAGCACTAAAACTTTCTGCAAATATGTACTGCGCTCCAATATGATCCATATCTCTCAGTATATCATATAATCCTGCTGCAATGGAACCTTCAGTTTTTCTTGATCCAATGCTTTTTACTATACCGTACTTATACTCCCCCCTTGTTTCATCTGTCGCAATAACTGCAACTTTTTTGCCCTCAGTAATTTTCTGCTCTGCAAGTTCATTTATCGCCAAAATCACTTTATCTATATCCCCATCAACAATAGTCATATCTCCCTTCGGAGCATAATGACGATATTTCATTCCGGGAGCCTTTGCAACAATATTTTTCTTAGGTGCATCTCCTATGATAGCAGGATCAACTCTCACCTCACCTATAACATCCTCAAGCATTTTTTTCGTTATATACCCAGGTCTTAATATAACAGGCACCTCTTCACTGACATCCACAATAGTTGATTCAAGACCGATTCCAACACTTCCTCCATCTATTATCATATCTATTTTTCCTGACAGATCCTCAATAACATGTTCAGCTTTTGTTGGACTTGGTCTTCCAGAAGTATTTGCACTAGGTGCTGCAATATAAACACCTGACTGTCTTATAAGCTCTCTTGCCACCGGATGACTGGGCATTCTTACTGCAACTGTTTCAAGCCCTCCTGTAGTTGAATACGGAACTTTATCAGTCTTTTTAAATATAAGAGTCATAGGTCCCGGCCAGAATGCATCCATAAGCTTTACAGCATTTTCAGGCACTTCCTTTGCTATATCCTTAAGACTTTCTTCATCCGCTATATGAACTATCAGCGGATTATCTGAAGGTCTTCCCTTTGCAGCATATATCTTCGATGATGCTTCTTTATGCATAGCATCTCCACCGAGACCATAAACGGTTTCTGTAGGAAAAGCAACAAGCCCATTCCTCTTTAAGATTTCACATGCCTCCCTAATCTCACTATCATCAAACATTTCAGGATTAACCTTTATAACTTTTGTATCTATATCTTCACTCATCTTAATGAGCCTCCTTTTGAATATATTCATATACTCCCTTAGCTATCGCTCCCGCCATTTTCTTTTGATAACTGCTATCCGATAAAAGCGCTGCCTCCTGCGAATTTGACAAAAATCCACATTCAACGATTACAGCAGTCGGAACACTTTTTCTTAATATATAATAATCTGAATTTGCTTTTTCCACACGATGATTTCCATCACCTATACAGAATGCTATCTTCTTTTGCATTATACCAGCAAATTCCTTTCCTTCCTTTGATGCACTGTGATAGAACACCTGCGCACCTTTAGAACTCTCACCAGTAAAACTGTTCTGATGAATGCTCACAACAAGTGCTGCATCCGAACCATTCATAATCTCTACTCTTTTATTCAGATCCGCTATTTTCTTATTGGTATCTCCTTGACTATAGAGCCCTGTATCCTTTTCTCTTGTCATAATAACCTTATACTTTTTTCTTTCAAGCTCTTTTTTAAGATACATTGATATTGCAAGATTTATATCCTTCTCAAGAGAACCATCTATACCTACCTTTCCAGGATCACTTCCACCATGTCCCGGATCTATCACTATAATCTTTTTACTATCGTTCTTAAATACCGGGATCTTTCTTATCATCTGTCTACTGAAAAATCCTCCTGCTGTAACAACACATACACATAATAAAACAATAAAACTTTTCTTTAATAAATTCATATATATGCCTTAAAAATACTTATCAGCTATATATATGCAGTTTATTCTAAATTATGATGACCAACTGTTTTGTTACTGTACAATATATTTTTCTATCGTATCCCAAACATTCTTCTTTTCCATTCCCGCTTTCCAGAAAGCCACACCGGCCATGTTACCTGAGTTAACCTCTTTTAGCTTTAATCCAAGCGATTTGGCATTTTCGAGCCAGATTTTATATAAAGCTCCATCCTTTGTGTACTCAGCATATTCCAGCCCTCTCTCTTCATCCCATGTAAGATCTGCTTTGGCATCTTTCACAAGTTCTTCCGAATATTTCATAGAACAAGCTTCTGATGTCAGCTTTGCAACTCCCGACTCTGTGGTTTCTTTCCACATTCTTGAATAAAACGGAAGACCTATAACCGACTGATTTGCCGGAACTTCTTTCAATATATTTTTAACAGCATTTTTCACGTAGCTTATCGAAGAAACCGGACCTGCCTCTTTAGAGCCTGAAAAATACTCATCATATGCCATAGTAATAACATAGTCAGCTACTGCTGCCTGTTCACCTCTATTATAATATGCAGAATAATCTGCCGGTGGATAATTGTCTATAGAAAGAATAATACCATTATTCCGGCACATTATACCAAGTTCCCTTACAAACTGTATAAAATCTGTACCATTCTTTGATTTAACATTCTCAAAGTCAATGTTTATGCCATCAAGACTGTACTTTATCGCCTCCGCAATAAGATTTTTCTCTAGTCTCTCTCTTCTGCTTGTTCTTCCTAATACATTTCCAATTTTCATATTAGGTGAAAAATCATCACAAAGTCCCCAAACCTGCAATCCCATAGAATGAGCCTTATCAACATAATCATAACTTGCAAGAGATGATATACTTCCATTATTATCACTTGTTCCAAACCATGTCGGGGCTATGACATTCACATTTTTTGTTCCTGAAACAACACTTGTCAATGTAGAATTTGCAGTCTGATTTGTAACCTGATGCCACAAAAGATTAACTTTTCCAGTCAACAATGTATGTGGATATTTTTCCTCTACAAAATCAGTTTTAGGTATATAATCATAAGCATCTCCAAAAGATGATGCCTTCACATAACCTATAATTCCACTTTCAGAAACAACCTTATCAAAACCACTCTCTTCTGAATCATCTTCAAGAAGCCTGAATTTTTCTTCTTTTTTCACATCTACAAGTATAGGACTTTTTATATTTGGCTCAAATCTAAGTTTAGCATCCTCGTCAGCTTGTATCCACTTCTGCTTTTTTCCATATTCATATTTCAAAACAACTCTGTTTGGTTTTTTGTATATTTTATACGACAATGCTGTATAATCTTTCACAAAATCCAAAGCAATATAAAGTTTATTGTCCTTAAGCTTTGCTATAGCATAATCTTTTTCATTTGTACTCTTATTTATTGTATACTTATTACTGTCAATATGAGTAATAATAACCGATGTAGCAGTTGTATAAATTAAAAGATTTTCATTTGAATCCCAGTAAAATCTCTTATTTAATGTATTTGATATAAGATTATAATCAAGATAAATATGACCCTTCTGGTATAATGCCTGCTCCTCATTTATCTTATCTTCAAGTACAACTGTATATCCACTGCCATCATTTCCATAATATTTTTCAAGGCTCATGTAATCCTTACATGGCATATTTTTCTTTATAAAATAAAATACGATCACTAGTATCACAGCAAATAATGTGACCACAATAGGAAAAAATATTTTTTTATTTTTCATAAACAGAACCCTTTCTCAACACGCAATGTTCTTTTGTATCAGTATATCACTTAACTTTTTTACAGTAAAGGCACATATGAAAAATCAAATTAATTGGGAGAGGTACACATTGATTGTCGCACATATCGTGAACAATCAATATGTACAGGCATTTTCCTCTCCCAATTCCTTTTATGGTTGCATTATGTTCTTTTAATTTTTACATTTTTTTACTTAACATTAATTTGGATGATCTCCATGTATACTTACAAACGGTCAAACTCGACCTGCACAATCTTACCATTATCATCACTTACATAGTTTTCCATATAGTAATTATCCTCTTTGACATGTTCAATTATTTCAGAATCACTACCTGAATAAAACTGACCATCGATTTTAACCTTCACCCCAAACACCGACCATTTAGCAGCCTCATCTAAAATCCATGATACTGTCATTTCCCTCAGCCTTTCTGAATCATCCCTCAATTTTACCAACCTCCAGAACCTTTAATAATAAGATACATGACAGCTACTTGTGTTAACTGTTTCTTCTTTTTTATGTGATACATTATCATTTTCCTATTTAGTATTTTTATTTTGTATTCAGAGCAACGATTTTATAAATATCTGGTAAAATCCATATCAATCTTAATCCCTGCTTTTGTGCGCATTATACAGATTTATGTAAAGCACAAATGCCGAGTATCTCTTAACCGCCTTATATTTACAGTTTAAAAACGCTTATCTTACACTCTTCTTCCTATAAACTCACCTCCTCAAAATTTAAATCGCGTCTCTGTGCTGACTATTATATTATGGTGTATTCCACGATTTCAACAACTAAATCACCGTATTTTTAACAAAACTATCCATTGTTTTTTTGCTATTATGTATAACAAAATTCCCATTTTCATCATTTTTAATCATTTTCTGAAAATATAAGCAAATTTTTGAAAAAAAATCCAGTATTTATTATACATTTATTACAAATCATAATATTACTCTAAATTACATTTTATCTGAGAAAAAATATATAAAGCAGGTTTATTTTATTAGTGCAAAATCACTCTTATACTGTTTAAATCATATAAATATATAAATGGTGATTTTTCCCTTTAAACATCCGATAAAAACATGGTTATACAGCCCTTAAATCATTGACTTACAATCAATATTAACCTATAATTTAACTATAAAGGTACTTAATTATTATATTATTTTCAGAAAGGGAGTGAGCCTATGCGAATCGAAAAAATAAATGACAATCAAATACGTTGTACACTCAATAAAAAAGACTTATCCGACAGAGAACTTCGTATCAGTGAACTTGCATACGGAACAGATAAAGCCAAGGCTCTATTTCGTGACATGGTGCAGCAGGCATCATATGAATTCGGTTTTGATGCGGAAAATATCCCACTTATGATAGAAGCTATTCCTATGTATCCTGACACTCTGGTTTTACTCATAACCAAAGTCGAGAATCCTGACGAACTTGATACAAGATTTTCAACATTTTCTGATGACCCTGACAGCTCTGACTATGAACAAGTTGGAGAGTATACTTTTGATGATGAATATGACGACGATGATGATGACATCTATGAACTTGCCGGCAATATGAGTTCAGAAACTGATGATGAGTCTATTCCATTTCCACAGCCATCTTCATATGAGGAAAATACTGACTTTATTTCCCTCTCCGAAGCATTAAGTAAGGAGCCACGTCCAAAAACAGTGGACAAAAGGATATCATCAAATGTTGCGAAAATTTTTTCTTTCAATTCATTAAACGATATATCAGAACTTGCATACAACATATGCAATTTATATAAAAGTGCAAACACATTGTATAAAGATGACAAAACTGGAAATTATATACTTATCATGCAGCAGGGTGAACTTTCACCTGAAGCTTTTAACAAAATTTGCAATTTAACTAGTGAATATGGTACTCAGTTAAAAAACACACCTGTAGGTATATCATATTTTGAAGAGCACTTTGAACCGCTCATCAGATATGATGCCCTTCAAAAACTTTTGTAGCTCTACCTCAAGTTCACTAAAACTAACCATTTTTCCTTTATTTTCAGTGCTTTCAGGGGTTGCCAAAAAGAAAAATCTGAGTTATAATGAATGCACAAAATCAATAAGGGAGGACAATAAAAATGGCATATGTAATTAGTGATGATTGTGTTAGCTGTGGTGCTTGCGCTGGCGGATGTCCAGTAGGCGCTATTTCAGAAGGAGATGCTCATTACCAGATTGATGCAGATACATGTATCGAATGTGGTGCTTGTGCAGGAACATGCCCTTCAGGTGCTATTTCACAGGAGTAATTTGATTAGGAACTTGTTTCCTATTGACGAATTTTTTTACTTTATGTAAAATAAAGCTGCTGACAAAGGAGTTTTCTCCTGTACAGTGGCTTTTTCGTTTTTTATTTTAACTTTTTCAAAGGAGATCAGACTATTATGACAGAAAGAATTTCTAAAGATATGATAATCGCTGACATGCTCAAAATAGATGCAGGTATCGCAGCCATTCTTATGGCATCAGGTATGCATTGCATCGGCTGCCCATCAGCTCAGGGTGAATCACTTGAGGAGGCAGCTATGGTTCATGGACTTAATGCTGATGAGCTTGTAGCAAATGTAAATGATTATCTTAGCAAGAAATAATTATTGATATTATTATCATTAAGCAAAGTAAGGTCAGATA
The DNA here is from genome assembly GCA_934320895.1 of uncultured Lachnospiraceae bacterium. Taxonomy (GTDB): domain Bacteria; phylum Bacillota; class Clostridia; order Lachnospirales; family Lachnospiraceae; genus Butyribacter. The sequence goes on along the minus strand of CAKRFY010000038.1, from coordinate 1,373 downwards.
TTGATGAACATCGATATCTGACCTTCTTCTCTATTTATTATTATTTAAAAAAGCAATAACATCATCCTTTTGTGGCATCACCTTTAATGCACCTTTCTTTGTCGTAATAATAGATGCTGCTGCACTTGCAAACTCTAACATATATGAAATGTCATTTTCCGTAAGACTATCTAAACATTTTTCAAGAACAATATTTAAAACACAAGCCATAAATGTATCTCCAGCCCCTGTTGTTTCTACAGTATCTTGTCTCAAAAATGCATCTCTTGAAAAACTTTTTCCCTTATAGTATGCCGTACTTCCATTTTTTCCCTGTGTAGCACACAATAATGCTGGCTTATATCTTCCGAGGATTTTCTTTACCCCTGCCTCAATATCATCTTCTCCAGTAAGGAAACTAATCTCATCATCTGATATTTTCAAAATATCACATTTGCTTATTCCATACCACATCTGTTCTTTTGCCTTTTCAAAATCATCCCACAGAGGCGGACGAAAATTGGGATCAAATGATATAACAGCTCCAATCCCCTTAGCTTTTTCTACTGCATACTTTGTTGTTTCTGCAATTTTTTCTTCCGTCATTGAAAGTGTACCAAAATGAAAAATTTTCGTGTTCTCCAATAAACTTTCATTAATTTCGCTTTTTCTAAGCATCATGTCAGCTCCTGGATTGCGATAAAAAGAAAATTCTCTATCTCCGTCTTCTTTCGTATGAACAAATGCAAGCGTTGTATGAATAACATCGTCAAAAATTATATTATCAGTCTCTATTCCCTGTTCTTTTACAACTCTTCTCAGCATTCTACCAAAATTATCATTTCCAACTTTTCCTATGAAAGCTGTTTTTTTACCAAGTCTCTGTAACATAGACAATACATTACATGGGGCTCCACCTGGATTTGCTTCAAACATCATGTTTTCCTGACTACTCATACCATTTTCAGTAAAATCCACAATCAATTCTCCCAAGGCAACTACATCATACTTTTGCATTTAAGTCCTCCCTATCTGACAGATATAGCATGCTTCTCAATATCTATAACTGCCCTTTTGTCACATTCAAAACTTATCTCGTCAGCTTCAACTGGTGTATAATATGTCATACTTAACACCTGCGAACCATCATTTACAAATATTTCTGCTGAATACTTATCCAAAATAACCCTAAGCTTTAAACTTTGTTTTGGACATTTTACTTTTACTTTTCTTGTACCTATTGTATCACGATTCATTCCGGAATAAAGTCTGTTTATTTCAATTTCATTCTTACTCTTATTATAGGTTATACTTGAACTAAATTTATCATTCTTTGCAAAATTTATTTTAAATTCATCGTAATCACCATCTTTAATTTCAACTGTCATATCAAG
>CAKRFY010000037.1 GCA_934320895.1 uncultured Lachnospiraceae bacterium | reverse complement strand
TTTCTCGTTGTTGTCAGCAATTGTGTCATTGTTAATTCCATTGATTCTAGGGAGTGTTTTGGATATTTTAACAAAAACTGAAGGAAAAATAGAATGCTGTGGAACACATAAATATCTATTGGAACATAGTACAACTTATAGAAAATTGATATTGACTTTGTAGTATATATTATAATGATATATAAAATTAAAATTTATATAATTTAAATAGAGACTTTTAAATGCTTGCAAAATAAGAGATATGATAATGTAGAGGATGAAGGAGCTTAATGTAATGAAGGATAAAATTATGAAAAAAGCAATTAAAAAGGTTATATATAATGCAGCTTCGAGAAGTGCCAATAGAGGTTGTGCACTGTTTTTCTATCAGCCTAAAGTACCAAAAGCAGTAAAGAAGCTTAGGAGATTTTAATGAAAAACTGTATTAAAAAAGCGATTATTACCTGGCTGTTTAAAGAAGATTTGGAAGATGAAGCGTATGATATATACTCATACGGAATATATCAAATAGTTTCATATGTAATTAATTTTTTTACAATATTGCTAATTGGAATTGCTTTTAGAAGGCTTTTAGAAGTGATAATTCTGGTTGTATTTTTTATGGCTGTTAGACCTTATGCGGGAGGATATCATGCATCATCGGCTATAAAATGTTATATACTTACGAATATTATGATTATAGGTGCTCTTTTAGCTATAAAGTATATTCAAATCAATAATATTTTTATGATATGTTTATTAGCATTGAATAGTATTGTGATATTTGTTTTAGCACCTGTAGATACAGCAAATAAAAGGTTAGATGAAATAGAGTATATTGTTTATCGAAAAAAAACTGTAAAAATTTTGAGTGTGGAAATTATTATTTCAATTATTATGATAGCTATGAATTGTCATATAGTTGCAGAATGTATAATATTTGCACATATAATATTAAGTTTTGCGCTAATTGCGGGTATAGCAAGTAATTTGGGTATAAAAAATGAATAATTTAACATTATTAATAAACACCACTTTACAACTTTATAAATGATACCCATGTTTCCTAAATGCTTGTTTTATAGCATTTATCACGGATGTTGATTTTCAATGTTGTATGTACGTTGATATGGCTTCCGCTTATACCTGTAATGGTTAAGATAGTTAAATTTATCGTAAGAGGTGATGAGGTAAAGAGTAAGACCGCATTTACGGCAAAATATCTTGATGATAAACTCATAAACCAGCCTGCTGCAGCATTGTATCTTGTATCAGAGGAGATAAAGCGTTCAGCATCATATGCAGCAGAAGCATTTAAGTATCTCAGAGTTTCGATAACTTCAAAAAAAGAAGGTGTTGCAAGTCATAAATTTAATGAGTATTCAGGTTATGTAAAAGTGTTGCAGGAAAGTATCTCAACTTATATATCAAAGATGTTTTCAAGTGGAAATCTTACTGAGCTTCAGTCAGAGCAGACAGCAGGTTTACTCTGCGTATCAAACAATATAGAGAGAATAGCCGAAAGGTGCAATGAAGATAGACAAGTCTTATGGAAAGATTAAATCAAAAGGTTTTAAATTGTCAAATGATGCTATTGAGGAAGTAAAAGAGTGTATGGAACTTTCGGAAAAATTGTTTGAGGAAGCGATAGAAGCTGTAGCAACAGGTGATGATAAAGTCATCGACAAGATGACAAAAGACAAAAATAAAATCAGAAAGATTAACAGACAGTGTAGTAAATCACATTTTGGCAGGGTAAAAAATAAAAAGTGCAGCAAAGCAATGTCGGGGGATTATACTGAAATTTTACAAAATATCGGAAGAATAACTGACAACTGTGTTGGAATAGCCGAAGAGGCAATGGATAATGTGAAGTTTATGACACTGAATGATGAGGAAATGGAACAGTATGGAAATGTGATAGATTTTGCACAGGCGAAGCAGATAGAAAGTGGAGAAGCATAAGACAGCACATAGGATTAAAGGGCAGCTTAAAATATTGATGGCTGCTCTTTTTTCGCATAAATATATATGATATGTGGAATACTTCATTTAGTTCAGAGTATTATTGAAGTTTGTTTGAAGTAACTTTGAAGTTGACCTTGAAGCCATATTGAAGTATCATTGAAATGTTGAAATTAACCGGGTTAAAGGCTCAAAGCAAGGGAGTTTTTTATGCTTAGCTAAAAAGATGGAATTTAGACAAAGCCTGATAAATAAAAGTATGTCATTATTTACATTTTCAGTGTGAATAGAAGCAAAAGTTTTTAATAATTGGAGGAAAGATGCGAGATTTAGTTATTATAGGAAGTGGACCGGCAGGTCTTTCGGCAGCAGTATATGCAAAAAGAGCAAAACTTGATGTAGTTGTGATAGAAAAAGCAGGATATAGTGGCGGACAGATAGTATCAACAGAGCAGGTGGATAATTATCTTGGACTGCCTGAGATAGATGGTTTTACATTGGGAAGTAAATTCAGGGAGCATGCGGATATGCTTGAAACCGAGTTTATCGATGCAGAGGTAACAAAAATAGAAGAAATAGCTGACACAGAAGGAAAAAAAGTCTATAAAGTGATGCTTGATGAAGGTGAAGCTATTGAGACAAAGACAATAATAGCGGCGACAGGAGCATCACATAGAAAACTTGGAGCAGAAGGCGAAAAAGAATTTACAGGCACAGGTGTATCATATTGTGCGACATGTGACGGAGCATTTTTCAAGAAAAAGATAACAGCTGTAGTCGGTGGTGGAGATGTAGCTCTTGAAGATGCACTTTATCTGTCATCTTTATGTGAAAAAGTTTATCTTATACACAGGAGGGATGAATTTAGAGCGGCGGTAAATATACAGCAGAAGGTGAAAGAAACATCAAATATAGAGCTACTTACATTTTATGAGATAAAAGAAATAAAAGGTGATAAGAAAGTATCGTCAATCAAGCTTGTGCAAAATAAAACAGGTGAAGAAAAAGAACTTGAAGTATCTGGAGTGTTTGTAGCGGTAGGAATGGAACCTGTAACGGATATATTTAAAGAGCATGTCGAACTTGATAAAACAGGTTATATAAAAGCGGGCGAGGACTGCAAGACAAGCACTGATGGAATATTTGCGGCAGGGGATATAAGGACAAAGCCGCTTAGACAGGTGGTAACAGCTGTAGCAGACGGAGCAACAGCCGTACAGTCGGTAGAGCGTTATCTTCACAGTCGATAATCATTTGTTTTAACACTATCAATCAAGTAGCAGAGCGGATTGCGAATATCCGCCTGATTAAAAGATTACCGGATTTTGGTACATTTCAAAATTTAAATATTTATGACACATAAAAATGTGTTTAGCAAGACAGAGCATATGATAATCATAAGATTATTATATGCTCTGTCTGATTTTATAAAGCTATAGGTATGAAAAATCGGTAAAAAATAGTGTAAGTTTACTATTAAAATTCTTTACATATCTTTTACATAACATGACTTTTGAATTTTACTTTCTGCATATATCATATTACTTGTAAAAAGGAAAAACAAAAAACAAATAAGTTTAGAAAAAAGGAGACAAAAATCATGAGAACAAAAAACAGATTATTAGTAGCTGCAATGGTATCAGCATTAACACTTACATCACTTACAGGATGTGGAAATTCTTCAAGTGGTGACAAAGCTTCATCAGGAGCAAGTTCAGGAGCATCAAGCAGTGCTGATTCATCATCATCAAATGGAGACCTGAGTGGTTCTGTTGCAACAGATGGTTCAACATCAATGGAAAAAGTGGTTGGTGCATTAGGCGAAGCATTTATGGAAGCAAATCCAGATGTAAAGTTTACATATAATCCTACTGGTTCAGGATCTGGTATTACAGCAGTAACAGAGGGAAGATGTGATATAGGACTTTCAAGCCGTGCTCTTACAGATGATGAGAAAAAACAGGGACTTGAAGAAACAATACTTGCGTATGATGGAATTGCTATTATTGTAAATCCAAAGAATAAAGTTAAGGACTTAAAAGTAGATCAGATTGCAGATATTTATACAGGAAAAGTTAAGAACTGGAGCGATGTTGGTGGGGCTAAGGGAGATATCGTACTTATCGGTAGAGAAGCAGGAAGTGGTACTCGTGATGGATTTGAATCAATTACGGGAACTGAGGATAAATGTAAATATAAGCAGGAGCTTACATCAACAGGTGATGTTATCACAACAGTTGCAAACAATCCAAATGCTATAGGTTATGCATCACTTGCATCAGTAGATGACAGTGTAAAGGCTCTTTCAGTAGATGGAGTAACACCATCAGAAGATACAGTAAAAGATGCAAGTTACAAAATTCAGAGACCATTTGTGTTTGTAACAAAGAAAGATACTAAACTCAGTGATGCAGCTCAGGCATTCTTTGATTATGCAATGGGAGCAGCAGATACTATTACAGCAGCAGGTGTAGTACCAGCTAATGAGAAGTAATAACAGCAGATCTAATAAAATATTATGCTGAATTTATGGGTGAGTCTATAAGACTTGCCCGTTTTCATAAAGTATGCTCTGTCGGACATGTAGAAATGAGGATTATATGAGAAAAAGTCACAATAAATTTGAAACAATTATCCACGGGATATTTTTAATACTTGGTCTGATAACGGTCGGATTTGTTTTACTTATAACTGTTTATCTTGTTATTGCAGGAATTCCGGCAATAAGGGAAATAGGATTATTTAAATTTTTATTTGGAAAAAAATGGGCATCAACGGCGGCAAAACCTTCATATGGAATTCTGCCATTCATACTCACAAGTATATATGGTACAGCGGGTGCGATCATAATAGGTGTTCCTATAGGATTTTTAACATCTGTATATCTTGCAAAGGTGGCAAATAGGAAAGTAAAGGCTGTTGTTGACATGGCGGTGAGTCTGCTTGCGGGTATTCCATCTGTTGTGTATGGTCTTGTTGGCATGCTCGTACTTGTTCCATGGGTAAGAGATACATTTCATATAGCGGATGGCGCCAGTCTTTTTTCAGCAATCATTGTTCTGGCTATAATGATATTACCATCTATAATAAGTGTTTCGCTTACTGCACTTGAAGCGGTTCCACCGGAATACGAAGATGCATCGCTTGCACTTGGGGCAACTCCTATTGAAACATATTTCAGAGTGTCCGTTCCGGCAGCAAAAAGTGGTATAGCAGCAGCCGTGGTGCTTGGTGTAGGGCGTGCGATAGGAGAAGCGATGGCAGTAATGATGGTTTCAGGAAATGTAGCTAATATGCCAAAGCTCTTTGAAAGTGTGCGCTTCCTTACAACAGCAGTGGCGAGTGAAATGTCATATTCATCTGGTTTACAAAAACAGGCGTTGTTCTCGATTGCCCTTGTACTGTTTTTGTTCATCATGCTGATAAACGCATTGCTTAACAGCCTTTTAAAGAAAGAAAAGGAGTAATCAGAGAATGAAAAGAAAAGCTTATATCTGGATAATGAGAATTTTGATGTGGATATCAGTAGCTTTAACATGTGGTCTTGTTGTATTTGTTATCGGATTTGTATTGTATAAGGGACTTCCAAATATCACATGGAAACTTCTTACGACAAAGCCGAGTTATCTGACACAGAGCATAGGTATTCTGCCTGATATTTTAAACACACTTTATATAGTAATAGCAACACTTGTTATAGTTCTTCCTCTTGGAGTAGGAGCAGCAATCTATCTTACTGAATATGCTACAAATAAAAAGATGGTTGCTGTAATAGAATATGCGGCAGAGACACTTTCAGGTATTCCGTCGATCATATATGGACTTGTTGGAATGTTGTTTTTCTGCGAATTTCTTCAGATGCAAACATCGATATTGGCAGGTGCGATGACACTTGTTATTATGAATCTTCCAACGATAATGAGAACAACACAGGAAAGTTTAAAAACAGTTCCTCAAAGTTACAGAGAAGGTGCTTTTGGACTTGGTGCAGGCAAATGGAGAGTTATAAGGACAGTTGTACTTCCAAGCTGTGTAGATGGTATTATGACCGGCTGTATTCTTGCAGTCGGAAGGATACTTGGAGAGTCAGCAGCATTATTGTTTACGGCAGGCTTTGCACATACGATAAATGGTTTTATAGATGGACTTGGCCGTGCAGGAGCTACACTTACCGTTGCACTTTATGTTTATGCTAAAGAGCAGGGAGAGTTTGAGGTTGCATTTGCGATAGCGGCAATATTGATGATACTTGCGCTTTTGGTAAATCTTGCTGCTAAATTTACAGGTTTGTATTTCAAAAAGAAGGTAGAGTAATATCAGGAGGAAACAGATGAGTAATATAATGACAGTTAAGGATCTGTGTCTGTGGTATGGTCAGACGCAGGCATTGAAAAATATAAATATTGATATTCCTGAAAAGAGTATTACCGCTCTTATAGGCCCATCAGGATGTGGTAAGTCAACTTTTTTAAAGACATTGAATAGAATGAACGATCTTGTACAGGGTGTAAGAATAACAGGTGAAGTTAAATATGGAGATATGGATATTTTTGCACCTGATACTGATGTGAATAAGTTAAGAAAAGAGATAGGTATGGTTTTTCAGAAACCGAATCCTTTTCCGATGAGCATATATGATAATATCGCTTATGGGCCAAGAACACATGGAATAAAAAATAAGGCAAAACTTGATGAGATTGTTGAAAATTCTTTAAGAGGTGCTGCAATCTGGGATGAGGTAAAAGACAGACTCAAAAAGTCGGCACTTGGTATGTCTGGAGGACAGCAGCAGAGACTTTGCATAGCGAGAGCACTTGCAGTAGAGCCAAAGATACTGCTTATGGATGAGCCTACCAGTGCACTCGACCCTATTTCTACATCAAAAATAGAAGAGCTTGCAAGTGAACTTAAAGAGAAATATACGATTGTTATAGTTACACATAATATGCAGCAGGCGGTTCGTATTTCCGACCAGACAGCATTTTTCCTTCTTGGGGATCTTATTGAGTATGGAGATACGGAAAAGATGTTTGCATCGCCTGAGGATAAGAGAACAGAAGATTATATAACAGGAAGATTTGGTTAATATAGGAGGCATAGAAGGATGAGAAGCAGATTTGATGAGCAGCTTGCAGACTTAAATAAAAAACTTATTGAGATGGGGGCTATGTGTGAGGAGTGTATCTCTCTTGCAGCCAAGGCTTTAAAGGATGGAAATCCGAATATAAGATGGGAAGTTGAGCCACTTGATAATTCTCTTGATGATCTTGAGAGGAATGTCGAGTCACTTTGTTTAAAACTTTTGCTTCAGCAGCAGCCTGTTGCAAAAGATTTAAGACAGGTATCAACAGCACTTAAAATGATAACTGATATAAAGAGAATAGGTGATCAGGCGTCAGATGTTGCTGAGATTATAGGATTTTTAAATGGAAGAACAAGTGAAGATTGTGAATATCTTGATCAGATGGCAGCTGCAACGATAAAGATGGTTACAGAATCTATTGATTCATTTGTAAAAAGTGACCTTAAACTTGCAAACAGCATAATTGATTATGATGATGTTGTAGATGATTATTTTAATAAGGTTAAGGTATTCCTTATTGGTCTTATAGCAAAGAATCCAAAGGATGGTGAATATGCACTTGATCTTCTTATGATAGCAAAATATTTCGAGCGTATTGGAGATCATGCTGTAAATGTGGCTAAGTGGGTTGTATTTTCTGTGACAGGAAACCATTAAATAATTACAAAAATTTGCATAGCAGGTCTAAAATATACATAGCAAATCTAAAATTTATATAGAAATGAGGAATGATATGATTTGGTGCGTAGAAGACGATGTGAGTATAAGAGATATAGAAGTATATACATTGGAACAGACGGGGTTTGTTGCAAAGGGATTTGGGGATGGAGATAGTTTCTGGATGGAGCTTGCTACGACAGATGAACTTCCGGAACTTGTTATACTTGATATAATGCTTCCGGGAGAGGACGGAGTTTCTCTTTTGACAAAGATAAAGGATTCTTCGAGAACTAAAGATATCCCCGTTATTATGGCTACGGCAAAAAGTGTTGAATATGATAAGATTAAAAGTCTTGATCTGGGAGCAGATGATTACCTTGTAAAACCATTTGGTATGATGGAAATGGTTTCAAGGATAAAGGCCGTATTAAGAAGATGTATGCCGAAAAAAGAAAACAAAACTGTATATGTCAATGGTATAATAGAGATGAATGTTGAAGAACATACAGTATCAGTTGCCGGGAAGAGTATAAGTCTTACATACAAAGAGTATGAGTTATTAAAAATATTTCTTATGCATCCGGGAATGGCTTATACAAGAAACCAGCTTTTGTCAGAAATATGGGAAATAGACAGTTATGGAGAGACAAGAACAGTAGATATGCACATAAAAACTCTAAGACAAAAACTTGGTGAGGGTGGCAGGTACATAACAACTGTCAGAAATGTCGGATACAAAATGGAGGTGTACAATGACTAAAAAAATATTCAGATCGGTACTTTTGGTTGCCGTAGTTATGGTACTGTTTTGCTGTACATTTATTCTTGGAATTTTGTACAGGCATTTTACTACGATTGAAGAAGAACAGCTTGAATCGCAGCTTGGTTTTGTCGTAACGGGGGTTCAGAATCAGGGTGAGGATTATCTTAAGAGTCTGACAGAAAAGAAATATAGGATTACATGGGTTGAGGCAGATGGAACTGTAAAATACGATAATAAAACAGATGCTTCAAAAATGGAAAATCATGCAAACAGAGAAGAAGTTAAAGATGCATTAAAGTTTGGAAGAGGTGAGTGTTCAAGATATTCATCTACACTTACTCAGAAGACTCTTTATTATGCAAGAAAAATAAATGACGGAAGTGTTGTGAGAATATCAGTAAGTCAGGATACAGTGCTTAAATTATTGTTTTCTATGATATCGCCGGTTGTCATAACAATAATCATAGCAGTTATCTTATCTTCAATTCTTGCAAGAGGTGTATCGAAAAAAGTTGTTGAACCTTTAAATAATCTTGATCTTAATGAGCCTTTAAAAAATGATGCATATGGCGAGATAGCACCTCTTTTAAGACATATAGAACATCAGCACATGCAGATTGATGAACAGCTTGAGGAACTTCAGAAAAAGAAAGATGAGTTTCAGGCTACTATTGAAAACATGGATGAGGGGCTTATACTTCTTGATGCAAAAAATAATATAATCAGCATAAATCCAGCTGCAAAGAAGATTTTTGGAGCGACGGATGAATGTGTAGGTAAAGATTTTCTTGTTATAGAAAGAAATCTTTCAGTTGGAAACACGATAAAAGAGGCTATGGAAAAGGGTAAAGCTGAGATGATACTTAAAAGGTATGGTCTTGATTATCAGATTGGTGTAAGTAAGATAGAATCGGCCGGAAACACACTGGGCGCAGTTTTACTTGCTGTAGATGTGACTGAAAAAAATAATGCCGAGAGAACGAGAAGAGAATTTTCGGCAAATGTGTCACATGAGCTTAAAACACCTCTCCAGTCGATTATCGGAAGTGCTGAACTTATGGAGAATAATCTTGTAAAAGAAGAAGATATGCCTAGATTTGTAGGTCATATCCGTAAGGAGGCTGAAAGGCTTGTAAAACTTGTGGAGGATATTATCAGACTTTCATGGCTTGACGAAAACAGGGATATGGAAATGGAGCTTGTGAACCTCAAAGATATTGCGGATGAAACAAAAGAAGCTCTGGAAAACACTGCAAAAGAAAAAAATGTGACAATAAATGTGAGTGGTGAAGACATAAAACTTCATGGTGTCAGAAGTCTGCTTTATGAGATAATCTATAATCTTTGTGAAAATGGAATAAAGTATAACAAAGAAGGTGGAAGTGTTGATATAACTCTGTCAAAAGAAGGTGGAAAAGATATTCTCGTAGTTGAAGATACGGGAATAGGCATCAAAGAAGAACAGCAGTCAAGAATTTTTGAAAGATTTTACAGGGTAGATAAAAGCAGGTCAAAGGAAACCGGAGGAACAGGACTTGGACTGTCAATAGTAAAGCATGCAGCAATGTATCATAATGCAGATGTGATACTTGAAAGTACAGAGGGACAGGGAAGTAAGTTTACGGTTATATTTCCAATGGATGAGTAGCAGGATTCAGGCTTATATGTTATAATAATTCTAAAATTTGGATGCTTTGCATCTGTCGCACTTCGTGCTATAAGATTTTATCATTCGCAAATTCGATACAGTAGGACAAGCTCTATTGTATCGAATTTGTGATATAGTAAAGGGAGAAAAATTTAGAAATAATGAAGATATCAGTGATAGCACTTGACCTTGACGGTACATGCCTTGACAGTACGGGAAAAATTACAGACAGAACAAGAGAAATACTTGAGCGTTACGGAAAAACTGGGACTCAGATAGTGTTTACAACTGGCAGGCCGATTGCGGGTATTTTAAAAGGATTAAGAAGTATTTCAGGAACAAATTATGCTATAACATTAAACGGAGGGATGGTTTATAAGCTGTCTGATGAAAATATTATCTATAAAAAAAGTATTGACAAAGAAGAAGTTCTTATTGTTCGAGATATAATTTTAAAGCATGATGCACTTACAGACATTGCATCGTCAGGAGTAGGTCTTGGTGACAAAAAAACATATGACAATGCTGAAAAATACATAAAAAATGATGACTTTAGAAATTATTATCTTTCAAGCAGAGGTTCAAAAAAAGACTTATGGGAGAATATAGAAGAACTTGAAAGTGTAGAAAAGATAAATATGTTTTTTAGTGATATGGAAGAAAGAAGAAAAGTGCTTGAAGAACTAAACATTCTCAAAACATCAAAAGTATGCTCCGGTATGCCTAACAATATCGAGATAAATCATTCAGAAGTAAACAAAGGAAATGCCCTTAAATGGCTATGCAATAAACTTGATATCGATATATCGGAACTTATCGCATTTGGTGACGGTGGCAACGACATTGATATGATAAAAGTCGCAGGCTGCGGTGTTGCAATGGAAAATGCCTGCGACGAACTTAAAAAAATTGCCGATATTGTTACTAAAAGTAATGATGAAGATGGAGTTGCATATATTTTAGAGAAACTCACATCTTTTCCTCAAACATCATTATAAATACTGCTGTCAGGAGAAGTGAAGATACCCATATTGCCTTAATTCCTATATGAAGTGACATGATACCGCCAATTCCGGCTCCGATAGCAAATACAAGTATTATTCCGTAATAGTGAAGTGCTTTTTTTAAAGTTTCAGGCTTTTTTTCGCGCAGGAAAATGGAAAGGCTTTCTGTGCCGCTTCTGAGATTTCCGATACACATTGTACTTGCATATCCATATCCGTTTACTTTTCTGAAAGTCTGAACCTGCATTGAACATGCAAAAGATACGAGCATTGTTGCAGTCATATTGAATTGTCCTGGTATAAGCCCGACAATAAACAATATAACTAACTCCATAAGTACGATTATCTGTCTCCAGTGAAATTTTCTTATATATTTAAGTTTTTTTTGTATTCTTTCTGCTACAAAAATTCCAAGTGCGAATGCGATTATAGGAAAAAGATAGTGTAAACCATGAAGCCATTCGCCTGACATAAAATTCTGGCTCATAAGTACGACATTACCGGTCTGGGCATTAGAAAAGACCTCATCTCTTACATTGTATGTATATGCATCCTGAAAACCACCAGATATGGCGAGAATAGCACTAAGTCTGAAAGTCTCTGAAGTTTGTTTTTTTAATTTATTCTTTTGTTTTTTCATTTTCTATATCACTCCATTGAAAATTGTATTCTAAAAATGAATATAACGATTCAAAATTATATTTATTCTAAGAAAAGTATATAACATGTAATACATATATGTACAATCTATATATCATATGTGATATATATATTATGCATATATGTATAATTAGATGATCTTAGCTTTTATGTGTTGTATATATTGATAAATTTTGGCAGAAAAATACATGTCACGAATCTGCTATTTTAATGAAAAATATTGTATATATTATTTTTATTAAAATATATAGTTTATGAAACGGATATTATAGCATTAAATATTTTTGTGTCTTAGCATACATGATACAAAAAATATAATGATGTTTCATTATTGTTATTATGAGAAAAATTTGTATGCAGAAAAGAGGAGTGATATGAGATACGGTTATTTTGATGATGAGAAAAGGGAGTATGTTATTACAAGACCAGATACACCGGCACCATGGGTAAACTATCTCGGTTCGCCTGAATATGGTGCGATTATTTCAAACAACGCTGGTGGATATAGTTTTGAAAAGTCGGGTGCGAATGGAAGAATTTTAAGATATGTGTTTAATCAGTTTGATGAACCAGGCAGATATATTTATATCAGAGATGATGAAACACAGGATTATTGGTCAGCATCATGGCAGCCTGTTGGAAAAAACTTAAAAGAGTATAAGAGTGAATGTCATCATGGAATATCTTATACAAAGATGTTAGCCCAATATGCTGGTATAAGTTCAGAAGTGCTTTATTATGTGCCACTTGATAAATCTTATGAAATATGGGATTTGAAGGTTACAAACAATTCTGATAAAAACAGAAAACTGAATGTGACAGGTTATGCGGAGTTTACAAATAATTGCAATTATGAGCAAGATCAGGTTAATCTTCAATACTCACAGTTTATCACATCGACACATTTTAAAAAGAATCGTGTGATGCATCATGTACATGGAAATCTTGATGCATTAAAAGAGGGAGAGTATATTGACAACAAAAATGTTTCAAAGAGATTCTTTGGAATGGCAGTTCAGAAAGTTTCTTCATGGTGTGGTAGTAAAGACAGCTTCTTAGGAAGATATCATGATTATTCGAACCCTACAGGTGTTATAAATGGCTCTCTTGATAATAAAGGAAATTATAATGGAAATGGATGTGGTGCACTTACAACTGAGTTTGAAATTACCAAGGGAGAGACTAAAGAAGTAATTTTTATTGTTGGAATGAAAGATGATGATGAAGCTGCCGGAATAATTGAAAAATATGATGAAAATCAAAATTTATGTGAAAAAGAACTTGAAGAGTTAAAAAAATACTGGCATGGAAAACTTGAAAAATTCCAGGTTAAAACTCCAAGTCAGGAATTTAATACAATGATAAATACATGGAATGCATACAATTGTTTTATGACATTTATATGGTCGAGGGCTGCATCATTTACATATTGTGGACTTAGAAATGGATATGGTTATCGTGATACAGTACAGGATATTCAGGGAATAATTCATCTTGCACCCGAAATGGCATTAGAAAAGATAAGATTTATGCTTTCAGCTCAGGTTGACAATGGAGGAGGTTTACCGCTTGTAAAGTTTACACATGATGCGGGACATGAAGATACACCAGATGACGCATCATATGTGCAGGAGACAGGTCATCCGGCATATCGTGCTGATGATGCACTGTGGCTGTTTCCAACAGTTTATAAGTATATTTCTGAAACAGGAAATATGGAGTTTCTTGATGAGGTTATTCCTTTTGCAAATAAAGGTGAGGCAACAGTGTATGAACATTTACAGCGCGCTGTTAAATTTTCTGCAACGCATCTTGGAAAACATGGTATGCCTGCTGGTCTTTATGCTGACTGGAATGATTGCCTAAGACTCGGAAAAGATGGGGAATCATCATTTGTTGCTATGCAGTACTATTATGCAATGACAATACTTAAAAAATTTGCTCAGTATAAAAATGATAATGAATATATTAAATATCTTGACGAGCATCAGAGAGAACTTGGAAAATGCATTCAGGAAATTTGTTATGACGAAGACCGCTTTGTGAGAGGATTTACAGAAGAAGGAAAAGTAATCGGAAAACGTACAGATAAAGAATCTAATATGTGGCTTAATCCACAGAGCTGGGCTGTTATAAGTAAAGTTGCAGATGGCAAACAGGCTGAAACGATAATGAATAGTGTATATGAGAGGCTGAATACGGAATATGGTGCAATTCTTATGGATCCCCCATATCATTCAGAGGCATTTCCGGGAGCATTGGCCGTTATTTATAACGCTGGTACAAAGGAGAACTCAGGAATTTTTTCACAGTCACAGGGATGGCTTATACTTGCAGAGGCACTGTTAAAGCATGGCAACAGAGCATTTGAATATTTTATGGAAAATTCACCAGCAGCACAGAATGATAGAGCGGAAATAAGAGTACTAGAGCCATATTGCTATGGACAGTTTACAGAGGGGAAGGCAAGTCCTGATTTTGGGCGTTCTCATGTCCATTGGCTTACTGGAACTGCATCAACCGTAATGGTGGGATGTGTAGAAGGAATACTTGGTATGCGTCCAGATTTTGGAGGTCTTCATATTGAACCTTCGATTCCTGAAAAATGGGAAGAATTTGAGATTAAAAAGAACTTTAGAGGAAGTAATCTTCATATAGTTGTTAAAAATCATGGACATGTACAGAGTGGTTGCAAAAAAATGATAGTGAATGGAAAAGAAGTTGAAGGAAATTATGTGACAGAGGATATGCTTACAGGGAATACGGAAATAGAACTTATTATGTCATAAAAAGCAGGAGGAATCTAAAATGGGAAAAATAAAATTTACGGACAACAATGGAACATTTGTTGTAGAAAATCCTGAGAATTACAGTGGGCTTTATCTTCCATTGGCAAGTGAAAAAGGATTAAAATCAAGTATAACACCAACACTTGCAGGCGATTCAAAAACAGACCAGAACCATTTCTTATTTGAACCTGTAAGTATTGAGAACTTACATAATAATAAGAATGGAAGAAATTTCTGGTGCCGCATAAATAACAAAGATATCTGGTCGGTTTCTGGTGTATCTGCCATGCAGGAGGCTGAAAAGTTTTCAAATGCACAGGATGAGAGTAAGATAGAGGCAGGTTTTATGTGGCAAAAGCTTACAAGGGTTTCAAAAAAGTTTGGCATTAGATCAGAAGTGCTTTCTTTTGTGCCTGCTGATGAAAATATAGAGATTATGTATGTGACATTGGAAAATATTTCTGACAATGATATAGACATAACACCTGTAGCAGCACTTCCTATATATGGAAGAAGTGCTGATAATCTTAGAGATCACAGACATGTGACATCACTTTTACACAGAATCGTAACAAAGGATTATGGTATTGAAGTATCACCTGTTTTATCATTTGATGAGAGAGGTCATAGAAAAAATGATACAACATATTTTGTATATGGTTCAAAAGAAGATGCAGGTAAGCCTAAAGAGTTTTATCCTACAAATCAGATGTTTATCGGTGAGGGAGGCAGCTTTCTTATACCTGAAGCTGTTAGAAGTGAAAAAAAAGGAGTAAAACCGGGGATAGAGATTCAGGGAAAAGAAGCCACAGGTGCGTTTTCTTTTGAAAAGATTAGGTTAAAAGCAGGTGAAAAGACAGGTTATATCATTCTTGCTGGTGTAACAGATCAGAAAGAGACAATTGAATCAAAAACTTCATTATACAGAACAAAAGAAGATGTGGTGAAGAATTTTGAAGTAACAAAAAAACATTGGACTGACAAAGTTAATATAGATTTTGAAATGAATAATAAAACAGTTGACAATTATCTTAAATGGGTATGTTTTCAGCCAATACTTAGGAGAATTTATGGATGTTCGTTCCTTCCATATCATGATTATGGAAAGGGAGGCAGAGGGTGGAGAGATCTGTGGCAGGATTGTCTTGCACTACTTGTAATGGAACCTGACATGGTTCGTAAAATGATAGTTTCAAATTATGGTGGTGTGAGAATTGATGGAACAAATGCAACGATAATTGGAAACAGACAGGGAGAATTTATAGCAGACAGAAATAATATAACACGTGTATGGATGGATCATGCTTACTGGCCGTTTGTTACCACGAAGCTTTATATGGACCAGACAGGGGATCTTGATATACTTATTGACAAGGTTTCATATTTTAAGGACAGACAGTCATTAAGGGGAACGGCACATGATGAACAGTGGGATCCTAAGTATGGAAATACACAGAAAACAGCCGGTGGAGCAGATTATTTTGGAACTGTTATTGAACATATACTTTTGCAAAATCTTTGTGCATTTTATGATGTTGGGGAACATAATGAGATGAAACTTCATGGAGCAGACTGGAATGATGCACTTGATATGGCATGGGACAGAGGCGAAAGTGTTGCATTTACATGTGCTTATGCAGGTAATTTAAAAGAAATAGCACATTATCTCAGAGAATTTGAGAGAGTAGATGGAATATGTCGCATTGAGGTTGCAAGGGAAATGGAATGTTTGTTCAGAACAGGAAATGATCTGTATGAAAGTCCTGACAAAAAGCAGAAACTTCTTGGTGAATATACTTCATTATGCAGCCACAATATAACTGGAGAAAGAATAGTATTAAAAATAAGCCAGGTATGTGATAATCTAGAAGAAAAAGCGGAATGGATTATGAAAAATATTCGTGCAAATGAGTGGATAAAAGAAGATGATGAGACAGGTTGGTTTAATGGTTATTATGACAATCACGGAGAAAAGGTAGAACATTATAAAAAAGATGATATTCGTATGATGCTTACAAGTCAGGTATTTGCAATAATGAGTGGCACTGCTGATGAAGAACAGATAAAAGCAATATGTAACAGTGCAGATAAATATCTCTATGAAAAGAAGGCTGGTGGATATCGTCTTAACACTGATTTTAAAGAGGAAAAATTTGACCTTGGCAGAATGTTTGGATTTGCTTATGGAGAAAAGGAAAATGGAGCTGTATTTTCGCATATGGCAGTGATGTATGCAAATGCATTATATAAGAGAGGCTTTATAAAAGAAGGTTATAAGGTTCTTAAAAATCTACTTGACAGTGCAATAGATTTTGAAAATAGTGTTATGTATCCCGGAATCCCTGAATATTTTGATAACGACGGACGTGGACTGTATGCATATCTTACAGGTGCTGCGAGCTGGTATATGCTTACCATGATAACAGAGGTTTTCGGAGTAAGGGGAGAACTTGGAAATCTTGTAATAAGACCGGCACTTCTTTCGGAACAGTTAGATGAGGAAGGCAAAGCAGCAATAAAGCTTAAATTTGCCGGAAGAATATTGAAGATTATCATTCATGCAGATATTACTAATATGCAGGAAAATTGTGCAGTATGTAATGAAATAATAAAAGCAGAATGTGATGGAAATGAGATTAAATCTGCTGATAAAATGAAAGTGATCATAATGAAAAAAATGATTGAGAAAATGTCTCTTGAACAATGTCATAAAATTGATATTTTCACAAAATGATATAGCAAACCGTAGAAAAAATAAAAGCTAAGAAGATAAAAGAGAAAATTGATCTAAAAAATGAATTTTCTCTTTTATTTTTTTACCACATAGATTTATAGTATTTGTCACGATATTTCTTTGGGGTGACACCTATGAAATTTTCAAAAGTTTTTATAAAATGGCTTTGCGATGAAAATGAAAGATAATTCGCTATGTCAATTAATGATTTATCGGAATAACGAAGAAGATGAGTTGCTTTTTCAATTTTTTTTTCGCGTATGTAATCACTAATAGAAACTCCAAGATTTTGCTTAAATACGCGTGAAAGATAATTTTCTGAAAGTCCGGTATAATTGGCAAGTGTAGCGATAGTTATGCGTTCTTTAATATGGCTGTATATATAATCTACACATTGCATGACCGGTTTTGAAAGGATTGAACTTTTCTTTAAAAGAACCATTTTTCCAGTAAAATCCTTTGCCATCTCATGATGAAGGTCAGCTATTTGGCGTATCGTAGTGCAGGAATCCATTTTTAATATGTAAAAGTCACTTAGACGATATGCCTGTTCAGCTTCAAGACCACCGTCAATGCAGTATCTTGTGATCATAGCAGTAGTGACAACAAAATGATATTTTATATTTGTAAGAGGATTTTTTGAAAGAATGCCTGTTCCATCAAGATGTATAAAAGCGTCTTCACAACAATTTTCAATTACAGCGTCCATATCACCTGTTTTAACTGAATTATAAAAAGAGTATTCAACATTAGGGGCACGATGGAATACTTCAAATTCACTGTTTGAAAGTTCTGTGCTTACCCATTCTTCTGATAATGACATATTTCTCCTCCTAAAATAGTATTAAAATCTGATATAATAGTGTTATTGTTTTATATTATGACATGAATCTGCTATTTTTACAAGTGATTTAGTATAATGTGTGTGGCAAATAGAGTAATATATGACTTGTAAATAAGAAATGGCATAAGAAATGTCGGACGATTAAAATATAATTTATAGGAGGAATGAGAAATGAAACGTAAATTTTTGAGCTTAGTACTTGCATCGGCAATGAGCGTTACAATGCTTGCAGGATGTGGAAATGGTACAAATGGAGGAACAGCAACTTCAAATAGCAACAAAACTGAAAAACAGGAAGAAGGGAAAGTGATCAATATCTATTCATGGAATGACGAATTTCGTCAGAGATTAGAAGCTGTTTATCCAGAAGTAAAATCAACATCAAAGGATGGAACAGTTACAAAACTTAAGGATGGCTGTGAGATTCATTGGATTATTAACCCAAACCAGGATGGTGTATATCAGCAGAAACTTGACGAGGCACTTGGAAGACAGGCTGATGCATCTGCAGATGACAAGGTTGATATTTTCCTTTCAGAGACAGATTATGTATTTAAGTATACAGATAAGGATGCAGGTGTTGCAATGCCTTTAAAAGACCTTGGAATTGATACTGATAAAGAGTTTGAAGATCAGTATGATTTTACAAAAACAACAGCATCAGACAGTGACGGAGTTATGAGAGGATCTACATGGCAGTGTTGTCCTGGAACTCTTGTATACAGAAGAGATATAGCAAAGAAAGTATTTGGAACAGATGATCCAAAGAAAGTCAGTGAGAAAGTAAAGGACTGGGATACACTTAAAAAATCTGCAGAACAGTTAAAAGCGAAGGGATATTATACATTTGCTTCATATGCTGATACATTCCGTTTATATGGAAATAGCATTTCAAAATCATGGGTTACACCGGAAGAAGGTACAGCAGATGCAACAGTAGATGTAGATTCAAAGATTACAGACTGGGTAAAGGATTCAAAAGAGTGGCTTGATGCAGGATATCTTGATAAGACTGTAAAAGGTCAGTGGAATGATGACTGGAATAAAGCGATGAGTTCAAAGTCTAAAGTATTTGCATTTCTCTTCCCAGCATGGGGTATTGATTTTACATTAAAGCCAAACTGGGATGGAAAAGCTGGTGAATGGGCTGTTACAAATCCTCCACAGGAATATAACTGGGGTGGTTCTTACATACATGCAGCAACTGGAACAGATAATACAGAACATGCAAAAGATATTATTCTTGCACTTACAGCAAATAAAGATAATCTTTTAAAGATTTCAGAAGAATATTCTGACTTTACAAATACAAAATCAGGAATGAAAGAAGCAGCAAATGATGACAAGAAATATGCTTCAAAATTCCTTGGAGGTCAGAATCCATTCAAATATTTTGCACCTGTTGCAGAGAATATAAAGATTGCGCCACTGTCATCATATGATCAGGGCTGTGTAGAACTTATACAGAATTCATTCAGCGATTACTTACAGGGAAAAGTTACATACGACAAGGCAAAGACGAATTTTGAAACAGCAATCAAAGAACGTTATGCTGATGTTAAGAAGGTAAACTGGCCGGATTAGTATAAAATAGGCTAAGTAAAACAAACGCAAGAAACAGTAGCAATTATGTGGCAAAATAGCAGGGTCTGGCTATAATATAGACAGACCCTGAAATAAACAACAAAATACTCCGAATTTATAATAACATTTAAGAAAGGAAGGAGTGGGATTATGAAAAAGAAGAAAAAGGGTGTAAGTTATGCCAAATGGGGATATATATTTATACTTCCGTTTTTTATCACTTATATTATATTTTCATTAATACCGCTGTTAGATACAATAAGGTATAGTTTTTTTGAATATTATCGTACTGGAATAAAAGAAGTTGGACCAAACTTTATTGGAATGAAGAATTATATAAGTCTTCTTAAATCAGATATGCTTGCTTATGGAAAAAATACACTTATAATGTGGGTTATAGGATTTGTTCCGCAGATTGTATTTGCACTTCTTTTAGCAAACTGGTTTACTGATATTCGTTTAAAGATTCGTGGAAAACAGTTTTTTAAGGTCGTTATTTATCTTCCAAATCTGATAATGGCATCAGCATTTGCAATGTTGTTCTTTACACTTTTTTCTACAAATGGACCTGTAAACTCAATAATGCTGTCAGCAGGATTTATTAAGAAACCTATCGACTTTTTAGGATCTATATTCGGAACTAGATCACTTATAGGATTTATGAACTTCCTTATGTGGTTTGGCAATACAACAATCATGCTTATAGCAGCAATAAATGGAATAAGTATGGAAATTTTTGAGGCTTGTGATCTTGACGGATGTAATAGTATACAGAGATTTTTCTATATCACACTTCCTATGATAAGACCAATCCTTGCATATACACTTGTAACATCTATTATCGGTGGACTTCAGATGTTCGATGTTCCACAGATACTTACAAATGGACAGGGAAATCCTGATAGATCTTCAATGACACTTATAATGTTCCTTAATAATCATTTGAAGAGTAAGAACTATGGAATGGCAGGTGCTTTATCAGTGTATCTGTTCATAGTAAGTGCGATATTATGTTTTATCGTGTATAAGATAACAAATGACAATGATCCTGATGGTTCAAAAGCAGCTGCAAGAGCAGAAAAACGCAGAAGAAGAAGGGGGTTATTATAATGAAAAAAGGACACAATAAATTCAGAAGTATTTTTGCGCATATAGTATTACTGGTGTTAGCATTTTTATGCCTGTTCTTCTTCTATATACTTATAGTTAATGCAACTCGTTCGCACTCAGAACTACAAAAAGGTTTTTCGGCAATTCCGGGAACACATTTTCTTGACAATCTGAAAAAGGTAGTGAATGATGGAAGCTTTCCGATGGTGCGTGGAATACTGAACAGTTTATTCATATCAGCGGCATCAGCAGCAATATGTACATATTTTTCATCATTGACAGCGTATGGTCTTTATGCATATAATTTTAAGTTCAAAAAGGTTGCATTTACATTTATTATGGCAATACTTGTTATGCCTACACAGGTAACTGCAATGGGATTTTTAAGACTCATAACAAATATGGGAATGTATGATTCGTGGACACCGCTTATAATTCCATCGATTGCATCACCGGCAGTATTTTATTTCATGTATAGTTATCTGCAGTCATCACTTCCTATTTCACTTGTGGAAGCTGCAAGAATTGATGGTTCAGGAGAATTCAGGACATTTAACAAGATTGTTATTCCGATAATGAAACCAGCAATTGCAGTACAGGCAATATTTACATTTGTTGGTTCATGGAACAATTATTTCATACCGGCTTTAGTAATCCAGTCAAAACAGAAGATGACTGTACCTATTCTTATAGCAACACTTCGTGGAGCTGATTATATGAACTTTGATATGGGTAAGATCTATATGATGATAACAGTAGCAATTGTTCCTATCGTAATAGTCTATCTGTTACTTTCTAAGTTTATTATTTCAGGTGTTACACTTGGTGGTGTAAAAGAGTGATTTTGTATGTGTTGCGAAACATTGGATGTTTTTGTTATTATAAAATATAGAGTATGAAGTTAAAAAAGTAAAAATTAGAAATGTTTTTTGGATAATAAATGGCTAAATGAGATAGAAAGAAGACCTCGTAGATTTCGAGGTCTTTTTTTTGGGGGGCATTTGTTTTATATATAAAGGAGAATAATTCTTGAACATAAATTTGATATTTTTTAAATGGAAATAGTATAGAAAAACAAGTGATTATATTAAAATGCCATTAACATGAAAAAATATAAAAGCTGTAAAGAGAATAATGTGTAATATACAGAAAAATGTGAGAAGGGAGAATAAAATGAGCAAAAAAATAATTTTAAGTATTCTTTTAAGTGCAATGTTAACTTTAAATGGATGTTCGAAAATGAGCGATAGTATAAATAATACAGATACAAAGAGAAGCCAGGGAAAAGTAGTAAATATATATTGCTGGAATGACGAATTTAAGAAAATATACTCTTCATATGCAAGTGATCTTGAAAAAAAGTATGGAGTCAAAACAAACTTTATTATTATTTCAAATGATAATAATGCATATCAGATCAATCTTGATGAAGCATTAAAAGATCAAGATAATGCTATTGATGATGATAAGGTAGATCTATTTTTGATAGAAGCTGATTATGCAGGAAAATACATAAAATCTTCTAATACACTTGATGTAAAAAAGGATATAGGTCTTACAGAGAGGGATTTAAAAGAACAATATGAATATACAAAAAAAATAGTTACTTATGATGGAGCACAAAAGGCTGTTACATGGCAGGCAACTCCTGGTTTGTTTGTATATCGCAGATCAATTGCAAAAAAAGTTTTTAGTACAGATGAACCGAAGAAAATTCAAAGTATGCTCTCTGATTGGACAAAATTTGATAAAGCGGCAAAGCAGGTTCATGATAAAGGCTATTATATGTTATCAGGGTACGATGATTCATACCGCACTTTTTCAAATAATATGGTAAAACCTTGGGTAATTAATAATAAAGTTGCTATAGATAAAAATATATATAAATGGATAAAACAGACAAAGGAATATTCTGAAAAAAATTATTGTAACCATACTACATTGTGGAGTCCTGGATGGAGCAGGGATCAGGGACCGGATGGAAAAGTATTTGGATTTTTTTATTCTACATGGGGAATAAATTTTACATTGATGGGAAATTCTCTTGCAGATGAAAAAAAAGCTGCAAAAAAAGGTAATGGCATTTATGGGGATTACGCCGTTTGTGAAGGACCACAGCCTTACTATTGGGGAGGTACATGGATATGTGCTGCAAAGGGAACTGATAATAATATGTTTATAAAAGCGTTAATGAAACGCATTACCTGTGAAAAAAAGGTAATGAAACAGATAACATATGATACACAAGATTATACAAATAATCAATCAGCAATGGAAGAAATCGCTAAAAGTGATTATTCATCCGATTTTCTTGGAGGACAGAATCATATTGCACTTTTTGCAAAAGTTGCTCCCAAAATAGATATGAGTAATATCTCAGATTATGACAGTGGGTGTAATGAGGTTATTCAGGAAGTATTTCATCCATATTTTGAAGGAAAAAGTTCTTTTAGAAAATGTAAATTAAACTTTTATAAAAAAATCAATAGACGATATCCAAAACTTAAATACTAAGTTTGTATTATTTTGAGAGGTGATAAAATGAAAATATTAAATAATGTAAGTATTAAATTAAAAGTATTACTTCCTATTTCGGTTCTTGGAATGATTGTTTTACTTGCAAGTATTTTTAGTCTTGTAAATTCAAAAAAGTTATTGAATGCGGGTAAAACGATTTCAAATGATTGCTCAAAAAGCATTCAATTACTTGTTAATATGTCTGCTGATCTTGAGGCAATGGGAAAAAATATGTACGCGCATTGTGATGCTGAAAATACAATCACGAAAAATAGTTTTAAAGAGTCAATAAAAAATGAAATAGGTGTTATGGAGACTTATTTCAAACAGTATGAAACAAAAAAATTAACTGGAAACGAACTTGAGTATTTTGGTGCAATGAAACAAAGATTTGAAAAGTATAAATCTGGTATGGAAAAGGTATTAAAGGCAAGTTATAAAGGAGATAAAGATGGTGTTACTGAGGCTGTTAATGTAATACAGAAGCCAGCAGAAGATTACATAGCAAAAAAAATATCAAGTCTGACAGAAATGAGGACAAAGACTATGCAAAAGGCTCTTGCAACTCAGCAGAAGACATATGTTTTTTGTAAAAATTCAGCCATTGTCTTTATATGTATATCAGGTATTATGGTTGTACTTTCAATATTCATATGCATAAAAGGTATTGTAGCACCAATGCAGTATATGAGCAGAAAATTGAAAAAACTTGTTGGTGACATAGAAATGAATAAGTGTGATCTTTCAACTAAGATTTCAATTTCAGGAAAGGATGAGATAGGCAGTATAGGAAAAAATGTTAATGCATTTATTTCAACTTTGCAAAATGTCATGAATAGAATTATGGAAAGCTCTGAAAAGATGAATAACATCATATCTGATATAGATAACAAAGTTTCTCTTTCTAATGAAAATTCGAATGATATATCTTCAACTATGGAAGAATTGTCAGCTTCAATGAATTCTGTAACAGATATGGTAATGGAAATTTCTGGTGATATAAACAAAATTGATAAAAGGGCGCAGAATCTTTCTGATAAATCAGTTGATTTGCTGAGATATTCGGTAAATATGAATACAGCAGCGGACAAACTGAGAGAAAATACCATCTTAAATAGGAAGAATACAGAAAAAATCACAAATGAAATAATTGCAAAACTGAATAATACAATTGAAGATAGTAAAAAGATACAGAAAATAAATGAACTTACAGGTGATATTTTAGATATTGCCAATCAGACGAATTTATTGGCACTTAATGCTTCAATCGAGGCGGCAAGGGCGGGACAGGCTGGAAAAGGTTTTTCTGTTGTTGCAACTGAGATAGGAACTTTGGCTAATTCAAGCAGAGAGGCTGCGGTTAATATTCAGAATATAAATGAAATGATAATTGAAACAATAAAGGAATTGATAGAAAACGCAGAAAATATTACGAATTATATACAGAACAATATATTTTCAGATTATGATAATTTTGTAAATGTTGGTGTTCATTACAAGGATGACGCAGCATACATAAAAACGATAGTAGAAGATTTTAGCAATATTGCTCAGGAGTTTACAAGAAGCACTGAATGTGTAAAGAACTATATAGATAGTATAAATAATGCAGTTAAAGAGAGTGGAACAGGCATTAATCTTGCTACAGAAAGTACACTTAATTTGCACAATGAAATTTCTAATATATCGGATCATATAAAATATAATAAGAAGATATCAGATGATTTAAGTAGGGAAGCAGAGCATTTTATTAGGTGAGCTATATTTCACTTTGGTATTTGTAAAAAAAATCATCTGTTAGTTAAAAAACAACTAAAACATTGACTAATTAAAACTAAATGTTATAATTAAATAAACTTAAAAATGTGATTATAAAATATGTTTATGCAAGTGTCAAAATATCTTTTGAGCCAAACATTACATGTTAGATAAATGTTAACTAAATACCAATATGAGGAGGATGAAAAAATGTGGATAAGTTCAGATAACCAAAAAATAAGATATACAGGGCGCATAGATTGGAGTGTGCCAACAGAACCGACATGGATATTTCCATGCACATCATCAGAATTTATATTTACAGGCAATATACTAAAAATTCATGTGAAAAATAAAAATGAGTACTGGCAGAATTATCTTGGATGCATACTTGATAATGTACAGTCATGCTTCTATATAAAAAAAGAAGGCAAGACGACTATTGAGGTGAAAGTTCCTGAAAATGAAACAGGTGTACATCATGTGATTTTCTTTAAAAGACAGGATTCATGTCATGAATTAACCATTTTGGGATATGAGATAGGAGACGGAGAAAAGCTGCTTGAACTTCCAAAGAAGCCGGAAAAAAGGATAGAGGTATATGGAGATTCGGTATCAGCTGGTGAAGTATCAGAGGCGGTTGATTTTGTTGGAAAAGAAGATCCGGAACATGAAGGTGGTTATTCAAACAGCTATTATTCTTATGGGTGGATGCTTGCAAGAAAACTAGTATAATCCACTTTAAATAACAAACTATTTTAATTCACATTCCTATTATGGTATAATTGAACCATCGGAGGTG
>CAKRFY010000036.1 GCA_934320895.1 uncultured Lachnospiraceae bacterium | reverse complement strand
GATCTGCTGCTTGCAGGGATTGCACAGCTACTCACTGTCATAGTGGCTGATAAAATTCATAAGCACCAGTATATCCGTAGCTTGAAGCCGTTAATAGCATAATCTTCTATATTTCTCATCTGTTTTGCAGGCAGATAATTCTATCTGCTTTGTTTTTATGCAATAAAATCCCATTTTACATAAGCATGTCTTTAAGATTCAGCTCTACTGAATTTTTCCCTATTGGAATCAAGATTTCAAACTTGTTTCGCAATTACCTAATAAATCCTAATAACTTTACGATAAAGACTACTGTCTCTACCATAAATAATGCAAACACCAACTGCACTGACTCTGCTTCTATTTCAGACAATACTGCTGGTTGCTGCAATAATCAGACTGAACTACTTTATAAATTGTCAGACAATGATCTTCCTACAATAGACCCGGTCTCTCCTATTGAACTTACTGAGCAGGAAAATGCTATTATGGATGAACTACAAGCTGCATTTCTTGGAAGTAACCGCCTGCAGAAACATGTAAAATTTTTGTATGAAAAAGGCAGTATGTACAAGATATTTAATAACAATCTTTTATACCATGGTTGTGTTCCGCTTGATGAATATGGAAACTTCGACGGAATTACCCTTGACGGTGTCGTATATCAAGGTAAAAAATATCTTGATTATGCAGATAAAATGGCAAGACTCGCTTACCTTGACAATGATAACGAAAATGCTCTCGACTTTATGTGGTTTTTATGGGCAGGTCACAAATCACCCCTCTGTGGTCGTGTTATAAAAACTTTTGAGAGAAGTATGATAAATGATGAAAGCACATGGCATGAACCAACGAATCCATATTTTAGATTTTATCATACCGAAAAGACCTGCAATATGATACTCCATGAATTTGGTCTTTTCTCACCTGAATCTCATATAATAAATGGTCATACTCCGGTAAAAACTATCGAGGGCGAATCACCAATAAGGGCAAATGGCAAACTTCTTGTAATAGACGGCGGATTCAGCAAAGCCTACCACGAAACAACAGGCATTGCCGGATACACGCTTATATTTAACTCACATGGAATGAGAATAAAAGCCCACCATCCGTTTGAAAGTGTCTATAAAGCACTTAGAGATAATAAAGACATCGACTCCGAATCCGAAATAGTCTATACAGCAAGTCCAAGAATACTTGTCAAAGATACAGAAAATGGTAAAAAGATAAGAGAGGAGATTTCAGACCTTAAGATGCTGCTTAACAGTGATATGATAAATTAATAACAAAAAACCGCTACAAAATACATGATAAAATCATATATTCTGTAGCGGTTTATTTTAGTCCTTATTATCTGTTTTGTAAATTGTCAAGCGGATATTCGTAATCCGCTCTGCTACTTGCTCATAACACTATTAGCTTCTATCGCAGCATATCAGAAAGGGACTTTTACCCCCTCCTCTTTTTTCAAACTTACTTTTCCCCGACAAGCTTTCCTATTACAATCGCTATCACAATAGTAACCACCATATCAGGCAATGTATTTCCAACAGGTATATCAACAGTCATAAGATAACGATAAAGTATAAATCCGATAACCCATATAACTGCGTTTGTTATATCAACTTTTTTACTACTCTTATCCGCCTTTAATATAAAATAATCTGCTATCTGTATAGCTATCATCGGTGCAAATACCGAACCAATCAGATACATAAAGTCTGTTATATCGTCCATAGGGAATAATATCGCTGCTGCCGTTCCGATAACCGTCACTGCTATAGTCACATATTTTCCGTTTAATTTTGACAGAATAGTCTCACTTGATATTCCAGCTGAATATGCATCGAGAAATGTTGTTGTTACAGTTGAAAATACAACTATCAAAAGTCCGACAACTCCAAGACCTGCCTTAACCATTATCTGTGCAACATCGCTCTCTCCGGTAAATATAGCTGCGCCCATTCCGATAATGTACATCCAACAGCTTACTACTCCATAAACAATAGTACTTACAAGAGTTGCCTTTACAGGTTCCTTTGCTTCCCTTGTATAATCACTTATAAGAGGGAGCCATGATAACGGCATTGCTACTGCAAGTTCGACTGCGGCTCCAAAACTCATTGTATCTCCTAATACTTTTACTCCTGATGCGTCACTGAAAAATATAACCTTACACATTATAATGGTAAGAATAAACAATGCTGCCATTGCCACTGTATTTATCTTTCCAAGATTTGTTATTCCGATAACTACCCACAAAATAATAAGCGCTCCAATTACAAGGCACCACACCCAATTTCCAGTGTTAAATATTCCATTTGCTGCAAGTGCCCCATCATATATCATAATTGATGTCCAGCCGACAAGCTGAAGCACATTTAAAAATGCAAAAAACTTGCTTCCATCAGCACCGAAACTCATCGTAACGGTATCCATTGCGCTTTTTCTTTCTTTTCCACCTATAATTCCGGCGCAAAAAAGCATAAAGCATCCTATTATATGACCGATCATAATAGCAAGTATCCCTTTGCTAAAACCGAGGGATGCAAACGATGTTCCGGTAAGTATCTCGGCAATCGAAAGCCCTGCTCCAAACCATATAAGTCCGTTTTCAAATAATGATGTTCTTCCCTTGTTTTCCATTTAATTCCTCTTTTCTTTATATCTACTTACGACTCTTATTTCATAAATTTGCAAGGCAAGAGAGCTTGTTCTCTTGTACCGAATTTACGAACGATAAAATCATTAAGCACGAAGTGCGACAGATGCGAAGCATCTGGATTTTAGAGTTATTATTTCATAAATTCATTATCACATGCAAATGCATGGTTCATAGGCCCACTTCCCTTTCCAAGATCAAGCATTGCCGCAAGTGCTCCCGAGATATAATCCTTTGCTCTTAGCACTGCATTATCAAGGTCATAACCCTTTGCAAGATTTGATGCTATCGCACTCGACAAAGTACAACCCGTACCATGAGTATTCGGGTTATTTATTCTCTTTCCATTAAACCACTTATAATCTCCATTTCTGTATAAAAGGTCATTTGCATCATTTATCTGATGACCGCCTTTCATAAGTACAGCACAATTAAATTTTTCACTTATAAACTTCGCTGCTTCTATCATTTCATTTTCATTTCCAATGTTCATTCCTGATAAAACTTCACCTTCAGGTATGTTTGGCGTAAGAACTGTTGCCAGTGGAAGCAATTTTTCTTTCAGTGTATTTATTGCATCATCCGTTATAAGTTTTGCACCACTTGTTGCAACCATCACAGGATCAACAACTATATTTTTTGCATTGTACTGTGTAAGTTTATCTGCAATCTTTTCAATAAGACCACTTGCAGATACCATTCCGATTTTTACAGCATCAGGATAAATGTCTGTAAATATCTCGTCAATCTGTTCTCCCAAAAATTCAGGTGTTACATCCATAATAGCCGTCACACCTGTAGTATTCTGTGCAGTAAGTGCTGTTATAGCACTCATAGCATATACACCATTACTTATCATAGTCTTTATATCAGCCTGTATTCCTGCTCCACCGCTTGAATCACTACCTGCTATTGTTAATGCTGTTTTCAAAATTTATGTCCTCCTTTTTAATTCTAATTCCGCAAAAAAAGAATGTACATAAATACCATGTACATTCTCAACATAAATCACTACAAATCTATACCGACAACTTCCTACGCTGGCATTATCCATCAGGTTATAAGGGTTAAGATATGCAATCTACTCTCAGCCTGTTTCACGCACAAGCTCCCCCGCGTCAGCTATTATACATTAAGTTTTTGTTTAGTGCAAGAGTGTTTCTATTGTTTCTAACAACTCCTGTACATCCAATGGTTTAGTCAGGTGCTCATTCATCCCCGCATCTATAGACGCCTTTATATCCTCACTAAACGCATTTGCAGTCATAGCTATTATCGGAATCTTCTCTCCATCAGGTCTGCCTGACATATTGCGGATATTCTTTGTAGCTTCATAGCCATCCATTTCCGGCATCATAATATCCATAAGTATCACATCAAATGTTCCAGGCGCATTTTTTGCAAATGTTTCCACCGCTTGTTTACCATTCGTGACTCTGATAAATTTTATTCCTTTAGCCTTTAGCTGAAATGCAATAATTTCAGCATTTATATCATTATCCTCCGCAAGCAAAACATTGATCCCATCAAGATTTTTTCTTTCATCATATGATTTTTGTTCTACTTTAATATTGTCATTTGATAATTTCAGCGGTAATTCCACAGTAAAAGTTGTACCCTCACTTTTTCTACTTTTTACACAGATCGTACCACCCATCATATCGATGTATCTCTTAGTAATCGCCATGCCTAATCCTGTACCCTTATACTGCGTTCTCGCACCAACTTCTTCCTGAGTAAATTCCTCAAAAATATGAGGTAAAAATTCCTCACTAATACCACACCCGGTATCCGAAATAGTATATCGTACTACAACATGATCTTTTTCTGAAGCTTGATTTATCTCCATTGAAAAATCAATACTTCCACCACTTTCTGTAAACTTCACCGCATTACTAAAAATATTTACTAACACCTCACGAACCCGTACAGGATCAGTCATTACCCTGCAATACTGTTCTTCTTTAGGACACTCCGCATGAAATCTTATATTCTTTTCGGATAAGAATCCCTGAATAATAGCCAAGGCCTCATCTGTTATCAGCCGTAAATCAGCAGAAACAGGTCTATATTCCATTTTTCCATTCTCAACACGGCTGATATCAAGCACATCACTTATAAGTGCCAGAAGATGCTTTGAACTTATCATTATTTTCTCAAGATATTTTTCAACAATCTTATCTTTGTTCTGTTGAATGGCAATTTTAGTAAATCCAATAATTGCATTCATAGGTGTTCTGATATCATGTGACATACTATGCAAAAATACACTCTTAGCTCTGTTCGCCGCCTTAGCCGCAACTGCTGCCTCCTCAAGCTGGTGGTTTGTTTTCTCAAGTTCCACATACCTGCGATGTGCATATATGGTACGCATTATCACTAATATTATAACTGTAATGCCAGAGCAAACACATAATGTTACTATCAGCACAACACCATACTTTTTCCAAAAACTTAATTTACGATTAACAATTTTGGCTCCCTCAGGTATCAGCGATTCAGAAATATTAAATTTATCGATTACCTTTTGGTCAAGATAATAGCCATTTGGACTTTTACTCACCATTTTTATCGAAGCAGGTTCAACACCATGTAGCATCTTCATAACCATCTCTGCCGCAATTTCACCGGAGATTTTATGTGACACGATATTCCCTCCCAGTACACCTTCTCCGATTCCTGCCTGAACAAACCTTAACACAGGAACTTTCGCGTACTTATCCAAAATCTGACACACTTGTTCATTTGTGTATGTATTTCCATATTTATCCTCTGACAGAATCAGATATATCAAAATTGACTCCCTGTCAATTTCAGAAATGCTTTCAACAAGCTGCTGTTTCGTCAACAACGAGCCATTTATCACTTCAAAACACAACTCATGATAATTATTTTTCTGTCCATAAAATTGCTGTTGTTCTCCAACTCCCGTAACAGTATTATCTACGATTGCTACAACTTTCTTTGCATCTGGCTGAATCTTTTTTGCAAAATCAAGATTTTCCTTATAAGAAAACTGCTCTATAACTCCTGTCACCAATGGATCTTTACTTACTTTTTTGGCATATTTGATATTATTGATTCCCTCAAAGACAATAGGAACATCCTTGAATAATGTTTTCCGATACTGCATTGCAAAGACCAAAGCTGCATCATCTCCAACTATCACAGCATCATACTTTCCTGCATTTTTCTGTTTAAAACGAATTTTTTTGAGCATTATCTGCTCTGCCATTTCCAGTTTGATCTTTTTCGTGTCCATAAATTCTATGTCAAGTGTCACCGAAGAATCCAGTTTAGATTGAATTCCCTCAATCTGCTGCGGAACGGTAGACCATGTATATGAATATGAACTAAGAAACAGCACACGCTTATTCTCCACTATGCCTGTGTCTGCATGATTGTCATTCTCTGCCTGAACTGATACCGGCAGGCAGAACATTGACAATAGCAAAAACACGAATATTATTCTGCTAAATTTAGCCATTCTATTTCTATATTTATATTTCATCTTTTGCTTCTTTCTTAAGTCAAATAATGATATTACTCCATTTTTATTATATAGATAATATAAATGCATGTCAATGTCAAGCGGATATTCGCAATACGCTCTGCTACTTGCTTGATAGTGCTAAATAAAATTATTTTCGCTGTGGCTAATTTGACGTAAAAAATAGTGTGAAATTTTTATTTTAGGTATCGTCAAACTTTCAGATTTATGTTAAGTTTTTTTATTTTACGATAACATAAAAAGTCGCCACATAAAATGCGATAAAACAACAATATTATGTAGCGATTTATTTTTTATTAACCCAAAATTGTCAGCATCTAATTTTACAAGTTCAGTACCTATATACAATAATCACACCATCCGCCCTCATCTATCCCCGTACAGCTATTACGTAACATAAGCTTTCCTTCAAGTTCTGTACGAACAACACTCTTATGTCCACCACGCATACGATCAACGAGAAGATACAATGCAAACTTACCCATCTCCTCCTTAGGAAGTCTTACTGTTGTGAGCATAGGTCTGGTATACTGTGCTTCTTCTATATCATCACTTGCTATTATGGATGGAATATAATATCTGTTTTTATTTGTTTCAAGAAATTTTAACATACCGATAGCAGTTATATCATTTGCACAATATATTCCTGTAGGTCGGTCCTCTGACTGCATAAATTTCTGCATTGCCGCAAAACCTTCTGCTTCCGTCTGCCCTGTCTGTACTATATAATCCGCCTCGGGGTCGATGTCATGTCTGTGTAATGCTTCAAGATACCCACGATATCTCGCTTCATTATAACAATCACCAACATACCCTATGCTTGTATGTCCCAATGATATAAGATATTCTACTGCCATCATGGCAACTTTCTTTCCGTCACACAAAACCTCATCAACCTCATAATTTGTTGAATTACGATTTACTGAAACCACATTTTTAAATTTGTTATTAAGCTTCTTTAATGCATCTTTATTACATTTGCCAATGATTATAAGACCATCACATTTCTGCTCCAGCTCATTGTACATTTTATCTATCAGCATATTAAGGTCTTCGTGTCGGCATTTTTTATCATTTGAAAAGATTGGCATATACCAGACCTTTGTCAATATTGCAACCTGTTTATGTATCTCGCTCTCTATTACTCGCAGCAGTTCATTAAAAAACGGATCCGCCGTTGCCTTTTCCATTCGTGTCATAAGTACACCGACATAATAAATCTTTTCTTCTTTCTCTTTAACTCCCATCTTCAGATTTCTTGCGGCGGTATTTGGTGTATAATTAAGCTCTATCGCAATCTTCCAGATTTTGTCACGAAGTTTTGGCGATGAACATTTGTAATTTGGATTATTAAGCACGCGTGAAACAGTCGAAGCTGAAACACCTGCCCTCTCTGCTATTTTCTTGATTGACATGATTCTTTCCTTTCTTACTTAAGGATGCAACATTATATTAACTCTTTATCTTCAATATGTAAATCTATAACTATAACCTTACACAAAACCATATTCTCCCGCAACACTTCTGAGTTTTTCCATAATCCCATCCTCAAGAGCGGCATCTTTCATCGGATAATCTCTCCCAAGTTTTTGATACTTCGATTTTCCAAATCTGTGATACTCAAGAAGTTCATATTTTTTCTGGCCTATCTGCTTTAAAAACTCACAAATCTTTCTTATATCAGCTTCATTATCATTAAACCCCGGTATAACTGGCGTTCTTACTATAATATCAAGCTTTGGGAATTTTCTTTTAACAGCTCTAAGATTATCAGTAATATTTTTATTCGTCATACCTGTCCAGCTCTCATGAAGAGCCTGCTTTAACTGCTGCCATGTAATCTTTTTTTCCTCAAACACAAATTTCTTTATTGCTGAAAGAGAATCTATCACTGTTCCATAACCGATAAATTCAAAATATCCAAGATCTATCCCTCCCGGTATTTCTGGCTGATGAATGTCCGTATAACTGTCACGGCACAGCTTATGTAACAACGAACCAAACGGTGATGCAAAGTGCACTGCACGAAGTCTTATTATTTCATGTTCCTGAATAAACGCATTTCTTATAAAATATTTCTGCTGTTTTAAATAGGCTGAAAGAAACTCCTCAAATGACGCAAATTCTTCGACTTCGCCTGTTTTAAGACCAATTACCTCATCGCCATACTTTAACATTTTTCCATTGTATAAAGTCATCTCAAGTGCCGCCGCAAAATTGATGTAGGCACACGGACTTGTAAATGTATCTCTGTTTGGCATACGGCATTCTGAGCACCCTGAAACACTATAGTCATTTGCTTCCTCTATACCTGCCCCTATAAACCGTAGCATTCTTTGCATAATGCATCAGTGCCTTTGCCCATCTAAGATTTAACGGCTGTCCCTCCGTCTGTTTAAAAGATTCAGTAAAATAAAGACCTCTCTCTATATCTATCTGCGGCTTTGTGCCTTTAAAAGTCACAATGTTTTGCTTTTTATGTTTTACATTGTATTCATACTTTTTGTGTCATACAACATCAACTTTTGAAATCGTTTTCAGCAAAATATAACACAGCTAAAAATTTATTATGTTCATACTTCTACAAGACATTTTTATTCAGGTATTTCAGTACAATATAGTCAAAAACATGAAATCGTTTTCACACACCTTAATCCCCCAATTAGCAAGTATTATTTACTACATTGGCAACTCATTTTGTTATTTTTTCTTTCCAAAAATGCTCAACATTTTTTATTCACATTTATTAACATATCTTTCACATTTAAAACATTACAGGTTCACATTTCAACGTTATCATAAACCTATCAAATGAAACGAAATCATTTGATAAGTGCTTAAATTTTTTTCATACCTTCTCCAAATAACCATTTATGGTTATTATAAGTTGGCTGCCAAAATGCAGCCATCATAGAACCGTTTCTCCGACGGTTCTTTTTTATATAAAAAAAACAAAAAGCCGCCTCTTTATGAAATCTAATTCAATAAAGCGACAGCTTTTTTATTCTAATATTAAATTCAAGCGGACAATCCGCTCTGCTATTTGCTCATAACACTATCAGCTGATATCGCAGCATATCAGAAATAGCCCATCCCCCTCCTGATACAAGAAAGTCCCCCACTTGTTGCTTTACGCAATAAAAGCGGGGGACTTTCCCTGATAATGTTAAAATATCACTTATAGGAATATATACTTACATACAAACAATACCGCAAGTATGTACATCAAAGGTTTTACTTTCTTTGCCTTTCCACAAAATACATTTATAACAACATATGAAATAACACCAAGTGCAATTCCTTCTGAAATGCTGTACATAAGCGGCATCGCAAGAAGTGCAAGATATGCTGGTACAGATTCAGTAAGATCATTAAAATCAACACTTATTATTGAAGAAATCATAAGGAAGCCAACAAAGATAAGTGCCGGCGCTGTAGCAAATGATGGTATCGCCGTAAATATAGGTGCGAATAGTATCGCAAGTAAAAACATCAATCCTGTTACAGCTGCCGAAAGACCTGTACGACCTCCAGCAAGTACACCTGCTGATGACTCTACATACGTTGTAGTCGTTGATGTTCCAAGAATAGCTCCTATAGATGTTGCAATAGCATCTGCAAGAAGTGCTGGTTTAATTCTTGGGAGCTTCTCATTTTCATCAAGCATTCCAGCTTTTGTCGACACACCGATAAGAGTTCCAAGTGTATCAAAAATATCTACAAAAAGGAATGCAAAAAGTACAACTATAAAATCAAGTACCTTTATCTGTGAAAAATCAGTTTTAAAACACTGACCAAATGTATCACCTATCGCCGTGATATCTATCATTTTAAATGTCGGATACAATGAATAAAATCCTGTATCAGGGTTTGGAACATAGATTCCAACAAGCTGGCAAAGCATTCCAAGTATCCATGTACTTAATATTCCAACAAGAATAGAACCTTTAACATTCTTTGCATAAAGAATAACGGTTATAAACAATCCGATAAGCGCAAGCAATGCTCCGATTCCAACTGTATGAAAATCCTTTGTAAATCTCACATAAGTAAGAAGTGTTGAGTCATCGGCTACAACAAGCTTTGAACCCTGAAGCCCTATGAATGCGATAAATAAACCAATACCTGCACTTACTCCTTTTTTTAAAGCTGATGGAATAGCATTAAAAATCGCTTCACGCACATTCGTAAGTGAAAGTACGATAAACACAAGACCCTCTACAAATACTGCGAGCAAAGCAACTTTCCACGAATATCCCATATTTGCACATACTGTTCCAGCCATATATGCATTAAGTCCCATACCCGGTGCAAGTGCAAATGGATAGTTTGCAAGTAAAGCCATAGCCATACATCCGATAAACGATGCGATAGATGTCGCAAGAAGTACAGCATCACGATTCATTCCTGTACTGCTCAAAATATTCGGGTTTACGGCAAGTATATAAGCCATAGCCATAAATGTTGTAAGACCTGCTATAACTTCCGTCTTTACATTTGTATTATTTTCTTCCAGTTTAAATAGTCTGTTTAGCATACAATACTATGTCTCCTTTTTCGTATGTTTGTTACTTTTTAACTAATGCCAGTAAATCTCAGCGTTTCCCGCCCCTATTACTGCTTTTTACCTACATATGAAAAATATAATGATCATTCTCAGATACTATTTTCCTTCATATGTAATCAGTGATGTAACATCATACTTAGCAAGTTTTTCTCTGCCCTTAAGTCCCGCAAGTTCAAGCAAGAATAAAATCTTAACTACTTCACCGCCAAGCTGCTCAACAAGACCTGCACATGCTTCGATAGTTCCACCTGTTGCGATAAGATCATCCACAAGCAAAACTTTCTGTCCCGGCTTGATGGCATCCTTATGAATCTCGATCTCAGCAGTGCCATACTCAAGAGCATATGATGCAGTAACTGTTTCACACGGAAGTTTTCCTTTTTTGCGACATGGAACAAATCCCTTGCCAAGTGCATAGGCAATAGGCATACCAAAGATAAAACCTCTCGATTCAGTTCCGACAACAATATCAAAATCAATATCCTTAACAACATCAATCATTGAATCAATGGCAAGTTTAAGTCCATCAGGATCCTGAATCACTGATGTGATATCTCTAAACATAACTCCTTCGCTTGGAAAATCAGGAATACATCTTACATAATCCTCTAATTTCTTCATTGTATGCGTCCTCCTTCTTATAATAAGATAATGTCACCTCTCTTATGAGGGAACTGCGTTTGTGTCCACAACTATAATGTGAGCACAACATAATAACTGATTTACACTATGCAAAATTTTCATGCACAATCTTTTTCATTATAGCAAAAATAAATTATATTCTCAATATTGCTGTAAAATATTCTCAAAATCCGTTTAAAAGATTAAATTTAAAAATATATACGATTACAAATACTATAAGATACACAACCGTTATCCCGCGCCACATAACCTTAAAATCCTTACCACTCATAGTCATATGTAATATGATAGAAATAAATGTATACCAGAGCAGAACCATCTGCCATACCACAAATGTTTTACCACTTGCAGAAATGTAATAATATATTCCTGCACTTGTCAATGCCCCACAGAACACAGGTGCTATAGAAGCCATAGTCTGCTGTATCGACCTCATTACTACATTTCCTCTCGTCACATATTCAACATATCCAAGCCTGTCACCATCTGGATGAAAAAAGACTATCTTCGTAACTTTAGCTCCAGTAAGCGTCGCAAACAACGCATGGGACAGTTCATGGTGAAAAACACCTATAAAAGTCAATCTGTTAAATATAAAGTAAGTAAATTCATTTCCAAAAAATGACGCTGTTATCGAATAAAGCAGCTTTACAAGCTGCTCTACGACAAAGCCTGCAACAGGTATAGCAAACGTCAATATCAATGCAGTTATAAGATAGTTTAAGTATATATTATCCATAAAAGTCCTCATTTCTGTCATTTTCCCCTTTATCCCTATCTCCACTAATGCCAAAAATAAACATAAGTAATCCAAATATTGCAATAAGATCAGTCAGCAGCAGCTCGGTATATATAATATGAAATATCAGGACACACACGATAATAACAACTCCTATTATACAATCTCTTCTTTTTTCTGGTTTCATCTTTTTCTCCTCCTCGGTCAAGCGGATATTCGCTATCCGCTCTGCTACTTGTTCATAGCACTATGAGGTGCGGCATACATGATACCGCACCTCATAAATTCAAATCAACTCTTCCCTGTAATTTAACTCCACTTTGAACATATACTTCGCTCAAAAAAAGACTTTTTTTCCTGAATTTGTATTCTAAAAGCACATAACCCAAAGCAATCCAGTCTATATTTACTTTCTTACAATTGCCTTTCTTATCATATCTACCGGAATGATAAGTACAGCAAGTACCATTGATACAAGAAGTGCTTTCACACTAAGCATTGTTGTATCAAATACTGGTCCGCCAATCTGGATAATAACAGTCTGCAATACAAATATTGCCCCCATTACAAGTCCAAAGTTTTTATTCTCACTGATATGCTCAAAAAGATTAAATCTCTCAGATCTTGTATTTAAACTGTTAAATATGATCGAATAGATAAAGAATGCAAACATAAATGTCTTTTCATAAAGATCTGGATTTTTGCATCCCTCAGGCATTACAAATGATGTTATTCCGCCTACATTTTCAAGTATCAGTATCGAACCTAATGTGATAAATATAGCACTGACTCCGATTGCCGACTTGATATAACCTGTAAGTATATTGTCTGTTCTCTTTGCAGGCTTTTCATTCATATATCTGTCAAGGATAGGCTCTCCACCAAATGCCATTGCTGCAAGCGTATCCATGATAAGATTTATCCACAAAATCTGTACGATAGAGAACGGTTCTGTCCAGCCAAGTATAGGTGCAAGAATATTAATAAGAAGTGTACTTATATTTACTGTAAGCTGGAAAATAAGGAATTTTCCAACTGATTTAGCCATTGTTCTACTGTTGAGTACACAGTCTTTAATAGAAGTAAGACTGTTGTTAAGAATAACAACATCTCCAGCCTCCTGTGCAACAGCTGTTCCGTCACCCATCGCAAAACCAATATCTGCCTGCTTTAATGCAGGTGCATCATTTACACCGTCACCAGTCATACCACAGACATTATCAAGCTGCTGCGCTATAGATACAAGACGCTTCTTATCAAGCGGTTTTGCACGACTTACAACCTTAAGATGTGGAAGTTCTTTTTTAAGTTCCTCATCCGACATCTTTTCAAGTTCTTCATGTGTAAGAACCACATCATTCTTCTCGTCCACAAGAATACCAGCTTCCTTTGCGATAGCTGTAGCTGTCTCCTCAGCATCACCTGTTACCATGACAACCTGTATTCCAGCACCATTAAGAACCTCAACAGTCTCAATTGCATCTTTTCTTACATTATCCCTGAGACATAATACTGCAAGAAGTATCTTCTTTCCATCTGCTATCTTTGCAACAGATAAAAGTTTCATAGTTCTCTCAGCTTCAACCATCATCTGTTTTTCAACTTTTTCTTTGTCAGCGGCAGTAAATTCTTTCACGCTGCCATCAGAAGTCATATAATGAGTAACCTCATCAATAATCTGTTCTGTAGCACCTTTCCAGTAAACAACACCGTTTTTAAGTTCTACTGTAGCACACTTCTTTTCAGAATCAAATCCATTATTTTCTTTGACTTTTTCCTCTATCTCATATTCATCTATCTTAACATTATTAGAAAGAGCATAAGTAAGAAGTGCTCTGTCCATGTTGTTACTTCCGATAGCCTTTCCCTCTGAGACTTTTGCAAGATTGTTCATAGTTATCGCATCAATAAAATCAGCGTTTAAAAGCTTATCCGTAATCTCGCCATCACCTGTTATAAATTCTACTAAAGAAAGATTTCCTTCTGTTATTGTTCCTGTTTTATCACTGAACAATAGATTCATATAAGCGGAATCTGAAAATGCAGCTTTATGACTTACAAGAATATTCTTTTTGTACATTGATTCTGTATTCATTGACTGGACAAGACTATTCATCATAGGAAGTCCTTCTGGTACAGCCATGATAACGATAGATGCCATAAGCATTACTGCCTCTGCAACAAGCAAAATGACAAATACAGGAGTAATAGCCTGATCAGCTCTCACGATATTTAATACAACCTGTAAAATACCGGCAATAGCAGCTGCTGAAACACCAAGTTTACCAATACCTGCTGCCACTACTTCAAGTTTAAGACTTGATGTATCTTTTCTTTCTTCCTCTTCATTGTCAGTAAGTGCCTTGTTAATCTTACCAAGCTCAGAAGCATCACCAATAACAGTTGCCACCATATATGCTTCACCACTTGTTACAACAGATCCCATAAACACCTTGTTCTCAGATGAATAATCTGTTGACTCTGCATCATCCATATTGTCTGCTGCCGATTTTGATTCATCTCTTGACTCACCATTTAACGCAGCCTGTGAAACCTTAACATGTCCATCAAAAATCAGTCCGTCAACAGGTACTTTATCACCAGCCTGAATAAGTATAGTGTCACCTTTTACGATTTCATTTGTAGGAATCTTTAAAAGTTTTCCATCTCTCATTACTTTTGCAAAAGTTTTACTGTACTCTTCCTGTAATGCTTCACTTCTAGAACTGTTTCTGTACTCTGACAATGTAGAAAAACCTGTTGCAAGAGCTATCGCAAGTATAATACTTACAATCTCAATAGCATCATTGCCACCTGAGATAGCAGGGAATATAACACCAAGTACTGCAAGTACTATCTTAAGCAAAAGTGCAAAACATAAAACCTTGATCCATATGTCATCAAATGCACCTATAAACATCGACCATAATGATTCCTGCTCTTTTTTTGCAAGCTCATTTGTGCCAAATTCTGCTTTACTCTTAGCCGCCTGTTCACTAGACAAGCCCTTCTTAAGGCTGTCCTTTTTCATTATTTCACTCATGATTAGGAAATTTCCTCTCTTTTTTATGATTTACCCTCAAATCCTTTTATCAGTCTGACAGTAAAAATGATATTTTTTCTGTCAGACTGATAAGATCATTACACGGTAGTTTGTTATTATTATCTCAGTATTGAAATAATATAGTCACATTGACGATCAGCTATAACGTCTGCAAAGTTCACCAATATTAGTATCAGTTGTTCCCTGTCCTATGGCATTGAACTTCCATTCTCCATTGTGTCTGTAAATTTCACCAAATATCATAGCTGTCATACCTGAATAATTATCTGAAAGATTGTACTTACACATCTCTCTGTTTGTCTTTCCATCAACAATTCTTATGAATGCATTTTTAATCATTCCAAACTCCTGTTTTCTCTTTATGCAGTCATAAATATTTACTACGATAACTATTCTGTCATATTCAGCAGGAACTTTTGAAAGGTCGATAAGAATCTGCTCGTCATCGCCATCTCCATCACCGGTAAGATTATCGCCCATATGTCTTACTGTTCCTGATTTATGCTGAAGATTTCCAAAATAAACTACATCACTTTTATCACAGAACTTTCCATTCTTTAAAAGGATAGCCGTAGCATCACAATCAATATCAGCAGGTGCAGAACCAAGTAATGAAGCCAAAAAGCCTTTCTTACCATTCTCTGCTGCGTCCCATCCAAGACCTACAAGTACATTTGCAAGGCCTGCACTTTCCTTTGTCAGACTGACCTTTTGTCCTTTTTGTAAACTAATTGACATACCGTTTTCCTCCCCATACTCTATTCAACATCAACGCCATAATTTGCACACAAAGCAGCAAGACCGCCCTGATATCCACTTCCTATAGCATTAAACTTCCACTCATTATTATTCTTGTACAATTCTCCAAATACAACAGCCGTTTCAATAGAAAAATCCTCGCCCAGATCATATCTTAACATTTCCTCGCCTGTCTCTTCATTATAAATTCTGATAAATGCATTATTTACCTGACCAAAGTTCTGTCTTCTCTGTTCAGGCTCATATATAGTTGCCGTAAATGCAATCTTTGTAACATTTGCCGGAACCAGTGTGAGGTCTATCTTTATCTGTTCGTCATCTCCATCACCTGCACCTGTGAGATTGTCTCCCATATGCTGTACTGCACCTGATGGATGAGTAAGATTTCCATAGAATACAAAATCATCAGATTTAGCTACTTTTCCTGAATCTCCAAGTAAAAATGCTGCTGCATCGAGATCAAAATCTCCACCTGTATCAAACTGATTTACATCCCATCCAAGACCTACTACAACTTTCTTAAGTCCTGGATTTCCTTTTGTAAGACTAACTTTCTGTCCTTTTGATAAATTAATTGGCATTATATCATTTCCTCCTTATTTTATGCTACTTCAATTCCATAATGTCCACAAAGTGCTGCAAGCCCTCCCTGGAATCCACTACCTATAGCATTAAACTTCCATTCTCCATTGTGTCTGTAAATTTCCCCAACCACAACAGCTGTCTCTATCGAGAAATCTTCTCCAAGATCATATCTGATAATTTCCTCGTTTGTATCAACATTAACAAGTCTGATATAAGCATTGGAAACTTGTCCAAAATTCTGTCTTCTTGATTCTGCATCATAAATAGTTACCGTAAACGCAATCTTTTCAACATTTGAAGGAATGTCTGCAAGATTTACTTCTATCTGCTCATCATCACCTTCTCCCTCACCTGTAAGGTTATCACCCATATGCTTTATAGAACCTGATGGATGTTCAAGATTTCCATAAAATACAAACTCTTTTTCTGTTGGGCACTTGCCGTTTGAACCAAGCATAAATGCTGCTGCATCAAGGTCAAAATCTGCTCCTGAATCAAATGCATTTACATCCCATCCAAGACCTACCATAACATTCTTGAGTCCCGGATTTCCTTTTGTAAGATCAACTTTCTGTCCCTTTGATAAATTAATTGGCATAATGTACTTCCTCCTTTAAATATATTAATATCCATTATTGTTGAATTTTGTGCACATTGCAAGTTTGTGCAGATCATAAATCCATGCAATAATAATTATAACAAATCATTTGTTATTTTTCATCCATTATAGTGTATGATCAACATTTCGCCAAATAACTTGTATAACTTTTCATCTGCTGTGTTATTTAGTTAAAGATCAGGGATACACTACTGTTTAACAGTTCCTCCATAAGTATCCATAAATTCTTTCTTTATCTGGTCAAGTCTGGCAGCATCGTCAACACGCTGTTTTCTTGCATTTTCCTGAATAGCCCTTGTCTCATCAATACCATTAACAATAGTTCTCCAAGTTTTTTCAAGAGTCTCAATCTTTATTGAACTTCCTGATGCAAGTTTTGCTGTCATCTTTGACTGCTCAACAGTATTTTGTGCATTCTTTATAAGCATTTCATTAGTCTTTTTATCAAGTTCTGCCATTGATTCAGCCTGAATCTTCTGTCTCTTAAGCATAATAGCCTGTGCAAGTGCCTGTTTAAATACAGGAAGTGT
Organism: uncultured Lachnospiraceae bacterium; assembly: GCA_934320895.1. Lineage (GTDB taxonomy): Bacteria > Bacillota > Clostridia > Lachnospirales > Lachnospiraceae > Butyribacter. The sequence goes on along the minus strand of CAKRFY010000036.1, from coordinate 9,509 downwards.
AACTATAAAAGCTGAATTTATCTTTCTCACAAGATTCATATTGCTAAATTCCATAGTCTTTATCATAGGAATAGACTGCATAGCAACATTTTCCGCGGTCCTAAGATCCTGTGTTCTCTGCTCAAGCATCATAAGAGCATTATTAAGACTTGCAAGTTCAAGCTGTATAGCATTATCAGCAGTATTTTCATAATCCTGCTGTCTCTGTGCTATATAAGCCTCAAGTTCCCTGCATCCCTGCTCACCTGCAAGAATATACTTTACAAGCTGGTGATAATAGCTAACATTTGCATCAAACATCTGATTCAGATTTCTATTTGACTGTTTTATCTCACTCTCATACTGCTTAAGCTGAACATATATCTTATCAACCTCATCCCCCATAGTATGATATTTCTGAAGAATCTTATCAAGCTGCTTTCTAAGATTTCCAAAAAGCTTGTTAAAAAGACCTTTATCCTCCTTAAGTTCATCAATATCAAATTTTGACATAATCTTAGACAATGAATTAAGCATTTCACTCGACTCATCAAGCTGGCTCATACTCATGCTGTTAAGTACGATATCCGAAGCCTTTGAAACTTCCTCCGCTGCCTCAGCACCAAAAGATACTATAGTTTCAAGATTATTTACTTCTATCGTACTCACTAATGCGTCAACCTCGTCAGAACCTACAAGCTCATCATTCATCTGCTTTCTGTCCTCAACAATATCATACGCCTCAACTGTTTCAATCTCATTTTTTGCCGGTGCCTGAACAGCAACCGGCTCTTTCTTTCCAAAATCAAGTCCCATATTTCCTCTCCTTTTAAAATATTATATTAAATCTATGTTATACACCTGCCATCATCACTGTGCTATTTATACATATTACAAGTTTGTATGAAGCACAAATTATAACCCGCGCCTAAAAATCCTGTCACGCCATGATGTATGTACACTTAATGAAATACTATTCCAGTTTGGTACCCTAAGATCATACATATAATCTCCTATCTGGTGTTCTTCCATAAGTTTCATATTAAAATAATTTTCCATGTTGTACCCAGTAGGTACAAACAAAGCAACATCAAATCCAAGCAGATTTAAAAATGAAATATATATGGTATCTTCAAGCGATATCATTTCCTCTGATGTATTTATATAGATCAGCTTCGGATTCTTCTTTGTAAAATCAAAAGCCTGCAAAAGCCTCGTCACTTCTTTTGGAAGATTGAGTGCCATAGCCACTATGCTATATTCAGTTCCATTTTCAAAAGTACCCTTAACCGCCTTTTGCTCTATCAGAAGTTCAAGTTTGTCAAGAATATGCTCCTGCATATCCTCACGAAGGAATCCATACTGGTATGCCCTGTGACTTTTTATCGCATTTCTGTGAAGCCTTCCGTTTTTGAAAAACTCGGTTGCAAACATCTTCATCGGATTAGAATCTGTAGCTGAAAAATGCGGTGCTCTGTCAATCACCAATGTCTCAGATGTCATAAGCTGTTTTAACATTATCCAGTATTCCTTGATGTTTTTGTCTTTCACACCCGAAAACTTTGAAAAAATAACAGGAATATTTACAACCCCATCAACTGTCGAAAAACCAGGTCTATACTTTAGCTCTGTATCCCACAAAATCTTGATCTCACTATCCATAGTCTGCAGCGATATCGTGTTTGCCTTACCGTACTGCTGATTTCTAAACAATGTATCATCATTATACATAAGTTCATCAAGTTCTCTCTCCGCATGATATGCCACAGTCCCTATATGTGCCCCCGCACTTTGTATTGGAAATTTTTTTACTGCAAGATTGTCCTGATAATTTATCTCATACAACAATTTATCATCAAGACAGCAGCCACCTCCTGCATTCGGACACAATATCAGTACATCCGTCCTTGTCCTTGCAAGAAAGCGCATGAACAAAGCTTCATTCTCATCATTACATCCACCCATATAGATGAAACACGACATCACCTCACCATTAAGCCCTTTAAATAAAGCTGTCTGATATCTGTTTATAAAACAAAGAAGATAAACAGCCTTATTTAAGACCTTATTAATATTTGCATTTTGTCCAAGCCTTGCAGCCTCGTCATAAATAACATCAACAAAAGCGGACACTAAAAAATTTCTTACTTCAGGATTTTCGGGAAACTGTATATTTACCTGAAGATCCCGTATAAGCTGATGAATATCTCTGTAATTTCCTCTTTTTATCTTTGCTATCTCACTAGTATCGGGTTTTGGAATAAACTCACTTACAACAACAATATTTCTCTCCATCGCCTTAAGCGAAAGATAAAACTGATAAAGATCATTTTCATATGTAAGTTTATCCCATACACCATTAATTTTTATGTAACAATTGTAAAATAAATCCCTGTGCTCGGCACTCCGTATCTCATTTAACGCCATATCAGAGGTAGTCTCTCCTGATATGTTATCCTGCTGTGCTCTATTTCTGAATTCTTCAAATTTTTCTTTTCTAACTGAAACAGGCTGTAAAATATCATCAATTCCTTTTCCCTCTATCCAGACATTTGTACAATTTAAAGTATTCTTTTTCTGCCCTGAAATATCGGTATTTCTACTGCCTGACTCATTTTTCTGTAAAAGCTTTTTTATACTGAAATCTTCTGTAAACGAAGCCATGCCACCATCTGTATATTCAAATGACTTTTCAAGAGAAACATCTACTTTAAGATACGAAGCATCGCCATGCGGCTGTACAAATACAACATCACAGCCGGCATCAGCCAGAATATTTATAAGCATAAATTCATATGCAACAATATCACCGACAAAAAGAATTTTGGGTATATTCTCTCCATTCATCTGATTTACAACACTCTCAAACTTATAATAAAGCCAACACATAAACTTAATATATGCATTTTTAAGCATATTTTCATTCTTGCCCTTTTTTCTAAGGTCATCAAGCACATCGTATATAGCCCCTGCGATATTTTCACGCTGAAATGTTCCCATACGTGGCAGCCATTTTTTCAAAGCAGTAGAAATAAATCCCATGCTCATCTGAAAATCCAAACCCATTATTTCTTCATAATATGAAAGATTATTTTCAGTTGGATTTCCAATTTTATTTTCTATAAATACCCCTGATTTTCTGGCAGCTTTATAATATTTGCAAATAAATTTTTCTATGTTTTCTGATGTTTTATTAAAACGATAAAAATAAATCCCCTTTTCACTACGTCCGCTAAGCGGAACAAAAAAATCATCAAGGCTTTGAAGTTTTATATGTTTTAATGTCAATTTACTCACCTCAATATCTGCTAACTCTATGCTTGTTCATAGCAATTCCAAGCATTGAACCAACAACTCCTCCAATTATGTGTGTCAGATTTGATACGTTATCATTAATCAAAAGTCCGTCCCGTATCTGTCCACCTATATAAATAACCGCAACAAGAATAAATGTAAGCGGTATCTTTCCATCCTCTATACTTGTCATACTTGCAAGCAGGATAAACGCAAAAACAACACCGCTCGCTCCCATCAAGGCAACATCAGGAAAAAATATAAAATGGATAACTCCAGTTACAAACGCTGTAACTAAAATCACAAGCAGTGTATCCGCCGAGCCATATTTTTCCTCAAGCAATGGACCTACTACAAGTATCATCATGATATTGCCTAAAAAGTGTTCCCAATTCGCATGGCCAAGAACATGACCAAAAAATCTGAAATAAGTCAATGGATCTGTAAATGATGATCTATAGACACAAAAAAGTAATTTATCTGAAACACCACCTGTCAGATATCCAAGCCCCAGTACACCAAGACATGCAATTGAAAATATCAATATGACAGGTGAGTTAAATGAAATTCTGATACCATTTTTTTCCTTTGCCATTTCTCCCCCTCAAAATCCACAGTAGAAACATTTTTTACATTTTCTATGTTAAAACATACAATTTTTCACCATCTTTTACCATTTTAACATAAGGGAATTTAATATACAAGGAATATAGAAAAACGTTAAAATTTTTAATAAAAATGTTATAATTAGCCGTTGACTTATTACATATACCATGCAGCATAGTGCTTTATAAGCATTCTATTTTCCCTGAAAATAGAAAATTTACATTTTTATCATATTAATATTCGACTACTTTTTTTATATATCATATGGTATCATATTATTTGTATGATATAGAATCAGAGCAGATTGCAAATATCTGCTTGACTTTTAAAGGAGTGTGAAGAAGGTATGAAAAACAGTTCAATTTACTACAGCGTTGGTGCATTACTGTACAGCCCCGCTGATAAAAAAAATATGGCACAGTATATTATTTCCGAGAAATTTGGTTCAGGCTATTCACTTGCTTTATGTCTTGAAGACACAATAAATGACAATTTTGTAAAAGAAGCTGAAACACAGCTTGTTTCTACAATAAATAACATATATAAAGAATTGCAGACAAACACAGCTTTTTATCTTCCAAAAATATTTATCAGAGTCAGAAATCCTGCTCAATTAACCCTTATTGATAAAAAGCTCGGTGATAGCAATGAAATAATAACCGGTTACATAATACCAAAATTCTGCATCGAAAACGCAGATATTTATATAGAACAGATTCAAAAATTAAATTGCATACATAAACATACAAAATATTTCATGCCAATCTATGAAAATGATTCAGTAGTAAATCTCAAACACAGATACGACAATCTATACACTTTAAAAGACAAACTTGATCTCACAGAAAAATATGTTTTAAATATAAGAGTAGGTGGCAACGATCTCTCAAATATTTTTGGTTTCAGAAGAGAATATGATGAGTCAATACACCAGATATCACCTATTTCAAATATCTTTTCTGATATTGTCACGATCTACGGCACGGATTATATTATATCAGGGCCGGTATTTGAATATTATTCCGGCACGAATTGGGAATCTGGTCTAAGAAAAGAAATTCAAGATGATAAACTATGTGGATTTACTGGCAAGACTGTTATACATCCAAACCAGATTCCTATAGTAAACGATGAATATAAAATATCCAGAAAAAATTATAATGATGCCCTTCAAATATTAAACTGGGATACTAAAAATGATTCCTTTGTTTCAGGAAATATTACAAAAGAACGCATGAATGAATATAAAACTCATTTTAACTGGGCACAAAAAATATTGTACCTTGCCGAAAATTATGGCATTAAAGATTGATAATACTAAATACCTTAAACATCTGATAAATGTTTTATAATGCCGCAGCATTTATAGTTATTTAACGGATAATATTCAACAGGCACATTTTTTTCAGCCGCCAGCCTTATAAGATGCCTCAATTCCCTGGCATCTTTATTTTTTTCAGAAACAAGCACTTTCCACGGAACTCGCCTTAGTAAAACCCTTGTCGCTTCACCAATCCCCGGCTTGATGAAATTTATATCATCAATACCAAAATCTTGTGCAATCTTTTTTACTTCATCAATTCCCTTTAACAAAATATCACTTTCTGTTTTCTCACTTACTCTCTCTATCTTTTGATCTGTTCCTTTTACAAGACTTTCTCTATCTTGTAAATAACTCTCACAAGCAGTTGATTCACCTAATCCATCCAAACATTTTTCATTCACTTCATCATTTAATACAAACTGCTTTTCAATAGTTTCTATAAATTGATATGACAAATCAGCATCTTTTAACTCCTCATAATAAACAGCACCATGAAAATCATTCTTTCCTATAATATCACTCCTTAAAAAAGTCCTGCTGATAAGTCCAGACACCGTACTATTAAGACACGAACTCGGTATAAGAATATCTTCATGCGTTCCACAAAGGTCTGTCACATTCGCCGGATCAGCAACAACTGCAATATCCGACAAAACACCCTCATAAAAAGCAATATCTTTCTTTAACTCATTTAAAATAGCACCTTTTCCAATCCAGCCGTCAACAAAAAGAAGCTGTCCCGGCTCAAACCTTTCAAGAAGATACTTCATTGCATTATCATCAATCCCACGTCCCCTTATGATTGAAATAGAATAATGTGGAACATTAAAACCATACTTAAGCTTTATATATCTCTTAATCAAAATTCCAATAGGAATACCAGCTCTTGCAAGAGAAACAAGAACAACCCTTTTGCCCTTTAACTTTACTATCTTATCAGCAACCACACCAACAGCCTGTGCAACAGGTTTTGAATAAAACTTTAATGCTTCTGTGTAAGCCTCCATATATTTTTCAGTTGGAACATATTCTATTGGAAGCATCTCACTATAATGTTTTCCGGACTGAATAAGTTTCTCACGCTCTTTCGTCGGCTGTGGTTCTACAAGTCCAGTTATATCCTTTAATAATAATATCACGTCATCCTCTTTATATGAACTTCTCAAACTGCGTCCTCCATTACTTTAATACCAGCGTTGCTATTTAACATCCATGGTACGACCAACAATTATTACACTACTCTAACACCATCTGATCAGGCAAATATCGTTATTTTTTATTTTCAATGCATTTACGAGCGAATTTATCCCCGCATTTCCACTATAATGTGAATCTGTCAAAATCAGTACTTTATCATATGAAGCTATATCATATATAAAAGTTCTTCTTTCATCATCATATAAACTGCAAAGTTCATATCTCTCATGGACAGGATATGTATATCTTTCACAAACCAGCCCGCCATCTGGCATATTAACCGATTTATTCATTTTTAAAGACTTATGCGAACAAACCTCAATAGGACTTCTTGTCGTTGAATGACTTCGCACACTGCATCCAAGCTTCTCAATACACGCCCCGACAAAAAGAGCTGGATACATGAATTCCTCCGTACCGACAACAAGAACACTGCTGCCAGATTTAAAATCAATATTTCTGCAAATGTCTTTCCATAACTTTATGCAATGTTTTTCATATTCATTCGCATCAACAACCCTCCTGGCATCCATCCAACCATCAAACTCATACTGTGTTATCTCATATTTTTTTGCAATATCAGCCTTAACATATCTTCCATCTATATCAAACTTTTCTGCAATCTCACCATATTTACTATTATCTATCTTCACAAGATAATGTATAGCGATACCATGTTCCTCATAAATCTTTAAATTTCTATCTGACATGCCATTTAAGATTGAAGCAACAGCATATTTTTTATCTGCACAATCACCATACAATTCATCAAGTATACTAACAATATTTAATATTGTATTGCCTGTTGTAACCTCATCCTCAATAAAAATAATACGATCAACCTCATTCACAAGCTTGTCAATATCCTCCCTGACAAGCTTCTGCTCTGTCGCATGGCTGTGAACTTCTGAAAAAAACAGATAATCGACACCCTTAATGTTTTCCCTCGTTGTCTGAATATAATACCCCCCAAGCTTTACAGCAATTTTGGCCCCGATAGCAGTTGCCGTCTCAGCAAATCCGATCAACAACAACTTCTCTCCCCGATAATTTTCTTTCACAATATCTGCCAAAGCATCAAACATATTCAAAGCTTCACCAGGCGAAACCGGGATGTGCTTTCCCTGAAGCCTGTTCATGACAAGATAATTTCTCTTTTTATTATTTTCTCTTTTGCCAATACGAACTATGTTACCCTCAAAATACATTTTCCCCTCCATAAAATAGGCCGTTATATTTAAAATAAATTTAAGCTCTTGCACTGATTATTCTTTTCTAATTCTACTCTTAGACGTTCTAAAATACTCGATTTAAATTCATAAGAACTTAAATCGAACTCATAAGTATTTTCTGTACAAAAATTATTATTCTCACAAAACTGCTTTAAATCATTTAATACACTTGAACTCGCAAAGTCATATCTTTTTGAAATCTCTTTAATACAGACTATGAGTTTCTTTTTATTCCATATTTGTAAATTCTCTGCTAAATATGTTTCAAAAAATGTTTCAGAATCAAATGACTCCCTGGCTTCATTCAATATCTCATCATAATTTTCAAAAACGATTGAACTTACAATCTGCTCAAAAGATTCTATAAAAAATGCATGGATTATTTCAACTTCAGAATTGCTACTCAAACACTTATATAATAATGTAATCAGCGCTGAACCAAATTTAGGCTTATCCGCAATTATCAATACTTCCCTATCATTTTTTATAAACTCAAAAAATCTGTTCTTTCCTGAAACTGGCTGAACCTCTTGTTCTAAAATATCAGTATAGATTGCAGCAACACTTGTACTATCTTCCGTGTAATAACCATCAATATTCTTTTTTATACAATCATTTTTAAAAAACTGTCTTAATGTAAATCTTCCTTCATTAAGTTTAAGTTTATAAACTGCATCAACCGAATATTCTAAACTTTTGACATTTAAACGACCAAGTACTATAAGATATACATTAAACTTTTTCACTTCATTAAACAGCCATTCAAGCTGCTTTGGAGCAAAATTTGCTTCATCAATTAATATGCAAGAAGTAGATGTAATTTTAATATCTCTAACGCTCTCTGTAGAAGAAAGTAATATCAAATTCACATTAGTCTCGAGTAATTCATTATTTTTGCACTCTTCTAATACGCTGAATAAATAAGATTTATTCTCACCGCTATTCAAACCTAGCCCTTTGTCACCAACAACTATGTTTACATGATGATCAAATACTAAATCAACGTTGGAGCTTTTAATCTTAATCATTATACATTTCCCCCATCCATTCATCAAAATGATCCCAAAAATCTTCATCATCTTCAAAAGTAACTGGTTTATAATCTTTCTGCAAGTCTAACATTATCATGTATTTATATGGTAAATATCTATAAGTTAATACAGTTCTATCATCCTTTCTACAAAGTTCAATTACAAATTGAAATGCATTATCCCCCATTTGTGTCGCATTAAATACCCAATCAGGATATAGATAGATACAAATTGCTGTTTTAGCTCCTGTTGATAACCACTGTGGAGGCATTATTTTACCTTCCCTGCTTCTGAGAATAGGACCTTGTACCACTGTTGCACCATCTACTGTTTTAATAATATCCTGTATAAATGGATCATTAAAACATTTTTCATTACTTACTACATTATTATCAAAAAATCTTCTTGAATCTACTCGCACCTTTGTAGGATCTTTTGCTTTTGCTTTCTGAAAAATAAGATTCATCATTTTAAACGCCTCCTACTTAATCGTCTGAAACTTCCTTAATCTTTTTCTTTGCCTCTTCCTCACTTAAGCCAAATTTTTTAACAATATGTTCTGTTATCTGATCTTCGCTCATATTAACACTTTTAGCAAACTCTATTGCACCTATAATTTTTCCCTCACTTATCCCACGATTCAGTATCCTCTTAGCTTCCGTATCTATAACCTTTCCTCCCATAATTATGTCCACTCCTTCCCTGATATTATCATATTTTCTTGCTATATTATCTATGACTTTTTTAGAAAGTTCTATTATCGTTCTCTTGTGAACTACCCATTGTCTAAAGCCAATGGGCTTCCTGCTTCATCGACCTCGCAACCTACTAGCTCCACAGGCGTTA
>CAKRFY010000035.1 GCA_934320895.1 uncultured Lachnospiraceae bacterium | reverse complement strand
CGTTTCCTTAAGGAAGATCCATGGGAGAGACTTCGTAAATTAAGAGCCGGATTTAAAAATACAAAACTTCAGATGTTGTTCAGAGGTCAGAACATCTTGGGATACAATCATTATGCAGATGATGTTGTAGAGTATTTCGTACAGAAATCTATTGCAAATGGTATTGATATCATTCGTATCTTTGATTGTCTTAACGACCTTAGAAACCTTAAGACAGCAGTTAATGCTGCTAATAAGGAAAATGGCCATGCACAGGTTGCACTTTCTTATACATTAGGTGATGCATATACACTTGATTACTGGAAAGATATGGCAAAACAGATCGAGGAAATGGGTGCTAAGTCACTTTGTATCAAGGATATGGCTGGTCTTTTAGTTCCTGCAAAGGCAACAGAACTTGTTCAGGCACTTAAAGAATCAGTAAGTATTCCTATCGATCTTCATACACATTATACATCAGGTGTTGCTTCAATGACATATATGAAAGCTGTAGAAGCAGGATGCGATATTATTGACACAGCTATTTCACCATTCTCAATGGGTACAAGCCAGCCGGCTACAGAAGTTATGGTAGAGGCATTTAAGAATACACCATATGATACAGGTCTTGATCAGGCAAAACTTGCAGAGATTGCTGATTATTTCCGTCCAATGCGTGAAGAGGCACTCAAGAGTGGTCTTATGAATACAAAGGTACTTGGCGTTAATATTCAGACACTTCGTTATCAGGTTCCTGGTGGAATGCTTAGTAACCTTGTATCACAGCTTAAAGAAATGGGACAGGAAGACAAGTATGAGCAGGTTCTCGAGGAAGTGCCAAGAGTACGTAAAGACTTTGGTGAGCCACCACTTGTTACACCTTCATCACAGATCGTAGGTACACAGGCTGTGCTTAATGTGGTATCAGGTGAGAGATATAAGATGGTAACTAAAGAGTCTAAGAAACTCCTTTCAGGTGAGTTCGGACAGACTGTTAAACCATTTAATCCTGAAGTACAGAAGAAATGTCTTGGTGATGATGCTAAGGTTATTACATGCCGTCCAGCAGATCTTATTAAGCCACAGCTTAAGGAAATCGAAAAAGAGATGGCTCAGTATAAACAGCAGGATGAGGATGTGCTCTCATATGCATTATTCCCACAGGTTGCTACAGAGTTCTTCAAATACAGAGAGGCTCAGCAGAACAAGGTTGATGCTTCAGCAGCAGACACAGAGAACAAGGCTTATCCAGTATAAATGATGAAAACTAAAGGTTTCATCGTTTCATCTTAGAGGTTTCTTGTGAAACTTCGCTATGAGTTCATGTTAGGAGTTTATGTGAAATTCTTAGTATGTGTGGAGGTCAAAGTTTCGTCTTATACATTTAGGATGTAATGAGTTTTGAATTTGATAAATTTAATATCAAAAGAGAAGAATTATTTTTCAAAAATACGCCAGGCAATGATTTGTCTGGCGTGTTTTAAAATAAAATAATAGTTAAGAATATTAAATAATATATAAATGATCATAGTTGCTTAACATATATCAGACGGAGAACAAAAAAATGACATAGTTACCTAATAGTGTTATGAGCAAGTAGCAGAGCGGATTTAGAATATCCACTTGACTTATTTGTTTTATATATGTTAAGCAGAAGGAGGAATATATATGGAAATTGTTTCTTGTTTGTTGACTGGTAGTAATGGCTTTATGGGATTTTATGGCTTTCCAGGGATGTTTTACAGAATGGATCCGACATATTCACTTGTTATAATCGGTGCCGTTATATGTATGATAGCATCTGCAAATGTAAACAGATCATTTAATAAATATAGCAGGTATGGGTGCAAAAGAGGTATAACAGGTGCACAGGCAGCTGAAAAGATACTTCATGATGCCGGAATATATGATGTTCAGATAAGACATATTTCAGGAAATTTAACTGATAATTACAATCCTGGAAACAAGGTGCTTAGTTTGTCGGACAGTGTATACGCTTCATCATCAATAGCGGCAGTAGGTGTTGCGGCACATGAATGTGGACATGCTATACAGCATAATGTCGGGTATGTTCCTATTAAAGTAAGAAGTGCTATAGTTCCAGTTGTAAATCTGGGTTCAAAGTTGTCATGGCCAGTTATTATTCTGGGCTTGATATGTGGCTCTTTTAATATTCTTAATATAGGTATCATATTGTTTGCATTGACACTCGTATTTCAGATAGTCACACTACCTGTAGAATTTAATGCTTCATCACGTGCGTTGAAGATTCTTGACAAGAGTGGCATGCTGTACAGAGATGAAGTCAGGGGTGCAAGAAAAGTTCTTACAGCGGCAGCGATGACTTATATAACTGCAACTGTATCTACGTTACTTCAGCTTTTGAGACTTGTACTGCTTTTTGGAAGAAGAAATGATGATTAAAAGTTATAATCGTTTCTAATCATACTGTAGGTATGATTGGTGGTGATTATGACAAAATAAGCAGGAATATGTAATAATAGTTAGTTGACAATCTGCTGTTAAAATTGTTATTGTAATTATATGTATGTAATAAATATATACTATGTATATGTTGTGACAAATAATTTCTACAATTATGATAAAGGCATAGAGATTAGAAATCTTGATTATGGAGGATAAAATGGATAGTTCAGAGTTAAAAGGTGAATTGATAAACGGACTTGCAGAAGCATTTAATGAGACACAGAACCAGAAGCCGGAAGGTTCAAGATTTAATAAGGCTACAGGTACTCTTATGGCATCCAACACATTTATAAATCTTGCGCTTAGTTTTGTTGATGGTGATGGATATTTCAAGGGTAAGGTTTATAAGTGTAGTCATGTTGAGAATGATTATGTCAGGATATTAGGTGAGAATGGCAAAGAGATTCAGGTCAATATAAATGATCCAGATTTTTCGTTTAAGATTAATCCACGGAAGGTAGAAAAGTAATATGGCAGAAAATGGACATAGTATAGAAGAGAGAGTTGAACTTTCTCTTCTATATGATTTTTATGGTGCATTGTTAAAAGATAATCAGCGTCGAATGTTTGAGGCAAGTATACTTGATGATTATAATCTTGCTGAGATAGCAGAAGATGAAAATATTACAAGACAAGGTGTGCATGATGCCATAAAGAGAGCCTGTAAACAGCTGCGTGGATATGAAGAAAAACTCGGTCTTGTAGAAAAATTTGAAAAACAGAAAGAACTGGTGAAGAAGCTGCATGTCATTCTTAAAGGTATGGATATAAGTGATGAAAACAGACTTAAAGAAGTGTTTTCGATTATAGATGAGATACTTGATGAAGAGTGAACATATGGAGTTTTTAACTTATATGCAAAAATTAAAAAATAAAAACATTTGTCAAGGAAAATACTTGACAAATGTTTTTGGCTGTAATATACTAAGCAAGGTGTCAGAGAGAAAGTACTCTTTTCATGATATCTGGCAAATTTGTTTAAGAGGAGGTTATTATGGCATTCGATAGTTTGACAGAAAAATTACAAAATGTTTTTAAGAACCTTCGCAGTAAGGGAAGACTTACAGAAGAAGATGTAAAGGCTGCTTTAAAAGAAGTTAAGATGGCTCTTTTAGAGGCTGATGTAAACTTTAAAGTAGTAAAGAATTTTGTCAAGACAGTTCAGGAGAGAGCTGTAGGACAGGATGTACTAAATAGTCTTACACCCGGACAGATGGTAATCAAGCTTGTAAATGAAGAGCTTGTAAGTCTTATGGGAAGTGACACTACAGAAATTGCACTCAAACCATCAAGTGAGATTTCGGTAATACTTATGTGTGGTCTGCAGGGTGCAGGTAAAACAACAACGACAGCAAAGATTGCAGGCAAACTTAAGAAAAAAGGCAGAAGGCCTTTGCTTGTAGCATGTGATATATATCGTCCGGCAGCTATAGAACAGCTGCAGAAAAATGGTGCCAAGCAGGAAGTTGAAGTGTTTACTATGGGAACAAATCACAAACCTGTTGATATTGCGAAGGCAGCCATAGAGCATGCATCAAAAAATAATCTTAATGTTGTTATTCTTGATACGGCAGGACGTCTTCACATAGATGAGGACATGATGGCTGAACTTCAGGAGATAAAGGAAAACATAGAGATAGACGATACTATTCTTGTAGTTGATGCCATGACAGGTCAGGATGCGGTGAATGTTGCGACTACGTTTAATGACAAGATTGGTGTTGACGGAGTTATTCTTACAAAGCTTGACGGTGATACAAGAGGTGGTGCTGCTCTCTCGATCAGAGCAGTTACAGGTAAGCCTATTCTTTATGTAGGTATGGGTGAAAAACTTTCAGATCTTGAGCAGTTTTATCCAGACCGTATGGCTTCAAGAATTCTTGGTATGGGTGATGTACTTACACTTATCGAGAAAGCTGAGGCAGAGATAGATCAGGACAAGGCAAAAGAGATGGAGCGCAAGTTCCGTAAAGCTGAGTTTGATTTTAATGATTTCCTTGATCAGATGGCGCAGATGAAAAAGATGGGTGGCATTCAGAGTATTTTAAGTATGCTTCCAGGAATGGGACTGCCTGCTGATCTTGAGATAGATGATGATATCTTTAAGGGCATAGAAGCTATTATTTATTCTATGACACCTGAGGAAAGAGGAAACCCTGCTATTATCAACCCATCAAGAAAACGCCGCATTGCAAAGGGCGCGGGTGTTAATATTGCCGAGGTAAATAAACTTATGAAGCAGTATGAACAGTCAAAGAAAATGATGAAACAGATGTCAGGAATGATGGGTGGCAAGGGAAAGAAAAAAGGTAAGTTTTCAATGCCAAAATTACCTTTTGGATTGTAAAAAGTTTTCAGGTTTTACATTTGTGCTTAACACAAGCTATGATATGTGAAATTTGATATAGATGAATTATTTTAAGGAGGTGAAAACATGGCAGTAAAGATCAGATTAAGAAGAATGGGTAAGAAGAAAGCACCTTTCTATAGAGTAGTTGTTGCTGATTCAAGAAGTCCTAGAGACGGTAAGTTCATCGAGGAGATCGGTACTTATGATCCAAATCAGGATCCTAGCGTATTCAAGTTCGATGAGGAGAGCGCTAAGAAATGGCTCGCTAATGGTGCAAAGCCAACTGAGACAGTAGGCAAGCTTTTAAAAGAGGCAGGTATCATGGAGTAATTTCCGAATATGATGCAGGACGGACAGGCAGTTTAAAGACTGTCTTTTCGTCGTTTATAAACTGATTGCCAAAAAGGAGGATTCAGTTTTATGAAAGAATTAGTAGAAGTTCTTGCAAAAGCTCTTGTTGACCATCCGGAACAGGTTACTGTTACTGAGGCCGAGCAGGATAATGAAATCCTTTTGACTTTGAAGGTTGCTTCAGAAGATATGGGAAAAGTTATTGGAAAACAGGGACGCATTGCAAAAGCAATACGTGCTATGGTGAAAGCAGCAGCTTCACGCACTGATAAGAAAGTTATTGTTGAGATAGAACAGTAACAAGTAATATATTTGCCTGTACCATGTTGGGTATGGGCTTATTTTGTATAAATATATTTTATTGTAAAAGGTCAGAAACAGACAGAAATGTATGTTAGTTAAGTGTTTTTACATGGAAAATCATATGGAGGAAATATGACAGATTTATTTAGAGTAGGAGTTATAGCGAATACGCATGGAGTAAGGGGAGAAGTAAAGGTTTTTCCGACTACGCAGGAGCCGGAAAGATTTAAAAAATTAAAGGATGTTATCCTTGATACCGGAAAAGATAAAATAGACCTTGAAGTAAAAAGTGTCAGATTTTTTAAAAATCTTGTTATAGTTAAGTTCAAGGGAATTGATAATATAAATGATATAGAGAGATATAAGGGATGTGACCTTTATGTGACAAGGGAAAATGCGATACCATTGGAGGAAGGTGAGGTTTATCTTGCAGACATTATGAACTCAAAAGTTGTGACGGAAGATGGTGAGGAGTTTGGCGAACTTGTTGACATATTAGAAACAGGTGCAAATCTTGTTTTTGTTGTAAAACATGATGGAAAAGAAGTGCTTTTACCGGATATACCTGACTGTGTAAAAGAAGTGGATGACAAAAACAAGGTGATAACGGTTCATATAATGAAAGGATTGCTTGATCTATGATGAATTTTCATGTGATGACATTATTTCCTGATATGATAAACAATGCGATGGCAGAAAGTATAACCGGCAGGGCAATAAAGGCAGGCCATATATCTGTAAATGCTGTAAATATAAGAGATTTTGCAGGAAATAAGCACAACAGGGTTGATGATTATCCATATGGTGGAGGTGCCGGGATGGTCATGCAGGCAGGACCGGTTTACAGGTGTTATAAGGCGATAGAGGAAGAAATTTCAACTGGAAGTATTGCAAAAGATAAAGGCTGTTGTGGGAAGAAAGCTAATGTCAGCGAGGATTTGAAAGATATTTGTAAAACAGATGCCTGTGAAAAAGCACAAAATCCTCAGGTGGTTGACGGGCAAAATATAGAAGCGGAAGAAACTGTAAATAAAAAGAAAACGAGAGTAATATACCTGTCACCGCAGGGAAAAACATTTGATCAGGATATGGCAAAGGAATTTGCAAAAGAAGAAAATCTTATATTTCTTTGCGGTCACTATGAAGGAATAGACGAGAGAGTTCTTGAGGAGATAGTCACAGATTATGTTTCGATAGGTGACTATGTACTTACAGGAGGCGAACTTCCGGCACTTGTTATGATGGACACTATATCAAGGCTTGTTCCTGGAGTTTTAAACAATGATATGTCGGCACAGACAGAATCATTTTCAGACAATCTTCTGGAATACCCTCAGTACACAAGACCTGAAAACTGGGAAGGAAAGCTGGTTCCGCCTGTGCTTCTGTCGGGAAATCATAAAAAACTTGCAGAGTGGTACAGAGAGCAGTCTGTTATAAGAACTGCAAAAAGAAGACCTGATCTTATAGAAAAAGCTGAACTTACACAAAAAGAGCGAGAGCTTGCCGAGAGGATAATGGCAGATAAGTAAAAATATTTATAAAGGTCAAAAGGATTTTTGTATATGATTGTAGATGATAAGTTGTTGAATTGATATCGGCATAATAAGCAAAAGTAAAATTGTATTTGTTTGATGATTATATTGCCAATGTTATACATTGTTGTAAACTATATCAGCTATGATAATAATATGAAATATTAAGATATAAATAATAGATATGAATGACATATTTGAAAGAAAATTATATAAGGTGGGAATTGTGATTGGTTGTGTTATCATATTTGTACTTTGTATTATAAAGATTGCACATATTGATATGTTACATATTGTGAAATGTTCTTTTCATACACTCACCGGACTTTATTGTCCGGGGTGCGGTGGGACCAGGGCAGTTGTATTTCTACTAAAAGGAGATATATTGAAGTCTTTTTGGTTTCATCCATTTGTGTTATATTGTGCAGTATTTTACATATTATTTATGGTGAAGGGAACTTGGGCGTATTTTTTTAATAATGACACGGGGTATATGAAGTTTAGGATGTGGTATGTGTATGTCGGAGTGGCTGTACTTTTAGTACAATTTATAGTAAAAAACTATTTTTTGATAGTTTGTGGAGTGGATTTGCTTGGAAATTTGTAAAAATGATTGTAAACATTACACTGGCATCAATATAATATATATTAGGGTGGTTTGATAGATACATGGAATTTGTTATTTTAGAATGGAGGTAGAATTATGGACAACGAAGAAAATAAGGTTTCTTTGGAAAAAAATAGTAATGATTTAAATAACAATGATAGAAACAATGATTTATTATCTCAGGATAATGGTTATGAACAGCAGCCACATCAAAATATGGGCAATGATTCATATAGCGGTAATGGCTATCAGGAAAGTCCATATAATACAGGTGGCGGAAACATAGGTAATGGCTCATGGAACAATGCAGGCTATCAGGACATAAACGGACAGGGATCAAGCAAAAGCACATTCAGCCCGTCAGGTTTTGCAATAGCATCTCTTGTCCTTGGTATTTTATCACTTGTGTGCTGCTGCTTCTGGTATGTTTCAGGAATATTTGCGGTACTTGGACTTATTTTTTCGATAATCGTTCTTGTAAAGCATAAACCGGGCAAGGGGCTTGCAATAGCCGGACTTATCTGTTCCGCAATTGGGCTTATCATAGCGGTGATCATGGGAATTATGATTATATATATAGGTGCTAATATGTCTGTAGATGATTATAAGAAGATAATTGACCAGATAAATAGTATGGAGTAGGTGAAGTAAATAAATATAAGAGTTGATTGAAAACTGCCTCAGTTTTATGGCTGAGACAGTTTTTTGCTTTTTAGGTAATGTATTATTGTAGAGTAACTGGAATATCAATGTTTTAAGTTGACAGTTTTGTATGATAGTTATAAAGAATTTACAAATATCATCTTTTAACAGTGTCCCCAAACAATAATTATCTATTTTATTTTTCGTTTAATAACTTATAATCGAATCTGAAAGTTGCCATTTAACCACTCCTTTAATATAAAATTTGTAATGCTTTTATTAGTGCTTTTAAAAAATAGCACTTTTACTGCAATTTGTCAAGCGTTTGTTTTTAATAATTTTATTATTGGTTTTATTTGACTTACTACCAATTATATGTTACTCTTTATTTAATTACTAAATGGAAAGGATTATTCTATGTATAATTATTTATTAAATGTAACGGCATCAAATAAAAATGCAATTTTCAATGACGAAATAATTGAAGCTGTTAAAAACGCTTGCGATGAGGCAAACTCTTCCACTAATTCCAATCGATATGGTCGAAATTTTTCTTTCGTATCGAAATTAGATAATAGAACCATTCAACTTCGGCTTAAATCTAACACTCCTACTATTGCCACTCGTACTATTTCAAGTATAACTCGTGCATTATTAAGAACATGTTCACATGAAAAGCTAGAACCATTAAAATATAATGGTAGCTTACTTACAGCCACTGTAGTAGACGAATACAAAGAGGGAGCTGAAATGTACAATAATCTACAGCCTCATGAAATTGTACAAACTGTAATAGAAATTTTTTTTGGTCAAGCATCTCTTGGAAACAAAGATAAACAAACCGCTAAAGATTCTGCTAAAAAAATCAAAGAAATTGTGGCGAATTATAAAGCATCTATTCAAAATCATTAGAAGGTAATCCAATTTTAGCTATTGCTAATAATAGTGATGCTGATATAACACAGCTAAAAAATGAAGGATTATTGAAAGAAGAAAAGACAATGTTTTTCCTGAACTTGATAGTTTGAAATGATTTATTATATTTTGATGTGTGATAATAAGCTGATGAAAGGATGCTATGGCTGCATATGACAGAGAAAAAATTTAATGTACAAACTGTAATCGACAATTGTGGGATTTATACTCCTCTTTGTTTCAAAGTAAATGGCAAAGTAGTAAAATATGATTATGATTTGGAATTATATTGTGATATTTTAAAAAAATTTGCTCAAGATAAGTCTGATTATATAGGAACAAAGTCAGATTTTTGTTTTATGTTTTATAAATATGTATATGAAAAGTTAGATGATGATAAATATGATACCATGTTTGAAAATTCTAGTGATGAAGTGCTGAAAAATGGAAGGGAAGCGATTAATAAAAAAATTGATAGGTACAATAAACGCCTTTTGGATGGAGAGAAACAAAATAAAGAGGCTCAATCTAAAGTGGCATCAGACAAGATATGTTTTAAATTTCTAAAGAATGTTCAGGAATATTTTAAAGAGCCGATTTTAACTCAGATATTAGATGATAAACCATATTATTATGAAACAAAATACATATACTCACTTATCAAGCAGTTAATAGAAGAAATGTATTCATCAGAAAATTTTAATTACATTCCAAATAGTAGAATATTTCAGAAAGAATGTTATTACAATAAATTGATAATGATAGAAAATAATATAAAACAAATATTTGAACCACTTCCGGAAAAATATATTTTATGGATGGAAATTATTGCCCCGTTCCGACAAATTATTTGTGAAAGTTCATACCCAGGAATAAAGAAAAACGATATTTGGCATAAGAATTGTGCGGAGTTAAGATTTTTTGATTGCACCTATGAATTTATAAATGACTATGATTTATATTGCAAGGTCAAGGATAAACTGGAATTTAATGTTGGACTTTCAAGGATAGAAATGGAAAAAGAAAAGAGACAATATTATTCTTTTTTAAATAATAATAAGCACATTAGACAAGATGAACAAAAATTATTTTGTGAAAAGATGTTAAGTACATTAAATAAAATAATTTTCAATGAGTTTGGCATCAATTTTTAACATAAAAAATAATAGATTAGCATTAAAAAAGGCATCTCACAGTGAGATGTCTTAAAAAAATTTATTTTTTGTCCCCAAAACGATAGTTTTTGTCGGTCTGAGAAAATATAAACGAGTATAATGATTATGTAAAAATAATAATTTCGGAGCAGAAAATGGAGGAAGGAGGCATAAATTATTATCTTGCTACAAAAGCGGCAATAGATCATGAACTTATGGGGAAGCCAATATTGGGGATAGACGATTAGAAAGTTTTACAAATGGGGAGCTAACGAAGGAGGACAAAATGTAAAAAAATAATTTTATTGATGAATTTATCCCGTCAAAAGATACAAGAGCGTACCTTCATAGCATACATCATGAATTCACGGACTTGGAAAAGGCTACTATAGTTGCAAATCACATTATGATTTCATATGATAAAAAAGTAAAATGGTTAAATAAATTTATGGAAAATTTATCTGATGCTACATTAAGAGATAGAATAGCAAAGTCATTAATTCAGATTAAAAAGGATAGGAAGTATTACAGAAAGAGTAATACGGCATCGGGGGCATTGTTTTATAATAAATCTCTGTTTGATTTTGTGTTTGTTCCACACGATTTCAGAAATGGTGACATAGTAAGAAGTCTTTATGGGGACTGGAATACAACCGAGTTATGTGAAAAAGTAGGAATAATACTTGGTTATTCTGATAAGGAGTATGAGCTTTACAAAAAGCTTAAAGGGGACTATTCAGATGTTCAGGTTTGCGTAGATATAAAATTTGATGGTGTAGCATATCAGGGAGAATTTAAACATGAACACATTAATCCAATATATATAGAACGTATGACTTTGAATGAAAAAGATGAAAGAAGGGCGTATCTCAACTATCTAACGAATCTTTACAGTAAAAAGAATAGCATGATTGAAGTCAGTAATAAGGCTGAATATACAGGTGGTTCAGATGATTTATTAGAGCAAAGATATCTTAATAAGTATATTCCGGTTCAAGATGATGCTTCAGGTATTTGGTGTGTGCAGACGGGACATGGTTTTGAAAGTGGAGAGGTTGATTATATTGCAGCGGAGTTCTCTGGCACGGGTTTAATATACCATTTCATGTATAATGGAGAGATGGATCATGTCCACGGATTTGATGGCGTGTTAGCTATTGTTCTGCAAGATCCGGAACATGTAGATATAGTGACGGACTATGGTGAATATTCAGAACAGGAGATTCAAATGATTAAAGCAATAAAGAGAGCAGTATCATTTGTAAATTCACATCACAGACCTATGACCAATACAGAGTTGCGTAAAAACAGGGCAGAGATAAAGGATAAGGAAAATGGTGGTCCATTATGGCGACTATAAACATGAATGTAATCAATGATCCTGCTATGTTTCAGTTTTTTAAAAAATATGTGCATCAAACAGAAAAGAATGAGCTTTATTGTGATGGAAAATCCGTTACATATGGCAATTCGGGTGTGAAAGTTGAATTTAAAAACATTCAGCGCACATATGAATTGTTTTTGTTGCTTGGAAATTATTGGGGAGGATGGAACTCGACACCGACTTCAAACGAAATGTATTATGTAGCAAAGGAATGGGAGAGTAGATTTGCTGCTGAAATAGTTGAGATATCATACGATAGCGTGGGGTTTCGGTTTGGTAGAGTACTATCTGATATAGAGATAGATGATTTAATAAATGAATGTAAGAATCTTAATGCAGATGCGAATTGTAGTGGTGGATATGAAAAAATGAAAAAGATTATGAAAGATAATGCGGAGCTATATATTTGGTGGGACTGATATTTTGGAGGTGATTAGTGTGAAAAAACCATATATGCAAGATTTTTCACACACAAGATTTGTGTCTGCGCACATTTGACACAAACTTGATATGCAAAAAATGTGTGCAGAAATGAGGATTAGTATGGCAACATATGTTATTTCAGATATTCATGGACAGTACGACATGTTCATGGAGCTGGTTGATAAGATTAAACTTAAGGAAACTGATACATTATACATCTTAGGAGATATACTTGACAGAGGAACGCATCCCATAAAGACGCTTAGAAAACTCATGGAGATGCCAAATGCTATATGCCTGGTAGGTAACCATGAGTTTATGGCATTAGAATGTTTGGGATTTTTGATGAAAGAAATCACAGACATGTCTTTAGAAGAGCTGGATGAAGAAATGCTTGATAATCTGATAACATGGCAATATAACGGAAGTAAATCAACTATTGATGAGTTCAGTCAACTGGATTCAGAGTCTAAAAAGGACGTGATAGATTTCATAAAGGATTTTTTGGTTTATGAAGAAGTATCTGTCAATGATAAAGATTACATTCTTGTTCATGCAGGCTTAGGAAACTATTCGCCGGAAAAGGACATAGAGGATTATTCACTTCATGAGTTAATATGGGCACGAGCAGACTATGACGTGAGATATTTTCAAGATACATATGTTATAACGGGACATACACCGACGCAGACAATCAAGGATAATCCGCGTCCAGGTTATATTTATCGGAAAAACAACCATATAGCAATTGATTGTGGGGCGAATTATCCTGGCGGAAGGCTGGCAGCTTTATGTTTGGACACTGGGGAAGAGTATTATTCAGCACCCAATAAAATAGGGGTAAATGATATATGATATGTGCTGCTCGGTCTATAAGGAAGGAGGATAATTATGAGTTTTATTATATCTGGAGATACACACGGAACGATTGATATAGGCAAGATTGTTAAATTCTTTGATGAGCATGAAGATGAATATACATCGGAAGATTATCTAATTGTATGCGGTGATGTAGGTGTATGTGGTTTCTCTGCATCTGAAGAAGCTGAAATACGAAGTATATTTAGAGGTCTTCCTGTTACTACATTATTTGTGGATGGGAATCATGAAAATTTTAAGCAACTCAATGAATATGATATTGAAATATGGAATGGTGGGAAAGTTCACTTTATTGAAGGCGGAATAATCCATCTGATGAGAGGGCAGGTTTTTGAGATAGATGGGACACGCTTTTTTACATTTGGTGGAGCCTACAGTATTGATAAGATGTATCGCACGGAAGGATTATCGTGGTTTCCAGAAGAGATACCTAATCAAAATGAATATGAAGAGGGATGGCACAATCTTGAAAAAGCAGATTTTGAAGTGGATTATATTCTAACTCATTCCGGTCCAAGAGAAGTTGTTGCAGCTATGGGCTATGGAGAAATGTCGGATGATGAAGTAGAGTTAAGACAATATCTCCAGAGGGTAGCTGATAATACAGATTTTACGGCATGGTATTTTGGACATTTTCATGAGGATACGGAAGTTGAGGATATGTTTTACTGTTTATATGATGATATCGTGGTGCTGTAAATCGTTGGAAATGATGTAAAAGGAGTACAAGAAATGAAAAAACACGATAGCAAACTTACTTAGATGAATATCCAGAAATAGAGGAAAGGAAAAATAAATGAATATAACAAAATTAAAATTACAAAAAATGATTGAAAAAAATGCAAAATTGTTTAATATGAAGTTAATTAGGAGAAAAGACTATCCATTTGCTTTATCAGAGGCAGAGGATTATCATTTAACAACTGTTCTTAGCAATGAATTATTCTCATGGGGAGTTCAAATGACTATAGGAATGACAAAAAAAGGATTAATTCATATGATGATTTTTATGCATCCGGTTATTATAAAAGAAAAAAATCGACTCTCTTTTATTCAATTCGCAAATGCTGCTAATATGTGGATGGGATCGGAATTTGGGCGATTTTTGGTTAATAATGATAATGATTATTGCTATGAATGCTATTTGCCGCAACAGTTATTAAGCAATCCAGGGGAGTTAGAACAACAATTGTTTGATATGCCTTTTTCACATTTCAAGGATTCTTTAACACCTTTAATGCAGTTAAAAACAGGAGAATGGACAGTGGATAGAGCTATTGAATATCTGAATGAGTTGCGGGAAAAAGGTTATATTGATAATTTTGAATATGGTATTTGGTGAAAAATACAAAAATACATATTAACGAGTTTATTAGAAATTATTTTTAAGTGTGAAAAGTTGAGAGCTTTAATAGTTTTATTATAAATTGGGACGTGGTTATGATTGGCAATCTGTTTATATGCTGCGATAACAGCTAATAACGTTATGAGCAAGTAGCAGAGCGGATTGCGAATATCCGCTTGATGATAGGAGATGAAATATGACTTTTGAAAAGCTTGCAGAGCTAATAGATAAAAATAATATTCCAAAGAATGTTGCACTTGAATCTGATTCTGGATGGGAATGTGGACCGACGGGCATGGATGGAGTATATTATAATCAAACAAAGAATATGATAGTATTTACTCAGGGCTTTTGCGAATGTAATTATAGTGAACCGGAGTGGAGTTTAATTTCGTTAAGGGAAAAATTTTAGGTGATTTATTTATAAGATTGAAGCGCTACAGGAGGTAAAATGTGACTATGAGAAGAGAGGATAATATTAGCATTTTTAAAGATACAGAAAATTTAGTGAGAAGTAATAAGAAAATTTTAAATGCTGTTCAGTCTTCGACAGATAATCAGAAGCTTATTTTAGAAGAAACTGATTTTAGGGCACCGGAACTAAAAAGATATACGGAAACTGCAAAAGTAGTAGTTTCAAGTAAAAGAACTTATGAAGCAGCTTGCGTATATGCACATAAAGGAATGAAAACTGTTGTGCATAATTTTGCATCAGCGACTAATCCGGGTGGAGGTGTAATCAGAGGAAGCAGTGCTCAGGAGGAGTGTTTATGTAGATGTTCAGGTTTGTATTTTAGTCTGAATACAAAACCTATGTGGGATGGATTTTATAATCCTCATAGAAATACACATGATCCAATACACAATGATGATATCATTTATACACCTGGAGTTGTTGTTTTTAAGACAGATACGGCAAGTCCGAAATTAATGAATGAAAAAGACTGGTATAATGTGGATGTTATCACATGTGCTGCACCTAATTTGAGAGAAAAACCAGGGAACATGCACAATCCGGGTGAGGGTGATAAATGTGTCAAGGTAAGTGATAAAAAACTTTTGGAAATTCATGAGAAACGTCTTAGAAGAATTTTGGATGTAGCTGTAGCTGAAGGAGAAGAAGTTGTGATCTTAGGGGCATTTGGATGTGGAGCTTTTATGAATAAACCGGAAGTTGTTGCTTTGGCGGCAGGAAATGTAATAAAAGATTATTTAAATTCTTTTAAAGTGATTGAATTTGCTGTTTATTGCAGCCCTGGAGATGATAGAAATTATAAAACTTTTGACAGAGTGTTTAAATCTTTGACACGATAGGATATTGTACATGCGTTGGTAGTGTAAGAATTTTTAATTTTCATGCTTAAGATTTATGATTTAAACGAACTTGTTATACACAAAAACAGCGCAAGTTTTCATTGTGAATGTCTGGATTTGATGATATACTTTTATAAATGATAAAGCGAGTAAAAAACATCAGTGTCTTATTGAAATATGCAATAAAAATAAATAGTAATAATACAAAGTGAGCAGATTTTATTTTTTGCTCATTTTTTTTAGTATATTCTCATATATATAATTAGATAATGTGACTATATGACAACCAAGATTAATTCTGGATGCATCTTTTGCGACAATTTGTCACCGATATATGCATAAGTTTAATTTTTTGTCTGTCACCGCAGTATAGTCACAGTTAAAATAATAAAAACAAAGTATATATGGGGGCAGCATGGAAGAGTATAGCGTATATAATGACATTTCAAAACGTACAAATGGAGAGTTTTATTTAGGAGTATGTGGCCCGGTCAGAACTGGAAAGTCAACATTTATAAAAAAGTTTATGGAGATGTTTGTACTGCCCGGCATTGAAGATGAGAATGACAGAAAGCGTGCAATGGATGAACTTCCCCAGTCGGCAGAGGGAAAGACTATAATGACGACGGAACCAAAATTTATTCCAAAAGAGGCTGTAAAGATAAATCTTTTTGACGGTAATGAAATAAAAGTCAGGATGGTTGACTGTGTCGGTTATATAGTGGAGGATGCAAACGGTCTTATGGAGGGGGAAAAAGAGCGTATGGTTATGACTCCATGGTCGGAAGAACCAATGCCTTTTGCAAAAGCAGCCGAATATGGAACAAAAAAGGTGATACATGACCATTCAACTATAGGAATTGTAATAACAACTGATGGCAGCTTTGGTGACATTTCAAGACAGAGTTACAAAGATGCGGAAGATAAAACTATTACGGAACTAAAAAGTATAGGAAAACCATTTATTGTGATAGTTAATTCAGCAAATCCTTTTGGGGAAAAAGCAAAAGATGTTATAGATGAGATAAAGGATAGAACAGGTGTAACACCTGTAGCACTTAACTGTATGCAGCTTAGCCGTCAAGATGTTAAAAGGATAATGAAAAAAATCCTTGATTCATTTCCGGTAAGCCAGGTTTCGTTTTATCTTCCTAAATGGGTTGAGATGCTTAAAACAAGCCACTGGCTTAAACAGGAGCTTGTAGCAAAAGTCAGGGATATACTTGCAAAGGTAAGCTGTATAGGTGACATAAATAAAGAGAATATGATATCAGACAGTGACTATATCAGGCAGTTTGATATCAGCAATATTGATATGACAAATGGAAATGTAAGCATATCAGTTAAATTTGATGAGGAAAAGTATTACCAGATCTTGAGTGAACTTGTTGGAATGGATATCAAAGGAGAATATGAACTTATACATATATTAAAGGAATTTGCCAAGAAAGGGCAGGAAATAGAAAAGATAAGCGAATCACTTGCCGAGGTAAAGAGAAAGGGATATGGTGTTATCACTCCATCGGTAGAGGATATAAAGATAGATGAACCAGAACTTATACATCACGGCAACAAATTTGGTGTTAAATTAAGAGCGACAAGTCCGTCAATACATCTGATACAGGCTGATATAGAAACGGAAATCGCTCCTATAGTCGGAACAAAGGAGCAGGCAGAAGATCTTGTCAGATATATCGCAGGTGGCGAAGATATAGTATCCGAAGGCGGACAGTCAGGTATATGGGATACAAATATATTTGGAAAGACGGTAAGACAGCTTGTGGAGGAGGGAATAGAATCAAAGGTGAATAAATTAACTGACGAAAGCCAGGTAAAACTTCAGGATACGATACAGAAAGTAATAAATGACAGCAACGGCGGACTTGTGTGTATTATCATATGATATAACAACGAATGCAATTTTTCTAAGAAAACTAATGCTTGCTTGCAGGGAGTTAGTTTTCTGAAAAATTCAAAAAGCGGGTTGACAAATGCGTCAGCCTGTTTTAATATATTAACTGTATTAAGAATGTTAATACAGTTAATGATGATAATACGGCTGTGGGAGGCTTTGTTATCAGAAAAGATTGGGGATATGGTTGAAAGCTTGTGTTTTGTGGGATGGAACATACAGCTGCAACTACAAATAAGCGTTAAAAGCGTATATGACGGGAGGTGAGAGAAAGTGATTCAGATAAATTATCGTGATCCAAGACCGATCTATGAGCAGATCAAGGACGGAATCAGAAAACTTATCGTGCAGGGCATTATGGAGAACAATGAAAAACTACCGTCAGTTAGGGAGCTGGCAACATCGCTTACTATAAATCCAAACACGATACAAAGAGCGTATAGGGAACTGGAAGCAGAAGGTTATGTATATACAGTGAAGGGAAAAGGTTGTTTTGTAGCAGGTGTTCCGGAAGAAAATACAGCGAGAAAAAAGGAACTTTTAAAAGAGATTGCTGATGCTTCAGAGGAACTTAAATTTATGGGAACCAAAAAGGAAGATGTGATTGCTGTTATAGGTAAAGTGTGGGATAGTAAATAGATTGCAGTGCAGTGTGATTGCACAGAAATGAGGTAAAAATGATAATAGGGAAAGATGTATGTAAAAGTTTTGATGGTTTTAAAGCTTTGGATAATGCGTCATTTCATGTTAAGAAGGGTTCGGTTTATGGACTTGTGGGACCAAATGGTGCTGGAAAATCAACACTTCTTAGAAATATAACAGGGATATTTAAACCAGATAGCGGAAGCATAAGCATTGAGGGTGAACCGGTTTTTGAAAATCCTTGTATAAAAGAGAAGATAGCATTTATACCAGATGATGTATTTTATTTTAAACAGGCAAGTCTTGACGATATGATGAAGTATTATGCAGGAATTTATAAAAAGTTTGATAAGGAGCTATATATAAAACTTTGTGAATGTTTTCCGGCAATCGATAGAAAAATGCGTGTGAGAAGAATGTCTAAAGGTATGCAGAAGCAGTCAGCCTTTTTGCTTGCAGTCAGTATGAGACCGGAACTTCTTGTGCTTGATGAGCCTGTTGACGGGCTTGATCCGGTTATGAGAAAGCAAATATGGAATATTCTTTTAAATGAGGTAAGTAAATATGGAGTTACAGTACTTGTATCTTCACATAATCTTAGGGAACTTGAAGATGTATGCGATTATGTTGGAATCATGAATAAGGGAAAAATCATAATAGAACGTTCACTGTCGGAACTTCAGGGAAGTGTTTCAAAAGTTCAGATAGCGTTTGACGGCGATGTTCCTGAATTTGAAAAGTATGTGAATGTGGTAAATCATTCTGTGATGGGAAAGGTTCATACAATCATTGTAAAAGGTGAACCAGAGATGGTAGAGAGCAAGCTTATGAACTTAACCCCGATACTTATGGATCTGCTGCCGCTTACACTTGAAGAAATATTTATATATGAGTTGGGAGGAGAAAATTATGAAGTCAAAGACATCTTATTTTAATAAGACCTTATTTAAGAAGGATATGACGCAATTTTGGCCATTGTGGGCGATAGAGATATTTTTGTCTATCATAGTATTTGTAATGCCTCTTACAAGCAGTGTAAGGACAGTGCTGGAAAATGATGTAAAAAATACTCTTGCGATACCGAATGACATAGGATCAGAGATAAAAGAGTTTTCGGTAGTATTGTCGAATCCGTTTTTGATATGTGCATTGGCAATAGTTGTGGCGGTGGTTATATTTCATTATACATTTAATTCAAGAGATATGTATATGATACATTCATTTCCAGTGAAGAGAGAAAGTCTGTTCATATCACATTATATGTCAGGTATAATTATAATGATCATACCATATGTTTTAGGATTTATAGGTTATATTGCTGTTGCATGTGCATATAAAACAGGAATGGCAGCAAGTATTATGCTGATGGCTTTTGAAGTTTTTGCTATGATAGTACTGTTTTACAGCATTGCATGTGCTGTTGTCATGGTATGTGGAAACAGTATGATGTCTATTGTTGTGTATGGAGTTATAAATATACTTTATATAGCGATGTATTTAATGTTTTATTCATTAAATCAAATGTTTTCATATGCAGATAGAGGGACTTCTATAACTGATATATTAGGAAATAAGTTTATATGGCTGAGTCCTGTTGCATATGCTCTTAAGAATGTAGGGTTTAAGGTTATGCCTTCAAAAAGGGGAAAATATCAGCCTAATGCTTTTGAAAAATATGTTATTACAGGAAGTGATATACTACCGTTTGTCGGTGTGTTAGTGGCAGGAATACTTGTATTTGCTGTTGCTTTAATGTTATATAAATACCGCAGATCTGAAACTGTAGGAGATATGGTTTCATTTAAGTGGTGTGAGCCTGTGTTTAGAACAGTATTTGCGATTTCAGGTGGTGTATCTTTTGCGATTGCATTTTATACAATTTATTTTCAGAATGAAACTATAGGATATATAAACAGAATGCATTACCAAGGTAAAGGCATTATATATGTATTCATATTTGTTCTTATATGTGTTTCTGTATGTTATTTTATAAGTGAGATGATATTAAGAAAAACATTTTTTATATGGAAAAAGTTCAGTAAAACAAATTTTGCAGTCATTTTTGGATTTATGTTTATAATTCTTGTTTTGGAGACGACGGGGGTTATAGGTGTAAGGATTCCTGATATAAACAATGTAAGTTCGCTGGAGATATCATCAGTTAACAATCTTTTATATACTGATAAAGATGATATTAGTAAATTTATTAAGATAAATAAGCAGATTGAGAGAGAAAGAACTGTTGCTAAAATAGAAGATAATGTATGTACAGTTCAATTTGACTATATATTAAAAGATGGTTCCAGACGTCAATTTTCTTACGGGCTTCCAAGCAGCAGTGGCTCAAGAGTATATGATATAGTTAAATGTGCCAACAGCAGCAAACAGAAGTTTGAGGCATTATTCTCGAGGGCATATCAAGAAGAGGATTTTAAACTTCAGAATGTTGAGATTGATACATATGAGGCTGATAAAACAGATGGCAGTGTGTGGCATAACTCATATGCCACATATGAGGAAGCAAGAAAGAAAATATATGATGCACTCAAAAAAGATATCGCGGATGGAAATATAGATGTATTTTATCTGAATAGTGCAAGCGATGGCAACAAAACATATAGTCAGATAGAGTTTAGACCGTTTGTCAGTCAGATTATGGCAGAGAAGTATAAAATGAGTGATTATGAAAGAAATTTCTTTTATGTAAATAGTTCAGATGTGTATTCTGTAAATACTTTGGGAATATCACAGGACGCAGAAAATACGCTGGCTGTCATTTCTGACTTGAGAAATGATGGAATGCTTAGTGAGTCAGGTAACTAAGAAGAATACTGATATTATAATACCGAATAACTGCCTTGTTTAGGGGACGGTTGTTCGGTGTTTATGGTAAAAATATGAAATATAAAATGAATGATTTATTGACAGACTAAATTTCATAACTTATAATTATTTATTAGACTTTGACCTTTTATCAGATAGCTTTAAAACGGACATGAATCTTATGAGTGATATTTTATGTTTGAAAGTTGCTGTCTTTTATACTGGGTTATGAATAATAGAGGACGGTAAAGACCGTTACTTAAGTTTAGCTGGAGGAATATAATCATGAAAAAATACGGTGTTAATGAACTTCGTAGAATGTACTTAGAGTTCTTCGAGAGTAAAGGTCATCTCGCAATGAAAAGCTTTTCTCTCGTTCCACACAATGATAACAGTTTATTACTTATAAATGCAGGTATGGCACCACTTAAGCCATATTTTACAGGACAGGAGATCCCACCTAGAAGACGTGTTACTACATGTCAGAAATGTGTTCGTACAGGTGATATCGAAAATGTTGGAAAGACAGCACGCCACCTTACATTCTTTGAGATGCTTGGAAACTTTTCTTTCGGTGATTACTTTAAGCATGAAGCTATCGCATGGTCATGGGAGTTTTTGACAAAAGTTATCGGAATGGATCCTGAAAGACTTTATCCTTCTATCTATGGCGAGGATGATGAGGCATATGATATCTGGACAAAAGAAGTCGGTGTACCTGGAGAAAAGATTACTCGTTTTTACCGTGATGAAAACGGTGAGTGTGATAACTTCTGGGAACATGGTGCAGGCCCTTGTGGTCCATGTTCAGAAATCTACTATGACAGAGGAGATAAATACGGCTGTGGCAAACCTGACTGTAAGGTAGGTTGTGACTGTGACCGTTTCATGGAAGTATGGAACAATGTATTTACACAGTTTAATGGTGATGGACACGGTGGTTATGAAGAACTTGAGAACAAGAATATAGATACAGGTATGGGACTTGAGCGTCTCGCTGTTGTAGTTCAGGATGTTGACTCTGTATTTGATGTAGATACGATGAAAGCTATCAGAGACAAAATATGTGAGATGGCAGATACGACATACCAGACAGATGAGGCGAAAGATGTTTCTATCAGACTTATCACAGACCATATCCGTTCATCAACATTTATGGTTTCAGATGGAATCATGCCATCAAATGAAGGTCGTGGTTATGTACTCCGCCGTCTTATAAGAAGAGCAGTCCGTCACGGACGTATGCTTGGAATCAATAAACAGTTTATGGCAGAGCTTGCCCAGACTGTTATAAATGAATCAAAAGATGGTTATCCTGAGCTTGAAGAAAAGAAAGAATTTATTTTAAATGTACTTTCGCAGGAAGAAAGCAAATTTGATAAGACTATAGATCAGGGATTAAGTATACTTAATCAGATGCAGGAAGAACTTGCAAAGTCAGGTAAAAAGGAACTTGATGGTAAAGATGCATTTAAGTTATATGACACTTACGGATTCCCATTAGACCTCACCACTGAGATTCTTGAAGAAAAGGGATACACAGTAGATGAAAAGGGCTTTGAGTCTGCTATGGAAGAACAGAAGCAGAAGGCCCGCAGTGCAAGAAAGACAACTAACTATATGGGAGCAGAGGAAACTGTTTACCAGCAGCTTGATCCAGCACTCACAACAGAATTTATCGGATATGACAGACTTGAAGCTGACGGAAAAATCACTGCACTTACAACGGACAGTGATGTAGTTGCAGCTTTAACAGATGGTCAGAATGGAACTATTATTGTTGATAAGACACCATTCTATGCAACAATGGGTGGTCAGCAGGCAGATATAGGAACCATTGTTTGTGGTGATAGCGAATTTAAGGTAAAAGATACAGTTAAACTTCTCGGTGGAAAAGTTGCCCATATCGGTGAGGTCGTTAAGGGAATGTTTAAAGATGGAGATACAGTTACACTTAAGGTTGATGCTTCAAATCGTACAGCAACATGTAAAAACCACAGTGCAACACATCTTTTACAGGAGGCACTTCGTGAAGTCTTAGGTTCTCATGTAGAGCAGGCAGGTTCATACAATGATGCGAACAGACTTAGATTTGACTTTACGCATTTCTCAGCTATGACTCCTGAAGAGATAGAAAAAGTGGAAGCTATCGTAAATGAACATGTAGCAGCAAACCTTCCGGTTGTAACAGAAGTCATGACACTTGATGAAGCTAAAAAGACAGGTGCAATGGCACTCTTTGGCGAGAAATATGGTGAGAAAGTCCGTGTTGTAAAGATGGGTGATTTTAGTACAGAGCTTTGTGGTGGTACTCATGTTGCAAACACAGGTGTTATTGGATACTTTAAGATCATATCTGAGAGCGGTGTTGCAGCAGGAACACGCCGTATCGAAGCACTTACTGGTGACGGACTTATGAAATATTATGCAGAGATTGAAAAACAGCTTAATGAGGCAGCGAAGGCGGCAAAGGCAGAGCCTTCAAAACTCGTAAACAAGATCAATGCAATGCATGATGAGATAAAAGAACTTTCAAGTGAGAACGAAAAGCTTAAGGCAAAACTTGCCAATGATGCAGTAGGAGATGTAGATAGTCAGATTAAAGAGATAAAAGGCGTGAAGGTTCTTGCAATGGCAGTGCCTGATGTAGACATGAACGGTCTTAGAAATCTTGGTGATCAGATGAAGGAAAAGATTGGAAATGGTGTAGTAGTTCTCGCATCTGCAGTTGACGGAAAGGTTACACTCCTTGCAATGGCAACAGATGATGCAGTTAAGAAAGGTGCACATGCAGGAAATCTAATCAAAGGAATCGCAGCACTTGTTGGAGGTGGCGGCGGTGGTCGTCCAAACATGGCTCAGGCAGGAGGAAAAAATCCTGATGGAATACCGGCAGCAATCGAAAAGGCATATGAGGTTGTAGAGAGCCAGTTATAAAATCAATTAAAATATATTTAGATATTCATATGTTTGTGTATTTATAAAAACAGGAAAAGGTCATCGTAAGATGACTTTTTTCTATTTTAGACATTTGAAGAAAAATAAAATAGCAAGAGAGGAAGTATGTTATGGATAAAATAGTGCGTAATAAACTTATATCAATGAGTGAGGAAAAATATAGGGAATTTTCCAAAAAACTCATTCCTGGATGTGAAAATATATTAGGTGTGAGAGTGCCTTTTATAAGAAAATATGCAAAAGAACTTGTAAAGGAAAATACTGATTGGCAGAAATTACTTGAAGAAGATGATATATACTTTGAAGAAACAATGATTCGTGGTTTTGTAATAGGGATTGCGACAGCAAAAGAAGGTGATATAAAACTGGCAAAGAAAATGTTAAATGAATTTGTTTTATGTATAGACAATTGGTCGGTAAACGACGGATTTTGCAAAGAATTCAGGATTATGGATAAGCATCATGATGAATTTATAAAGGACATAGAAAAAATGATATGTTCAAAAAAAGAATATATTGCAAGAGCAGGACTTATACTTTTGCTTGAACATTATGTGAAAATAGATATAGAAGGTAACAAGATCACGAGGAAGAAAGTTGTTGAAAAGTACGATATAGAAGAACTGGTTTCAGATAATAATGTAGAGAAGCAGGAGGCTTTTTTACATAATGCGGAAGGTTATATAAACAATGGTATAAATTGTCAGGGATACTGTAAGGATAATGAACATCAGGAATATGCACATATCGAAAGTGGAAAATATACGGATAAAATATTAGAGCTTGTGAATAGAAATTTTTCAAAAAATGGATATTACACTCAGATGGCAGCAGGATGGCTTATTGCGGAATTGTTCGTAGTATATCCTGGAGCAGTGTGGAGATTTTTGCTAGACAAGGAAAATTTAAAGTTAGATGAAGTATCATATAAAAAAGCGATAAGAAAGATATGTGAATCAAAAACGCCTTCTAATGAACTAAAAGAATATATCAGAAAAGTTTGTTACAAAAAAGACGAAAAAATACAAAAAAGTTGTTGACTAATAGTAAATTTGTGGTATAATGATAGATGTGCGTACAGAACTGTGGTTCTGTGAAAAATACCCTACGCAGTTGTTTGTGTATTTGATGCATAATCTACAACTGGAGGGAGGTTAGGTGTGAGACTATGTCAAATGTAATCGTAAAAGAGAATGAGACATTGGATAACGCTTTACGTCGTTTCAAAAGAAATTGTGCTAAAGCTGGTATCCAGCAGGAAATTCGTAAAAGAGAGCATTATGAGAAGCCAAGCGTTCGTCGTAAGAAGAAGTCTGAGGCAGCTCGTAAGCGCAAATACTAATCGTATGTTAGGAATTTGAGTGTCAGATTCTGAAATCAGAAAGAGGTTATTTGGTTAATCTCTTTCTTTTTTTATTATTTATATAATCTCTAACTTTTGATTTCGAGTTAATAAATTTGTGATTTGGGGCTATATATGTTAAATTTGTAATAGCATTTACATAGTGGTTGATATGAGAACTGTATCAAAAAAAATAGAATATTTTTTTGCGAAAATGGAGATGGAATATGTTTAAAACAGTAGGTATAGGAAAACAGAGCTTTGAAAGTATTCGAGTAAACGATTGTTTTTATATAGATAAGACAATGTTTATAAAAGAGTGGTGGGAAAAGAATGATGATGTAACATTGATTACCCGCCCGAGTCGTTTTGGAAAAACATTGAATATGGATATGTTAAATTGCTTTTTTTCAAATAAATTTGCAGAAAGAGGTGATTTGTTTGAAGGACTTGAAATATGGAATTATGAAAAATATAGAAATCTTCAGGGAACATATCCGGTGATTTTTCTTAGTTTTGCAGGTGTAAAACAAAATAATTATGAAGATACGATTGCTAGAATAAAAAAATCGTATGTGACTTATATCAATCATTTATATTTTTGAAAGATTGGGACGGTCTGACAGACGAAGAAAGGAATAATATTAAAAATATATCAAACGATATGTCAGATATGATATAATGCTTGAACCAATAGATAAAAACAATATGAAATATCCGGGGATAGTAATAGAATTTAAAGTTTTTAATTTCAGAAAAGAAGATACATTAAAAGAGACATTGTCGGCAGCATTGAAGCAGATAAATGAAAAAGATTATGATACAGAACTTATAAGCAGAGGGGTAAAGAAAGAAAATATAAGACATTATGGATTCGCTTTCAAGGGGAAAGAGGTGCTGATTGGAACAGATTGATTAATATTGTTAAGTTTTTTGATTATACAAAATATATTTAATAAAAGAATATTATTATGTAAATAAAAAACACTATGCCCCATTCTAAGCATATAATCAAACAGCAGCCGCTTATTACTTAGAATAGAGCATAGTTGAAAATTATAATTCTGTCGGTGCCTTTAGATGATAAAAATACAATTATTCCTAATCATATAAACACTTTACACAAAATCTCTCAAAGTATCTACAACACTTTGTTTTTCAGTATTTCCATACATCAACATCGGAATAATACAGCTAAGTATGATAAATACCGGAGCGACAAGCAATACAGGAAGTATTACAAAATGTCCGTTGAAGAACCAGAAAATATTTTCAAACAGTCTTTTAGTGAGTACGGCAAATATTACCGAAGTAATGAGTGATACGACGGATGAACTTACGCTATAGAATAAACTTTCATATATAAGCATTCTGCGAAGCTGTCTGTTTGTCATACCTATGGATTTAAGCATTGCAAATTCATGTTTTCTTGACATGATTCCTGTGAGGACGGCATTGACAAAATTAAGTATTCCGATAATCCCTATAACAGCACACAGCAGACCGCCAAGCAATATAAACATATTTTTAAAACTGTCAAATCCCTGACGAACCTTAGCTTTACTTTCAAAGGAAAGTGAAGATGAAGGTGCGGAAGTTATATTTTTAAGGTAGTTCTCAGTCCGTATCTCAGCTTTTTTGTTTTTAGAGTCTAACATATAAAATAATGGTGAAATTTTTTGCCTGCTATCATTTTTCAGGCTGTCGGTTGACATTACCACATTATATCCGGTTACAGAACCGTATCGAAATCCCATTGAATATGGAACATTCACAAGTGCACATACCGTATATGTGACTTCATGTTCTTTGGCTATATAGTATTCCATATATTTTTCGGGGGTGTCATCGGTTACTTTTTTGCCTGTCCGATTATCAATAAAATAAGCATCATCAATATATGACATTGTGAACTTATCGCCGACTTTTGGGTATATTCCCATGTTTTGTGGATTGCCGTAATCATCAGTCATTACACTTATAGCTATATTGTGCTGTTTTTTGTCTTTAAGTGGAGAAATGCTGCCAGAAATGACTTTAACTTTATTTAAAAGTTTTATATCAATTCCCTCAATAAGTGGATCGGATGCAACTTTATCTCTCTTTTTTCTTATTGAATTGAGGTTTTGTTGTAATTCTTTTTGACTGAAAGTGCCTTTACACATATTTATATAGGTCTTTTTATCAACCCATCCTACCACATGAGGGCACTGAAAAAGTGGATAACACCGCCTATATTTGGTATAATAGATATATCAAATATAGGTGGTGTTTTTATG
>CAKRFY010000034.1 GCA_934320895.1 uncultured Lachnospiraceae bacterium | reverse complement strand
TTCTCATTGTCATACCAAGAAACTACCTGAACCTCATAAAGGTCATCAGCTACTTTGTTTACCATTGTCTGAGTTGCATCGAAGAGTGAACCAAATCTCATTCCTACGATATCAGAAGAAACGATCTGATCCTCGTTGTAACCAAATGACTCGTTAGCTGCTGCTTTCATAGCTGCATTGATTCCGTCAACTGTTACATCTTTAGCTCTAACTACTGCTGTAAGGATTGTTGTAGAACCTGTTGGTGTAGGAACACGCTGAGCAGATCCGATAAGCTTTCCGTTAAGCTCTGGGATAACAAGTCCGATAGCTTTTGCAGCACCTGTGCTGTTAGGAACGATGTTAACTGCTGCTGCACGAGATCTTCTGAGGTCACCCTTTCTCTGAGGACCATCAAGTGTCATCTGATCACCTGTGTAAGCATGGATTGTAACCATGATACCAGACTCGATAGGAGCAAACTTGTTAAGTGCGTCAGCCATTGGAGCTAAGCAGTTTGTTGTACAAGATGCTGCTGAGATGATCTGATCACCTTTCTTTAATGTCTCATGGTTTGTATTGTAAACGATTGTAGGAAGATCGTTACCAGCTGGAGCTGAGATAACAACTTTCTTTGCGCCTGCATTGATATGAGCCTGAGCCTTTTCTTTAGATGTGTAGAAACCTGAGCACTCAAGAACTACATCTACATCAAGGTCGCCCCATGGACAATTGTTTGCATCTGGGAAAGCGTAGATTTTGATTTCTTTTCCATCAACTGTGATAGAATCTTCACCTGCTGAAACTGTGTCAGCTTTCTCATATTTACCCTGTGATGAATCATACTTTAAAAGATGAGCAAGCATTTTAGGGCTTGTCAAATCGTTGATAGCTACTACTTCATAACCTTCTGCACCAAACATCTGTCTGAATGCAAGACGTCCGATACGTCCAAAACCATTGATTGCAACTTTAACTGCCATGTTAAAATTCCTCCTAAATATAAATTTTATAATTTGTCCGGCAGGAAAAACCTGTCTGACAATTAATCATTTGAATGCAGGCTTTCGCTAAAAATCAATACCTGATATAGTATTTTCTCTTCTGCACAAACCTACCTATAGACTATTGTAACCAATTAAATAAAAAATTTCAAGATTATTTTTTAAATATCTTATATTTTATCTTTCCGGCTCCTGCCACAAAACAATCTTACCACTCTGCATCGACTCTTTTACCATGATTATTCTCTGGTTTGATGAGCCCCTGAATACAAGGTTTAAATCTTTTAGATCAATCTTAAACTCACCATCAACCAAAACATCTATATATGACATAAATTTTTGAGTCACTTCCCAATTTTTAAGCATATTTTTCTTTATGTCATCCTCGAAATCATATCCTGTATAACACCATATCGACTTGTCAGGATATTTATTTTTTACTTTTTCAAGTAGTGGAATAAGAGCCTCCTGATTCGCCTTTTCCATCGGATCACCGCCAAGAAGTGTAAGCCCTTTTATATAATCTGGTTTAAGATAATCAATAATCTCATCCTCAGCTTTCTCATCAAACAGACTGCCATATTCAAAGTCCCATGTTTCCTGATTAAAACATTCCTTACAGTGATGCGAACAGCCACTTACAAATAACGACACTCTCACTCCAGGGCCATTTGCTACATCTATTCTTTTTATATCTGCATAATTCATTGTTACAAACCCCTTATAAATGAAGTACTCTTGAATTTATCTCTTTAGTCTTTCCTACATTCCAGAAATTTTCTCCTAGATAACCACATGTTCTTCTTATAACAGTCATCTTATTCTTGTCTTTATTATGACACTGAGGGCACTCCCACTCGAGATCATCATTTATAATTATCTCTCCATCATAACCACATACATGACAATAATCTGATTTTGTATTAAACTCTGCATACTGTATATTTTCATATATAAACTTGACTACATCCTCAAGTGCTTCAAGGTTGTTTCTAAGATTTGGTATTTCAACATATGAGATAGCACCTCCTGAAGAAATCTTCTGGAACTGGCTCTCAAATTTAAACTTTTCAAATGCATCTATTTTTTCACGAACATCAACATGATATGAATTTGTATAATAACCCTTATCTGTTACATCTTTTATAACGCCAAATTTCTTTCTGTCAATTTCCGCAAATCTGTAACACAGACTTTCTGCCGGCGTTCCATAAAGTCCAAATCCTATACCTGTCTCAAGTTTCCATGTATCACATGCAAGCCTTAATCTCTTCATAAGTCTGAGTGCAAAATTAGTTCCTTTTGGATCGGTATGGCTGACTCCTGTCATAAGTTTTGTAGTTTCATACACACCAATATATCCAAGCGAAATCGTAGAATAGCCATCATGAAGCAGCTTATCTATCGGCTCATCTTTTCCAAGTCTTGCAATAGCGCCGTACTGCCAGTGTATCGGGCTTACACTTGACAATGTTCCCTCAAGCGCATGGTGCCTTGCCATAAGTGCATCAAAACAAAGTGCCAGTCTCTCCTCAAGCAGAGTCCAGAACTTTTCTTCATCACCCTGAGCTATTATCGCTATCTGCGGAAGATTTATACTTACAACGCCCTGATTAAATCTTCCCTCAAATTTATACTCACCATTTTCATCTTTCCATGGAGTAAGAAAACTCCTGCATCCCATACATGAAAATACATTTCCTTCATAATTTTCACGCATTTTCTTTGCTGATATATAATCAGGATACATTCTCTTTGCCGAACATTTTACTGCAAGCTTTGTAAGATAATCATATTTGCCGCCTTTAAGACAATTATGCTCATCAAGTACATATATAAGTTTAGGAAATGCCGGTGTTACATATACTCCTTTTTCATTTTTGATTCCTTCAATTCTCTGATTGAGAATTTCTTCTATGATCATAGCATTTTCTTCAATGTATGGGTCATCTTTATCAAGATTAAGAAAAAGTGTCACAAAAGGCGACTGACCATTTGTCGTCATAAGTGTATTTATCTGATACTGTATTGTCTGAACACCTGATTTTAATTCATCGTGAAGCCTGTCATTTACAAATTCTTCAAGTACATCCTCAGTTATAGTATCTCCGTACTTTGCTCTATAATGAGCTTCATACTTATCATGACTTTTTCTAAGATACTTTCCAAGATGTCTTATATCAACTGACTGTCCACCATACTGGCTGCTTGCCACCGCTGATATGATCTGTGTCATAACTGTACATGCAACCTGAAAACTTTTTGGTGTTTCTATAAGCTTGCCATTCATAACCGTTCCGTTTTCAAGCATGTCTCCTATGTTTATAAGACAGCAGTTAAAGATACTTTGAAGAAAATAGTCCATATCATGGAAATGCAGTATTCCCTCCTCATGTGCTTTTACTATCTTTTCAGGAAGAAGCACACGCTTCGTAAGGTCCTTTGAAACTTCCCCGGCAATAAGATCTCGCTGTGTTGAAGCAATATATGCATTTTTGTTAGAATTTTCTTCCATTACATCTTTATTGCTGTTTTTTATAAGGCTCATAATAGAGTCGTCAGTAGTGTTGGCTCTGCGGACCATCTCTCTTGTATATCTGTAAATTATGTACTTCTTAGCAAGTTCAAATTTACCTTCGCTCATAAGCTTTTGTTCTATCATATCCTGAATATCTTCAACCATCATGTTATCCACATGTTTGTTCTCAATTCCGGCAACGATAGAATCTATCTTCTCCTCATTTACCTGCTCGCTTTTATCAACTTCCGCATTAGCTTTCTGAATTGCAATGACAATCTTGTTTCGATCGTACTCAACTACTCTGCCATCCCTCTTGATTACCTTCATCATATTTCCTCCAATCTAAAATATGTATGATGCATGTCATCCATGCTCAGACACTATGTTTTATGCATAATGAAACGCCGCATTATATAATGCAGCGCACACATTTGCCAAAACGCAAAAACCATTATATCACCTGAAGCCAAAAAAGTCCACAATATATTGTGTTTATTTTAATTAAAATCACAAAATATTGTGGACTCCCACTATTTTCTAAATCTTACTGCTGTAGTATCAGCTATTCTTTGTGTGTCTTTTGACAATCCCATAATTCCTCTTATTTCATCAACAGAAATTTTTGTATATTCGGATAATTCCTCTTTTGTCGGAACTCTTCCCATCTCTTCAGTCATATATTTTGCTGCCTCGTTAAGTAAATTTGTTCTTGCAAGCACAGCAGTCTCCC
Organism: uncultured Lachnospiraceae bacterium; assembly: GCA_934320895.1. Classification (GTDB taxonomy): domain Bacteria; phylum Bacillota; class Clostridia; order Lachnospirales; family Lachnospiraceae; genus Butyribacter. The sequence goes on along the minus strand of CAKRFY010000034.1, from coordinate 28,760 downwards.
AGTCACTATCAGATGTCATTGTATCAAGTAAAGATTCTATCGCATTTGTCACTTCCATATATATAGTTCCATCTATACTCTCAAAAACCGGCTTGCCGGCAGCATCCACAAAATTTTTTCTATTCTGCTCAATAACTGACACTGCTTCTAATAATCCGACATTTCCTTCGGCTATAAGTTCATCAATCCCTATGACCTCTTTTTTTACTACTTCTCTGTCAGAATATTTATTTGCTATATTTATAACCTGTGTAAGTCTGTTTTCTATAAATTTATTTCTAGCATCACTATTTCCGTTAAGAAACTCTGAAATGATCTTTTTTTCGTCTTTATCCTCATAATAATCAAGTTTTTCTATCTCATCCATATACATTTTACTGTTGTATTCTGCACGTTTTTTTGCCAGACTTTTAGTACATGTATCTATCTTATTTTTATCATGCTCTGTATCTTGTATAACATTATTAGTTTCAGACATTTCTTTCTCATTTTTTTTACTCTCTGTATCACTTTTCAGATCGACAGCTTTTGGAATAAATCTATATCCCTCTATGTTTATTCCAGAAAGTGAGAGATAATAATAAACCTGTTCAAACTGTTCATCTGACAGGTTCATATCACTTAAATATTTTTGTATTTCTTCCTTTGTAAGACTATTGTTCTGTGAAACTGCGATATTTTTAACAGCCTCCAATTCTTCCATAAACTTTCCCTGGTCTGCCATATAATCTCCTATCTCTTTTATTTATTTCACGCGAAAAATGGACTGCCATAAAATTTATAATCTTATTGACAATCCATCTTTCATGATCACTCTTAACTATCATTCATTAAAAGTAATATGTATTTATTTCATCTTAATAGTGTTTTTAAAGGTTTAAAAAATATCCGTATAAAATTATTTTTTAAATGTAATCTTGAAGCTTACTTTAAGTGTCTTCTTGAATTTTAATTTATTAGGATCTACAGGGTAATTTGCTTTTTTAGCACCTGTGCCACCTTTTCCGTAAACATTGAAGATTTCAAGACGGAACTTATTGTTCTTCTGATCCTGCTCAAGATAACCCTGTTTAAGTTTGTTCTGCTTAACTGCGATGTTCTTTCCATCAACTGCAACCTTAACATTTGAGATCTTGATCTGATTTGGCTTATATGTCTTCATAGCATCTTCTACATCTACACAAAATACATTAGCCTTTGTAATCTTCTCTTTTGCTCCATTTATTCCACTTCTTGTAAGAGTCATAGATACATTCTGTGTACCTTTTTTAGCTGTGATTGTCTTTGGTGAGTTGTATTTGCCCTTTGCTGTATCCATGTTTGCTGTTACTTTCCATTTTTCATCAGCAAACATAACATATGTCTTAAATTTCTTTGCAGCACTTGCTTTCTGTGTCATTCCTGCGTTTCCTACTACTACCATTGAGAGTGCTAATGCAGCTGCAACTCCTTTTTTAGTAAATTTTGAAAGTCTCATAAAATTTCTCCTCCATTTTGAATATTTTATTTTGTGGTATTGCATATTTCTGAAAATTGAGTCAATACACAATACAACTTTTTATTGTAGTTGTCAGGCAATCCTGTTTTTATCAGGATATGTAAACACAATGTATATGTTTGTTCATTCACATCTTGTTCACATTTCCTATTGTACTTTAAACCCACAAAATATAATACACAATAAAAGTGAAAGCTTTTACCCATAAAATAAGACATTCAAAATTACTTATCGTATTATAGTATGAAATACAGCTATTTATATTATATGTTATCTTGCAAGTATCTTTGTTATCTTTGCAATATACATAGTATGATAATCCTTGTCTTTGTACCATGTATCATCTATTGTTTTGTCAATGAAATCACCTGGTTCAATATTTGTCTGTGACATAACTTCACATATAAATACAAGATTCGCCTCATCTATATATGGTACACCATCACAATAATCGACCTGTACTTTTGCAGCTTTCATCTTATCCTCATCTCGTCCTGAAACAGAACCAAGATACTTCATGTCCATACGGTATTTTTCTCCTGGAAAACTAAGAGAAAATTTTCCCTTTTTGTCAATAAATTCTTTTGTAAATCTACTCTGTCTGATAAATACAAATACAGAATCTTTACCCCACATTTCACCAACTGCCCCCCATGATGCAGTCATTGAATTTGCTTTTTTTTCATCACCTGCCGTAACAAGCATCCAATCCTTTCCTATTTTTTTGAATGGGTTCATATCCATATAGTCAATTGAAACTTCCTGAAAACTATGCATCTTAATTCCTCCTAAATTCTTTTTATTTATATATTACCACAAATCTTAATAAAAATATGACTATTTCATGTATTTTATACTTTTTTTCATAATTTTTTATAATAGTTGTCTTGTCTAATGCATAATGCTATACTAATAATCACTACTATTGACATTAACTTTTATAATTGGAGGCGAACAGCATAAATGAAAGTTGAAATGCATACACACACAAGTGAAACAAGTCCTTGTGCTCATATAAGTGCAAAAGAAATCTTAAAAATGTATAAAGAAGCCGGCTACGGTACCGTTGTCATAACTGATCATTATAGTAAATGGGCAAGTGAACAAAGTGGTGCAAAAACACCTGATGAAGTTACATTTCATTTTTTAAAAGGTTACAGAACCGCATTAAAATATGCCCAAAAATATGATATAAATGTATTGCTCGGCTGTGAGGTCACTCTTACCGAAAGTCCTAATGACTATTTACTATATGGAGTATCTGAAAGCTTCTTCTTTAAACATAGCTTTTTGTATAATCTTTCCATAGAAGAATTATCTGAAATATGCCATAGCGAGGGAATACTCATTATCCAGGCACATCCCGGAAGAGCATACTGTGAACCTGTAAATCCTGCTCTCCTGGATGGCGCAGAAGTCTATAATGGCAATCCAAGACATGACAGTAACAACGATAAGACTTACGCATGGGCATATGAACATGATCTTATCATGACTTCCGGAAGCGATTTTCATGAAAAAGAGGATCTTGCACATGGGGGTATAGACACCGAATATGATATAAAAACAGAAGAACAGCTGATAAAAACACTTTTATCTGGTGACTATAGTCTTATCACGCCTTCTGAATAATTTTTCAAAATATAAACAAAATAATAATATGAGGATTAACATGAACACAACAAATGATAACCCCCGCAATAAGAAAATAATTTTTGTAAAAAAGCTGATAAGATTTATAATTTTTATATATGAAAGCATAACAAAACTTATGTCATACTTTAAAAAAGCTGCCTTATCTGCATTTGCAGGGCAGGCAGCCTTTTTTATGATGCTTTCCTTTTTTCCGTTTTTTATGTTTTTATTATCCCTTTTAAGATATACCCCTTTTTCTGAAAAGACACTTATGGAAATCACCTCACCTTTTGTTCCAGAATATTTCAGGGATTATCTTGGCAATATGATAAGCGAAATATATAATGTCCAGGCAAATGCTATACTTCCAGTGACCATCATATTTGCTGTCTGGCTAGGCTCTAAAGCATTTTTGTCGCTTATTCAGGGACTTAATTCCGTTTACAATGTCAATGAATCGAGAAATTACATCGTTATAAGATTATATTCTTTTTTTTATACGATAATATTTGCTCTGCTCATTATCATAATGCTTACGGTCATTGTATTTGGAAACAAACTGTACTACTATATACGACAGCATTTTCCTTTTACCGAAGAAAAACTTGCTTCTATTATAAATGTACGCGCTATAGTAAGCCTTATTGTCTTATTTCTTTTTTTCTGGCTTTTGTATGTTATACTGCCAAACAGAAAGACAAACTTTTCTAAACAGGTTCCCGGAGCCATCGTTGCAAGCTTCGGCTGGCTTACTTTTTCATATGTCTATTCCTACTATGTAGATAATATCAGTAACTACTCTAGATTTTATGGCGCAATGACTACCATGGCTCTACTTATGTTGTGGCTTTACGCATGTATGTATATACTTTTTTTAGGCGGATTACTTAATCATATACTTGAAAATTCGCATTGAAAACATACTACACGATACTTTTAATACTCCTTTAAAGTCACTATTTTTACTCCTGAAAAATAGTGACGAAGTATCTGCTTATAATCAAATCTCTGCTTTGCCATGTTTCCTGCACCACTCTGACTCATCCCAGTCCCGTGACCAAAGCCACCACCTGTTATACTAAATCCGCCCGATGTTTTATCTATATAAAACGCAGCACTTGGCAGCATAAAATATCCACTCATATCTCCACCATACCTGCGCTTTATTGTTTCATAAACAGGTGCAAGCACTTTTCTTATATTATATTGGTTACATACTTTATACGTATTTTTATTTCCCTCTATAATAATTTCCGATACCATACCGCTTTTTTCACGCTTATTTATAATTATATCTTTTATCTTTCCAGTTTTAAAAACTGCTTTCACTTTATATTTTCCATCTTTCGTTCTTGTAAGAACATTTGAATTATTTGAAAGATAACATGAACTTAAAGCTGAATCTATACGCTGTCTCAAATTTTTTTCCTTGATTTTTACAGACCATCTGTACCATTCTTCATTGCTGTCATATGTCTTACAGGTATCATTATTTATAAAATTTCTGAATGTTGATTCATCTGAAAGATCATATCCTTTTATTCCTGTTTTTCTCTTTGACCTCTGCGTTATCTGAAATCTGCTGTCAAGATAAGAAATCTTTGACGGTGTATTCCAGACATCCTGACCATCGGCTGTATATCCCCACGAAGTTGAAAAATAATACGCAATAATAACATTGCCTGATTTCTTCATAACATCTCCAAAGGTTGCATCTACGGCTTTTCTGGATTTTTTATCCTCAGGAATATTGTTATACACCTGACATGCTACACTATCATCTACATCTGCACCATACTGTGCATATTTTTCCGACTTCATCTGATTGTATGCATAACTTCTTGCGCATACAGCCTGTGCTTTCAATGCTTCAATATTGTTTCCTGTTGACATTTCACTTGGAATAACCGCATAAAGATACTGTTCCAAAGGGAGAGTATTGGTAAGTAAAAGCCCTTTTGATCTGTATTTTATTGTCATGGTTCCACGATACTGCGGATGTTCTTCAAGTCTTTTGATACTAAGAACCCTTATCTTTGCTGCACTGTATGAACCCACAACTATTTTTTTCCCTTTTAATTTCCTGTCTGCTGCTTTAAATATAACCTTTTTCCCAGCCGGATAAGTTTTCACCTTGTTATTTATCTTCACATAAAAACTTTTTGATGAAGTAACTTTTATATTTTGATGAAACATATCTGAAAAATCGCTATTTGTTATAAGAACCCTTATCGGTTTGCTTCCTTCAGGATTTGCCGCAATATGTATTTTCTTCACTTTAGTTTTCTTTTTAATCTTATTTGTTTTATCAGACTTTTTATTTTTTTGCGATACCTTTTTTTTATTTTCGGGCCTTTTTGTAACTGCCTGTCTGGCCTTATCCGTTTTACTATGCTTTGTACTATTTTTTTCACTTAAAACCGCTGTACTCTCTTTTTTTCCATTTCCAAAATATCCCTCTATGTACGCCTGTAATACTATACAAATAAAAACCATGATGCTTATCACAGCTATTATGATAAGCATCTGTTTTTTATTTTTTAATTTTCCTTTATTATTCTTTTTCATCCTTTTTATTCCCATCTTATTATTTTATGATTCAAACTTATTTTTTAGAAGCTGCCGCCGCTGTTGATGACGGAGCCGCCGCTGCCTTTGTTTCAGCTTTTAACTCCTTTTTTGTAGTCTCAAAGTCTGATGTAAATGTCGATGTTATCATATAAATCTTTTTAACATCTTCATCAATATATGCATAACGACCCTCCCCTGCAACTGACTCATCTCCTACCGTCAATGTTCTCTTATTGCCATTTTTATCTGTAATATCCACCTGTAAAGCTGGCTCTTTAAGTCCATACGGTAACAGGTCGGTACAATCAGATGTTACCTTGCTTGTAGCAGAAATTTTTTTAACATCATTTATCAGTGTTTTTACCTTACTCTGGTCAAGACTATATTTCATATCGTCTTTTAATATCCATTTATTATTCTTTTTCACAAAAGTAAGCTCAGCCTTGCTGTTTTTAAAGTTAAAAGATGTAATATCAGCATCCTTAACTGAATAAAGTTCAATATTCTTTGCTGCCTCTTCTTTTTTGTCACTCTCATCTTTATGCCTCGTAATAACCAAAAAGCTGATAATCAATGCTATCAGGAGAACACATAAGCCGACAATTGTCAATAACTGTCTGTTTTTTCTTCTCATAATGCCCCTCCTCTACTTTCTTCTTCTGCTCATCCAGATTATAAATCCGGTAACAAGAAGTCCAACAGGTATTATTATGATCATTACAGTTGCCCATAAAATCTGTGTTCCCTGTGTAAGCGAAACATAAGAATAAGAAAGACTCTTTGCATTTATCGATGTTTCTTCAACATCCGAATCAGATAGCGACTTAACAGCATTTGTAAGCAATGAGCCATTGTCAAACTGATTCGTTGATATAATATCATCCGAGAAAGCATAAGCTGATGCATAAACAACAAGTTTTGTATTCTTATCATCATCGATCTTATCTGTTACAGACACCCCCATTGCAAACGGTCCATCAACATCGCCTTTCTCTTTTACTGTTTTTCCTGATGAAGTATCTAATTTAAGATATGAACCTTCTGACGTTGTCATAAGATCTGTTATAGTAAGCGATTTTCTAATGTTCTTACTTGAAAGCTTTGAAATTCCAACAGGTGATGGCATTGCCACGATTCCTGATATATCAGAAGTTATATCATCAGAAGAAGCCACTGTAGGGATGACAAAATTTACATAATTATAATAGTTACCCTGTGTCTCACATACTGAACCTATCTGCTCATTAAGTCCATAATATCTTAATAATTCCTTTAAATTTGGAGTGTTTTTTGTTCCATACTGAAGATTTATTACTGCATTTCCACCGTTTTTCATATAAGCAAGAATCTTATCTTTTTCTTCCTTACTTATATCCTTTGTTGCTCCGTTTATAAGAAGTATATCACAGTCTGAAGGCACTTTATCCTCAGAGTAAAGTGTAAGCTCCTCGGTTTCTATATTCATTTTGCTAAATGAAGTTGACATAGTTGTTCCAACTTCCAATTCATCATGCCCCTGAAGAATATACATCTTAGTCTTTTTTTCTGCAAGAACTCTCTGGATAGCTGATGTTATCTTTCCCTCAACATCAAGGTACTGTGTCTGTGAATATGATGAATAATCTGTATTAGTATAATACATATCTGTATTTTGTACATACGCTGAACTCTTTGTCGAATCATTCACAACAATAACATCATTTTGTGCCACTGAACCTGCTTCGCTGTCTGATAAATATTTGCTTGCAAATCCCGGATTTACAACCGGATCTACCTTTTTAATCTTAACTTTTGATGACACTTTAGGATACTGCTTAAGCACCTTTTCAATATATTCTGTCTCTTTGCCATCGGTAACAAGATAATAAAGCGTAATATCATCTTTTGCTGATTTTAACGCTTTTTTTGTATCCTTTGACAGTGTAAATAAACTGTTAGAACTTAAATCAGTTGACAGATCAAGTTTTCCAAACACAAGATTTACAACGACTACTATCGCTATCACAAGAACAGTGATAAACGAACTGTATGCTCCCGATTTAAATTTTCTATTCGTAAACGACTTCTTTATTTGTCCTGAGCTCCTTTTTATTTTGACTTCTTTTAATCCTTCACTCATATTACTGCTCCTTTCTTAATTAAAACGCTTTTTCTTGATCATCTGAATCGTAAGGAATACAAATAAAAATGCAATGGAAATATAATAAACTATCGCATCATAATTTAATATTCCAAGACTGAAATCATCATACCTTGTAGACAGGGCAAGCGTATTTAATATATTTGTGAGCAGACTTTCATATAATGAAGATTTTACTGCATAAATTATCCATATTGCCGCCTCTCCAATAACAGCCATCATAACAAGCACTGTTATATTATTCATCATATGATAAAAAACAAGACATATGACAAGCCATAATACGGCTATCATAACGCATTGCGATATCGCTCCTGTCGGAAGCAGACTTGTAATGTTATTTAAAAGAAATGTAAGAAGAAGTGTGATAAAACTCACAACAGATGCAATCACCTGACTTTCAGTAAGTGATGAGATAAAAAGACCGATTGCTATTGCCGCCGCACCTAAAAGATAAAATCCTATAATACTGCTATATGCCGGCGCAAGTCTTACATCTGTACCATACATGTGTATAATAAGCGGATATATGCACATAGGAATAAATGCACATGAAAATAATGTCATAACCGCAAAATATTTACCAACAATTATCTTTCCAAGTGATATCGGTGCTGTATAAAGAAGCTGGTCTGTTTTCTGTCTGTTTTCTTCTGCAACTATACGCATCGTAAGTATAGGTATAAGCAAAACATACATAAATGATATACCGCCAAGAGTCACCTCAAAATTTCCTAACCCGCTTGAAAGGTTATATGCCCATGTGTATATTCCTATAATAACAAGGAAAAATGCCAGAAAAACAAAACCTATCATTGAATTAAAATATTGTCTCAATTCTTTTTTATATATCGCAAGCATTATTTTTCTCCTCCTTCCATATCTGAATCATGTCTTTCATTTTTTAATATGTCTTCATCAGATTTCTGCACTTGCTCACTCTGTACCATATCCTCAAGACTTTTTCCTTCATCTGCTGAATCTTTCTTTTCAGTCTTTAATTTTTTGAGTTTTTTACCACCATACTGCTTTGAACCTCCCCTTGTAAGTGCGAGGAAAGCATCTTCAAGCGATGTGTCAAGTTTATTCATCTCTATCAAAGGACACTCTGCCTTGGCAAGTGCATAGAAAAGTTCAACTCTTATGTCCTCATCTTCGGCACAGTAAATAGTAAGACCAACTGTATTTTCCTCAACATCTTTGTCATTATCATATGCTACATTTTTAATACCCGAAACAGTTCTAAGTGCCTCTTTAAGTTTTGTCTTATCACCCTTTACAACAATATGAACACCATTTGTATCAACCATTTTCTTTGTAATATTTTCTGGTGTGTCTTTTGTTATCATTTTTCCTTCATTTATAATGATTATCTCGTCACATACAGCACTGATCTCCTGCATGATATGAGAACTTAAAAGAACTGTATGATTTTTGCTTAGCTCTCTGATAAGTTCACGCATTTCTATTATCTGGCTCGGATCAAGACCTACTGTCGGCTCATCAAGAATAAGTATGTCAGGATTTCCCATCATTGCCCCCGCAAGACCTACTCTCTGCTTATAACCTTTTGACAGATGTTTTATAAGTCTTTCCGAAACATCAAGTATCTTTGTCTTTGACATTATCTTATGAACTTCGATATCTCTTTCTTTTTTAGGAACTTTTTTAAGCTCTGCAACAAATGAAAGATATTCTCTTACTCTTAAATCCGGATAAAGCGGTGGAATTTCCGGGAGATATCCTATATTTTTCTTTGCCAGTTCAGGTTCATCCATAATATCAATGCCATCAATAAGAACTTCTCCTTCCGTCGGCGCAATATAACCTGTTATCATATTCATAGTTGTTGATTTTCCTGCACCATTAGGCCCAAGAAAACCGACAACCTTTCCTGTCTCAACAGTAAATGAAAGATCATTTACCGCAGCATGTGTTCCATACCTTTTAACGAGATTTTTAACCTCAATCACTGTATTTACCTCCTGTTTTTTATATACAAAAGAGAATAACACAAGAATGTCAAGATTTTGTGAACACAAAGTCAAAATTAAAAATTTTGACTTGGCAAAAGTCTGCATTTTGCTCCTTATAATAAAAGGGACCGTCGCATTAAGCATGATCTATACAATATGTAGATATTAATAACAGATTTATTATCCAGGTATTATATAAATAGTGCTTCGTGCGACAGCCTCTTTATGTTTACTATTTTATGATATTTTCTAGCATTTTTCCGGTTCAGGGTATTCTACTCCATCTGTGTCCACCGTTACTTTGATCATCATCTGTGGCTCTAATGGTGCATCAGAGTAGTCTGTTTCAGTTTCTGCTATCGCATTGACTGTGTCCATTCCATCTGTTACTTTACCAAATGCCGCATACTGTCCGTCAAGATGTGGTGCATCTTTATGCATGATGAAAAACTGTGAACCCGCTGAGTCAGGCATCATTGAACGTGCCATCGAAAGAACTCCTACTGTGTGCTTAAGATTGTTCTCTACACCGTTTATTGCAAATTCGCCCTTGATAGAATATCCTGGTCCGCCTGTTCCTACTCCATCAGGATCTCCACCCTGAATCATAAAACCTTTTATGACTCTGTGAAAAATAAGTCCGTCATAAAAACCACTGTTTATAAGTGAAATAAAATTGTTTACTGTGTTTGGAGCAATTTCAGGATAAAGTTCTGCTGTAATTGTCCCTGCTGTTGTCTCAAATGTAACTATAGGATTTTTTGCCATTTTATTTGTCCTTTCTTGCAATCTGTTTATATCTGGGCTGTAACTAAATATACCGCCACATAAAAATACTTCAATATTTTACTATAATATCATAAACTCATCAAGTCTGTGAATCTTAATCTAATTTTTTTATGTCCTATGCTGCTCTTTTTTTATGTACTCATTAATACGACGTTTTAATATAGATGCTTCAAGTGGAGCAAACAATATGTCATTAACGATATCTGACAATACCGCATACCGTATCTGTTCCATGCTGCCTTCTTTACATATTGCAACAATCGGATGCTTCTTTGCCCACGCTTCACTTTTTATTGTTTCCCAGAATTTGCTGCCTGAATCAGACATTTCAGACACATCAATATATATTGATGCGATCTCATTGTCTTCCTTGGCAACATGTTCCCTTATATATTCTAAACCTGATACAATATTTATCTGTACTGAACTTGGAAGTGCAAATTCTAAAGTGCTTGCAGTATTTCTTGACTCTGACCACAAAAGTACATTACGGTTTTTCTCCAATATATCATATTCCACTCCATGAACACTAAAACATGCTTTTCCCGCTTTCTTTGATATATACAAAGCCTGATCCGATTTTGCAAATAATTCAGAAAATGAACTATCCTCATCTTCTGAGAAAGCAATCCCCACACTTACTGATATATTTTCAGGAATAGTAAGATTTTCTTTTTTCTTAAATACATTAACGAGCTGTTCTGCCTTTTCAGTAACAGCCTGTTCGTTTGGTATATCACGCATAAGCACTACAAATTCATCTCCGCCTATACGCCCAATAATATCTGTACTTTTAAACAGAGATGATAAAACACCAGCGACAACACATATAATATTGTCACCCACTTTGTGTCCTAATATATCATTTACTGATTTGAAATTATCTATGTCTATAATCATAAGTGCATGTTTTTTTTCATAGGACTGGCATAATATTTCCGTAACCATTTCTTCAGTTGTAACTTTATTAAATAAATGCGTCATCTCGTCTATCTGAGATTTTATCCTCCATGAATTCTGTTCTTCTAAAACTTCCTTCAAATGTCTTACTGCACCCAGTGTATTATTTATACGAGAGATAGCTATTCTTGCATCAACAGGTTTGATAATAAAATCATCCGCACCCAATTCAAATGCCTCTGTCTGAAATGAAATATCATCACTAGTAGTCAATACTATAACCGGTATGTTTCTGAAATCCTTATTTTTCTGTCTGCGTTTTAACACTTCAAAACCATCTATTCCAGGCATTACCAAGTCAAGTAATACGATATCCATCGCTTCACTTTTCTTTTTTATTATCTCCAAACATTCTGCACCATCAGTTGCCTCAATAATATCAAAATGTTCCGATAATGTCTCCCTGAGAACTACACGCTGAAATTTTGAATCGTCTACAATCAATAATTTTTCCTTCTTTTGTAATACTTCCATACTTCAAAATCTCCTATAAATCACTTTTTGTCTCATAATATCATTAAAATTACATTCACTTATATTATAACACATTTTTGATTTATGTGAAGTGTAAAAAAATATGTCAAAAAACTCTGACATATTTTTTCAATATTTACTCACAAGTTTAACGCTGGATGTCAATCCATGCTTAAAACGCAGCATTATATATATCAAGCAGCTGTTCTTCGCTAAGCTGTATATAATTATTCTTTAAGAGCCTCTGCTGTGTAGCAGCTACATCCTTTGCAAATACTGGCAGATCACTTTCTTTTACTCCAAATTCTTTAAGCGGTTTACTCTTTAATACACTATCCATCAGATCATACAGCTTTTCAAGTGCTTCATCCTGGCCGATATTAAGTGTTTCTGATATCACCTCTTCAAGATCATTTATTCTTCCATGTGGCTGCAATTCCTTATATTTTTTCATAACTGATGCAAACATAAGCTGGTTTGACTGACCGTGAGGAATATGATATACAGAACCAAGTGGATACGCACATGCATGAACCGCTGCACAGCCTGCAAAGCCAAAACCAAGCCCTGCAAAATTCGATGCCTTAAGAAAATCTTTTGCATATTTTTTCCATGAATCTTCTCCACCTTCTGACACCGCCATATTCCAACACGAAATAATAGTTTTCAATGCTTCTGTTGAAAATACTCTTGATATACGGCATCCATTTGGACTTAAAAATGACTCCACACTGTGAACCATGGCATCAATTGACGATGTTGCAAATATCTTGTATGGAAGAGATTCAAGCATATTTGTTATCATAACTGCTTTATCAGGAATATTTATCATATCTTCACAATTCATAAGTAAATCCTTTCATTCGCCGTAAAAAACACTATCTCCTGATAATAAAAAGTTGATATACTATCATCACTTTTCTGCTTTTCATAAGCTAAAGCAGGCAACATTATACCATAACTTTACACATTTTGCTTCAATGGAAACAGAAAAATGTTAAAAAATCAACGATTTGTATTTATTGTAATATTGTGATAATATAATCACAAAAAAGGCAGGGCAATATGTCAAAAACTATAAGCATAGGAAATGAACATTTCAGTCTAATTCGAGAAAAAAACAACTTTTATATAGATAAAACATCGTTTATAAAAGAATGGTGGGAAAACGATGATATCGTAACACTTATAACCCGTCCAAGAAGATTCGGTAAAACATTAAATATGAGTATGCTTAACTGTTTCTTTTCAAATAAATACAAAAACAGGGGGGATTTGTTTGAGGGACTTGAAATCTGGAATGATAAAAAATATCGTACAATTCAAGGAACATATCCTGTTATATTTTTTAGTTTTGCTGAAATAAAAACAAAGGATTTTAAAACCACGAAAGAACAAATATGTTTTCAAATAGTAAAAATATATAATGAAAATGACTATTTATACAATAGTGGTATATTAACTGAAAATGAGAAAAAATTTTTTAAAAGTATAAGCCTGGATATGTCTGATGCAATATTAAGTGTTGCTCTAAATCAGATGTGTTGTTTTTTGCAAAGATACTACGGAAAAAGAGTAATAGTTTTACTTGATGAATACGACACCCCTATGCAGGAAGCATATGTAAATGGTTATTGGGAAGAACTTGTAGCATTTACAAGAAGCTTATTTAACTCTACATTTAAAACAAATCCATACCTTGAAAGAGCAATTATGACTGGAATTACCAGAGTATCAAAAGAAAGTATCTTTTCTGACTTAAATAATCTTAAGGTTGTTACTGTCACAAGTAAAGAATATGCAAAATGCTTCGGTTTCACAGAAAAAGAGGTTTTTATGTCACTTGATGAGGAAGGACTTTCAACCGAAAAAGAGAAGGTAAAAGCATGGTATGATGGTTTTACTTTTGGAGAAAGCAAAGATATATATAATCCATGGTCTATAACAAATTTCCTTGATGAAAAAAGATATAAAACTTACTGGGCAGCAACAAGTTCAAACAGTCTTGTTTCAAAACTTATTCAGACTGGCTCAGTAAATGTAAAAAAAACAATGGAAGATCTTCTTGAAGGAAAAAGTATAAATATCGAACTAGATGAACAGATCGTATTTGATCAGCTTAATGGAAGTTCCGAAGCAATATGGAGCCTTTTACTCGCAAGTGGCTATTTAAAAGTAGATTATGTTGATTTTACAAATCCAGAAGGGAAAAATATCTACGCATTAAGCCTTACAAATTTTGAGGTCAAAAAGATGTTTGAAAATATGATAAAAGACTGGTTTAGAACAAGGGATGATTCGTCAAATGAATTTGTAAAAGCATTAATTGATGGCGATCTCGATGCAATGAATTACTATATGAATGAAGTTACCAATAATATTTTCAGCTTTTTTGATGTTTCAGGAAAGGAAGAATCAAGAATAAGACCTGAAAATTTTTATCATGGCTTCACTCTTGGTCTTATGGTAAATCAATCAGACAATTATATTATAACTTCAAATCGTGAAAGTGGCTTCGGAAGATATGATATATTACTTGAACCTATAGATAAAAATAATTTAAAATATCCTGGAATAATAATTGAGTTTAAGGTACTGAATGCCAAAAACGAAAATTCCCTTGAACAGACTGTAAAAGCCGCATTAAATCAAATAGATAAAAAAAAGTACGATGCTGAGTTAATAAATAGAGGTGTAAAAAAAGAAAATATCAGACATTATGGATTTGCATTTAAGGGAAAAGAAGTTTTAATAGGTAACTGATTACTCCCACGGGTTAAGCCCGCGGGAGTTTCAATTATTATCATAATTAATTTTGTCTACAATAAAAATTCATAGCTTCAAAATTTCACATTGCCTACCTGATAGAAATATCTCCATCCGAACATTTTATCTCTAGTTTTGCCGTTGCAGAATCAATATTTCTCTCAAAAGATGTTTCCGTTTTATTTCCATCTGTTATATTCTTTACGCTTACATCTCCATAACTTGTTTTTGCATTTACAGCAACATCTCTCCAATCTCCGGAACCCATGACTTTTACATCTCCATAGCCAGATTCAATTTTTATATTTCCGGCAAATTTAGTATTTTGCAATTTTATGTCACCATCATTTAATTTTACAGTTATATCATCAAACAAACCATCATTGCACTTGACATCTCCGTAATCGTCTGTTATGTTTATTCCTTTTAGATTTGTATTTTTAACAGCGATATCTCCATCATTTGTTGATATTTTTCCACTATTAATATCCGCATCTTCAAACTTAATATCACCATCGCTATCATTAAGGATAGCAGTCTCGAATTTTGAATTTTTTACTGCAATATCTCCATCAGAAGATAATATTTTTATACCATTTGATTCTGTATTCACAAGTTTAATATCGCCTGCATCTACCGATATATCTATCTTATCACTTTTAAGTCTGTCAACAGAAATGTCACCATCTGCCGTATCAAATTCCGTGCTGCTTATCTGTTTATCTTCTGGCAGATACAATATAAACTGATTTTTTTGTACAAAGTCTTTTGTACCGCTAATCAAGGCTTCGATTCCACTTAAATCCATGTTTATCATAACATGATCTGATTTCTGTCTTAGCTTAAATTCACTGTTAGTCACACTATAATCTATCGGAACTTCACCTTTTTCCTTCTTCAGATTGTATTCTATATAACAGTTTTTGTCATCCGATCTTGCAATTTTAAAATCAATAGTATTTAATTTTACATTTATCTTATCAAAATCGTTTATTTTTTTCTTTTCTAATACTGCATATTCTTTTTCAAGATTTTTACTATCAGTTGTGAGCATCGAACTAAAATCGAGCTTCTTTATAACTTTTGCTCCTCCCATTGCTCCTCCGACAAAAAACATTCCTGCTCCAAAAAATAAACATAATATTCCTGCTATCAAAGATATATTTATAAACTTTTTCATTATTTTTTCCCCCTTTTAGACGCTCTCTGTGCAAACTTAATAGTAACATCAATAAGAAGTCTGCTAAATAAAATTCCGACTGCTGTAACAATAATTCCAACACCTATTACTGCAAGTCCAAGCCCTGAAAGCATTACCGCCGCTGATATTGAAAGTCTTATCGTAACTATCGCCCTCGCTATAACAAAAAGTCCTGCTATAACCGAACACACTCCAACTAAAAATACGCATAATACGACCAAAACAATACATAGCACTATACAAAACATTACGACCAAACCGCTTATAAGGAGCGGTGTAGCCACCGGAATCGCACATATCGCAAGTATTGCTACCCAGAATATGCCAAATACCGACCTGCTCCCATTATTATGTTTCTTTTCATCAGCCTGCTTTTTCTCATCTATCCTTTTATCAAGAATATTGCTTATAATATCACAAGCAGCTTCTTTTGGCGTTCCAAGTTCATCCATAAGTTTTTTTGCTTCATTGTCATCTGTTTCAGAAAAGTATTCCGTAAAATATTCCATTGCATCATCATAGTCTGCTTTTGGCAGTTTTTTCAGATATTTATTTAACTGCTTTAAATATTCATCTCTCGTCATCTTTTCATTCTCCCTTCCACTATACCATCAATAGTATCTCTATAACTTATCCATTCTGAATTTAAGAATTTAAGTTCTTCCATACCCGCATCTGTCAAAGAATAATATTTTCTTTTTCTTCCCTGATACTCTTTCGTGTATGTTGTCATAAATCCATTTTTCTCAAGCTTTTTTAAGATTGGATAAAGTGTAGACTCCTTTATGTCTGCCACAAGTTTGACAGTCTGGCTTATCTCATATCCATAGGAATCTTCTTTTTGCAGCACCGACAGGATTAAAAATTCTATCAGATGTGCAGATACAGGATAATACATTTTCGCACTTCCTTTCTGTATGATTATATGTAAAATATTTATATGTAAAATATTTATATATAAAATATATACATATTGTTATGGCTTGTCAAGTATAAGATTTATAATTTTTTTCAAAAAATGTAACATTTCAACAAAAAAGAGACTGTCGCAATAAGAAAATTTCATACACGATATAGATATTTTGTTAATAGTAACTACTTATATATCCTGTACAATTTTTCATTAATGCAACAGCCTCTTTAAATACAATTCTGAACATAATATTTCTACCAAATATATTGTTTGTCAAGCGGATATTCGCAATCCACTCTGCTATCTCCTTGATAGTGTTAAATATTATGCTCACTGTACTCTGTTAAGATTACTGTATGTTGTCATTTTTAAACATTTTTCATTCTATTATTATATACTAATATCAGAGCCGTTTATCTCCTCTATAACACAGGTATGATGCTTTTTATCTTTTCCCTCCGCATCATAGCTTATCCCAACAAGAAGTATCTTATCACTATAGCCTGACAATGCACCGTGGTATTTGTTTTCTTTTATCTGTTTAATCGCAGTGTCCGCCGATTTATTATACTTTAATTCCACTACCATTGCCGGTCTGAATCCCGCATTTACTCTAGGAATAAACGCAAAATCAGCAAATCCTTTTCCGGCAGGCATCTCACGTATTATATTGTAATATCCCGGTGCCGTAAAATATGCCATTGTAAGAACACAGCTAAGCGAATTTTCATCATTGTACTTTAAAACAGATGTATAGGTGTCATGTGCAAGCTCTATTATTTCCGCTACTCTTTGAGCATCCCTATCAATTGTAGCCATAAGCACCTCATCACATCTTGATATAGCTTTTGATATCTCGTCCCAATTTCCTGTTTTTAATGCCATCTGAAATGCTTTTGCTACTTCATAATTTGGCACATATGCACTCTTTCTGTCTGCATCATATCCCAGATAACCCAAATGAATAAGTGCAGTAATAGCATCATCTTTTGAATGTATCTCGGACAAATCATTTTGAAATGCATCTGTCTCAACAATTACTTTTCCACCCGATATCATCTTCATGATATCATCTTTAAGTCCCGTATAATTCATTGTTATAAATGTATTTATTGAAGCAAAAGATGAAGTGTTTTTCCAATATGAATCAAAATCTCTTTGATTCATTGCCATAGATACAGAATTTGGATTATACATATGCATTCCATCAATCAGATATCCATTATACCATGCCTTTGCACTCTCAAAATCCATATCAAACTGCTTACATAATGCCTTTACTTCACTCTCCGTAAAACCATAATACTGTGTAATCGGTCTTGCTTTTAACATTGTATATTCACTGAAATTGTTAAGTGCCGACTCATCTTTAATCTTCTTAATCGGTAATATTCCTGTTATATATGCTAATGCAAGAAATGACTTTGACTCCTCTGATTTAAACAATGAATGAAGAAATTGGAGATATTTATGTACCAGCTCTTTATCATTACTGTTTCTGATAACACAATCCCACTCATCAATAATTATCACAAAAGGAATCTCGGTCTTTTGATATACCATCATTAAATTATAGTTTAAACTATCCTGATAATCCAGCTCATCAGTGAAAGCTTCTTTAAAATCTTTATAAATATACTCTACTATTTTTTCTACAATGTTTTCTTTGTAAGAATCAAAAAATGATGAAATATCCAAATGAATAACATTGTATTTATTCATATATTTTTTATAATCTGCACATTCAGCAATCTTTGTGCCCTCAAAAACACTTGTCGAATCACATCCTCGGCTATAATATGCATCAATCATTCCTGCCGCATGAGATTTTCCAAAACGTCTTGCATGGCTCACTGCAAGACAATTTCTAGGTGTTTCTAGCAATTCATTAAGATACTCTAATAACCCTGTTTTATCTACATAAATCTTATAATTCCTATCTTTTTTAAAGCTTGCATTACCCGGATTAAAATATATACCCATTTTGCCCTCACCTCATCCTATATAATAATTTTCAGCTTATCGCTATTATTTTTAATATAACTGTAAATAATAGCAATACATACCCATGATTTTGCTTATCTTTAGTATATTTTTATTCTGATATAATGTCAATCGTAATTTCTAAACCATATTTGCTAAATAGCAGTAATAAATAAAATAGATATCAGGCAATATATCTGTTTGTCTGCATTAACTTAAAAAGTGTTACTACAGTTTAACCTTTCGTCTCTCCACAAGCTCATACGGCTCTCTTTTACCTATCTTATATTTCCCTGTCTCATCACCCGTTACATTTTCCTTTTTTATTATTTCATACGCCTTTGTTTTCTTTACTCCCCACTTATAATTTGAATCAAAATACTGCACATCCCCCCACTTTGCAAGCGGAACTATGTAAAAATCAAGCAAGTCTTTCTGTGAAGTTTTCTCATAGACCTGTATCTGTATTGTATAACTGTCAATCTTTGTCAGTCCTTTTATACGCTGTTTTTCGAATGCAGACTTTTTTCCGACTTCATTAAGTACGATTTTTTTCACTTGAGCATTATAATTTTTCCCTGTCACTTTGCCAAGTTTTTTATAATCCCAGCCATATTGAGCTGCTACCTGTTTTATAACTTTCTGTGCATCCTTCTGTTTTACTTTATATTTTGGATCTAGTGCAAAAAAATAAACAAACAAATCCCTTGTCCTCGGGTATTTGTCTGTTATGTAAGAGTAAGTTTTATCCTGGTAAAGAGAGCTTGTCCATTCAAATGCTTCTTTTATTTCGGGATATATTATTTTTGTCTTTATTTCTTTTTTTATCTTATCTGATGGTTTCTTTATTTTTAAATCATATATTTTCTTTGCTCTGACACTGTCATCACAGCCTGTCTGATAACTTAAAAGTCCCACAATATTACATTTATAAACATTGTCAGCCGCTTTATATGAACTGTCAGTCCTAAGATAATAATTAAACATCAGGTCATCAGCAGTTATCGTTGTACCTGCTGCCGTTTTTATGCCTTCTTTGAGCCTTATTGTATATGTTGTTATTCTTTTTCCCTTTTTCTTTTTATCTTTTTTAGTATATCTGCTGTCACTTTCAATATTTTCAAAATAATCTGAACCTGCATCCGTGTTTATTTTCTTTAATTCATTATATATATTTATATAACATTTGTCCAATATATACCTGTCAGCTTTTGTATAATAAATAAAAGGTGACAGCTCTTTTGACACATCACCTTTTATATGCAATACTTTCTGTGTCCCTGTTTCATTATTATTTTGAGCCTTTATATCAGACTGTTTTACCTGCGAATATGTAATTTTTTCACTCTCACTGTCATTTTTATTTCTGGAAAATGATGTAATGATTATTACGACAAGACATAAATAAAAAATAACGACAATTATATTTTTTTTCATGGTGTAGATATTATTCCTTTCGCTTATGATAAATATATAATAAAATATCGGCAAAACTACTACAATTTATGCTAAATCATGCATATATAAAAAATATAAATTCATTCCGCAGATATCTGTTAATATAATTAGAGTAAAGCTACATCCACATAATGTCAATTTAAACAATCATTCAATTTTCGACAGCAGATATGATTCATTTTTTGATAAACAGCCTGGCAACATATATCATGCTTGCGCCGGAACATCAAAAATCTCACCATCCACGATTTTTACCACTCTCCTAGCTGCTTTTGCAACTTCAAGATCGTGTGTTATCATCACTATAGTGTTTCCCATATCATTAAGTTTTCTGAATAATTTGAGAACCTCTTTACCACTTTTACTGTCTAATGCTCCTGTTGGCTCATCTGCAAGAAGAATTGCAGGTTCTCCGACCAATGCTCTTGCGATCGCCACTCTCTGTTTCTGACCACCTGAAAGCTCATTTGGTTTATGATTTATTCTTTCTTTTAGTCCAAGCATTTCTATCGTATCCATGCACATTTCCTGTGCTTGTTCATGCTCATATCCTCTCATAAGAAGCGGCATTATAACATTCTGAATAACTGTATATGTAGGTATCAGATGATAATTCTGAAATATAAAACCAATCTTCTCATTTCTGATACTCGTAAGTTTCTTCTCTTTCATAGAATGTATCGCAAGCCCGTCAAGATAATACTCACCTTCATCAAAAAGATCCATGCAACCTATAACATTCATAAGTGTGGATTTGCCCGAACCAGACGGACCAAGAATGGCAACAAACTCGCCCTCATCAACGGTAAAATTGATATCTTTAAGAACATGAAGAGACTCTCTGCCCATATCATAAGTTTTATTAACATTTATGATTTCTATTTTATGCTCATTATGCTGATTAGCATCCTTCTTTTTATCAATATTTTTATCCGTCTTTTTCTTTCCAAACTTTATCATAAAAATCACCTTTCCCAATATAAGCTTTATTATGCATTTGTGAAACAATCATAACTAATGGTTATACTGTGCAATTGACACAATACATAATTAGTTTCGCAGTTATCTAATAACCTTTATGATCACGAAACGATCCACACGCCGACAACAATCTTTTCACCGCTTGAATCTTTTTCAAGTATCATCTTTATGATGTCCCCATTTGAAAGTCTTGAAAATGTTGTTGTCTTTCCAAGTGATGTTATAACATCCGTTCCGACAGGTATAGTTGTACTTCCCGTCTCATCTGTAAATGTATAAACTGTCTTATTACTTTTATCTGAGGATTTACTGCTATCTGAACCCGATTTTTTATCAGAACTATCTAAGGATGAATTCTGACTAACACTTTTATCAGATGAAATGTCTCCAGACTGTGGATTTCCTCGATCCATATCGGGTGCTCCACCGCCAGATGGCATGTTCCCGCCATTCATATCTGGTGCCCCACTTGCAGATGGCATCTTGCCCTTTTTTGAATTTGAATCCGATGCACTCTGCTCTTTCACTACAGTGTACTCTATCTCATTACCATATATCGCTGTTATCCTGCAGGCTACTATCTCCTGATTAGATTTTAGTTTAACCGAGCTTATATCATTAGTTGCCTCCTCCTTCTCCTTAGAACAACCAGACAACACAAAACACATAACCAGAAGCACCACAAGAACTTTTCTATATCTTTTTATATTCAGCATATTTCCACCTTCTTAAACTATCTTTTTATACTTTCAAAACAAGCAATATATAATAAAATTAAATTGTGCAAGTATAACAAATAATGTTAGCAGTGCACTTCTGTCACCGTCAGCACTTAGGCAGCGTATTTTGCTGGCTTAGTACTGTTACGAGTGACAGGTAGCGAAAGCGTGCCTGCGGTATTATTTGTTATACTTGTGCAATTACCCTAACATATATTTAGTTTTGAAAACACTTTACTTATTCTTCATTTAACGCCTCAACAGGTACAAGTTTTGAAGCCTTTAATGCCGGATAAAATCCGAACACTGTTCCCGTAAATATCGCAAATATAACGGCAAGAACAGCTCCCATAACGGAAAGTTCAACTCTTACATCAAAATGTTCAACTATAGGTGTTATCCCAAAACTTAAAAGAACTCCTAGAACTCCTCCAAGTATGCTTATAAAACAGGCTTCGAGCAAAAATTCTATAAGTATATCTTTTTTAGTGCATCCAATCGCTTTTAATATACCGATCTCCTTTGTTCGTTCTTTTACTGATACGAACAATACATTCATAATACCTATACCACCTACGATAAATACTATCGCCGCCATTGCGATAAGAAGTGTTGTAAGTGTATTGTTTGATTCTGATGCAGCCTCCATTTTACTTCCCGCATCAGTTATCGTAAATTCAGCATTTGGATAATTTTCTGAGAGAACTGACTGTATATTTTCCATTACAGTATCTACATTGTCAACATCTGATGCTATTACAGTTATAGTCGGGTTAACGTCTGTTCCAACTATATATTTTACTCCTGTGCTATATGGTATAAAGATCGAGTCATCAGGACTTATTCCCGATGAAACTGTTCCAACTTCTGATATTACACCGTTTACTATATATGCCCTGTTATCTATGTATATGGTGCTGTCATATGCCTCCTCCACACTTCCAAATATCTCTTTTGCAACTGAATATCCAAGTACACAGACCTTTTGTTTATTTGTCTCATCTGATGCTTCAATAAAACTGCCTGCTGCCATTGTCAGATTGCTCATACTCTCATAATTATTTTTTACTCCTGCTATTGTATAACTTTCAGAATCATCAAGATCTCCTCCATCTACGTCAGATTTCGTAGTATAAGATATTGTTATATCTGATATTCCAGGAAGAAATGTCTTTAGATCATCCATATCATCTTCCGACAATATTACCTTTTCCTGATTTATCTTAGAGCTTTCATTATTTTTTCCACCCTGCATAAATCCGCCGAAACCACCGCCTTGCATTCCTCCTGGCATCTGTGGCATTTCCTGACCTCCTCCAAAACCACCGGGGTTTCCCTGTCCTCTGTTTCCCGCATCAGAACTCTTTGACAAACTGCCTGATGACCCTGATTTTGATGAAGTCTTAGAGTTTGATGATGAACTATCTGTTGACTGCTCATATGAAATATCTATAGCTCCGGCGTTCAGATTTTTAAACTGATCCGCCACATCCATCTGACCGCCTCTGCCTATTGCGATAACCATTACTATTGTCGCAGCACCTACAACTATTCCTATAGAAGTAAGAACTACCTTAAATTTATTCTGAATAAGATTTATCCAGACAAGTCTTAATATCTCACTTAGTTTCATTCGCTCACCCGGCTTTCTATAAGAACTGTATCACCTTCGCTTAATCCTCTTTCGATCTGAACATTATGTCCATCTGAAAAGCCTGTTTTTACCTGTGTTTTTGTTGTACTTCCATCACTGTTTTTCTTTGTCACATACGATTTTGTACCCTCTGTCTCTACCGCCTTATTTGAAATATAGAGAACATCCTTCACCTCTTTTGTAACAAATGTAACTTCACCACTCATTCCTGAATAAATACTTGAAACATCGCCTGTCATAGTCACTACAACAGGATAACTCACCGTACTTGTTCCAGATGATGTAGTTGATATTGATGTTACTTTTCCATGAAATGTCTTATCTTCATATGCTGAAAGATTTATATTCACAGTGTCTCCAACTTCTATCTCAGAAATATCATCCTGCGCAACAGATACAGAGATCGTAACTGCATCTGCATTCATATATGTTGCTATATCCGTGTTGGTGCTAAGTGTCTTCCCGTCCTCATATCCGACTGAAGTTACAGTACCTGAACACTCAGCTTTTATAACACCCGTTCCCGCATATTTTTCAAAAGTTTTAAGTGCTTTCTTCGCCTCTTTTAATGTTTCCTGTGCCTCCTTTACATCATCATCTATTCCATCCATTGCAACATTGTAAAGTGTCTTTGCATTGGAATATTGAAGCATTGCTGCATCATAAGTCTTTTTAGCACTTACCTTCCCTGTTTTTCTTGCTTTTTTAGCAGCCTTAAGCTGTGACTTTAAATTTGTTAGCTCTGACTTGTATTCTGATAACTGTTGTTTATATGATGCGAGCTGCTGTTGCAATATCGTTACTGTAGATGAACTGTTCTGGCTGCTATTAGAAGTGCCTGTTGCTTCTGATGATGAACCTGTTATAGCTTTCTGTTCTGCGTTACTGTTGCCTGTTGAAGTGCTCTTGTAAACCGATGTACTTCCACCAGCTTTTTTTATCTTCTTTTCTAATTTTTTTATTTTTGAAGGAAGTGTTTTTATCCCTGAAACTGCTGTATTATAATTGTTCTGTGCCGTTGTAACTGCACTGTCTAAACTCTGTAATGTAGCATTATATGTTGTCTTTGCACTTTTACCAGCTGCAATCCTTTCTTTATACTCATACTCTGCTGTAAGTTTATCAGAATCTCTGTCAATCTTAGCTTCTTTCAATGAAAGTTCAGCTGAACTTACAGCATCCTTATAAAGTTTTCTCACATTTGAAACACTTTTCTTTGTAAGCTTTAAAATAATATCTCCCTTTTTTACATTCTGTCCTGATGTAACACATACTTTCTTTATAACAAGGTCTGAATCTGATACACTCTCGCTACCTGATGACGAAGATATTGTTTTTGTTGTAGATGTGCTGTCTGAACCAGACTGTCCGCCTGCCATTCCCATTGCACCGCCCATATTTTGCATTCCCTGAGAATCATTTTTTGCAGCGCTACTGCCTGATGATGAACTGCTATTTGTACCTGACGATGAAGAACTTGAACTATCGCTTCCTATAGAAGATGTATCAAGTTCATATGACTGTGTAACAGAGCCAATCTCCATAGTCCCGCTTTCCGTTATTCCAACAGTAAGATTTCCCTTTTTAGCTGTGTTTTCCTTAGTAACTGTAGCAGTCTTAGTATCATCTTTTTTATTTGTCACATTAAAAACTACAACAACAGTTATGCATACAATAAGAATAATGGATAATACTGCTTTCTTTATCTTTTTCTTATGCGACTTAGACTTTAATTCCACCTGTTTTTTTTCTTTATCTGCCATTTTTTAATTTCCTTTCTGATCATTCTCCTCATTGCCGTGATTAAATATCACCTGTGCCGTACTTGCGCTTGATATCATTCCCTGAGAGTTATCAATAGAAACAGTCACCGTATATGTTACTTTTGATACACTCTCTGATGATGACGATGTTTCAATAGCTGCAACTTTTCCTGTTACTTTCTGAGGCATATTCTTAATACTTACTGAAACTTCATCACCTACTGAAATATTTCCTATATCAGTCTGATCTATTGTTACATCTATACTCAATGTATTTTCATTGCTGTAACCTGCTATTGCTGTCATACTGTTCAATATGTCACCGCTCTCATATGACATTTCAGATAAAGTTCCTGACATTGATGCCAAAACATTATTTCCAGAGATAAGTTTATTAAATGCTGTTACTCTAGCTTTTGCATTCATATAATTATCCTTTGCATTCTGCAATGTTTCTTTTGCCGTTCTTACTGCTGCCTTATAAACAGTATCAGCATTCTGATATGCTTTCACACTCTCATCATAAGTCTTTTTGGCACTTACCTTGCCTGTTGTCTCCGATGATAATGCCTGATTATATGATGAGCTGTATGCTCCCAGATTAAGTTTTGCATTTTTATAATCGTTTCCGTATGACGAGATATTACTTTTAAGTGTGCTTATCTTTTCTGTGATATCATTTTTTTTATTACTGTATTTCTCATATGTTTTTTGTGATACATGAGCCTGAGTTGAAGTCTTTTGATACGCACTGTTTTTTGACTCCATATCTTTTTTCGCTGCCGCAAGTTTTTCTTCAACATCTTTTGTAAGCTGTGAGATATCACTTTTATTTTCTCGGCTGAAATCTCCTATATACTCTGACACGGTACTAAGCTCATCATATTTTTGTTTTGACTGCTCATATGCCTGTTGTTTTGATTCAAGAATTTTTGATTTAGTTTCTACCTGTTTTTTTGCTTTTTTAAGTTTTTTATTTATACTGCTCAACTGTTTCTGCTTTGCCGTAAGCGTTTTTTTTGCCTGTTTTATTTTTTGATGATATGTACTTATTATATTTTTGCTCTCATCTAACTGTTTTTTCGCTTTTTCTACCGAACTCGTATATTCAGATAAACTGTCCTTATAATCAAGAAGCGCTGATGAATATGCTGACAAACTATCCTTATAATCGCTTTTCGCATCATAGACTGCTTCTTCATAGTCAAGTTTTGCTGACTCGTATTTCTTTTTATAACTTTTTACTGCCTTGTAGAGGATTTTTTTTGTATCTGAAACACTGTCTTTTGTAAGTTTTATAAGTGCATCTCCCTTTTTTACCTCGTCACCTGAACTTTTTAATACACTCTCTACTTCCAAAGCTCCTGTTTTACTTGTTCCTGTAAGATTCAAATTATATAACTGATAGTCTGTTCCACCTGATGTCGTTCCCTCTGCCTGCAATATATTACTGCTCTGTGATTGTTCAAATGTATCCTTTTTACTATTCGATGTCTGCGTTTTTTGAGCCTGTTCAGATGAATTGTTTTTTAAAACATTTTTCCCGCCATAGATTCCCACACCTGCTATAACAAGCACTGCTGCCATTGTCAAGGCAATCCTTTTTTTTCGGTGCATCATATTTCCTCCTATCACATTTCATATAACCTTTCATTTGTGAAATAACTTTTTTAAATCTATAAAGTCCCCAGATTTACAATAATTTCTCAAATGTATCTCTTGTTCTATAACAAGATAATACAAAAAATTTGTGAAAAACAGGTGGAAAAGTTGTGTGTAAAATGTGAAATGGAATATTTTTCATTACACATCATAAGATAGATTAGATATAAAAGAGCGTCACTTATATATTTTGAATAAACAATCTCTTTGAAAGGTATGGTATGGCTATATGAAAAAAACTTCCTCAACTAATACACGAAAAGGTAAGATGCCACGCATCTGCAAGACAGTTATCATCTTCTTTTTTATAGGTATGATACTTGGTTGTTTTGTTGGAAAGCTTTTTAATCCCATTCTTTTACCTGCCCTTAAATCTATATACAGTGAAACTTTAAGTTCCCTGCCTTCATTGGACATACCATCAGATAAAATAGTTTTATCATCTTTTGGCAGAAACATAAAATTCGTACTGCTGCTTTTTATTTTTTCAATGACTGACTTGTGGCGCTATTACTGTCTTGTGTTTTCCGTTTATACAGGCTTTTCAAATGGACTTTTACTCTTTTTTAATGTTTCAATATACAAGTTTGCGGGAATTGCAAACTATACCTGCTGCATTATGCCGCAATACCTTATCCTTGTACCCTCATTTCTATTTATCATAATGAAGCTTCACAGGATAAACTGTTTTGATGATACTAACCAAAAAGGGAAACTGTTATTAAAACAATTCCCCTTGTTTCTACTTAGCATTTTGCTTATACTTATCGGCAGTCTTGCTGAGGGATACATAAATCCTCTGCTTCTGTCGCATCTTGCAAGTTGATATATTCACATATTACATAATTCATTTTGATCTTTAGCTGAAAAATATCTTTACATATTATGTGAAAGCTCGGACAGAACATATACTTTTCAGGCAGTCTCTTAATTCATCAACAGAACCGGCATTTTCTATAACTTTGTCACTTCTGCTTATATAAAATTCGTCCGGTTTCTGGCTTTTCATGACCGCCTCGCACTTTTCATCAGAATATCCCCTGCTCTGTCTAAGTCTTGCTATCCTTATATCCTTTGGAACGTAAACATACCATACCTCATCACAATACTTGTCACACTCCGTTTCAAATAATATGGCACTTTCAAGAATTATATTTCCTTTTTTCTCTTTTCTGTCTTCTATATATCTTTCTATATATTCCTTTACCTTCGGATGTACAATGCTATTTAAGTCTTGTATTGCATTCTTATCATTAAATATGATATCTGCAAGTTTCTTTCTGTCAATCTCTCCCGTTTCCAAAATAATTTCACTGCCAAATCTCTCGACTACAGAATTAAATGCACTTCCACCCTTATCTGTAACAATATGTCCTACCTCATCCGTTATGATAAGTTCTGAGCCTGTTTCTTCTTTTAATAACTGTGCAACAAGTGATTTGCCGCTTCCAACACCACCTGTCAAACCAATAACTTTCATCTTTATCCTCCACGCTTATAACTGCTGCTTAACATTTATATGATCAACACAGCCTATAATCAGTTTGTGAACTACCCATTGTCTAAAGCCAATGGGCTTCCTGCTTCATCGACCTCGCAACCTACTATCTCCACAGG
>CAKRFY010000033.1 GCA_934320895.1 uncultured Lachnospiraceae bacterium | reverse complement strand
CGTACAGGGTCACTTTCTTTCTTAATGTTTTGTGCAAACTCATTATACCACTGAAAGTCCTGTACGATTTGTTTTTTGAAAAAAGTTGTAAAGTGGTGTAAATATAAATAATAATTATTATTTATATTTACATAAAGATTTCGTACAAAAGGAGGAGTATCTTATGTTTAAAAATTTAAAAATGAAAACTGCATTGACAAGTGCAATAACCGTTCTGACTATAATATGTATAACAATATTATATATATCCACACAGACAGGAATGACAAAATTAATGAAAAAGAGTGCCCAGGACAGCATGAAAACTTCGCTCAATTCACAGACTACACTTATAAGCGAATATGTTGCCCATCAGGAAGACCTTTTAAAAAAATTCAGTATAAGTCCCGTGATAATCGATTATCTTAAAGACCTTAATAATAAAGACAAACAGCTTAAAGCACAACTATTTACTGAAAATTATTTTAAAGGACTTGACAATTGGGAGGGTATATACTCCGGTGAATGGAATACTCATGTAGTTACCCACTCAAACCCAAAGGTTGTCGGTATGACCACGCGAAAAGGTGACTCCTTAAAGGCACTTCAAAATGCCATGAAAGAAAATAATGGACTTTACAATGCAGGCATTATTGTCTCACCCGCATCCCAGAAACTTATACTTTCTATGTACTGTCCTGTTTTTGATACAGACGGAAGCACTATCATAGGCTATGTCGGCGGTGGTCCATATATGGAGAAGCTTGAAAGTCTTTTAAATGAAACAAAAAAGACCGACAAAAAATCTATACAGTATTCTATGATAAACGTCTCATCAAAAATGTATATTTTTGATGACGAGGACATCTCTCTTATCACCAAAGAGGCAACAGACAAAGATATTTTAAATGTCATCAATGACATTGGAAAAAACAAAAAAAATGCTACTGATACATTTACATACAAAACCTCAAACAAAAATTCATATGTAATGTCTTACCAGTATGACAAAGAACATGACTGGGCTGTTATATCAAAGGCAAAAGAAAGCAGTTTATATTCGGATGTCTATAAGACAATGCGTACACTCGCAATATTCTGCATTATATCATGTATAATGATATCTTCTTTATCATGGTTTTTTATACATATGCATACAAAACCTCTTACTTATGTAACAGACGCATTACTAGAATTAAAAGAACTTAAGATCAAAAAGCATGATAAGCTCCAAAAATATATCAACACAAACAGTGAAGTAGGTCAGATAAGCACAGCACTTAACTCTCTGAGTGATTCATTTGAGGACATTGTACAAAAACTTGGTTCCTGCTCAGATTCACTTACAGATTCAGCGCAAAAAATGTCAGACTCTTCCGAAGTTCTTATACAATGTGTTAATGACAATGCCGCTGCAACGGAACAGTTTGCCGGACATACTGACCAGATAAATGATACTGTTTCACAGGTTGATGATGGTATCAATGATATTTCAGATGTAGTATCACAAGTAGAAACAAAGATACAGCTTGGTGATGCACAGAGTAGCGAGCTTATGGAAAAAATCAGCCAGATGCGTAACATAACAAATGCTTCACTTGAAACAGCAAATATAAAGATTAACGAAAACAATCATACAATTCAGGAAGCTATCGTAAATTTACAATCTCTCACGCAGATTGACGATATGGCAAAGCAGATTCTTGATATAACAAGCCAGACAAATTTACTTGCCTTAAATGCCTCAATTGAGGCTGCACGTGCCGGCGAAGCAGGACGCGGTTTCAGTATTGTAGCAAACGAAATAGGTAATCTTGCAGAAAGTTCACGCCAGACAGCCACATCAATCCAGAATATATGTAACGAAACAAAAGAGCATATTAGTATGGTACAAGACTGCTTTGACAACATTATAAGTTTCATGGAAGAAGATATAAAAGCACAATTTAAAGACTTCCTTGAGGCAACCAATGAATACAATACATCAATAGGTCAGATAAAAGATATTATCCATGAAATGCATGACTGCTCAGACGAGTTTGTTAAAGCAGTTTCCGATATCAAATCACAGATTGACAATGTACAGAATAATCCGGATGGTCTTATAATGCACACCGAAGATGTCATTAAAAAAGTGGAACAAACTAAAAAAATCACGGAAGACCTTGCTGATATTGTTCGCAAAAACGGAGAAAACGCTTTGGCTATAAAAGGTATAATGAACCGTTTTTCACTTTAAGCTGACACTTTAGCAAACTTCCACAATCCTTGCATCACAACCTTCAAAATGATATAATCTTTTTTACAGAACACACATGGCTTTTGCCATGTGTGTTCTATGTTAATAGCAATGTACTCCAGGAATCTTATGAACAAAGAATTTCGATAGTACATTCACAAAGAATGGAGGTTCATTATGAGTGAAAACAAAGAATTTTTAGGTACTGAACCAGTCGGAAAACTTCTTTTAAAACTGGCAGTTCCATCCGTCATATCACAGCTTGTCAACATGCTCTACAATATCGTAGACAGAATCTATATAGGACATATTCCAAAGACCGGAAGTCTCGCTCTTACGGGTCTCGGTGTCTGTATGCCTATCATTATGATAATATCAGCTTTCGCCGCCCTTATCGGTTTCGGTGGCGCTCCGAGAGCCTCAATCTTTATGGGTAAAGGCGAAAATGACTCAGCAGAAAAAACTCTCAGTAATTGTTTTACGACACAGATGATCATTTCAGTTATTCTTACCATCGTACTACTCTGCGGTAACAGATTTTTCCTTATAGCTTTCGGCGCAAGTGATAACACTATAGATTATGCAACAAGTTATATGAATATATATGCTCTTGGAACAATATTTGTACAGCTTACACTTGGCATGAACGCTTTTGTAACAGCACAGGGATTTTCAAAAACAGGAATGTTGACTGTAGTTATCGGCGCGATCTGCAATATCATACTTGACCCAATCTTTATTTTTGTACTCGGTCTTGGCGTAAAGGGTGCTGCTATTGCCACTATCATATCACAGGGTATTTCCTGCATATGGGTTATCTCATTTTTAACAGGCAAAAAAACATTCTTAAAGATAAAGAAAAAATACCTTATGCCTTCGGCTGACATAATACTTCCATGCATGGCTCTAGGCGTGTCAACATTTGTAATGCAGGCAAGTGAAAGCGTTATCTCCGTCTGTTTTAACTCATCACTGTTAAAATATGGCGGTGATGTTGCCGTTGGAGCAATGACGATACTTACAAGTGTTATGCAGTTTGCCATGCTTCCATTACAGGGTATAGGACAGGGAGCGCAGCCTATTACAAGTTACAATTATGGTGCCAAAAACGCCGATCGTGTTAAAAAGACATTCCGCATCCTTATCACTGTATCTCTTAGTTACTCCGTTATTTTCTGGATTCTGATACAGCTTTTCCCAGGTATTTTTGCAGGAATTTTCAGTTCAGATAAGGAACTTGTAACATTTACGGCAGGTGCACTTAAAATCTACTGTGGAATGTTATTTATGTTTGGAATACAGATAGCGTGCCAGATGACTTTTGTTGCTATAGGAAACGCCATATGTTCGGTTATAGTTGCCGTTGTGAGAAAATTTATCCTTCTCCTTCCACTTATCTACATAGTTCCAAACTTTGTTTCAAATAAAACAAACGGAGTATATATGGCTGAACCTATCGCAGACTTTATTGCAGTATCATTTACGGTAATCATATTTTCAGTTCAGTTCAAAAAAGCATTAAGAAAATTAAATGAAATTTAGCATAATATACATATAGGTGAAAAATTATCAATTATGAATTAAATTTACTTCAACTTTTGGTACTTTTTTCTATTGACAAATCGCCCCTTAAAAACTACCATACATTAGTAAAAGAAAAAGGGAGGAATCAATATGAGATTATGGAAAAAGGCATTAAGCCTCGTACTTGTATCCGCTATGGCATTTTCTATGTGTGCATGCGGCAGTAAAAAGGATGAAGGAAGTAAAAATTCAGACACATTTAAGATTGGTGGTATCGGACCTACAACAGGTGATGCAGCCATTTATGGAAAAGCAGTCCAGAACGGTATTCAGCTTGCAGTAGATGAAATCAACGCAGCAGGCGGTATTAACGGAAAGAAGATTGATTATAAATTTGAGGACGACCAGAACGACACTGAGAAATCAGTAAATGCTTACAACAGCTTAAAAGACTGGGGTATGCAGATGCTCGTTGGAACTGTTACATCAAACCCTTGTACAGCAGTTGTTGAACAGTCACACAATGACAATATGTTCCAGTTCACACCATCAGCTACAGCGGTAGAGTCGATCCAGTATGACAACGCATTCCGTATGTGTTTCTCTGATCCTAACCAGGGTAGTGCTTCTGCAGATTATATTGCAGACCACAAACTTGCTTCAAAAATCGCAGTAATATATAACAGCTCTGATCCTTACTCATCAGGTATCTATCAGAAGTTTGCCGCTGAAGCAAAAACAAAAGGACTTAATATAGTAGCCGCTGAGGCATTCACTGCTGACAGCAAGACAGACTTCTCAGTACAGATTCAGAAAGCTAAGAGTGCTGGTGCAGAAATGGTATTTCTTCCTATATATTATCAGGAAGCATCACTTATCCTTGCTCAGGCAAAGAAAGCAAACTTTACACCTAAGTATTTCGGATGTGACGGTATGGACGGAATCCTTGCACTTGACGGATTTGACAAAGAACTCGCTGAAGGACTTATGTTCCTTACACCATTTACACCTGATTCAAAGGATGACAAGACTCAGACTTTCGTAAAAGCATACAGAAAAGCATTTAATGACACACCTATCCAGTTTGCCGCAGATGCTTATGACTGTATCTACACTATAAAAGCTGCTGCAGAGAAAGCAAAGATTACACCTGATATGAGTATTTCTGATATGTCAGACGCATTAAAGAAATCAATGACTGAAATTGAACTCAGCTGTCTTACTGCTAAGAGCATTAAATGGTCATCAGACGGTGAACCTACAAAAGAGCCTACTGTCGTAGTTGTTGAGAACGGTTCTTATAAGGTAGACAAATAATTTAAAATATCATATTATATATGTTTGTGGGATTTTAAAATCTTCACAGACAAAAACTAACAAGTCTGTATGAGTTTTAATTTTTCTCATACAGACTTTACTTTTAAAGAAAAAGGAGGTAAACCATGAGCTTTATATCGTACTTATTTAACGGATTAAGCCTCGGAAGCGTTTATGCGATCATCGCACTTGGATACACAATGGTATATGGTATCGCAAAAATGCTTAACTTTGCACACGGAGATGTAATCATGATCGGTGCTTATGTATCTCTTCTTGCCATGACAAATGCCGGAATGCCAGCATTTCCTGCACTTATCATTTCGGTGATAGCGTGTACAGTTCTTGGTATTGTCATTGAAAGAATTGCATACAAACCACTTAGAAATGCATCTTCTTCACTTGCAGTTCTTATCACTGCAATAGGTGTCAGCTATTTACTCCAGAATATTGCACTTTTACTTTTTGGAGCAAATGCACAGACTTTCCCAACAGTTATCAAATGGAAAGGCCTTTCACTTGCTGGAGGAAAACTAAATCTTTCCGGAGAAACTATCATTACGATCTTAGTCTGTATCATTATCATGGTAGTTTTAATGTTCTTTGTTCAGAAAACAAAACCAGGTCAGGCTATGCGTGCCGTATCTGAGGATCGTGGTGCTGCACTTCTTATGGGTATCAATGTAAATGGAACTATCGCTCTTACATTTGCCATTGGTTCAGGACTTGCCGCCATTGCAGGTATACTTCTGTGCTCCGCTTATCCAAGTCTTACCCCTTACACTGGTGCAATGCCTGGTATCAAAGCCTTTGTTGCCGCCGTATTCGGTGGTATTGGCTCAATTCCTGGCGCATTTATCGGTGGTATACTTTTAGGTATCATTGAAATATTTGGCAAAGCTTATATATCATCACAGATGGCAGATGCAATTGTTTTTGCCGTACTTATCATTGTCCTTCTTGTTAAACCAACAGGACTTTTAGGCAAAAAAATTCAAGAGAAAGTATAGGAGGCAGGTATATTATGTCAAAGAAATTATCTAAACAAAAATTAAATGATATTATCACTTATGGTATAGTTATAGCTGCTTTTGTAATAATGCAGATACTTATAAACGCAGGAGAGATATCTTCTCTTTTTCAGGGACTTATGGTTCCTCTGTGTACTTATATAATACTTGCCATTTCACTTAACCTGGTCGTAGGTATTCTCGGAGAATTAAGTCTTGGACATGCAGGTTTTATGTGTGTTGGTGCATTCACAAGTTCATTCTTTTCAAAAGCTGCACAAGATACTATAACAAATGGGACATTGAGATTTCTTCTTGCACTTATAATAGGAATAGTGGCTGCTGCTATATTTGGTATCATAATCGGTATTCCTGTTTTAAGATTAAATGGCGATTATCTTGCAATCGTTACACTTGCATTCGGTGAGATCATTAAAAACCTTGTAAATGTCCTTTTTATAGGAAAAGATTCAAAGGGATTTCATTTTTCAACAAAAGATGCCGTAAGCTTAAATCTTGATCCTGATGGAAAGATTATTGTAAACGGACCTCAGGGAATTACAGGCACACCTAATGATTCAACATTTTTTATCGGTTTTATACTTATCCTCATAACATTATTTATAGTATTAAACCTCATCCATTCAAGAGATGGTCGTGCTATCATGGCAATACGAGATAACAGGATTGCTGCTGAATCTATCGGTATCAATATCACAAAATACAAACTTATGACATTTACGATATCTGCAGCAATGGCAGGTGCAGCAGGTGTTCTTTATGCTCACAACCTCTCAAACCTTACAGCTAATACAAACAACTTCGGTTACAACATGTCTATAAACATTCTTGTATTCGTAGTTCTAGGTGGTATAGGAAATATCAGAGGATCTATCATAGCTGCTGTTGTACTTACACTTCTTCCAGAGCTGCTCCGTGGATTGTCAGATTACCGTATGCTTATCTACGCAATAGTGCTTATTGCAATGATGCTCTTTAACTGGGCACCAAAAGCAATCGAGTGGCGTGAAAAACACCTTTCATTCAAGAAAAATAAAAAGGAGGCTGCATAAAAATGGAAAATTTATTAGATGTACAAAATCTTGGTATTTCTTTTGGTGGTCTCCGTGCCGTAAATAACTTTAGTATCAACATAAAAAAAGAACAGCTTTACGGACTTATCGGGCCAAATGGTGCTGGAAAAACAACTATATTCAACCTTCTGACAGGTGTTTATAAACCTGACAGTGGAAAGATAATCCTTGATGGCAAAGACCTTACAGGTAAATCCACAATAGAAATAAATAAATCAGGAATTGCAAGAACATTCCAGAATATAAGACTGTTTTCACAGCTTACTGTACTTGACAATGTAAAAACAGGACTTCACAATAACCATCACTATTCGACACTTGACAGTATACTTCGTCTTCCACGTTATCACAAAGTCGAAAAAGAAATGAATGATATCGCAATGGAACTTCTTGAAGTATTTGGTCTTAAAGATGATGCTAATGTCGAAGCGCAGAACCTTCCATATGGACAGCAGAGAAAACTAGAGATTGCCCGCGCGCTTGCTACAAATCCCAAGCTTCTCTTGCTTGACGAGCCGGCTGCCGGCATGAACCCAAACGAAACAGAAGAACTTATGGACATGATAAAATTCGTAAGAGACCATTTCCACATGACAATCCTTCTTATCGAACACGATATGAAACTTGTAAGTGGAATCTGTGAACAGCTTACAGTACTTAATTTTGGTGAGGTTCTTGCACAGGGTAATACATCAGATGTGTTAAATAATCCTCAGGTTATTAAAGCATATCTGGGAGAATAGCAAGTAGCAGAGCGGATTGCGAATATCCGCCTGACTTAAAGAAATGAGGGATAAATTATGGCGATGCTTGAAGTTAAAGATTTAGAAGTATATTATGGAATGATACAGGCAATCAAAGGTATCTCTTTTGAAGTTAATAAAGGTGAAGTTATCGCTCTTATCGGTGCCAATGGTGCAGGTAAGACTACTACACTTCACACTATAACAGGTCTTCTCTCTCCCAAAAAAGGAAGCGTTATATTCGAGGGAAAAGATATAACAAAGATACCCGCACATAAAATTGTATCAATGGGAATGGCACATGTTCCTGAGGGACGACGTGTTTTTGCAGATTTAAGTGTATATGAAAACCTTAAATTAGGTGCATACACCAGAAAAGACAAAGAAAACTTAAGCAAAGATCTTGAAAATATATATGAAAGATTTCCAAGACTTGCAGAGAGAAAGAATCAGTCAGCGGGAACATTAAGCGGTGGAGAACAGCAGATGCTTGCCATGGGACGCGCACTTATGTCAAAACCATCAATCATCCTTATGGATGAACCATCAATGGGTCTTTCTCCGATTCTTGTTAATGAAATATTTGATATTATTGAATCTATCAGTAAAACAGGCACTACTGTACTCCTTGTAGAGCAGAATGCTAAAAAAGCACTTTCAATCGCAGACAGAGCATATGTACTTGAAACAGGTAAGATCGTAACAAGCGGCAAAGCAAATGAACTGCTTGAAAATGATTCAATAAAGAAAGCCTATTTGGGAGAATAGACAGAAAGGGGATATGAATATGGGAAATATGATCATTACAATTTCACGCCAGTATGGCAGTGGTGGTAAAACTATTGCTGCAATGCTTGCCCAGAAACTTGGTATCAACTGCTACAGCCGTGAGATTTTGAAAATGGCTTCTGAAGACAGTGGAATCAATGAAAGACTCTTTGGCATGTCAGACGAAAAGCTCCGCCATGCCGGATGGCTTAAAACATTAAGTCATCCATACAAAGATGAACTTCTCCCACCTGAAGATAAGGGATTTGTTTCTGACGATAATCTTTTTAATTATCAAGCTAAAACTATCAAAGAACTCGCTGATAAAGAATCATGCATTATTGTCGGAAGATGTGCAAACTATATCTTAAAAGACAGAACCAATGTGCTGAGTGTGTTTGTTCACGCTGATGATAATTTCTGTCTTGCAAGAGCGATGGAACGTAATAGTTTCAGTGAAAAAGAAACTAAAAAATTTATTGAACGCACCGATAAATACCGTTCTGATTACTACCACTATCACACCGGACACCATTGGACTGATGCCAGATATTATGATCTTTGTCTTGACAGTTCAAAACTTGGTTTTGAAAAATGTGTCGAGGAAATAGATGCTTATGTAAAAATTCGTTTTGGCAAATAATAATTGAAATCCAACTAAAATTGCAGAGGAGACATATATGCTGTTACAACTACTTACAAATATTCACAATATAACAACACTGTTGTTTGGCATATTTATCTCCTCTTTTTTTCTAGGTGTCAAACAAAACTCCAGAAATATAATGATACTTTCCATTTTTTTCTGTTTCGAGGGTTCTCTCTATCTTATAAACTATTTCCTGTTCGGAGAGATTTTTGCAAACAGAATCTATCCATTTATAATCCATCTTCCACTCTCATTATTTTTATTTTTGTATTATAAATATCCACTTATATCATCATGTACATCTGTATTTTCAGCATACTTATGTTGTCAGTTAAGTAACTGGATAGGTCTTTTATTTTTAGATATAACGGCTTCCGAATATATATATTATATAGCCCGCATAACAACAACTATTATGGTTTTTATGTTATTGTGCAAATATGTATGCCGTACAACACAGGTCGTTTTTGCAAAAGAAAAATGGGAGTTATGCATAATCGGTTTTCTCCCATTCACATATTATATTTTTGATTATATTTCAACAAAATTTTCAAGCCTGCTCTATTCTGGCAATAAGGCTGTAGTAGAATTTATGGGATTTGCTTTTTGTATTGCATATCTGGTATTTCTTATTGTATATTTTAAAGAATCTGAATCAAGGCAGGAAGCCAAACAGTACAATGAACTTATGAAAATGCAGTTAGCGTCGATTGAAAAAGAGATATCCCAGCTTGACATAAATAAAAACAAACTTGCAATTCTACGACACGACATGCGCCATCACCTTAACATAATACATACATATATACAAAACAATGATAACGATAAAGCTAAGAAATATATAAAACAGATCAGCAATGCGTATGATGAAACCATTATAACTTCATATTGCAGAAACGAAATGTTAAATTCAGTCATATCAATATACAACAGCCGTTTTGAAGATAATGGTTTTACACTTCAAACTGATATTTCCATCTCCGATAAACTGCCATGTACAGACATTACATTCTGTACTATTCTTTCAAATGCACTCGAAAATTCAATGCATGCACTGGAAAATATGACTTTTGAAAACAAATGGGCAAAACTTACTATCTCACAAAAAAACAGCCATATTTTGCTTCAGCTTGAAAATCCTGTACAAAAAATCCCCAAATTTGCTGACGGAATTCCTGTTTCAGACAAAAAAGGGCATGGAATAGGAGTTAAAAGTATAGTATATTATGTAGAGAAGCAAAATGGCCAATGTCAGTTTTTTATATCAGAAGGTCTTTTCACTTTAAGAATAATAATATGATCCTTATATTATCTTACAACATTGAGAAAGGAAGCGACAGCATAAAAACATTGTCTGACGCTTAAAAAAACATATGAAGATAGCAATTTGTGATGATGAACAGATTTTTATTGACTCCACTTGTAATATACTTAAAAAATGGGCAAAACAACATAATATAACACTCGAATTATATTGTTTTACAAATGGGGATGACCTTATAAATTCCCAACGAAATACATGCATGGATCTAATAATTCTTGATATAATCATGCCATTACTAAATGGAATTGATACTGCAAGAGAACTTAGAAATGATAACCAATCCATACCTGTTATCTTTCTTACATCTTCAAGAGATTTTGCTGTCGATTCATATGAGGTTAATGCTTTCAACTATATAATGAAACCTATTGATGAAAGCCGTTTTTTTACGATAATGGATGCTTTTTTAAACTTGTTTGAAAAAAACATGGAAACTTTTACTGCACAAACTTCTATAGGATTTTGCAAAATCCAGCTCCAAAAAGTTGAGTATCTTGAAGCCCAAAATAAAAAGGTAATAGTTTACCTATCAAATGGAACAAATATAGAGATCAAAGAACTTTTTTCCAAATGTGAAAACATCTTCACTGTTGAAAAGGGCTTTTTTAAATGCCATAGAAGTTATATTGTAAATCTTAAGCGCATCGAACAGTTTTCAAAAACTGAAATAAAAACGACTAACAATGATATGATACCTATATCAAGAAACAGCTATCCTCTATTTAAAGACGCATATTTTTCTTTTATGTTTAATCCATAATCTATCATTTTAATATGATACAAGGAAGTCTCCTACTTCTATTGCATAGAGCAATAAGTGGTGACTTCCCTGATAGTGTTAAAAAGAAATAATATCAACAGATTGATTTTTATATCTCATTTAATTTTATCAGATCTGGTGCATATGTGCATATTTTTCTTTTGTAGCCATACCACCTCTGATATGTCTCTCCGATTTGTTCAGGTCAAGAACCTTTCTCACCTGAACCGCTAATGATGAATCTATATTTTCAAGCCTTTCGGTAAGATCTTTATGTACTGTCGATTTACTAACACCAAATACCTTTGCAGCCTGCCTTACAGTAGATTTATTTTCTATCATGTAATTAGCAAGACTTATAGCCCTCTGACTTAATCTTTCATCAATTATGTATGAGTTTTTCCTTCTCCTGTTTCTAAAATTTGGCTTTTCCACTTTAAAAGCTCCTCTTATTTTTTTACATCTTATGAGGAGCTTTTTTGTTTTATGACAGGCTATTGTCCAAATTTAATATTTTTCTTAATGTTTAATCATGTACCTTTAATTTATGAAGCATCTTTATAAATTAAATTACATTACTTTTCAAGACATACTGTCTCATATGGTCTCAAAACTATTTCTCCACTATCTTTGTCTGTTTTTTCATCCTGAT
Organism: uncultured Lachnospiraceae bacterium; assembly: GCA_934320895.1. Taxonomy (GTDB): domain Bacteria; phylum Bacillota; class Clostridia; order Lachnospirales; family Lachnospiraceae; genus Butyribacter. The sequence goes on along the minus strand of CAKRFY010000033.1, from coordinate 21,150 downwards.
AGTTCCCGATAAGCTTATGATATTTAAACCATTCCTGTTGCATTTTTATAACAACATTACCATCAGTAAGATTATTTAAGACCACAAGTTCATCATTATCATATTCTCTCTTATATGCAAGTACATCCTCATTATCTTTTTCAATAAATTCTATACTTCCTTCTGAGATAATATCTTTCTCTTTTCTTAAATTTATCAGCTTTTTATAAAATGCATATACCGAATCTTCACATTTAATTTCACTTTCAACATTTATTGTCTCATAATTTTCTGCCACATTTATCCAAGGTTCACCTTCTGAAAATCCGGCGTTTTTGTGTGATGACACCCTTTGATTTAATGAAACAAGATATTCAAATCCATCGCCATTCATATCAACTGTATCGATTCCAACATGCAGCAATAATTCCATCTTATTGTCAAGTTCAAGACCACACGCATGTAGAAATAACAGGCTTTCCTGAAAACTCCATAGTCTATTACATACAAAGAATACATTATCTTGACGATAAACCGCTTATAGTCAATCACAACTACTTTCTAAAAGAAGCCGTACCAGGACTTACAAAAGCAATTGCCGAACAGTCGATTTATGAATATCTTGAACAGACTTTACATATGACTATTGTAAACAGTAAAAGAATTATGACCGTTGAAAAGGTAACAGAAATTGATGAAAAATATTTAAAGTTAAATACAAATGATTATAACTGTGTAGCTGTCGTAAGCAGCCAGACTTACAACAGCGATGGTATTATGTTTGAATATACACAATCACGCCACAGACCCGACCATTTTCGTTTTTATGACAATGCCGTGAGAAAATAAATAATCGAATAATTAATTAAGCAGATACTCATATTCTGAATATCTGCTTTTGCTTTCAAAAAATTTATTCACTTTCTTTAAATACCAAACATTTCCACACATATCTTTCTTCCGTAAGATGTCCTAAATATATTATCATATGCATGTTTAACTGCCCCTTTTGACAGTCCATCTTCATGCATATTAACAAGGAAATCCGCTTCAACAAGAATCTGATAATCAATGCCTTTTATATCATTGTATGTATGGTGATGACCGATAAGATACTGCACTCTCTCGGATACAACATCTGGGAAGTTCAACTCTTTTAGCATCTTTTTTGCAAGTGCAGGCCCTTCTTTTTCCTGAAGTTTTCCATTGCAGTTTCCGTATTTTTCCTCACACAAATGTATCCCTATATCATGCGTCAAAGCCGCGGTCTCAATAATAAACAATGTATCCTTGTCAACACCCTCCATCTCTGCGATAAGTTTTGCATAACTGTGAACTTTACAAAAATGCTGTATTCTCTTTGAATCCCCATGGTATAATTTTATCATTTCATAGTGTAATCTATTTAACATATAGGCCTCCTTAATTTTCTCAACTATATTTATCTTATCATATCATATATACTTCAAATACTCCATAAATTTTACTTATGCCGATGTCAGCTTCTATTTATCTTTCATTGCTATGCATATATTATACACCATTATAATTGACTAAGGGTGCTTTTTAATTTTATAATCATACCATAAAATAGCCACAGAAAGCACAATAAAATGTGATATTCTATGGCTATTATTTGAAGCTGCCTTATACCCTGTTAAAAAACTGTATAAAGATGATTATAACAGTTTTAAAACTTCTTCTCTAGAAGGCATCATACAAAGTGCTCCTTTCCTTGTTGTGATAAGAGCTGCAGCTGCATTGGCAAATGTAAGCATTTCCTCAAGCTGTTCTTTTGAAAGCTCCATACCATGCTTTAAAATATAATCAAGTACGCAAGCATCAAATGTATCTCCAGCACCAGTTGTCTCAATAGTATCAGTCTGAATAAAAGCCGGAATCTCTACAAACTCATCCTTATAATATGCCCTACTTCCAGTTTTTCCCATTGAAACAAGAATAAGAGGAATATCAAATTTTTCACGTATTTTTAATACTCCTTCGGAATAATCCTTTTCTCCAGTATACCATTGAATTTCATTATCTGAAATCTTTAAAATATCACATACACTCATCCCATAGGATGTCTGCTCTCTCGCATTGTCCAAACTGTCCCACAAAGGCTCTCTTAAATTCGGATCAAACGAAATCAGTACATGGTTCTCTTTTGCGATATCAACTGCTTTTTTCGTTGCTGTACGCACTCCTTCATGTGTCATAGACAATGTTCCAAAATGAAAAATCTTTGATGCTGAAATGACATTCTCATCCACTTCCTCTGCACAAAGCATCATATCCGCTCCTGGATTCCGATAAAACGAAAAATCTCTTTCTCCATCCTCTGCGTTATGTACAAACGCAAGTGTTGTATGCACCTTATCATCAAAAAAAAGACTATCCGTATTGATTCCTAAACCGGTCACCTTATTTTTTAACATATTTCCAAGATAATCATTTCCAACTTTTCCAATAAAAGCAGTCTGATTTCCGAGTTTTGTCAACATCGCAAGCACATTGCATGGTGCTCCGCCCGGATTTGCTTCAAATATAGGATTTCCCTGACAGCTGATTCCATTTTCTGTAAAATCTATTAACAATTCTCCAAGTGCTGTTACATCCACCATTTGACGAACCTCCCTCTTATATTTTGTGATTCTACTTTTTTATTTCATATTTCTCAATCTTCATTTTTACACTTCCAAGTGCCTCAAATATAATCTGATCAGCACTCAGATCCGTATAGTAAGTCATGGTCAGCACCTGTTCGCCATCATTTACAAACACTTCCGCACTATAACGATCTAATATAATGCGAAGCTTTAATTTTCCGTTTTCTGTTCTCACATAACACTTTTTCTGATTTAATGCTGCTCTTCTTACTCCGGAACAGGTACGATCAATCTCGACTGTTTTCTCAAATGGGCGAAATACAATGTCCGAATGAAAATGTTCATCCGATGCAAATGAAATCTTAAAACTGTGATACAGTTCACTTTCATTTTCCGCTTCAAGCTCAATTATCAGGTCCATTATTCTTCCATACACTTCATCCAGCTGGAGTTTTTTATCTATAATAACATTTTCATGTACTGTCTTTTTTGTGTACAACTTTTCTAGCTCACGTACAGGCTTCTGTATTAATTTCCCATTTACAAGTGCAAGTTCTCTCGGACAGCTCATCTGGCCATACCATTTTGCATCATCCATACGCACCGAACAGGTATCCCAATTCTGCATCCAGCCAATCATCACACGTCTGCCATCCTGTGTTTTGATTGTCTGCGGTGCATAAAAATCAATTCCATAATCAATCGTCTGAATTGTCTCCTCGACAAATTTTTTCTTCTCATCCATATGTCCAATTACTGCAATTCCAATGTTGCCCGAACCAAATAAAAGACCATCCGCCTGTACATCCTGCGGACTGACAAGAAGTACCCATTTACCATCCAGTTCAAAGAAATCCGGGCATTCCCACATCTTGCCAAATCGGTTTTTGTTCTGTATTAAAATTTGATTAAATTTCCAGTCAAATCCATTCTCACTTTCATATAAAATGATTTGCCCACTTCCGTCTGCTGGTCTGCTTCCGACAACGCAATAAAAGTTTCCATCCTCACTTCTCCACATTTTCGGATCACGAAAGTCAATACGACTTGCCCCATCTGGTAAATCTGCGGCAGTAAGCACTGGATTTCCTTCATATTTGGTATACTGTATACCATCTCCAACTGCCATGCACTGTGTCTGTATATCAATCATGCTTCCATCTTCCTGCTGTTCTCTTGCAACACCCGTGTACATCAAAAGTTGTCTCCCATCAGAAAGTGTCTCTGCACTTCCAGAAAAGCATCCTCCCACATTGTCATAATCATGATCTGGAGCAAGTGCCGCCGGAAGATGCTCCCAATTCAGCATGTCCTCGCTTACTGCATGCCCCCAATGCATTGGACCCCAGTTGGTATCATACGGATTATACTGATAAAACATATGATATTTTCCCTTGTAATAGGAAAAGCCATTTGGATCATTCATCCATCCAGTCATTGGCGAAAGATGAAATACCGGTCTTTCCTGTTCGGTAATCGCCTTTGCATGTGCTGTCTCATATTCATGTGTTTGTTTTAATTTTTCACTGCTCATATGTTTCCCTTTCTAAAACAGAGCTGAATATTTGAATTCAGCTCCATACCATTTTATTACTTTCTATTTTTTCTGATTTTTATAATAAGCATCTAAATATTTCTGGAAAACTTCAATATATTCATCTAATCCATATGCTTTAAGCTCACTGATGTACTTATCCCATTCTGCATCAGTAAATCCATTCATGATCCAGTCAGATTTATTTGCATTGATCAGCTTTTCAATATCAGTCTGAAGATCTGATAATTTCTTAGTATCATCCTGTGACATAAACACATTTGGATATACATAATCACAATTCATATCCGGTGTATAGTACTTCTTGATCCAGTCAAGACGATACTGTGCATCATCAGGGCATGTTACATATACATCATAATAATCATCCAAGACTGCAAGTGGTCCGCCAACTGCCTCAGCTTCTCTTACTTCTACTGGTGAAGCATCTCCAAGTGCTGCATGCTTTAACATCTTGCCGCCATCTGCATTTTTAGAAAGTTCAAAGATATCAAAATCATCATCTTCACCATAAGTTCCCCAATTATTCTGTGGAGACTGGAATGGATCATACATCTGATCAAGCCATGCACATACCAATGCTGGATTTTGCGCAACTGCAGTCACAACACAGCGTCCACGGTCAAATCCACTTGTAAATGATCCATTCTGTGGTGTGATATTTCTAGTGTCAGCAGTCAATGCTGGAAGCGGAACCCAGTCTTCAAGATTATCAATATTAGCAACATCCCAGCTGAAACATACTCCATATCTTCCAGATTTTCCTTTTGCAACATATGTAGACCACTCCTGAGTAAAACTTTCAGTATCGATCAGACCTTCTTTATATAACTTATGAAGCCATGTAATACCAGCCTTGTAGCCGTCTTGTGTTGCAGAACAGATTACTTTCCTATCATTCGTAACTGCGATATGACGCCCTTTATCTGCATCACCATATCCCTTGCCAAAGCCATTGATCAGAATACTTGGATCCTGATCTCCATCATTTACGATACAAGACATTGGAATAATGCCACCATCAATTTTAAATTTCTTCTGTAATTCTGATGCATGATCACGGAATGCGATCAACACCTTTTCAAACTCGCTGATAGTTTCTGGCACCTTAAGTCCTAGGAAATCCAGCCATTTTTTATTGATAAAGCTCATATTTCCAACAGTCTGTATTGCCTCTTTTCCACTTCCAAGCTGCTCAATCCACGGAAGTGCCCAAATATGTCCATCTGTATCAGTACACATGGTCTTATATTCCGGATAGGCATCAAATACCTTTTTTAAATTTGGCATATAGGCATCTATATATTCCTCAAGTGGTATGATAACACCCTGTTTTGCGTATTTTAATAAATCATTATCACTAAAGCCTGCTGAAAAAATAAAATCTGTCATGTCTTTGGTATTTGCCATTTCAAGAGAAATCTTGTCGCTCCACTGATCTGACTGGATAGCTGTCCAATTAATTTCCACATTTGTCTTTTTCTGCAAACGTTTAAATATTGTTCTTTTGTTTGGATTTGATTCCGTATTTGCAGGATAACTGATCGTTCCAGTCAATGTTGTTTTCTCTGCAAGCGGAAATTTCAATGTTGATTCATCTACTTTTTTAAACTTTCCATCATTCAAGCTGACATTTGATTTGTTGCCACAGCCAGTAACCATTGATACAGTCATTGCTGCAACTAAAACTGCAGATATTGTTTTTTTCCATAATTTTTTTTTCATATAAAAATCCTCCATTTAACCCTTGACCGAGCCTGCCATTATTCCGCTGTCAAAATACTTTTGAAAAAACGGATACATCACTAAAAGTGGAAGACTCGATATAATAATTGTTGCATATTTTAACAGCTCTGCAAGCTGTGCGCGCTGTGCAGTACTCTGCATATCAGAAATCATGCCGGATTCGGGCTGATTTTGTATCAGAATTGAACGAAGTACAAGCTGTAACGGCTGTTTTGCCGAATCATTCAAGTATATCATTGCATCAAAGTAACTATTCCACATACCGACAAACTGCCATAATGCCAGTGTTGCAATAATTGGAGCACAGACCGGGAGCAGTATCTTAAAGAAAAACACAAGTTCATTGGCACCATCTACCTGAGCAGCCTCCCGAAGCTCATCTGGAATTCCCTGATAATAGGTTCTTGCAATAATCATATTCCATACACTGAATGCTCCTGGCAAAATAATTGCCCACATGCTGTCTAAAAGTCCAAGTTTTGAAATCAGTAAGTAAGTCGGAATCAATCCTCCTCCAAAGAACATTGTAATAACAAAAATTACATTAAAGAACTTTTTTCCCCTGAAATCTGGACGTGACATTGGATATGCCGCAAGCAATGTCACAATGACAGACACAACAGTAAATACAACAGAATAAATCACTGCATTTTTAAACCCAATCCAAATCGATGCATTTGACATAACTCTCTCGTAAGCGGTAAGTGTCCATTTAGAAACATCAAATGTAATTCCATTATTCTGCAGCGTCACAGGATCCATAAAGGAAGCAGCTACGATATAAAGCATCGGAACTATGATTGCAAAAACAAATAATCCAATCAATGTATATCCAACCGAAAGAATAATTTTGTCCTGTAAGCCATATTTTGCAAACTGACTTTTTCTTTTCTTTTTCATATTCTACCTCCTCAAATACCTTTTCCATCATTCAACTTCGCTACAATCTTGTTTGCTGCAATCAATAAAATAACATTGATTATCGTATTAAACAGACCAACCGCTGTTGAGAATCCATAATCTCCATCCAAAAGACCTTTCTTATATACATATGTTGAAATGATTTCTGATGTTGGAAGGTTTAAATCAGTCTGAAGTGCATAGGCCTTTTCAAATCCAATACTTAATATGTTACCAACCTGCATGATCAGCTGAATCAAAACAAGATCCTTGATTGCAGGCCATTCAACTGCTTTGATCTGCTGAAAAATATTCGCCCCGTCAATAATTGCAGCCTCTTTGAGTTCCTGACTTGCATTGGATAGAGCTGCCGTATACATAATAGACGCCCAGCCTGCACCCTGCCATATTCCACTTGCAATATAGATCGTTCGGAATGTAGAAGGCATTGTCATAAAATTGATGTTTGTTCCCAGCAATCCATTTACTGGTCCTGTTACTGATAAGAAAATTCGTACAATACCACATAATACGATGACTGAAATAAAATTTGGCAGATACAATACCAACTGGATATTTTTCTTTTTGCGCTTGCTGATAATCCGGTTCAAAAGAAATGCTAAAATAATCGGTACCGGAAATCCCCAAAGCAATCCATATACACTCAGTTTCAGTGTATTCACTAGATAACGCATAAAATCCGGTGAAGAAAGAAATCTTTGAAAATGCTCAAGTCCTACCCAATCGCTTCCAAGGATTCCACGTATTGGATTGTAATCCATAAACGCGATCAGAATCCCACCCATTGGAACATACTTAAATAATAATGTAAGAAATAATGCCGGTAATAAAAAGAATATATACAACTGCCAATGCCGTTTGATATATGCAATTGTGCCGACAGTTCCGGATTTTTTTCTTTTTCCCATTTTTCTCCTCCTCTTGCATATGTGTGCATTTGTAAACCAATGTGTTTTGTTTACGACACATATATTAACAATTTGCTATACAAATGTCAATTATTTTTTATTACATATGCATATTTTTGTTAATTTTTCATGATTTTTTATGTCTATTTTGTAAAAAACATACTCTTTTTTTGTACATTTTTTACATTGTATTTTACATTTGACACATTCATGATTTTGAACTATAATATAATCATTCAAATGCACACTTACATTTTATCAGATATCAATTATAAAAAAGGAGATTTCTTTATGGCAGAACGTATAACAATTCAAGATATTGCAGATGCACTTGGATTATCCAGAAATACTGTTTCCAAAGCAATTAATAATACCGGGGTACTGGCAGATTCTACAAGACAACGGGTACTTCAGAAAGCAATTGAAATGGGATATAAACAATTTACTTATATCAATGCAGAAGATTTAACATTTCCAAATCAACATAATACACCTGCTGCAAAAGGTCAGATTGCAGTACTAACATGTGCCAAACTTGGACACTCACACTTTTCTGCAACAATGCTTGACAAATTCCAGCGTGAAATGACCCAACTTGGCTATAGTACAACTATACATCGTGTAAACTCCTATGAGATGAAGAATCTGCTGCTTCCAAATTCTTTCCGTAAAGAAAATACTGTTGCAATCATGTGTATTGAAACTTTCCATTATGATTATGCATATATGATCTGCTCTCTTGATATTCCGGTATTATTTGTCGATCACCCGGTGCTTAGCGGCAGACCACTTCCTGCTGATCGTCTTCTTATGAATAATCAGGATGAAATTTTCTCTTTTATTCAAGAAATGAAAAAACGTAATCTGACCAAAATTGGTTTTGTTGGCGAATACTTGCACTGTCAGTCATTTTTTGAGCGTTACATGGCATTTCGTGAGGGGATGTATATGAATAAGCTCCCAATTTTAGAAGAATTATGTATTTTAGACAAAGCAGATGAACAATTTTCAAATGAATCCTTTGCTTATCAAAACTACCTATTCGAACAACTAAAAAATTTAAAATCACTTCCAGATGTCTTTATCTGTGCAAATGATTTTATCGCCATTGATCTGTTACAGGCATTTCGAAGTCTTGATATTTCCGTTCCTAAAGATGTTATGTTGTGCGGCTTTGATGATTCCCCAGAATCAAGAGTCATTACACCGCCGCTTACAAGTATCCACATACATGGAGAAATCCTTGGTCTGTCTGCTGTTGACCTGATTCTCTCACGAATTAAACAGCCGGATTTAAATTATCGAACGATTTATACTGAAACCAATATTGTATACCGCATGTCAACTAACAATTAACAGAAGTAAACTAGGAGGTCTTTACAATGAATGATATTTTTTCTTTTGACAATAAATTCATGCTCTTCATCAACAAGATTATTTATGCTTCCTGGCTTAATATTCTGTGGCTTCTTTGTTCACTTCCGATTCTCACGATTGGTGCTTCTAGTACAGCTTTGTATACTGTGTCCATCAAGGTAGTACGCGGTGAAGAGGGCAATATTACCCGTCAGTTTTTTGCTGCATTCCGGGATAATTTAAAAAAGGCAACACAGATATGGCTGATTCTTCTTGCCATAGGAATCGCACTTGGAATCGATGGATATATTTTATATCATATACGCTTCTCCAATGTATTCTGGACACTATGTACAGCCTTGTGTATTGTCGCTTTTATCGTTTACTGCATCGTGCTTTTAAATATTTTTCCTTTGTTAGCACGATTTGATAACACAATCCGTGCAATGTTTTCCAATGCCCTTGTTATTGGACTGCGATATCTGTTCTGTTCAATCCTGATGGCTTTGGCATATTTTGCAATTTACTATATTATCATTAACCTATTTACTCCATTTGTGGTATTCGGTCAGGGACTTGGTGCCTTAATCTGCTGCTGGCTGATCAATCCCATTCTTAAAAAACTTGAAGAATCCTCAATTTCCGCTGAATAGTCCATATAATTTTTCAATAATAGCGAGGTGTATCTATGCATATAAAAAAACATTCTGACAACAACTCCCCTCTCCGACAGCTTCATGGCAAGGCAAAGCTGCACTATTTATGGGATTACTATAAACTCCCAGCTCTACTTGCCTGCATATGCCTATACATCATCATTTGGGGATGTTTCCGTCATGCCAAACACAAAGATACTATTCTTTATACTGCTTTTGCCAATGTCACTATCAGCGATTCTCTTACCAGGCAACTAACAGATAACTATCTGATGGCACATTCCTACAATACTGCCAAAAATCAGATTTATACTTATAAGGAACTTTATCTTTCCAATAATCCTTCTTCCGATAATCTGGAATATGCCTATGCATCAAGCACAAAAATTCTTGCTGCTTTGGATTCCAAACGGCTGGATATTATTTTTATGAATCAAGAGTCTCTCGACGCTATGACCTCAGAAGGATATTTAATGAATCTTCCAGATTCACTCTTAGAAACATCCGACTATTCTTCTGACAGTTCCAGTTCCTATGCTATTAACCTCAGTGATACTCCGCTGATTCAGTCTGCGGGCTTTACAGAACCGCTTTATATCGGAATTGCCGCAAACTCCACTCATATAAAGGAAGCCATTTCCTATATCGGATATATTAAAAATGCTTCTGATAATGATTAAATGTACCACTCTATCAAAAAATACACTAATTTGTAGAATCGCTATAAATGAACCATACACTTGTAAAATAAAAAATTCAAAAAGTACGACCGCTTCACGATTTTTTAATCGCTAAAGCGGCCGCACCATCATAGGCCTTTAAGCTCAATCCATGGCTCATTTTTTTCTCTCATGGAGTATACATTCTCAAGCCATGTTATAACAGCCTGCTTTTTCTGAACAAACGGTTCTCTGTGACTGATAAGAACATAAGGAGCTGCGATATTTTTCAATATATCAATCTGCTGCTTTAAAAATCCTGTATTATAAACGGTTTTATTGCCTTTATGAATCGGATATAATGCATCACCTAGCAGACAATATTTATCATTTACCATAAGTGCCAGTGAACCTTTAGCATGGCTTGATGGCATTGGGAAAATATTGAGATTTACACATGAATCATCTATACGCATCTTATTCTCCACAATTTTCCCGATATGCGTATACTTATATGTATTTTTTCCCTGATACAATCCTGCATATTCTATATATTCCAGATTTGAAATGTGATCCGGATGAAAATGCGACAATATTATCTGAATTTCTTTGCCTTTTTCCTTTGAAAGCTGCAAAAGCATATATGGAATTTCGCTATGACTTCCAACATCATAAACCCACAGATATTTTTCACCTTCTACAACGGATACATTCGCTGAAAGAGGTTCTGTAGTCGGTGTAATGTAAGAAATATTTTTTGTAATCTGTTTCCATTCCGGAATCTTTTCCATATTAATCCTCATTTCCAAGTAACTTACTGCAAAGTGATGCCATAAAAATTATTTGTTTTGCTCAAAAACAAATAGCTTTTGATAAAGTCACTCTGTCGCCTGAATAGCATCATAGCCCGTTTCTTTTGTTCTGATCTTCTGTGCCGTTCTTATCTCGTAGCTGAAAATCTTTCCGTCACCTGTCTCACCGGTAAATGCAGCTTTCTGAATAGCATCTATCGTCTTTTCTTCCCATTCCTCTGATGAAACAACAATCTCAAACTTAATCTTAGGCTGCATCTGCATATCGACCTGCATACCTCTTACAACCTCTTTATATCCTCTCTGTATTCCACAACCCATAACCTGTGAAACAGTCATTCCATTTACGCCTATTGAATTTAATGCTGCTTTTACATCCTCAAATTTTTCTTCTCTTATAAAAGCATCTATCTTGATCATCATATAAATCCTCATTTCTGCACACGTTTTTGTGCATAGTGTGAAATATAATATATTTCACACATAAGATTTGTGTCAAGTGTGCGCAGACACAAATCCTGGGTGTGAAAAATTTTATTTTTCACACCATATCCCCTTTTTCCTACTGGTCAAGTCCGTTGAAACTTGGATATGCACTCTCTCCATGCTGTGAAATATCAAGCCCAAGCTGTTCCTCACGCTTATTAACACGAAGTGGTGTAAATAATTTCACGATTGCAACACATATCAGTGTACCAACAATTGCAACTGCCGCTGTTACAAGAATACCAACTATCTGTGCAACAAACAAGTGATAATCGCCAAATATAAGACCATCCCATTTTGCAGTACTGTTTATTGATTTCTGCGTAAATATACCAGTTGCAATTCCTCCCCAGATACCACCGATACCGTGACAGCCAAAAGCATCGAGTGCATCATCTATTTTAAGTTTTTTCTTAATAAGAGCTACTCCAAAATAACATATCGGACTTACAAGTGCACCGATAATAAATGATGCCCAGATTGGTACAAATCCTGCCCCCGGTGTGATTGCCACAAGACCAACAACAAGACCTGTTGACGCACCGACAAGTGTTGTCTTTTTACTGATAACAGTATCAATAAGCATCCATGACAGAAGTGCTGAAGCTGCTGATATTCCTGATGTCATAAATGCATGAGCTGCAAGTCCATCTGCTTTAAGTGAACTTCCAGCATTAAAACCAAACCATCCAAACCAGAGAAGTGATGCTCCAAGCACGACAAATGGTATATTGTGAATACGATATGTAGTAACTTCATAACCGCGTCGTCTTCCAAGAATAATCGCAAGTACAAGTGCACTGACACCTGAACTTATATGAACTACATCTCCACCCGCAAAATCAACAGAACCTATTGCAGCAAGAAATCCACCTTCGCCCCATACCATATGAGCCATTGGATAATATACGATAACAGACCATATTGCAACAAATATAAATAATGCTCTAAATTTCATTCTTCCAACAAGTGAACCTGTGATAAGTGCAGGTGTTATCATTGCAAACATCATCTGAAATGCACAGAACACAAGATGCGGTATCGTGTCCGCATATGGTCCTGGCTTCATTCCTACATGATTTAAACCTATCCATCTAAAATCCCCTATGATTCCCCCATGATTTCCGCCAAAAGCAAGCGAATATCCAAACAACGCCCACATAACAACTGAAAGTCCCATAATAGAAACACATGCCATCATTGTATTACATACATTTTTTCTTCTTACAAGACCCCCGTAAAAAAATGCCAGCCCTGGCGTCATAAAAAACACAAATGCCGTACTAATCAGCATAAACGCTGTATCACCTGAATTCATAAAAGTTACCTCTCTTCCACATTTCAAATTTTCCAAATATCATTTTTAGAAAACAACAGTATTCCCAAAGTACACAGCCGTTTCTGCCGGCAAATAAAACGACTATTAAAAGTTTTTTAAAAAACAAAAAGATGCCTAGAGCTTTTTCAAGCTTTAGACACCTTCGTCATGCTTTGCAGTATAGCACAACCGTTTTCAGATTGCAACCATTTTTTTACAGATATATCCAAAAATTGTAATGACATATGGTACGTGAACACTTATATTAGAATAAAACAGCGTGTACTTCTTTCTATTGATAATCGACCTAAATAAACTTACTTGCACTATAAAAAGATAATTGACAATACAATGAGCACGCTCAGCGATTGCCAATTATCTTTTTAGGCTGAACTGTTAGTCAAAATGTTAAACTTATTTAAGTAGCGGAAAAATTTTGTCCATCAAATCGTCGCTGAACTCTTTAATCATCGTTTTATTAAATTTAAACTTTGGCGATATTGGATCTTCAACTGTTTCCCTGTATGTTGTATACTGTGCATTTTCTTTTAAAACACTTTCATTCTCCGGCTTTCCGTTTTTATAATGGTATGCCCCGAATTTTACATCTTCCCTGTTTAAAAACCACCTATTTGTAAAATCATCAATCTCCTTGTCAATAACATCTGAACGCATTTTATTGAAAATCACAGATACATCCTGCCCCAGATATTTTTCCCTGTCATTTTCAATATCAGTAATAAGCAGATGCAGCATTTCACCAATTTTTAAGTTATCCTTAGAAAATTCGTCAACCATTTCTCTTATCTCGCTTATCTTAGTTTCAAAATCTGACTGCGTAAAACCATCTTTGTTTTGATTGATTGACTCTATAACCCCCTGCAATAATTCCATAATATAATCAAAATCAATACGAAGTTTATTGTATGCTACCAGATCATAATCATCTAATACCACATCATCATCATCTTCTTCGCCATCATCAGTGTTTCTAAGCTCTTCCATCACATTTTTATACATTGCCGCATAATCTTCATATTCATCTTCTGAAAACTCAAAATCTGACAACATTTTATCATCATATGAAGAAAATGCTTTTAAATGAGCAAAATCATGATCCAGATCACGAAACAGTTTGACAAATGATTTTTTCTGTTTTTTAGATAATAAAGCTATATCCTCAGGTTTCCTTGCCAGGCCATGAATAGCCTTTATTGAAATTGAAAATGACTTTTTAACATCCTCTAAATCCTCAGCAAGAGTCTCTCCATCGCCTCCAAGCGAATACATCTTTAGTGCATGATCAATCGCCTCTTTAAATTCATTTGGCGACTGAAATGTAACAACCTGTCCATATTGCTTCGTATCATCAAAAAGTCTGTTTGTTCTTGAAAAAGCCTGTATAATCTCCTGGGGTTTCATAGGCTGTCTGTCAATAAAAATTGTTGACAGACATGGTGCATCAAATCCGGTAAGAAGTCTGTTGACAACTATTACAAGGTCAAGCTGCTGACTTCTCTCCAAATACCTCTTTTCCTTTCTCGCAAGACGGTCATTAAGGTTTGCATTATATGCACTAATACCCTCAACCTTAAAACTTGTTCCAAACATTTGATTATAATCATCAAGTGATTTTTGCATCTTATCCTGATTTACTTTTGATGATTCTTCATTTTCGGACACTGAATATGTAATTGCAAATTTAGGAAAATCTGGTAATGCTTTTTTTACTTTTTCACATATTTTTAATTCATCTTTTCCCTGCTTGATTTCGTTAAGCAGATCATAATACTTTTGAGCTATAGCAATTGACTTTACAGTCAATATTGCCTCATAGCTTCTGCCTTTTCCCCTTTCCATACCAAACTTTGTATATGATTGGTTCAATATAACATTAAGTACACTTCTCATGTGCTTTTTATCCTCATACACGGATTCATCGACATCTCTATCCTTATATCCAAGAGTTTCAACCATAAATCCAAGTACAGCTTCATCATGTATAGCCTCTTTGATCGTATAACTGTGAAGAAGCTTTCCGTACAACTCTTCTGTAGTCTGCGGAAGATCTCCTTTTCTCTCATAGCCATTCTCTTTAAAAATAGGAGTTCCCGTAAAACCATACCACAGGGAATTTACAAAAAATCGTTCTAAAATCCTTTTAGTTTCAGGCGTAACTGCACGATGACATTCATCTACCACAAAGGCAACCTTTAATTTTTTTATCCTCTCATACTCTTTTGTTCCCTCTTTCAAACGCTTATTAACCATAGTCTGCATCTTCTGTCTTGTAGTCACTATCATCTGACGGTTTCCATCTGACAATTTCTTTATAAGCGTATCTACATACTCTGTGTCGTCAACATCAATCGTGTCATTATCCGCATAAGACTGAAAAGCCATCTTTGTCTGCATATCAAGGTCTTTTCTGTCAATGAGAAATATTGTTTTTTCAATCGAAGGAATATCCATCAAAAGATTTCTGGTCGCTTTATATGAAGTCATGGTTTTTCCTGAACCTGTAGTATGCCATATAAAACCTGAAATTCCATTCTTTGATGCATCACGCATCGCCCTTATTGCATGAATCTGATAAGGTCTGAGAATAAGAAGTTTCTGTTTATCATTATCAAGTACCGTATATTTTGTCACCATCTCATGTGCTGCTGGAATTTTTAACACCGAACTTGCAAAATCCAGATAATCACACACTGGCACATTCTTTTCATCAATCCATCCTGTTATAAACTTTTTATTTAATTCTGTGTCTCTTGCCGCTGAAAAATATTTAGTATCTACTGCATTACTAACAACAAACATCTGGATATTAGAATAAATTCCATGAAACTTACCTTCACTAATATACTTTTTAATCTGGCGAAATCCATCCATATAAGCATGATTTTTATTTTTTAACTCAATATGAATCATAGGGATTCCATTTATAAGTAAAGTCACATCAAATCTTCTATCCCTTGTTTCTTCATCATCCGCTGCAAATGCCTGATACTGATTTATCACCTCGTACACACTTGTTCCACCGGCAACATGTTCATTATTCATAACGAGCAGATGCAATACATCATTACCACGCTGAACATGAACATAAACCTTTCCATTCTCACCCACAAGCCATTTGGCAGCATCATAAAAGGAGGCATGAGAAAGATCATTTTTTATCTTCGCAAACTCAGAATCACTAAGCGGTTCATCATTTAATTTAGCCTTATTATTCTGTTCTAATATATATTTGAAATTGTCCCATAACTGTTCTTCCGTTCTTATATCCGGCCTATATGTCCACTGAGACTCTCCCGTGCAAAGCTGCTCGATCAATCGTTTTTCTATAACCGCCTCTAATTCCGCCATAACTTCTTCCTCTCGTATTTTAATATATCAAAAAATCTTATTTCCAAATAAAAAATCAAAACCAGCGTTTTACTCTGCAAGAATTGCTAAAGCAATTCTTAGTGGTGTAACACTACACTGCGAGCATTTTCCTATTCAATAAAAGCTGTGCTTTAGCAAATATAAATCTGTAAAACACAGCCTTATTTTACACCTCATATATATTACACTGTCTGCATCAACTCATTTTCTATTTCTTTTATATCCTCTGGTGTCAGACTTGTAAAAAACTGCGGTATATCCTCTATTGATAACTTCCCTGCTTTTATCATTTTTATTGCATTCTTTTTTTCGCCATTTCTCTCACCCAATTTTTCTGCTTTTTTTGCTGCATGATATTTTTCATACTCTATATACTCACGCAATATTTCTTTCTCATCATACATAGCCAACATAATAGATACAACCTTTACAAATAAAATTTATTGTCTGTTACTCTTATATTTATTATAACAAATATAAATTTTTCTTCAATAAGATACCAATCATTTTAATTTTCTTGTGCATTTATAATACTTTTTACAACTTTTACACTTACACTGATGAAGTGTGATGAGGTGGTCGAGGGTATTGATAAACACCGATATTTTTCTTTGTTCCTGAATTTGCGATGGCATCTCAATATTAACATCTTTAAAAAAAGCTTTTACATCTACATTTAATAGACCATGATTTCTTGCTCCCTCAGCACATATTGCAGGCACATCATGATACCAACTTAATGTGTCAAAAAAACACTCCAAATAGTCTGAATCAACTTCATCCGTTTCAATAGAAAAACAAATATACAATGTCGATAAACAGCCCTGTTCATAAACATTTAACCGCTTAATCGAACCATAATCAAATCCTTTAGAATAACTTTTATTATATGCAAATTCACCTTTTTTCAAAAGGTAATAATTACTCATATCTTTGGCTGCAATAACTTTATTAAAAAAGTCTCTCTGGTCAATCAAGCCATATTGTGATGCTATTGTAAGTGGCAAATCAGATTCATTATTCTTGTTTTTTCTGGTTACTCTTACACATACCTCCCCCAGCTTACGCTGTTCCCAAGTTAAAGTATCTCATCCTTATTTAACCCCTGCACCCTATCAGAACCTTTTTGCCCTTAAATGCGAAACCATACTTTTTAATATTATCTATTGGTATTCCTTTTGCACTCAGATTTGTCTCATACTGCTTTTCTTCAATCTGTATAAGAGCATTTTCTACAGTTTCTTCCAGAGAGTCTTCCTTTTTTGGATTATAGACTTTAAACTCCAAAATAAAAGCCTCTTTACTCCTATCTTTTGGCTCTATCATTACATCATACCGCCCAAAACCACTCTCACGATTTGAAGTCACAATATAGTCCTCTGCCAAATCAACAAGCAGCCCCAATACAAACCCATGGTAAAATCTCTCCGGCTGTAATTTTGAAGGTTTTGTTCCAACATCAAAATTGCTGAATACTTCCTCAGAAATCACATTCATATACTCATTCATTGCTTCAACATCATTAATTAACAATGCTTTTACAAACGCATTATAGTTTCCTGCTGACTTTTTGAACCAACCTCTCACCATATCATAAAACATATCCAGGACTTCCATATTTGTCAGTGAAAGTTCATACAGTTGTCTCTTTCCAACTACTTTTTTTTCAATAGAAACTACTTTCAAATAACCACTTGCTAGCAAAAGACTCCAGACTGCTTCCGAATCATCATCCAGTTGATTATATACTATCTGCTCATCAATAGGACACAATATATTTTTGCCTTTTAACAATTCTTCAAAAACGGATTTTAAATCTGCATCTCCTTCTCTTACAAGTTTACTTACCAATCCATTACTACTGGTATTTGCCCAATATGTATCTATCTTTCCTTTATCCAGAAAGTTTAAAATAGACCACGGATTATAAATATCTGCTATTTTTCCAAACACAAATCCATCATACCATTTTTTAATTTCTTCTTTTTTATCCCCATATCCAAATTTTTCAAGCGAATTAAATACTTCTTCCTCAGTAAAACCAAAAGCCGTCATATATTTGTTTGATGTTGTTGTAACCACCTCAAGATTGTTTAAATCAGAAAAAACCGACTCCTTACTCACTCTTGTTATTCCTGTCATTATCGCTCTTTCAAGATATGGATTAGTTTTAAATGTAGAATTAAACAGACTTCTTGTAAATGAAGCCAACTCATCCCAAAATCCATTTACATAGGCCTCCTGCATAGGCGTATCATATTCATCAAGAAGAATTATTACTTTTTTACCATAATAACGATACAAGTAGTCTGATAACTGATACAAAGACAAAGAAGCATCACTGTCATCCATATTTTCCGAGACCCGCCTAAAATATCTTTTATCCGCCTCGCCCAGAAAACCGGCAAACAAAAGAAATGAATATTCTTCATAAAGTTTTGTAATCAGTTGACATATTTTCTTTCTTGTCATCGGAAAATTTTTTTCTTTTATATTCGCAAATGACAGACTAATCACAGGATATGTTCCCTGCAACTGCCTGTACTCTTTTTCCTCCCATATTGAAAGTCCCTCAAATAAATCCTCTCTATCTTTATAATCCACTGAAAAAAACTGTTTAAGCATACTCATATTAAGAGTTTTCCCAAATCGTCTCGGACGGAAAATAAGTGTTGCCTTATCTTTGCTCTCCCACCATTCACGAATAAAATATGTCTTATCTATGTAAAAACATTTACCCTCTCTGATTTCATCAAATTCTTGTATTCCTATTCCAATCTTTTCAGTCATAAAAATGCTCCTCTCCGTGAAAACATTTATACCCTAATATAGATTAAGAGTTTCCTGCTTTTCATTCTACTATAATTTCTCCCTAACCTGCATCAGTGCATATCCAAGCAGATTTTGACCTCTCCACTCGTCAATATTTAATCTTTTAGGGTCGCTCATAGACAATCCTATCCCCCATATTTTGTCTCTTACGGCACATTCCGCCAGCATTGTATCACCTGTGTTTTTTAACATCTTTTTAAGTGAATAATTCTGAGAAAATTTTGCCAAAAGTCCCTCATACACAATAATCTGTCTCATTCCATTCCAAATATTATCATTATAATTTGAAATCTGCCGTCCTAATCTTTTAATTTCTGCAACATCATTTATTGAAAGAATTTCTTCTGCTATTTTTTTATCAGAAAAACAAACAGCTTTTTTATACATCATGTACTGCTCCATCGATGAAAATTCAATTCTATCAATAGAAAAATCTGAATGAAACCAATTACTTAAATAACCATTTTCCTCATCAGGATTGTGAAAACAAATTATCTCCATGATTTTACCTCACTTTCTGTATTACAATTCAAAATAATGCACTAATTACTTCCGTTACTTTTATCACTCTCATTTTGCAAACATATTTTGTAACATATATTTTTTGACATTTTTTAATTCTTCGCACTTTCGTTGATGAAGAGTGATGAGGTGTTCGAGGTTCTCAAAATACTGTCCCAACTTTGCCTGTTCTTCATTACTTGGGATATCGACATCAAGGTTCCTTATATTACCTAATGCAATAAATTTTTGTGTACCGCCATCCATCGAATTAGTAAGTTGCTTTGTCGTGCTATTGGATTGTAAAAAATGATAAAGGTACAAGTAATTAATCTTCTTGGTATCCTTGATCAAAGCAACATTTTTTATCGCAAAATCAGGCTCTTTACGGATTAAAGCTATATTTCCAATAGTTCCAATCATGCCCATAAGAATATCATTAACATCCACTTTTGAGCGCTTATTTATCTCATCAAAATCCTCATCTGATATATATTGAATATCATCATAATTCACGAAACCATCTTTAACATTTTTCGATGTCACAAGCGGATGTCCTTCGCTAATATACTTCGGAGAGGCATGTGTCCCATCCCTAACATCTGCTATGTCCGACAACTTACGCTGTTCCCAATCGTTCGTAAATCCATCAAATCTGATTTCCGGATTTTTCTCTCCTTTTTTCGGAAACATTTTTTGAAGCATAAATTTTTTTACTTTTTTCAACTCGTCACACTTTCGCTGATGAAGAGTGATAAGGTGGTCTATGAACTGAAAAAAGTTGCCAATTTTGCCCTGCTCTTCCAATGATTTAGGATAAACAATATCTGTATCCTGCATAGCAGATTTTGAAATTGATGTAACTTTAATTCCCTGCATTAAAGGTATCAACTGTTTATGAAAAGCACTGGAATTTAGATAATATCCCAAATATCCAGAAGCAAATTTTTCTATAGGTCTATATGGAATAGTATGTAATCCAGACAACACAACTTCATCATTCAATCCAGCTATTTCACAGCATTTTCCAACAGTTGAATCCTCTGCTGTGTCTGCAACAATTACATCTCCATTCTGCAAAAATGAAGCTTTATATTTAGTCAGTACACCTTCATCCGAAATCATCGGAAGGCTCTCTTCGCTTACATCTAAAACTTCTCCAAACTTGATAAGCACATCACCATAATGAACATTCTTTGCAATCCCTGTTTCATTCGATAAGTTAGCTCTCGAAAGTGTATTATTCTGCAAACTAACCATTATCTTCCCCAGCTTACGCTGTTCCCAATCGTCCTCAAACCCTGCGAACCTAATATTCGGTTTTTTCGCCATAATCACACCTCCCCAAGCACTTTGATAAGCTCGTTCACTGCATTTTTTGTTTCCTCATTGCCAAAAGTAAGCTCTTTCATCATTCCAAGT